>NZ_JBNCLV010000012.1:0-100603 GCF_049844855.1 Tsukamurella sp. DT100
TCTAGCGGCTCAGGGCCCCACTCAGGTGGGGCCGAATGAAACCGCCCTACCGGGGCCAGATCAACTTGACATAGCCAATCGTCCAGGGCGGGTACCCAAGACCTGCAGGCGCAGGTATGTCGACTGCGTCGAGAAGGTCTCCCCACGCTGAGTCGGCGCGGAAGGCGATCGCTTCGAGCCAGGAATCGATCGCTTCGCCCGGCACCGGGTCCACCCTGAAGGGAAGCGAACGTGGCACTGTCATCCGGCCCTGCCGATGCGAGTTCTCAGGCAGCCGTTGTCGAATGCCAGGCGCAGTTCTTCGCGAGCCTTCTCCGATGCCTCGTCGATCTTGACCCGATCGAGCAGTTCCTCGTCGAGGCGCTCATACCCAGTCCGGACCGCGCGCTGACATCCCCGGTTGATCAGGGTCATCAGTGAGCCGATCTGGCCGGTACACCGGGCATACAGGTAGTCAGAGAGATCGTCGGCGATCATGCCCGGATACTTTTCGGCCAGAACCACCCGCTGCTCGATCGCCTTGAGCGTCTGACGCCATGCCCGGCGCCCAGCATCATTGGTGACACCGAAAGGATCCATTGTCAGCCGCGTTGTACGCCGGCCGGTCTGCGCGAGAAGAGCATCTCGGTCACTACTGCCCTCGGAGAACAGTCCCCGCGCCTCCAAACCGACGCCAGCGAAGATCACCGTCAACGGGAACTCGTTGGCGATGTACTTGAAGTGGTTGCTGACCTCGACACCGGAGGTGGACTGCAGCCGCAGGAAGTGCAGATCATCGACGATGAGGATCTTCGTTTCGCATGCCAGCACGCAGTCCAGGGCTCGGTGGGCGAAGTCGGCGGCGTTGCCGCGGCGGCCGCCTGGGTGGGCGTAGAACGCGAGCATCGCCCGGTTGAACTCGCGTAGGCCAGTGTTGCCGGTCAGTCCCACCCGGCACACCGGCCACCGTTCATGACCTTCCTCGGTCGTAGTGCCGTTCTCGGCTACTTCGCGGCGGTGGAACGCGCGGGCGAAGCTCAATACCGCGGTGGTCTTCCCTAGTCCGGGTACTGCGTCGATCGCAACGGCGCCTTTCGGTTTGTCTCCGTCCTGGGCGTTGGAGTCGATGACATCCCAGAGGTTTTCGTGCACCTCGACCAGCTGTCTGGTCTTGAGGGGCCCGAGGTTCGCGTGCCACTCGCGGCGCTCACGGTCGTAGTCGGTGCGCTCCTTGTCGGTCAGTCTGTCGAGTTCATCGCGGTTCAACGCCTCCGGTGGAACACGTGCGGGGGTGTTGACGAACTTCTGCCACCCTTCCTTTCGGGCGAGGGTCAGATTGTCGAGTGTCGCGGCGGTTTCGGTCATACGTCCTCCAGCGCGTCGGAGTAGAAGTCATCGATGTTTTCCTGGTCGAATCGATCGTCGTCACCTTCCTCGCCGGCGTAGTCGAGACCGCGATCAATCGCGGTGTCCTCTGCTTGCACATCGCTTTCGTCCTGGTCGGGAGCGAGCACGCGGGCGACCGACGGCAGTCGATCCACACGCGCTTCGCCCTGCGGTCGCTGCGACAGTTCGGTCTCGCGTGACATTCTCAATGCAATGCGCCGTTCCACTCGGGTCGAGCCCAGGCCGATGTTCCACCGCTCCAACAAGTCAGCTACCGCAAGGCGGTCGTTGGGGAATCGGTACTTCGATGCTGCTAGCTTCCTTGCGTAGAGCAGTGCATCCTCGCTGAACGGCATATCGATCGACGGTGCGTGCTCCCACACCAATGTGTGCCAGGTCCGCTCATCTGGGCGCCGGAAGTACACCTTGGTGATGTCGTCGGGATCGCAGTGGATCGGCCATCGTCCCTTGGCCTCGCCGGTGAACCGGCTCGCGAGGTTACGGTAGCCGTTGAGCCCGTCTCCGTTGTAGCGGCGGCCTCCGATCTCGACACCGTAGTGAAGAATTTTCCGCCATACCGGCTTGAGGAACTCGAATGCCAGGTCCGGATCGCGAGGCGCCTCAATGTATCCGGCGCGAGAAACACCGTGCTCGAACATCGCGGCGGGCGACATACGTAAGCCCGGAACTCGCGGGTCGAGCAGGCTCGAATGCTGGCGGTGGTGGTAGACCTGCGCAACCCACTCGCGGATGATGCTTTCGAGCTCGTCGATGTAGAAGAACGCTCCGCCCTCAGGATCCTCGCCGCGGGAGTGGACATCAGGTCCCTTGTACCCCGGCAAGGCCTGGAGGAGATCTTCACGAATAGTACGAAAGAACCGCTCAACTGGCCCTTTGTCGCGGCCGGTTCGGAGCCGAGCTGGCTGCACCGAAATCCCGAAGCGCTGGCACACACTCATCACGTGGTTCGAGAGGTAGACCTTGCCATGGTCCACGACCAGTGTCTCAGGGACAATAGCTGGTCCAGCGGCCGCATCCGCTGGCCGCTCCGCGGTGACATCTACAAGTACCGACCGCGGTACTCCGTGAGCTGGCCACACCGCGTATTCCGGCCAGTCCGCGCCGGCCGGACGTGGGCTGAAAACCTCGTACATCACGGTCGCTACATCAACCGATTTCGTGGAAACCGGGGTCAATCGCAACCCGGTGATGCAGCGGGTGTACCAGTCCATCGCGACGGTCAGTTCGACCTGCACCCATCGCAGCGTCAGAGGATCGAGCCCGAAGACATCGAGCCTGGTTGTGTCCATCAGCATGTACTCGCCAGGCCGAGTTGGACGGAGCTTGCCGTACACGCCTTCTGGCCGCTCAGCGATGTCGCGATTTCGCTTGGCAGACAGTCGAAATGTGGGATAGCGCTGTTCCAGATACTCGAGAACGCGGAAAGCATTTGTCCGAGACGGGATGGCGACGACCCCTTCTCCGAATCGCGCCAAGACCCGTGCCTCCGCGCGTGCCATCACCATCGTGCGGGACGGTTTCGACTCGGTGGCGTGCTCAACCATGACTTCGACAGCTGTGTCTAACCACCGCCGATCGACAGACGGGAAGGGCTCCGCCTCTCTCGTACGTCGCGCGTCTACCAGGCCTGCGGGCCCTTCAGTGCGGAACTTGGACACCCACCGCTCCACAGATCGCAAGCCGACGCCCAGTTCGCGCGCCTTCGCTGCGTAGCGGTCAGTGAGCGGGCGGTCGCCGGAAAACTCCGGCCTGGGCTCCCCCTTGCTCGCAGTCTCCGCGCTGCCAGATCTGTACCCGGTAAGAATCTCGCGTACGTGCCCCGCGCGTTCCGTCACCTTCTGAAGCTCTGCCGCGGACAACTCACCGAAGATGACGCCTGCAGGCTCGGTTGCATCAGTGCTCGAAACGCCAGGGCCGGTCGGGAGGACCCGACCCCGGACCGAAGACAGCAACTCCGCGAGGCCAACTCGCATGTACTGCCCTGCAGCGCTTTTCCCCAGCACATCGACGACGCCCTTAGCCGTGGCGAGCTCCACGATCTCGAACGCCTCGCCGTCGTACATGTACCGTCCGCCAACCTCAACCCGCTCAACGCCACTCACAAGACCCTCGAAATCTGAGTGCGACTAGTGATTGCGGCGTCAATGTCGACGTGCAGCCGACGCCGCCATATCAAGTGCAGCACCGCCGCTCGCACGCTCGCGTCAGGACGATCTGGCATCCGATCGATGAGAGCACCAATCGTCAATCCCACCTGAGCGACCGCCTGAACCGCCTCGCAATGGTCAGGCACGATTGCACTCTCGCGCCGATAGCCAGCGAGGAATCTGACATTCGCGGCCCTCCGCGGCGGCGGCTCGGTGGCGACCTCGTATCGCCACCCCTTGGCCTCGACGACATCCCGAGTCAAGTTCAAAACCCTTGCAACATCATCATTATCAAGCCGTCGAGCAGGCTTTACGTCAACGACGACCGGGCCGGAATCAGTATCGAGTAGGAAGTCCGGAACGTGCCTCCGCAGGACACCATCGACCTCAGTCGCGAGAAGGAAAGGCTGGGCCACGATGCCCCGAACCCGATCGTCGAAGTCTGCGAGCATCAGGTTAGCGAGCTCCAGGCGGGACTCATAGATCACCAGATCGCGGGTAGTGCTCGACCAGTACCACCCCGAGTAGTGTTTCTGCCCTCGATACCAGCGAAATGTGCGCCACGGCGCTGCCTCGCGAAGGTCCTCCATTGCGGCCGACTTCCACTCCACGGTCCGCTCACAGAGGTCCTCACCGCGGCGGAACGATACTTCCACCGCGGTCCCCGCGGAGCTGCCGGGCGACATGGTCTTGACGGTGCCACTTCCGCCCTCAGATGCGGGGACGTGCCCCGGCGTGTCCCAAACAGTTGGCGGATCCGCCAACTGTCCGCCACGTAGCTTGGGATTCCGCCACGGAATCTGGGACCCTACAAGGACGCTGTCAGCCCTTGGCCATGTCCACGAAGCGGGAGTAGTGCAGCTGGTGGGCGACGGTGACGGTCGCGGTGGGGCCGGCGCGGTGCTTGCCGAGGATGAAGTCGGCCTCGCCGGCGCGGGGGTCGTCACGCTCGTAGGCGTCGGGGCGGTGCACCAGGACGACCATGTCGGCGTCCTGCTCGAGCGAGCCGGACTCACGGAGGTCGGCGACCTGGGGCTTCTTGTCGGTGCGCTGCTCGGGACCACGGTTGAGCTGTGCGACGGCGATGAGCGGGACTTCGAGCTCCTTCGCGAGCAGCTTGAGCTGCCGGGAGAACTCCGAGACCTCCTGCTGACGGGATTCGACCTTCTTGCCCGACGTCATCAGCTGCAGGTAGTCGATGACGATGAGCTTGAGGTCGTGCCGCTGCTTGAGCCGGCGGGCCTTCGCGCGGATCTCCATCATCGTGAGGTTCGGCGAATCGTCGACGAAGAGCGGCGCTTCGGAGATCTCCGACATGCGGCGCGCGAGGCGGGTCCAGTCGTCGTCGGACATCTTGCCCGAGCGCATGTCGGCCAGCTTGATCCGCGCCTCCGCGGAGAGCAGGCGCATGACCACCTCGGTCTTGCTCATCTCGAGGCTGAACAGGACGCCTGGCATCTGGTGCTCGATGGTGCAGGACCGCAGCACGTCGAGCGCCATCGTCGACTTACCCGCACCGGGACGGCCGGCGACGATGATCATCTGGCCGGAGTGCAGGCCGTTGGTGAGCGCGTCGAAGTCGGTGAAGCCCGTGGGCACGCCCATGCTGACGCCGCCGCGGGAGGCGATGGCGTCGATCTCGTCCATCGTGGGCTGCAGCAGCTCCTCGAGGATCACGTAGTCCTCGGAGGCCTTGCGCTCGGTGACGTCGTAGACGGCCGCCTGGGCCCGGTCCACGACCTCGGCCACGTCGGCACCGTCGGACCCCGAGTAGCCGTACTGGACGATCCGGGTCCCGGCCTCGACGAGGCGCCGCAGGATGGCCTTCTCTGCCACGATCTCCGCGTAGTAGCCCGCGTTGGCCGCGGTGGGCACGGTGGAGATCAGGGTGTGCAGATAGGGGGCGCCGCCGACGCGCTTGAGCTCGCCCTTGCGGTCGAGCGTGGCGGAGACCGTGACCGCGTCCGCGGGCTCCCCCGCGCCGTAGAGGTCGAGGATCGCGTCGTACACCGACTGGTGCGCGGGACGGTAGAAGTCGCCCGGGCTGATGACCTCGAGGACGTCCGCGATGGCGTCCTTGGAGAGCATCATGGCGCCCAGCACCGACTGCTCGGCGGCGATGTCCTGCGGGGGCTGGCGGCCGAAGTCCTCGGCGGGCGGACCGTCGGGCCGGGGCTCCGGACGACCCACGGGCCCGGGCCCCGGAGTGAACTCCTGCTCGTCCGTGACCGACACCGCGCACCCACCTCTCTCGCGTCCCGGCCGCCGAGCGGCGGCGAGGACTCACCCGTACTGCGATCGGTCTACCGCGGACCCCTGACAGGTTTTCGAATAGCAAACCTCGCACGGGAGCGCGACCGACGCACGTGAACGCTAGGCCCTCCGCTCGACACCGCAAAGCGGAGCTGTGGATGGATCTGTGAGTGGATTGTGGATGGCGCGCGGTCAGGGTGGGGACGCCGGTGTGGACCGATGGGGAAAACTTGTGGAAACTCGGGAGGGCGTTCGGCGTCGCCCCAGTTCATATCGGGTAATGAGGGTGGGTACCGTTGTGGATCGAGATTCCTCCGCGTGTCGCACCGACTTGACATTCGGGCGTGTCGTGAGTGAATCGGTCACCGTCGGGCTGCGAAAACCACCCTCAGTTGTTACCGACCGGTCACCTGCCGTGCCCCCTACCAGCGCGAACGCGTCACGCAACACCGGTGCACCTTCTTCCGGCCCCGGTGGCCGCGTATTCTGATCGGTGCATCAATCACTGCGGAAGGATCCACCCGATGAACACCTCCACGATCTCGGCGCGCACGGCCGGCGTCGCGGTCGCGCTCGCGGCCGTCGCCACGTGCGCCATCGGATCCGCGGGGGCGGCCCCGACCCCCGCCCCCAAGCCGAAGCCGAAGCCCGCCTCGGTGTCCGCCACCTGCACGAGCGCGAACCCCATGTTCGTGGTCGGAGGCCAGATGCTGACCTGGAAGGTGACCGCCACCGTCGGCGCCCCCGGCCAGATCCTGGTCTCCGCGACCGGCAACGCGGGCGCCCGCGACCTCGTCCTGAGCCAGTTCGCCTCGTCCGCGAGCCTGTCGTGGAACAACACCACCTCCGGCAAGTTCGGTAGCGCCAAGCTCAACGGTGTCGGCCCCCTGCCCACCCTGAACAAGACGCCCATCACCACCGGCAAGGGCGCCGTGACCTTCAACCTGGTCATCAAGGCCGGCGCGGGCAGCGAGTGGATCGGCACCCAGACCAGCACCCCCTGCGTCGGCACCATCACCGTCTGACCGACCCGGACACGGAAGAACCCCCACCGCCCGGAGGCGATGGGGGTTCTTCTCGTCTGTGCGACTACTGCGCGGCGACGGTGAGCGCGAACTTCGCGCGCACGTCCGGGTGCAGCACCACGACCACCGGGAACGAGCCCGTGGACTTGATGTGCCCCTGCGGCAGCTCGATGCTGCGCTTGTCGACGGCGGGGCCGCCGGCGGACTTGAGCGCGGCGGCGACATCGGCAGCGGTGACCGAGCCGAAGAGCTTGCCCGAATCGGCGGTCTTCACGGTCAGCGAGACGGACTCCAGGCCCTCGATGGCCTGCTTCAGCTCGTTGGCGTGATCGAGGCCGCGCACGCGCTTGGCCTCCTGGCTGCGGCGGATGCCCTCGACCTGCTTCTCGGCGCCACGGGTGGCGACGATGGCCAGGCCGCGGGGCAGCAGGTAGTTACGGCCGTAGCCGTCCTTGACCTCGACGGTGTCGCCGGGGGCGCCCAGGTTGTCGACGTCGGCGGTGAGGATGAGCTTCATTTCTTCACCCCTCCTTAGCGGGTCGTCGACGTGAACGGCAGCAGGGCCACCTCACGCGCGTTCTTGACGGCGATCGCGATGTCGCGCTGGTGCTGGACGCAGTTGCCCGTCACGCGACGGCTGCGGATCTTGCCCCGCTCCGACAGGAACCGACGCAGCAGCGTCGTGTCCTTGTAGTCGATCTTGGTGTTCTTCTCCTTGCAGAACGTGCACGCCTTGGCCTTGACGGCCTTCTCGACGCGCACCTTCCGGCCATTGCCCTTACCGGCCATGGTGTTGGTACTCCTTGATGAGGTCTACTGGGCGCCCGGCGAGCCGGTTGCGCCCTTCACAGTGTTCGATCCCGGGGATCAGAACGGCGGATCGTCGTTGCCGCCGCCGAAGCTGCTCCCGGCCGCGGGGGCACTGCCCCACGGATCGTCTGCGGGCTGGTTCTGGCGCGGAGCCTGCTGGGCGGGCTGGCTGTAACCGCCACCGCCGCCCTGGTTGCCGCCACCGAAACCGCCGCCGCCACCGCCGCGCTGCGTGCGCGTCGGCTTCGCCGTCGCATACCTCAGGGAGGGGCCGATCTCGTCGACCTCGAGTTCCACCACCGTGCGCTTGTTGCCGTCACGATCGTCGTAGGACCGCTGCTTGAGCCGGCCGGAGACGATGACGCGCGTGCCCTTCGTGAGCGATTCGGCGACGTTCTCCGCCGCCTCACGCCAGATGTTGCAGCGCAGGAACAGCGCCTCGCCGTCCTTCCACTCATTCGAGTTCCGGTCGAACGTGCGGGGCGTGGAGGCGACGGTGAAGTTGGCCACCGCCGCACCCGACGGGGTGAAGCGCAGCTCCGGATCCGCCGTCAGATTGCCGATGACCGTGATGATCGTGTCGCCTGCCATGGTGTCTTCTCCCTGTAGTTAGTGCGCGACTAGTTCTGCCGCAGCACCTTAGTGCGAAGCACCGACTCGTTCAGCTTGAGCTGACGATCCAGCTCGTTGACGGTCGCCGGCTCGGCGGTCAGATCGATCACCGCGTAGATGCCCTCGGCGTTCTTCGAGATCTCGTAAGCAAGACGGCGCTTGCCCCAGATGTCGACGTTCCCGATCGATCCGCCGTCCTTGCGGACCACGTTCAGGAAGGTCTCCAGCGAGGGCGCGACGGTGCGCTCATCCAGGCTCGGATCCAGGATCACCATCAGTTCGTAATTACGCATGGGCTTTTCGCCTCCTCCTATGGACTATGCGGCCGTGGACTCTCCACGGCAGGAGCGTTGCCCTCAAGGCAACCGGACCAGGGTACCCCAACCCCCTGCCACCAGCGAAATCAGTCGACTGACGAGTCGGCCCGGAAAATCATCGCAAAACCCTGCCGAGATAGAGAACATTCCCTAACATGTGCCAGGAAGGAGGTGAGCTATGGCATCGCGATCGTCTCAGGAAGCGCCCACCGCGCGACCCGGCGCACTCGACGCACTCCGCAGGAATCTCGACGACAACGCGCTCGGCCCGGTCCGCACCCTCGGTCGCACCGTCGAACTCGTCCTCCACTCCCTGGTGTCCATGGTTGCCGACCTCCTCCGGGGCCGCGTCCAGTTCCGGGAGATCGTCGTCCAGGCCTGGTTCCTGGTGAGCGTGACCGCGATCCCCGCCTTCCTCATGGCCATCCCGTTCGGCGTCATCGTCACGATCCAGATCGGCAGCATCGTCAACCAGATCGGTGCGGGCTCGCTGATGGGCGCCGCGAGCGGCCTCACGGTGATCCAGCAGGCCGCCCCCATGGCGGCCGGGCTGCTGCTGGGCGGCGCCGGCGCCTCCGCGATCGCCGCCGACCTCGGCTCCCGCACCATCCGCGAGGAGGTCGACGCCATGCGCGTCATGGGCATCGACCCCGTCCGCCGGCTCGTGGTGCCGCGCATTCTGGCGGCAGCCTTCGTCGCGCCGCTGCTCTGCGTCTTCATCACCGTCGTCGGCATCGGCGCCGCGTACTACCTGGCCATCGCCGGACAGGACGTCACGCCGGGCAGCTACTGGCTCAGCTTCGGCGCCTACGCCACCACCCGCGACTTCGGGTTCGCACTGTTCAAGGCGGTGATCTTCGGGATCATGATCGCCGTCCTCGGCTGCCAGCACGGTCTCGAGGCGAAGGGCGGCGCGCGCGGGGTCGCCGACGCCGTGAACACCACCGTCGTGGTCTCCACCGTCGGGATCATCGTGCTCAACTTCGCGCTCACCCAGATCTACACGACCTATTTCCCCATGAGGGTGGGCTGACATGCACCTCCACGCACCTCACACACATCTCTCCACGTCCCGCACGAGGGTGGGCTGACATGCACCTCCGCGCACCTCACACACATCCCTCTCCGTCCCGCACGAGAGGTCGGCTGATTCCGTGACGATCGCGCCCTACCGCCCGAGAGGGTTCCGCACCCTCGGCAGGCTGACGGATTCGCTGCGCGGTGCCCTCGCGCGCCTCGGCCAAATGGTGTCCTTCGTCGTCGCCTCGGTCACGCTCATCCCGCACGCGCTGCGGAACTACCCCAAGCAGACGGTCCGCACCATCACGGACCTCACCTGGGGCCGCGGCGCGGTGATCGTCGGCGGCGGAACGTCGCTGATGATGGTGGTCCTGGGCCTCGCGGTCGGCGGCACCGTGGCGATCCAGGCCTTCGCCTCCCTCGACCTGCTGGGCATGGGCCCGCTCACCGGCGTCATCGCGGCGCTGGCCAACACCCGCGAGTTCGCGCCGATCCTCGCCGCCGCCGGCTTCGCCGTCCAGGCCGGCTGCCGCATGACCGCCGAGATCGGCGCCATGCGGATCACCGAGGAGATCGACGCGCTGGAGGCGCTCGGCCTCCGCTCGATCTCCTTCGTGGTCAGCACCCGCATGATCGCCGGCGTGGTCGCGATCGTGCCGATCTTCCTCATCGCGATCATCGTGAGCTTCTTCGCCAGCAGCACGATCGTCACGCTCGCCCAGGGCGACGCGGCGGGCACCTACGAGCACTACTTCCAGCAGTTCCTCTCGCCCGCCGACCTCATCGCCTCCATCGCCAAGGTCGTGGTCTTCATCTGTGCCGTGATCCTCATCCACTGCTACCAGGGCTTCTTCGCCGCCGGCGGGCCCGAGGGCGTGGGCGTCGCGTCCGGGCGCGCCGTCCGCGCCTCGATGGTGGCCATCGTGGTGCTCGACATGCTGATGACCCTGGGCATCTGGGGTGCCAGCAGCGAACTGGTCTTCCGGGGGTGACGACGTGACGACGCGATGGCCCTCGCCGGTGACGGGCATGATGACGCCCGGCCCCGTGCTGCTGCGCCGCGGCATCGCCGCGGTCCTCGTGGTGGTCCTGGCCGCCACCACGATCTGGGCGGTCCGCGCGATCATGACCACGCCGCCGAAGACCCTGACCCTGGTGGTGCGCAACGTCGCTCCCGGCGTCGGGCCGGGTACCGCCGTGGAGATGGACGGACTCCGCGTCGGCGAGGTCACCGACATCGTCGACCGCGGCGCCGGCCGGCTCGGCGTCGCCATGCGGTTCAACGGCGCCGCCGACGATCTGGTGACCGACGCCGTCAAGGTCGCCTTCGCGCCGGGCAACATGTTCGGCATCACGGTCGTCGCGCTCACCCCGGGCCGGGGTGGCCGCGCCCTCACCTCGGGCGCCTCCTGGGAGCCGCTCTCGGCCCCCGACGACGGCACCATGGCGTCGCTGCTCCGGTCCCTCAGCACGATGGAGCGCGAGAGCTTCCGCCCGCACATGGCCGAGCTCATCGCCCAGTTGGACACCACCACGCGGCAGTTCCTGCCCTTCCTCGGCGCGGTCGGCGCGATCGCGGAGGCGAACGCCGATACGCAGCGGATCCCGACGTCCGAGACACTGCCGACGATCGCGTCGACGCTCGGCGCACTGGACTCGTCGGTCAAGCGGATGCTGCCCGGTCTGCGCGCGCTCTGGTCCTGGTCGGGTCCGGACACCCCCGGCTACCCGGAGCGGCAGAAGGGCACGATCGACGCCATCTCCCACGACTTCTCACCCGCACTCACGGCTCTGCTCAGCGCGCCCAACGTCGCCGCGCTCACCGAGGTCCTGGTGCCCGTCCGCGAGCTCGCCACCCGGGCGGTCACGAGTTTCCCCGACGCCGCGCGCAACGGCCGCCAGCTCGAGGAGCTCATCGAGCGGATCCGGCGGTCCATGCCGGACAACGGATCCGGTCCGGTCCTGAATCTCGACGTCACGTTCCAGCAGTTCCCCGCGATCGCGTCGCTGTTGCCGCCCGTACCCCAGTTCTCCGTGACCCCGCCCGGCAGGCCCGCCCCGCCGAAGGTCACTCCCGCGCCGAAACCATCACCCGGTGCGACGGCGACCGCCACCACCGGCGTCGCACCGACCACGACCGCGCCGACCACGACGAGGGGCCGCTGACGTGCGCACCGCCCGCAATCCCGGAACCCTGCTGCTCATCTTCGTCGTCCTCATCGCCGTGGGCGGGGCGTTCACCGTCCGCGCGCTCACGCGACCCGCGCAGGCCGCGCAGTCGCCGTACACGGCCATGTTCACCAACGCCTCCGGTCTCCGTTCCGGCGACGACGTCCGGCTGCTCGGGGTGCAGGTGGGCAAGGTCAGCGATGTCACGCTCGACCAGGACGACGCGACGCGCGGCTCGCTGGCGCGGGTCGCGTTCACAGTGAACCGCGACCAGCGGATCACCACCGCCACCACGCTGTCGATCCGATTCCAGAACCTCACCGGCCTGCGGTATCTGGACCTTTCGCCGAGCGACGCGCAGGCCGGCACCGTCGACCCGAAGTCGACGATCGGGACCGACCGGACGGTGCCCTCGTTCGACGTCACGACGATCTTCAACGGCCTGCAGCCGGTCCTCGCCGCGATGCAGCCCGAGCAGATCAACCATCTCGCGCAGTCGATCGCGGCCGTCGTCGAAGGCGACGGTTCCGGCCTGGGGCCGCTGCTCGACGCGCTGCAGACGCTGAGCCGGTTCACCAATGACCGCTCCGCGCTCCTCCAGACCCTGGTGCGCAACCTGAAGACGATCAACGACAGCCTCGGCGGGAAGTCCGGCTCCCTGCCCACCGTGATCGGCTATCTGAAGGGCATCGGCGAGGTGATGCGGAACGCGGCGCCGTCGACGAAGATCCTGTCCGATCAGGGCGCCGAACTGATTTCGGCCGCGGACTCGCTCCTGCGCGGCGCGGGCCTGCAGCCCGCCGGCAGCTCGCTCCTCGAGCTCGCCCGCCCCGAACTACCGCGCCTGCAGAGCCTCGTGGACCTCGCCGCGCTGCTCCCCGGACTGTTCGCGAACCTGACCCAGCAGCAGGTCCCCTCCGCCGGCGGGGACACCGGCTGCAGCCGCGGCGAGGCCCAGCTACCGGCCGGCGTCCTCGTCTTCCTCCGCGGATCGAAGGTGACGCTGTGCAAGCGCTGAACCTGCCCGTGAACCTGCTGCGCGACGGCTACGGCATCGCGACGAAGCTCGCCTCCGGCATCGAGGAGGCCTGGGCGCAGCCGAGTTCGAAGAAGCGGCAGCTCACCTTCGGCGTCCTCGGGGTGGCGTTCGCGCTCGTGCTGATGATCGCCAGCTCGGTGCTCGCGGTCCGTCCGATCGGCACCACCACCTACACCGCGAACTTCCCCGAAGCGGGCATGGTCCGCCCGGGCGACGACGTCCGCGTGGCCGGCGTCTCCGTAGGTTCCGTCGCGGGGGTGGCACTGGAGGGCGGCCACGTGAACGTGGGCCTGCGGATCAAGAAGAAGGTGCACATCGGCGATCAGTCCCGGGTGGCGGTGAAGATGCTGACCGGCGTCGGCGGGTACTTCGTCGACATCGACTCGATCGGCACCTCCTCGTTGGGCGCTACGGCGATCCCGCCGGCCCGCGTGCGAATCCCGTACAGCCTGGTGGAGACCTTCCAGCAGGCCGATCCGAAGATCCGCGCGATCGACCCGACGCCGTTGCGCGAGTCGCTCGCCCAGATCCAGCGGGCGACGAGCGGCAACTCCGGGCAGATGAAGGAGCTGCTGTCCACCCTGCAGGGCGTGGTGCAGAGCATCTCGACGCAGAAGGACGAGGTCGGCGGCTTCGTGCAGACGCTGTCCGAGTACTCCGCCGCCATCGACCGCAACGGCGACGTCCTCACCCAGGTGATGCGCGACATGAACATCTACTTCTCCACCGCGCGCCTGAACGTCGCCGGGTACAAGCGCTTCATGAGTTCGCTCGATCTCGTGCTCAAGCGGATCATTCCGCCGGCGAACTTCTACCAGGAGAACCTCGCCTCGATGGAGGCCCAGTTCAACCTCATGTCGGGCCAGATCGGCGCACTGCTCACCAAGTACCAGAAGATGATCGACGACGCGATGGCCCTGCTGGGGCGGATCCAGTCCTCGGTGAAACCGGACGGCACCATCGTCTTCGACGGCTCCGTCCCCACGATCTCGTCCCAGTACTGCATCCCGCTGGAAGGGGCACCGTGCTGATGATCTCCAAGATCCTGGGCTCGAAATGGTTGGTCACCGCGATCGCGATCACGGTGGTCGGGTCGATCATCGCCGGCGCGCTGTACGTCGCGCGGACTCCCGAGAAGGCGCAGACGCGGTACTGCGCGCTGATGCCCGACGCGATCGGGCTCTACGTCGGCAACCCGGTGACCCGGCTCGGCGTTCCGATCGGGAGGGTCACCGCGGTGAGCCCCGAGAACGCCGCGGCCCGAGTGGAGTTCGACGTCGACGCCGACCAGGCCGTCAGCTCCGGCACCGGCGCGGTCACCGTCGCCGCCTCGCTGATCGCCTCCCGACAGCTGGCGCTCATCGACGATGCCCGCAAGGGCCCCGCGCTGCAGGCGGGGACGTGCCTGACGGACACCAAGACCCCGCAGTCCCTGAGCCGCAGTCTCAGCTCCCTCGGCGACGCGGCCGCCAAGCTCACCACCGGCGGCGGGCCCGAGCAGACCAAGCAGGTTCAGGATTCGCTCACCTCGCTCGCGGCGGCCGTCGACGGCACCGGGCCCGACGTCAACGGTGTCATCGAGAGCCTCGCCGCGCTTCTCGACGATCCGGGGCCGGGTATCGGCGACGTGGGCCGCAGCATCGACTCGCTCTCCTCCCTCACCGGCGGCATGACCGCGAACTGGAACCCGCTCAAGCAGCTCCTCCTGACCACCCCCGACGGCCTCGCCGACATCATCGTGCCGACCGCGAAGACGACCGAGACCCTCGCCGAGGCCCTGATCCCGCTCGGAAAGCTGCTGCGCGACCTGATCTCCCACTACGGTCACAATCTCTGGCCGATCCTGGACACCGTCATCCCGGCGTCGCGGCTGGTCAGCGCCGGCGTCAAGAACTGGGGCGATCTCCTCGGCTTCCTCCCGCCGCTGATCGACGCCTTCAACGTCTCCTTCGACCAGCGCACCCTCGGCCTCAAGATCGTCTTCACCCCGCCGCCGACGAAGATGGTCGCCCGCAACCCGGAACTGACCTGTGCGAACGTCAACCGGATCGCACCGGGCCAGTGCAAGGTCGTCGACCCCGGCCACATCGATGTCGACCTGATCTCGGCCATCCTCCGCGGGACGGGAGCCGCCCGATGAACCGCCCCACACTGCGCAGCCGCATCACCCGCGGCCTTCTCCTGTTGGTCGTCCTCGGACTCGGCGTCGTCGGTGTGCTCCGGGCGAGCCCGTCGACGTTGCCCGATCCGACCACCTGGTCCACCTCGGGATGGCCGTTGCGCGTGGAGTTCTCCAACGCCCTCAACCTGCCCGACCAGGCGCAGGTCCGGTTCAACGGCCGCTCCGTGGGCCGGATGGAATCGGTTCGGCTCGACGGCGACCGCGCCGTCGCGACCCTGAACATCAGCGAGCCGGCCACCATCCCCACGGACACCACCGCCGAACTGCGGCAGGACACGCTCCTCGGCGATGTCTACATCGCCCTCGTCTCGGCGCCCACCTCGACCGCGCAACCGCTGCGCGCGGGCGGGCTCATCCCCCTCGCGCAGAGCCGCCCGCCGGATCACATCGAGGACCTCATGACCAGCCTGTCGGGCTTCCTCGGCAGCGGCGGAGTCTCGCAGCTGGGCAACACGATCCAACGGATCGACGGAGCCTTCCCCGACGATCCGGCCCGCACCCGCAAGATCACCGACAACCTGGCGTCCACGATCATGGCCTGGGCCAACGACACGAGCTCGCTCGACACCGCGCTCCGCTCCGTCGTCGGGGTCACCGGATCGCTCGCGGCCGAGCACGCGATGCTCAGCGAGTACCTCGCGCCCGAGGGCCTCCGCCGCTGGGGCATCATCTCCGAGACCGCCCGCGTGACCGAGGTCTACGCCTCGCTGGCGCCACTGCTGAAGAACGCCGCACCGCTGACCCCCGGCATCCGTGACCTCGCCGCCCTCTTCACCCAGGTCGTCAGCCCGCTGCTGCTCCTCGACCGGCCGGTGGGCGCCACCCGTCCGGACAACCTCATCAATCTGCGGAACCTGTTTCGGGACACCATCATCCCGTGGGTCGAGCACGGCCCCAAGGTGAACGTCGTGAAGGTCTCCGACGGGCCCGCGGTACCCACCGCGGAGAAGGCGGAGCAGGCGCTCCGCGCGATGCGCATGATCGGGGCGGTGCGATGAAGAAGGAACTCCTCGCCAATGCGGTCACCTTCACCGTCGTCCTCCTCGTCGGGCTGTTCATCCTCCTCGTCGGGTACATGGGGCTGCGGCCGGGCGTGACGTACACGACGCTGTCCCTCAAGCTCGCGCACACCGGACAGCTGGCGACCGGCTCGCCGATCCTGCTGCGCGGCGTCCGGATCGGCGACGTCACCGCCGTCGAGCCGTCGACCGACGGGGTGCGGATCGCGCTCCGCTACCCGTCGGACTACCGCATCCCCGTCGACTCGGCCCTGTCGGTCGAGCAGCTCAGCGCTCTCAGCGAGCCCTATGTGGAGTTCGCGCCCCGCTCCTCCGGCGGCGCCGTCTTCGCGTCCGGCGCGGAGATCCCGGCGACCGCGGTCACCCAATCGCGGTCCGTGAGCGACGTCTTCCAGGCGCTCGCCGCCCTGAACCGCACGGCCGACGCGGGAGCGCTCGGTGGGATCGTCAAGACGGCGTGGCAGGCCACGTCGGGCCGCGAGGACGACCTGACCACGCTCAGCCGGGCGGGCCAGTTGCTCAGCTCGACGGTGCTCAGCCGGATGCCGGCGATCCGCAGCATGTTCGCCAACACGCAGGTCTACTCGGCGGATCTGGACTGGACCGCGAACGCCGTGCAGCGCCTGGGCGCCGAGTTCGAGAACACCGGGAACGTGGTGCTCAGTGCGGTGCAGGCCGTGCAGCGGATGGTGTTGACGCTCAACGCGCCGGACCCGTTCGTGAACACCGTCGACCCCTTCCTCAGGCGGCTCAAGCCGTACCTGGACGAGCTGTTACCCGCGCTCGCCACCACCGGCGGGCCGTTCATCTCGATCTTCTCGGCGCTCAATCGCACGGTGCCCCAGATCGATCTCAGCACGCTCCTGTCGAACGCCCTGCAGGTGGCCGGTACCGACGGTGCCGCCCGCGTCACCCTGACCCTTCCCCGCCCCTGACTCGAGAGGACCCCATGGCGCAGGAGCACGACGGCCCCGACGAGGCCGCCGCCGGCACGCCCGAGACCGACCCCCGCGGCACCGCCGCCGAAGCCGAGGCCGCTCCGGTGGCCGCGGACTCGACGGACTCCACGGAGGACGCCGACGCGACGCCGGGCCCCGTGGTCTCGACCGAGAAGAAGCGGACGACGAAGCCGCCGTCGGCGGACCGACCCGCGGGCACGTCCGGCGCCGCACGGACGAAGGCGCGTACGGAATCCCCCGCGACCGCCGGACGGACGACGTCGGGCACACTGCGGACCGTGCTCGCGACGGTGGTCGTCGTGGCGCTCGTCGCCGTCTCCGTGCTCCTGTATCTGCAGACCCGGACGCTCTCCACCGAGCGCCAGGAGGCCGCGGACCGCGCCCGGGCGGAGCAGATCGCCTCCGACTACGCCGTGAAGGCGGCGACCATGGACTACCGCGACCTGACCCCGTGGCTCAACGGCGTGAAGGCCGGGGTGACACCGGAACTGGCGAAGAAGTTCGACTCGATCCTCGACGTCATGCGCGAGGTGGTCACGCCGCTGCGGCTCACCTCCAGCGGGCGGGCGTCCTTCGCCAAGACCACCTCCGAAGTGAACGGCATCTATCAGGTGAAGGTCGCCGTCGACGTCTCCTCGCAGAACATCCAGGCGCCGCAGGGCACCATCAGCACCAGCACCTACTCGGTGAGCCTCGACCGGAACCGCGACTGGATCATCACGGAGGCGGGCGATCCCGCGAACCCCAACGCCGTGCTCAACGGCCTCGGCGGCACCGGCACGACACCGTCCGCGAACCCGTCCGCCGCGGCCACCCCGCAGCCTCCCGCCACCCCGACCATGCCCGCACTCCCGGCACCGTCGGGCACCCCCAACTGACCGTCCGGAGGACGAACGATGTTGCAGCGCTTCCTCGACTACGAGATGAAGGTCTCGGAGTTCCTCGGCTTCCTGATCCTGGTCGGCATCCCCTACGGGATCATCGGCCTGGTCTGGTCGCTGACGCACATGGACCACCTCGGGAACCTCAGTGGAATCGATCGCATCATCTCCTTCCTCGGCGCCATCGTCTGCTGGCCGGTGCTGCTCTTCTCGAACGTGACGATGCAGTGATGGCCCTGGTGTGGATCATCGACGTGGTGGTCCAGTACGTGAAGATCCTGGGCGGACGGCAGCAGGTGCCTGCCGTCGTCCGCATCGCGGCCTGGCTGCTGCTCGTCGCCGTCGTTCTCGCGGCCGCCGCCCTCGCGGTCGTGGGGCTGGTCCGGCTCAACGACCACCTCGCGACCCTCCCGCCGACCCGATAGGAGCACCGCCATGTCACGCTCGCCCAGCCCCGCCGGCGACGTCGGCTCGCCCGACGGTGCGCCACTCACCCTCGAGCGCACCAGGATCGCGATACCGAGCACCCACCGCAGGTACACGAAGCGGGAGCTGGCGGTCACCGATGCGCTCGACTTCTGGGGGTTCGCCGGCGCCGCCGCCAACGTGGCGATGCAGATGATGAGCCCCGGGGTGGGGCACGGCGTTGCGGAATCCCCGGTGGAGAGCGGCGCACTGATGAAGCACCCGTGGAAGCGCGCGCGCACCACGACCCAGTACCTCGCGGTCGCGATCCTCGGCACCGACGCGGAGAAGGAGGCCTACCGTGAGGCGGTCAATGCGGTGCACCGGCACGTGCAGTCGAAACCGGGAGCCCCGGTCAAGTACAACGCCTTCGACCGGAACCTGCAGCTCTGGGTCGCCTCGTGCCTCTTCGTCGGATTCGAGGACACGTACCAGATGCTCAACGGCAAGCTCCCCGAGAATCAGGCGGAGAGCTTCTACCAGTCCTGCGCGACGCTCGGCACGACCCTGCAGGTGCCGCGCGACATGTGGCCGGCGACGCGCGCCGAGTTCGACGAGTACTGGGTCCGCGCGTGCGCCGAGACCCGCCTGGACGAGCCCATCGCGGCGTACATCGACGATCTCCTGAACCTGCGGATGATCAACTGGCCGATGCGGCTGGTGTTCGGCGGCCTGCTGAAGTTCCTCACGGCCGGGTTCCTCGCGCCGTACTTCCGGGAACAGATGCACGTCGAGTGGACGGCGGCGGATCAGCGCCGGTTCGACAACCTCTTCGCGTTCGTGGCGTTCGTCAACCGCTTCATCCCGCGGTTCCTGCGGTTCGGGCCGACGCGATCGGTGTTGCTGGAGGTGCGCGTGCGGATCGGCGCCGGCAAGTCCCTCGTCTGAGCGCGCGCGGTCAGGCGGGGAACAGCACCGCGCAGACGAGGGCGTACACCTCGGCCTGGAAGGCGGGGTCCGTGTCGAAGCGCCGGGTGCGGCCCACGTCGAAGACCACGGCGAACGCCGCGTGCACGAGGAACGTGGCCTCCGCGGACGTGAGCTCGGGTCGCACGGCGACCACCGCGTCGGCGAACGCCGCGATGTTGGCCCGCTGGATGCCCGCGAGCCGGCTGCGGTCGGCGTCCGGGACGTTGCCGATCTCGCGGAAGTAGACGGTCATCAGCTTCGACCGCAGGAAGGACAGCTGCACGTAGGCCTGCGCGAGCGCGGCGAGCCGGTCCGCGGGGTCCTGCACCGAGGTGGAGACCTCCGCGATCGCCCCCGCAACGCCCTCCGCCGCCTGATCGAGGGCGCTCACCAGGATCCCGGCCTTGCTCGGGAAGTAGCGGTACATGCCCGACGGGACGATCCCCGCTGCGGTCCCGATCTTGCCCATGCTCACGTTGTGGAAGCCGTGCTGGAAGATCTGCTCGATCGCCTCGACCAGCACCTGCTCCTGGCGGCCCGCCTCGGGCGCGGGCTCGGCCGGCGGCGCGACCGTGTAGGGCACGCGCGGCGCGGGCAGCGCCAGCACCTGCCGCGCGGCCGCGCCGAGCACGGCCTCGGCCCGCTTCTGGGCCAGGACCGTCCGGTGCGCGGTGACGCTGCCGGTCACGCTGATCAGCGCGACGCTGCGCAGGTCGATCTCGGCCCGGGCGACGCCCGGGAGCGCGGGCTGCGCGGCATCGGCGACGGTGCCGATCATCGCGGTGAGCTGCTCGCGGATCCGCGCCCGGTCCTCGCCCTCGAGGAGGCGCTGCTCCCACCGGAACAGCCCCCCGGTGTTGCGGCGCTCGAAGGAGACCCCCAGGGCCGCCTCGACAATCGCGTCCACGCGCTCCCCGGGCTCCTTCCCCTCCGTGGCCTCGGCCGCGTCGTCGACGGCGTGGCACAGCGCATCGGAGGCCGAGGTGATGGCGTGCTCGAGCAGCGCGTACTTGTTGGGGAAGTGCCGGTAGACGGCGGGACCGCTGATGTCGAGCGACGCGGCGATCTCCTCGATCCCGACGCCGTGATAGCCGCGCCGGGAGAAGTCCTCAGCGGCGACCCGCGCGATCTGCTCGCGCCGGTCCTTGGGCCGCTTCCGCCGCGCCTGGGTCACGTCAACTCCTCTTCCACCGTCCGCATCGAGGCTACTCACTGTCGCGCGCCCGTCCGCGGTGTACCGTCAACAGTATAAGTAAGTGAACATTCACACACCGAATCGGTGGAACAACTGAGAGGACCGCATGACCACGAGCGCCGAGCCGAACGCCACGACCGCCCCGGCGACCGGCGCCGCACCATCCGCACCGCCCGCGCGCGCCGTCGACCCGGTCTCGGAGGGCTACCGCATCGCCGTCAGTACGCCCGTCCGCCCGGCGCACGTCCTCACCACGTTGTCCGACGCGGCGGACGTGACCTCGCTCGGCGCGGGCGCCGCCAACGTGATCATGCAGCTGGTGAACAAGCCCGTCGGCTACGGCGTGATGGAGTCGAAGGTCGACTCGGGATCGCTGTACAAGCATCCCGTCAAGCGCACCCGCACCACGATCACCTACCTCGCCGTCGCGGTGCTCGGGACGGCGACCGACAAGCTGCGCTACCGGGAGGCGGTGAACACCTCGCACCGGCAGGTCCGCAGCACCGCGTCGAGCCCGGTCAAGTACAACGCCATGGACCGCGGCCTGCAGCTGTGGGTGGCGATGTGCCTGTACATCGGCTTCGAGGACACGCACCAGCTGCTGCGCGGCCGCATGAACCGGGAGCAGCGCGCGCTGTTCTACCGCGATGCGGCACCCCTCGGCACCACGCTCCAGGTCCCCGCCGACCTCTGGCCGGCGACCCCCGACGAGTTCGACGCCCTGTGGGTCGAGCTGTGCGCGACGAAGATCAACCCCGACGGACCCGCCCGCGAGTACCTGCGCCAGTTGGTCGATTTCACCTTCGTCGGCGACCTCCCGCAGCCGGTCAAGTCGTTCAACCGCTTCCTCACCGCCGGCTTCCTCGCGCCCAAGTTCCGGGAGGCGATGGAGGTCGAGTGGACCGACCGCGACCAGCGGCGCTTCGACGCCCTGTGGCGCCTCGTCGCCTTCAGCAACCGATTCACCCCGCTCGCTCTGCGGCGCCTGCCGTACCACCTGCTCCTCGTCGACATGCGCCTGCGCGCGAAGTTCGGTCGTCGGCTGGTCTGAGCCGATGCCGGACAGCCGGCGGAGCTACCGCTCCACCCGCACGTACGGCTCGTCCGGATGCAGATCCATGACGTCGTGGAGCCATTCCTCGTCGAACGCTGCGCTTGGAGCGGTTCCGCCCAGCAGGCCTATGAGATAGCTGATCATGCCGTCACCGTCGAAGTCGATTCCTGCACCGTCGGTGGCGATGACCGGCCAGCGGTCGGGATCGGCGGCGCTCGTGCGCCACAGCAAGCTCTGGCCGCAGCCGGAGACGCCGAAGACGAGGTAGCTGTCGGTCGCGCGCCCATAGATGTCGTCTGCTGAGGCGCGACCGGCCACGGCGACATGGTCTGAACGCGCGTCCGCCTCTCCCTGCAGGAATGCAACTGTCCCCTGCGCCGACCGATCCCCAGTGGCGGCGATCCATTCCGGAGGAGCGATGCCGAGCTCGCCTCCCCAGAAGCGGCCCGCCCCGTACACGTCGATGAACAACTTGTAGTCGGCCGGTAGCGGTCCGAGCCGACATTCGATCTCCGACCAATCGCGATCCACCGCGGGTGGGCCCGCGGGTGGAGGCACTATCCGTGCGAGATCCGCGAGCTGCGCCTTCATGAGTTCAACGATATGCGCGGGCCCCGGACGCCCGCTGCAACCCGCCCGACGGGCCGGGCGGCACCGTCGGGCAGGGAGGACGGTCAGCCGAACTGCTGGCGCAGGACCGGCTTGGTGACCTTGCCCGTGGGGTTGCGCGGCAGGGCCTCGATCACGACGACGTGGCGCGGGTGCTTGTAGCGGGCGATGTGGTCGTTGAGGAACTCCGAGAGCGTCTCGACGGTGAGCGCGGCACCGTCGCGCAGCTGCACCACCGCCACGACCGACTCGCCGAAGCGCTCGTCCGGCTTGCCGATCACGGCCACCTCGGTGACATCGGGGTGCGCCGCGACGGCGTTCTCCACCTCGACCGAGTAGATGTTCTCGCCGCCCGAGATGATCATGTCCTTGGCGCGGTCGATGACGTAGACGAAGCCCTCCTCGTCCATCCGCACGAGGTCGCCCGAGTGGAACCAGCCGCCGTGGAAGGCCTCCTTCGTGGCCTCGAGGTTGTTCCAGTAGCCCGACATCATGTTGGGTCCGCGGTAGACGATCTCGCCCACCTCGCCGCGCGGCACGTCGTTGCCCTCGGAGTCGATGACCCGGGCCGCGACGGTGCGCACCACCTTGCCGACGGAGCCGAACTTGCGCAGCGCGTCGGCACCCGAGAGCGCGCAGGTGACGGGCGACATCTCGGTCTGGCCGAAGACGGCGCAGATCTCGGCGTCGGGGAAGGTGGTGGCGAGCTCGCGGAGCAGGGTCTCGCTGGCGGGGGCCGCGCCCCACCACACGAACTTGAGCTTGAGGTCGCGCGGGCGCTGCTTCTGCTCGTTCACCGCGAGCTGCCACTGCATCGGCACCATGAACATGCTGGTGATGCCCTCGCGCTCCAGCGCGTCCAGGGTCTGCGCCGGGTCGAATGCGCCGAGCGGGAAGATCACCGAGGTCAGGCCCTGCAGGAAGGCCGTCGCGAGCACGCCGAAGCCGGCGATGTGGAACAGGGGGACGGCGACGGCGCCCACGGCGTCGGGGTCCACGACGCCCGGCGCGACGAGGTTGGTCCAGCCCTGCGCGGTCATGTTGACGTGCGTGAGCACCGCGCCCTTGGGGCGGCCGGTGGTGCCCGAGGTGTACATGATCAGCGCCGGGGAGTCCTCGGGGACGTCGGCGTGCGGGTCGGGGCGGCCCTCCGCGACGAGGTCGTCGTAGCCGAGGGCGCCGGCGGCCTCGTCGGCACCGTCGAACCGGATGCGCAGGCCGAACTCGGCGCCGGTCCCGGCGACGCCCGCGATGAGCGGGTCGAAGAGCGCCTCGTAGACGACGGCGCTGCACATCGTGTCCTGCACCAGGAAGGCCACCTCGGGCGGCGCCATCCGGAAGTTGACCGGGACCGCGATCGCACCGAGGGCCGTGACGCCGAGCGCCGCCTCGACGTACTCGATGCGGTTCAGGCCCAGGATCAGCACGCGGTCGCCGGCGCCGATGCCGCGCTCGCGCAGCGCGCCGGCGAAAGCCCCCACCCGCTCGGCGAGGCCCGCCCAGGTGACCTCCTTGTCGAGGTACCGCAGGGCCACCTGATCGCCGCGCATGACGGCGTGGTTGCGGACGCTGTTGTTCCAGGTGTTGCGCTGCGAGCTGCGGGGTTCCTCAGTCCGGGGGAACCAGGCGATGTTCTCAAGTGCGGTCATGTATGCGATTGTGTTCTAGAACATGTTCGTCGGGAGCAGAATCGCCGAAAGTTAGAGAATAGTGATTCACTTGTAATCATCCCTAACGGACAGCACACCAGGAAGGAACACCGTGTCCGACGCTTTCATCTACGAGGCCATCCGTACGCCACGCGGCAAGCAGCGCGGCGGATCGCTCCACGCGACCAAGCCGATCGACCTCGTCGTCGGCCTGATCGACGAGGTCAAGAACCGTTTCCCCACCCTCGACCCGGCCGATGTCGACGACATCGTGCTCGGCGTCGTCTCCCCCGTCGGTGAGCAGGGCGGCGTCATCCCGCGCGCCGCGGCGATGGCCGCGGGCCTGCCGGACACCGTCGCGGGCGTGCAGCTCAACCGCTTCTGCGGCTCGGGCCTCGAGGCGACCAACACCGCGGCGCAGAAGGTGCGCTCCGGGTGGGACCAGCTCGTCTTCGCCGGCGGCGTCGAGTCCATGTCGCGCGTGCCCATGGGGTCCGACGGTGGCGCGATGTTCCAGGACGTCACCACGAACTACGACACCTACTTCGTGCCGCAGGGCATCGGCGCCGACCTCATCGCCACCATCGAGGGCTTCACCCGCGACGACGTCGACGAGTTCGCCGCGCAGTCGCAGGCCAACGCCGCGAAGGCCTGGGAGGAGGGCCGGTTCGCGAAGTCGGTCGTCCCCGTCAAGGACCTCAACGGCCTGACGGTGCTGGACAACGACGAGCACCGCCGCCCCGGCACCACCGCCGAGAGCCTGGGCAAGCTCAAGCCGGCCTTCGAGGGCATCGGCGCGATGGGCGGCTTCGACGCCGTCGCACTGCAGAAGTACTACACCGTGGAGAAGATCAACCACGTCCACACCGGCGGCAACAGCTCGGGCATCGTCGACGGTGCCGCCCTGCTGCTGATCGGCAACGAGGCCGGGGGCAAGAAGGCGGGCCTGACCCCGCGCGGCCGCATCGTCGCCACCGCCGTCACCGGCTCGGACCCGACGATCATGCTCACCGGCCCGACGCCGGCCACCGAGAAGGCCCTCGCGCTCGCGGGCCTCACCAAGGACGACATCGACGTCTGGGAGCTCAACGAGGCCTTCGCCTCCGTGGTCATGAAGTGGATGAAGGACTTCAAGCTCGATCGCGAGCAGGTCAACGTCAACGGCGGCGCCATCGCGCTGGGCCACCCGCTGGGCGCCACCGGCGCGATGCTGGTGGGCACCGTGCTCGACGAGCTCGAGCGCACCGGCGGCCGCTACGGCCTGATCACCCTCTGCATCGGCGGTGGCATGGGCATCGCCACCATCATCGAGCGCCTCTGACCGGCCGGAAAGACTACGGAGACAACAATAGACATGGCTGAGAACATGATCCGCTGGGAACAGGACGCCGACGGCATCGTCGTGCTGACGATGGACGACCCCACCAGCTCCGCGAACACCATGAACGACCTGTACCGCGAGTCGATGGGCGCCACCATCGACCGCCTGGAGGCCGAGAAGGACTCCATCACGGGCGTCGTGCTGACCTCCGCGAAGAAGACCTTCTTCGCCGGCGGCAACCTGAACCAGATCCGCCAGGCGCGGCCCGAGGACGCCGCGACCCTGCGCGACAACGTCGAGTCGATGAAGGCCGCGCTGCGCCGCCTCGAGACCCTCGGCAAGCCCGTCGTCGCCGCGATCAACGGCGCCGCCCTCGGCGGCGGCCTGGAGATCGCGCTGGCCACGCACCACCGCATCGCCGCCGACGCGCGCGGCTCGCAGATCGGCCTGCCCGAGGTCACCCTGGGCCTGCTCCCCGGCGGCGGCGGCGTGACCCGCACCGTGCGGCTGCTGGGCCTGCAGGGCGCGCTCATGGGCGTCCTGCTGCAGGGCACCCGCATGAAGCCGGCCAAGGCCAAGGAGGTGGGCCTCGTCCACGAGGTCGTGGGCACCGTCGAGGAGCTGATCCCGGCCGCGAAGGCGTGGATCAAGGCCAACCCCGAGGGCGGCGTGCAGCCCTGGGACGTCAAGGGCTACAAGATCCCCGGCGGCTCGCCGACCTCGCCGGCGATCGCCGCGAACCTGCCCGCCTTCCCCTCGAACCTGCGCAAGCAGCTCAAGGGCGCACCCATGCCCGCGCCGCGCGCGATCATGGCCGCGGCCGTCGAGGGCGCCCTGGTGGACTTCGACACCGCCAGCGTGATCGAGGGCCGCTACTTCATCTCGCTCGCGACCGGCCAGGTCTCGAAGAACATGATCAAGGCGTTCTTCTTCGACCTGCAACACATCAACGGCGGCGGCTCGCGCCCCGACGGCTACGACAAGTACACCGCCAAGAAGGTCGGCGTCATCGGCGCCGGCATGATGGGCGCGGCCATCGCGTACGTCTCCGCCAAGGCGGGCATCGAGGTCGTCCTCAAGGACATCGACCTCGACGCCGCCAAGCGCGGCAAGGCCTACTCCGAGAAGCTCGAGGAGAAGGCACTGGCCAAGGGCCGCACCACCGCCGAGAAGTCGGCGGAGCTGCTCGCGCGCATCACGCCCACCGTCGATCCCGCCGACTTCGCCGGCGTGGACCTCGTGATCGAGGCCGCGTTCGAGTCGGTCGAGGTGAAGCACAAGGTGTTCCAGGAGATCGAGGACATCGTCGAGCCCGACGCCATCCTCGGCTCGAACACCTCGACGCTGCCCATCACCATCCTCGCCGAGGGCGTCAAGCGCTCCGAGGACTTCATCGGCATCCACTTCTTCTCCCCCGTGGACAAGATGCCGCTGGTCGAGATCATCCGCGGCGCCAAGACCTCGGATGCGGTGCTGGCCAAGGTCATCGACTACACGCTGCAGATCAAGAAGACCCCGATCGTGGTCAACGACTCGCGCGGCTTCTTCACCTCCCGCGTGATCGGCACCTTCGTCAACGAGGCCATCGCGGCCGTCGGCGAGGGCGTGAACCCGGTGCTGATCGAGCAGGCGGGCCAGCAGGCCGGCTACCCGGCCGCGCCGCTGCAGCTCATGGACGAGCTGACGCTCACCCTGCCGCAGAAGATCCGCAAGGAGACCCGCGCCGCCGCCGAGGCCGCGGGCAACCCGCTGCCCGCGCACGGCAGCGACGCCGTGGTCGACGCGATGGTGGACGCGGGCCGCACCGGCCGCAAGGACGGCGCCGGCTTCTACGACTACGTGGACGGCAAGCGCACCGGCCTGTGGCCGGGGCTGAAGGATCTCCTGCCCGCCGGGCAGGACATCCCGCTGCAGGACATGATCGACCGGATGCTGTTCGCCGAGTCGCTCGAGACGGTGCGCTGCTTCGACGAGGGCGTCATGGACTCCGTCGCCGACGCCAACATCGGCTCGATCTTCGGCATCGGCTTCCCCGCCTGGACCGGCGGCGTGCTGCAGTTCATCAACGGCTACACCGCCCCGGACGGCACCGTGGGCCCGAAGGCCTTCGTCGCGCGTGCGCAGGAGCTGACCAAGTACGGCGCGCAGTTCACCCCGCCCGCCTCCCTGGTCGCCAAGGCCGAGGCCGGCGAGACCTACGAGTAGGACGCACCGCTAGGCCGTAGCGCGAAGGGCCCGGCACCGTCGTTCGACGGTGCCGGGCCCTTTCGTCTCGGTCACAGCGCGAACCGCGCAGGAGCGGCCGTGGCCGAACATCTTTCGAGGCGAAAGGTGCTGCCGATTACGACCGGGAGTCGAAGCGGATTCCGGCGGGGTTGCTCGGCAGCACTCCGATCACGATGATCGCGATGTAGACGAGGAAGCCGACGAGCGGAATCGGTCCCAGTAGGAAGATCGGCAGGTACCACCAGCCGGAGGCGTTGATGTCGTGCAATCGCCGAATGGTCAGGCAGATACTGCCGAGGCCGAAGACGAAGCCGCTCACCAGGAGGACCACGACGCCGATGATCGTGGGGAACATGGCGGCACCGCTCCCGTCGTCCCCCGTGATCGCATTGCCGATGGCGATGAGCACGATGCCCACGGCGGACACGCCCGCCGCCGCCAGCGCCACCCACCAGAACTCACTCCGCGACGCACGGCCCGCGGACGTGAGGTAGCTCGCGAAGAAGCGGCGAAGCGCCTGCCCGAAGGTCGCGCCGTAGAGCGGCGATGTCAGATCGTCAGGATTGCGCGTCCCGGCGGTCGGTACCTCGTACTGCTGCTGATAATAGTCCGTCATCTGATTCCCCCTGGTCAATTGGCCGATGTTCGACCGTCGGGGAGAAACTTAGAGCGCCATAAGACGACCGTGCAATATGCTTTACATCACCCTGGGTTGATCAGGGGCCGTCAGTCGGTGAAGCGGGCGGGGCGCTTGTTGAGCATGGCGTCGACGCCCTCGCGGTGATCCTCGGTCTTGAGCAGGATGACCTGGGACTCGGTCTCGCGGCGCAGGGCGTCGTCCAGGCCGGCGAGGGTGGAGGCGTTGACGGCGCGCTTGGTGGCGGCGATGGCCTCCCGCGGGCCGGACGCGAGCTTCGCGGCGGCCGCGGCGACGGCACCGTCGAGCTCCTCGGCGGGGTGGACGGCGGTCACCATCCCGGCGGCGAGCGCTTGCGGCCCGTAGACCCGATCGCCCAGCAGCGCCATCCCCATCGCGCGGGTGCGTCCGATGGCGGCGGGCACGAGCGCGGTGGTGCCGGCGTCGGGCAGCAGCCCGATGCCCACGAAAGGCAGCAGGAAGTACGCGGTGTCGGCGACGAAGGTCAGGTCGGCCGAGAGCGCGAGGCCCACCGCCATGCCCGCGCAGGGCCCGTTCACCTTGGCGATCACCGGGATCGACGCGCCCACGATCGCCCGGATGTAGGCGTTGACGGCCTCGAGCGCCTCCTGCGGCTCCGCGGCCTCGCCGGCCAGGTCGGCGCCGGTGGAGAAGGCCCGGCCCTCGCCGGTGACCACGACGACGCGGATCGCGGGGTCGGCGTCGGCCTCCTCGATGATGCGCGCGAGCTCCCACGCGGCGCGAATGCCGAAGGCGTTCATGCGCTGCGGGCGGTCGATGGTCACCGTCAGGACGCCGCCGTCGACGATGCGTCGGAAGTCCTCGCTCATGCCACGCCCTCCGCGACCCTCGCCAGCGGCGCGAGCCGCCGCTCGATGATGGACGAGCCCTCGGAGACCATCCGCTCGATGAGCTGCGCGCACGTGGGCACATCGCGGATGATGCCCTGGCACAGGCCGACGCTCCAGATGCCGGCCTCGACGTCGCCGTCCTCGAAGACCTTGCGGCCCCGGGCGCCCGCGACGAGGTGCCGGATGTCGTCGAACTCGCAGCCCTGCGCCTCGGTCTCGACCACCTCGACGGACACCGAGTTCTTGGCGACCCGGGCGGTGTTGCCGAGCGTGCGGAAGATGAGCTTCGTGTCGAGCTCGGAGTTCTCGACGATCTGCGCCTTCACCTCGGGCGCGATCGGCGATTCGACGGTGCACAGGAAGCGGCTGCCCATGTTGATGCCGTCGGCGCCGAGGGCGATCGCGGCGACCAGGCCGCGGGCGTCCGCGATGCCGCCGGAGGCGAGGATCGGGATCTCCAGCGCGTCGGCCGCGGCGGGGATCAGCACCAGGCCGGGGATGTCGTCCTCGCCGGGGTGGCCCGCGCACTCGAAGCCGTCGATGGAGACCGCGTCGACGCCGATGGCCTGCGCCTTGAGCGCGTGCCGGACGCTGGTGCACTTGTGGATCACCTTGACGCCGTTGTCCTTCAGGTACGGCAGGAACTTCGCGGGGTTCGAGCCCGCCGTCTCGATGATCTTCACGCCCGACTCGACCGCGGCGCGCAGGTACTCGTCGTAGGGCGGCGGATCGATCGTCGGCAGCACCGTGAGGTTCACGCCGAAGGGGCTCGCCGTGAGCTCGCGCGTGCGCGCGATCTCCTCGCGCAGGTCCTGCGGCGAGGGCTGGGTGAGCGCCGTGAGGATGCCGAGGCCGCCGGCCTCGGAGACCGCGGCGGCGAGGCGGGCGCGACCCACCCACATCATGCCGCCCTGGACGATCGGGTACCGGACGCCGAACTGCTCGGTGAAGCGTGTGGAGAACATGTTCCGAAAGCTAGCACAGATGAGAGAACAGTCTCTAACATATCTGCCAGATACCTGTTCCGATCCTGGAGGACCGTCATGACCGCACCGTCGAAGACCGCGACCGGCGACCTGATCTCGACCGACCCGCGCACCGGCGCGGAGGTCGCCCGCTTCCCGATCGCGGACACCGCGGCCGTCGTCGCCGCGGTCGACACCGCCCGGAGCGCCGCGACGTGGTGGGGCGGCCTCGAGCCCAAGGCCCGGCGCAACTGGCTGCTGCGCTTCCGCAGCGAGCTCGCCCGCCGCTCCGAGGAACTGGCCGGCGTCGTCGCCGCCGAGACCGGGAAGCCGCACGACGACGCGCTCCTGGAGGTCATGCTCGCGATCGTCCACCTGGACTGGGCCGCGAAGAACGCCGAGAAGGTGCTCGGTCGGCGCAAGGTGGGCACCGGCATGATGGGCGCCAACCTGACCGCCACCGTCGAGCACCGGCCGTTCGGGGTGATCGGCGTGATCGGGCCCTGGAACTACCCCGTCTACACCCCGATGGGCTCGATCTCGTACGCCCTCGCCGCGGGCAACGCGATCGTCTTCAAGCCCAGCGAGCTGACGCCGGCCGTCGGCCGGTTCCTCGCCGACACCTGGGCCGCCGCGTGCCCCGGCCAGCCCGTGCTCCAGGTGGTGCACGGCTACGGCGACACCGGTGCCGCGCTCTGTCGCGCGGGCGTCGACAAGCTGGCGTTCACCGGCTCGGCCCGCACCGCGCGCACCGTCATGGCCACGTGCGCGGAGACGCTCACGCCCGTCACGATCGAGGGCGGCGGCAAGGACGCGATGATCGTGGACGCCGACGCGGACATCGACGGCGCCGTCAAGGCCGCGGCGTTCGGCGCCTACGGCAACGGCGGGCAGACCTGCGCCGGCGTCGAGCGGGTGTACGTCGTCGCGGACCGGTACGACGAGTTCGTCGACAAGCTGGCCACCGCGTCCCGCGAGATCCACGGCGGCGAGTCCGACGGCGTCGACTACGGCCCCGCGACCATGCCCAAGCAGCTGCAGATCATCGCCTCGCACATCGACGACGCGCTCAGCCGCGGCGGCCGCGCGCTCGTCGGCGGCCGGGAGTCCGTCGGCGAGCGCACCGTCCAGCCCGTGCTCCTCGTCGACGTCCCGGACGATTCGACCGCCGTCACCGAGGAGACCTTCGGCCCCACGGTGGTGGTCACCCGCGTGAAGGACATCGACGAGGCGATCGACAAGGCCAACGACAGCACGTACGGACTCTCCGCCGCGATCATGACGAAGAACCTCGCCCGCGGCCAGGAACTGGCCCGCCGGCTGCGGACGGGCGCCGTCGCGGTGAACTCGTTCCTGTCCTTCGCCTCCGTGCCCGCGCTGCCCTTCGGCGGCATCGGCGACTCCGGCTTCGGCCGGATCCACGGCGCCGACGGGCTCCGCGAGTTCAGCCGGCCGCAGTCCGTGGCCGCGCAGAAGTTCGCACTGCCTATGGACCTGCTCTCCTTCACCCGCAAGGAGCGCGACATGAACTCCGTGCGGATGATGCTCAAGCACCTCTACGGGCGCTGAGCGCCGCGGCTCAGAAGGTCGTGGTGTTCGCGACGTCCACGCTCACGCCGCGGGTGCCACGGGTGAACACGGTCTTGCCCGCCGACGCCGCGATCGTCCACCCCGACGCCGTGTAGACGTGCCCGTACCGGACCGTGGTGGCCGGGGTGGCGACCGACATGTTGCCGTAGTACCACTCCAGCCCGCTGACGGAGTAACGGAAGCCGGTGGCCGGCTGCCCCGCCTCGGTCCGGTAGGTGCGGCCGAAGTCCGGCGACTGGCAGTCGACGTACTCGGCGTAGACGTTGCAGGTGGTCTTCCCCGACTCGGTGACCACCCGGGTGACGCCCGTGCCGGTGACCGGCAGCGGCGTCGGGGCGGCCGGGGTCGCACCGGCCGTCGCGGTCACCGTCGTCCCGCCGGACGATGCACCCGTGCCGGGCTCCTGCGCGCCCACGGTCGCGCTCGGCCCCGCGGTGACGGTCACCGTCGGGGCGGCCGACGGGCCGTCGTCCCCGCACCCCGCCACCAGGCCCGCGGCGCACAACAGCGCGGCGGCGATTCCGATCGATCGATGCATGACAGATCCTCCCCACCGTCTCCCCGTGATCCGGCTACCCCCTGATCGACCGGCGGCACAAGATCGTTAACAGAGGTCTGGACATTCCTCGTCGCCGCACGCACAGTAGGGGCGTGAAGGCGTGGGCGGGGCGGACGGTGGCGGTGCTCGGCATCGGCGCGATCGCCGGCTCCTCCCTGGTCGCCGCGACGACGGGGCGCGGCCTGCGGTACACCGCGGACTCGCCGGACACGATCCCGTGGTGGCAGCCCTGGGCCCCGGTGGTCGCGGGCCTGCTCGTCGCGCTCGCCGTCCGCGCGCGCGGCACGGCGGCGGACGGGACCGGGACGGCCGCACCGTCGAACCCGCGGCCCCAGGCCCGGATCCTGCTGGCCTGCGGCGTCGGTTTCGCGGCGGCGCTGATCGTGCTCGGCCCCGAGGAGCCGAAGTACACGGCGCTCAAGCTGGGGCTGCTGCTCGCGGTGCCGGCCGCGGTCTTCGCGCTCGACCGGCGGTGGGGCCGCCGCTGGCCGGACCCGACGGCGCGGGCCGGGTGGACGCCGGTACCCGCCGTGATCGCCTACCTGGCCGTGTACCTGGCGCTGAGCGACCGGAGCGAGAACTTCCTCGCCGGGGTGCCGCTGCTCGATGCGGCGCTCCTGCTGCTCGTCGGCTTCGCGATCAACGCGCTGCTCGAGGAGGTGTTCTACCGGCGGTGGCTGCTCACCCGCTGGCACGCGGTGCTCGGGCCGTGGGCGGCCGTCGCGCTCTCCGCGCTGGTGTGGGCGTCCTGGCACGTCGCCATCCAGGGCTCCGGCGACCTACCCCTGGACGCCATGAACGTGCTCGCGAACCAGGGCGTGAGCGGGCTGTTCCTGGGCTTCCTGTGGCTGCGGTACCGCGTGATGTGGCCACTGCTGGTGATCCACGGCATATGGAACGCGAACCCGCTGCAGTTCCTCGCGTCCGGATCGTGACGGCACCGTCGACCTGGGCCGTCCGCGCAGGCGGATAGGGTGGGGCGCATGTCCCGGCCCAGTTTCCGCCCAGATCGGGTGGCGTGGACCGTGCTCGGTCTCACCGTTCTCGCGCTCGTCATCGGCTATCAGATCAAGGCGCAGTGCACCGGCGCGCCCTTCGACGAGTTCGGCCGCTCCGAGGGCTTCGCGTCGACGCCCGGCCGGATCTGCTACTCCGACATCCAGTTCCTCTGGACGGGCCGCGAGGTCAACAACCACGTCTTCCCGTACCTGACCGGCTGGATCGACGGCGACGGCAAGCTGCAGGGCGGCGCCATCGAGTACCCCGTGCTCAGCGGCCTCCTGTTCTGGGTCGGCGCGATCGGCGCTCACAACGACGCCGAGTTCCTCCTGCACATGGCGCTGCTGCTGGCCCCGTTCGGGCTGCTCACCGGCTGGGTGCTGGCTAAGGTCTCGGGCCGCACCGCCGCGCTGTGGGCCGTGGCGCCGCCGCTGGCGCTCTACGCCTTCCACAACATGGAGCTACCGGTGGTCGCCGCGGCGACCGTCGGCTTCGGCATCATGGCCTGGGCCGACAGGACCGGCGGGTCGATCCGGATCCCCGCGATCGCCACGGCCGCGGTGCTCGCCGTGGGCTTCGACCTCAAGATCTATCCGGGCCTGTTCGTCGCGCCGCTGGTGCTGTACGTGCTCACCCACGGCAGGTCGGGCACCGTCGCCCTGCCCGACGGTCCCGGGCGGCGCGCCCGCGTCGACTGGCGCCTGCTCGACTGGGTGGGCGCCGCGGCCACGGCCGCGACGGCCGTGGTGGTGGCCGTCGCGATCAACGTGCCCTTCATGGTCTTCGGCTTCGAGGGCTGGCGGGCGTCGCTGAAGTTCCAGGAGCTGCGCACGGCCGACCTGTCGACCAACTCGATCTGGTACTGGGGCGTGCTCAAGGCCTTCGACGACCCGAAGGACTACGACGCCTTCGTCTCCTCCGTCTCACCGCTGCTCATCGTGATCTCGATCGCGGCCCTGCTGGTGTACGGCTGGCTGCGCTACCGGAGCACCGGCGTGTATCCCTGGCTCGGCGTGAGCGGCGCGATCCTGGCCGCGTTCATGCTGTTCCACAAGGTGCACTCACCGCAGTACGTGCTGTGGCTGCTGCCCTTCTTCATCCTGCTCAGGGTCGACTGGCGGCTCATCGCGGCGTACCTGCTGTTCGACCTGAGCCTCGAGCTCACGGTGTGGAACTACTTCTCCGAGCACGCGGCGCACCTGCCCATCACCTGGTGGGTTCAGTGGGGCGTCTGGATCGGCGTCTGGGGCCGGGCCGCCCTGCTGGTGGTCTTCATCTGGTACCTGCCGCGCTGCGCGCTGCGGCTGCGCAGCGAGGAGGAGTCCGGCGCACCGTCGAGCACGCCTCCCGCCGGGTCGTCGAGCGGCGGCGAGTACGGGCCCGGGAACGTCGACCGGACCAGGTCCTCGTCGGGCCGGTAGATCTGCCGGATCACCAGCGCGCACAGGCCGATCACGGCGAGGTCGCGCAGGAGCACGGTGGCCGTGAAGGCCTGCTCCGGCAGGCCCCTGTTCTGCATGCCGAGGAAGTACATCATCCGCGGCACCCAGACGAGGGCGTCGATGGTCATCCAGGCGAGCAGGATCCGGGTGTGCGGAATCGCGAGCACGGCCAGCGGCACCAGCCACAGCGAGTACTGCGGGCTCCACACCTTGTTCACCAGCAGGAAGCCGGCCACCAGCAGGAAGGCGAGCTGCGCGACGCGCGGCCGCCGCGGCGCCTTCAGCGCGAGATAGCCGACGCCCGCGATGACCGCGACGAAGAGCAGCAGCGTGATCCCGTTCGCCAGCGACGAGGCGCCGCCGCGCGGGCCCTGGCCGCCGAACACCCAGCCGCCGGTGAAGGAGCTGATCACGGCGTAGATGGAGTCCATGTCGACGGCGCGGATCGAGTTGCGGTGGAAGAACTCCCACCAGCCGCGCGGCGCGGCCACGAGGATCGGCAGGTTCACCGCGATCCACGTCGCCAGCGCCACCGCCGTCGCCGTGAACCAGGGGCGCAGCCGGCCGGCGCGCAGGCACAGGAAGAACAGCACGATCAGCAGGAAGGCGGGGTAGAGCTTCGCCGCGGTGCCCAGCCCCAGGACCAGTCCGGCCCAGGCGTGCTTCTCGCGCGACCACAGCAGCATCCCCACGGCCATCGCGGCCACGGCGATCGCGTCGAAGTTCGTGAACGCGTGCACGATCACCAGCGGCGACGCGGCCATGAGCATCACGTCCCACGGGCGGCGCGCGGCGGGGCGCGACGGGGAGGCCGCGCCGCCGGCTAACCGGGTCGTGGCCCACACGGCGATCAGCCAGAACAGGGCCAGCCCGACGGCGGCCACGGTGAAGAACAGCACCACCTCGATCGCCGCGGGCACGCCCCACTTCTCGTGCAGGGTCACCCACACCTTGGCGACCTTCATGGACGCGTACTGGTACATGCCGGTGAGCACCGGGTACTCCATGTAGCGCTCCTGGCGGGCGCCCGTGGGGTCGGTGTCGAAGAACTGGGTCACGTAGGGCATCAGGCCCTCGTTGAGCCGCTCCGCGCCGTACAGCGGCACGGTGTCCGAGTAGCACATCGCGGCGTACGGCCGGTTGCCCGACCAGTCCAGCACCAGCTGCCCGCCGTCGGACTTCTGCTGCAGGCAGCCGGCCTTGGTGGTCCAGCCCAGGGCCAAGAACAGCACCGCCACCAGCAGGATCAGGCGCAGCGGCGTGAAGAACCGCTGGAAGCCGACGAGCGCGTGCGCGCCCACCGGGCCGCCGAGCACCGTCGAGAAGTCCCGCGCGACCGCGTCGGTCCGGCTCGGCACGTCCCGGTCGGGCTCGATGACCGAGGCCGGGTCGAACGGGCCGGGGCTGACGTGGAGGCGATCGTCGTCGTCCGCCTCGGTCGCCGCTGCGCGGGGTTCCGTCACGGCACCGGGTTCGTCACCCGCGGTGCCACCGTGCGGCCGCCGTTGCCGGGGACCGTCCCGTTACCGTTCCCGGCACCCGGCCGGGGCCGGGTGGTCGGCCCACCGGGGTTGGTCGGGTTACCGCCGGGCTGCGTGGTGGTCGGGTCCCACGGGAAGGTCGGCAGCGGCACGCCGGGCAGGCCCGGCACCGTGCGGGTCGCCGACCCGCTCTCGCCCGCCGACGCCGACGCGGACGCCGATCCCGTCGACGAGGGCCGCACCCGGGTCTCCACCGGGACGCCCGCCTGGCCGCCGATCATGCCGGGGGTCGGGAAGGACTCGTAGTCGGTGTCCGAGAGGGCGCCGTCCATCGTCTGCTTCCACACGGTCGACGGGACGCCGGAGCCGTAGATCGGCCCGCCCCACCCGTTGCTGATCGGGCCGCCCTTGTCGTTGCCGACCCACACCGCGGTGGAGATCGACGGGGTGTAGCCCACCATCCAGGCGTCCTTGTTCTGGCCCGTGTCCTGGTACTGCGCGGTGCCGGTCTTGGCGGCCGAGGCGCGGCCGCCCGCCAACCCGTTGCCGTTCGAGTACGAGGCGATGGGCTGCAGCGCGGCGGTCACGTTGTTCGCGACGTCCTTGCTGAAGCGGCGCTCGCCCGGATCGTTCTGCCGGTCCAGCAGCGTGCGGCCATCGGCGGTGGTCACCTTGGAGATCAGGTGCGGCGCGCGGTAGATCCCCTCGGCGGCGAAGGTCGCGTACGCGGACGCCATGTCGATGGGGCGGCTCTGGTACTGGCCCAGGACGACGCCGCCCTCGACGCCGCTGCCGTCGGTCTGCTGCAGGGTCTTCTGGATGTTGCCGAAGCTCTCGGCCACGCCCGCCTTGTGCGCCGCGTCGGCGACGTCCTGGGCCTGGTTGTTCAGGTCCATCATCAGGCGGTAGTAGACCGTGTTCAGCGACATCTTCATGGCGGTCGCCAGGTTGCAGCTGCCGCAGGACTCGCCGTCGGAGTTGTTGACGGTGACACCCTGCGCCTTGAACGGCGAGGAGGAGTAGACGCGGGAGAGGCCGATGCCCTGCTCCAGGCCCGCGACCAGCGCGAAGACCTTGAACGACGAGCCCGTCTGCAGGCCGGCCTGGACGCGGTCGTAGCCGTTGCCGTCGCTGCCGCCGTAGTAGGCGAGGACGCCGCCCGTCTTCGGGTCGACGGAGACGATCGCCGTCCGCAGGTCCTTCGGCTGGTTCTCGGTCATGTTCGCCGCGGCCTTCACCGCTGCGGCCTGCGCCTGGGCGTCGATCGTCGTGGTGATCTTCAGGCCCTGCGTGCTGAGCGTGGACTCGTCGATGCCGGCGTCCTTGAGCTCGCGCAGCACCTGCGTCTTGATCAGGCCGTTCGGGCCGGCGGACAGGTCGTCGCCGGCGCCGCGCCCCGGGGCGATCGTCTTCGGGAACTGCAGCTTGGCGCGCTGCGCGGGGTCGAGGGTCTTCATGTCGACCATGCCGTCGAGCACGTAGTTCCAGCGACCGGTGGCATCGGCCAGGTGTGTCGTGGGCTCGTACAGCGACGGTCCGCGGACGAGGCCGGCGAGGAGCGCGGCCTGCTCGGCCTTGAGGTCCTTGGCGTTGACGTTGAAGTAAGCCTTCGACGCCGCCTGGATGCCGTACGCACCGCGGCCGAAGTAGATCGTGTTCAAGTACGCCGCCATGATGTCGTCCTTGGACCAGGAGTTGGACATCTTGGTGGAGATGATGAGCTCTTTCCACTTGCGCGACAGCGACGATTCGTCGCCGACCAGCGCGTTCTTCACGTACTGCTGCGTGATGGTGGAGCCGCCGCCGGCGTCCTCGCCGTCGCCGGCGACGCCCGGGATGCGCTTCCACACGGCGCGCGCGAAGCCCTTGAGGGAGAAGCCGGGGTTGGTGGCGAAGTCGCGGTCCTCCGCGGCCATGATCGCGTTCTTCATGACGTCGGGGATGTCCTGCGCGGGCAGGATCTCGCGGTTGCCCTCGGGCGGCACCACTCGCGCGATGGGGGTGTTGCCGTCCTTCATGACGATCGTCGCGACCTGGTTGGTCTGGATCTCGCCCGGCTGCGGCACGTCGGTGCGCCAGTAGCCGACGAGGAAGGCCAGTAGCGCGACCACCAGGATCAGGGCGACCGCGGCCACGCCGCCGGTCACGACGCGTCGGAACAGTGAACCGCTCACGAGCGCTCGCAGTCCCTTCTTGTCGGAGTCGTCATGGTCGCCGTCGTCCGGCTCGTCGGGGCCGTCACCGTCGCCGCCGCCCGGCCCATCGCCGCCGGGGCCGTCGCCGCCGGGGCCGTCACCGCCCGGTCCGTCACCACCGGGGGCGGGCGCGGCGGGGGCCGCCTTGCGGATCACGACGGGCTGCTCGGCCGGCGCGGCCGGGCGCGACGGTGCGCCGCGGTCGGCCTCCGCCGCGAGCTCGGCACCGTCGACGGGACGGCCCGAGAGCGGCTGGTAGGCGGTGCGCGGCTCGCCCGGGCCCGGGCTCGACGGTGCGCGGCCCGCGCCCGGGGCGGCGGGCGGGGTCGGTGCGGCGGGCGGGGTCGGGGCGGCGGGCGGGGTCGGGGCGTCCTTGCCGCTCGGCGGGACCACGGGGAACTGCGTCGTGGGCGCCGCCTGCGGCGTCGCGGGGCGCGGCGGAACCGGCGGGGTGGGGCCTCCGGGCCGCGACGGCCCTCCGGCCGCCCCGTTCCGCTCGTCCTTGCCACCCGGGTTCGTCACCGCTGGTTCTCCGCTCGTCTCATCGTCGTCTCGTACGTTCCGTGCCGGTCCGGCCGCCGCTCGTTCAGCCGGGGGCCGCGCGGCGCTTGCGCCGCGGTCGCGGCGGGAGGCCCGCCACGTACGACTGCACCAGATGATTCCAGTTGCACGACCTGCACACTTCCACGACATGCACGGAGAACTCCACCCGTGTGGATTCCATCTCGCTGAGCTCGGCGTCCGTCCGGGCCGAGCCCGAGGCGTCGCCGAGGGATTCACCGAACACCCAGGACACCAGGGTCAGCTGCTCCTTGCGGCAGATCGGGCAGAGCACCTCGGACGGCCGGCCGTGGAACTTGGCCGCACGCAAGAGGTACGGATCGGCGTCGCACACCGCCTTGACGGCGGTGTGCCCGGCGTTGACCGACGCGAGCAGCGATCGCCGCTGCAGCGCGTAGTCCACCGTTTGCCTCTGCGTCCGCACGGATCCAATGTACGTGTCCGCGCCGGGAGACGCCGCGACAAGGGCATACCGCCCGGGACCGTCCGCCCCGGTCGCGGGCCCCGGACGTCGCGTGGCGCCGCCTGTCGTTCATCACCGGTTCACCCCTGAGGTATCGTTCTATATATCGGCGCGATACAACTGCCGATCGATTGATGAGATAGATCCACTCGCGTCAGCCGCTCGACGCCGCGCACGGAAGGAGGCAGCAGTGCTCGAACTCGCAGTTCTAGGACTCCTGCACGACTCCCCCATGCACGGCTACGAGATCCGCAAGCGGCTGACGGAACTGCTGGGCCCGTTCCGCGCGTTCTCCTACGGATCGCTGTACCCCGCCCTGCGCCGCGCGCAGGACGCCGGGTACATCGCCGAGGAGGACGGACCGGGCCCGTCGAAGCGCCGCGCGCGCCGTGTCTACGGCCTGACCCCGGCCGGCAAGGAGCGGTTCTCCGCCCTGGTCGCCGACACCGGTCCGCAGAACTACACGGACGACGGGTTCGGCGTGCATCTCGCCTTCTTCACCGCCACTCCCGCCCAGGCCCGGCTGCGCATCCTCGAGGGTCGCCGCCGGCAGGTCGAGGAGCGGCGCGAGGAACTCCGCCGGGCCCTTGCGGCCGGCGGGACCAGCGAGACGTACACGCGGCAGTTGCACGAGCTGGGACTGGAAACGACGGAGCGCGAGGTGCGGTGGCTCAACGAGTTGATCGCCGCCGAATCCCGCTCCGACGCGAAGACCGACACCGACTGAAGGGAACAACGGTGACTGACAACTCCACCAAGGTGCGCGTCGCGATCGTCGGCGTGGGCAACTGCGCCTCGTCGCTCGTGCAGGGCGTGCACTACTACAAGGACGTGGCCGACGACGCCACCGTGCCGGGCCTCATGCACGTGAAGTTCGGCCCGTACCACGTGCGCGACGTCGAGTTCGTCGCCGCGTTCGACGTGGACGGCAAGAAGGTCGGCTTCGACCTCTCCGACGCCATCAACGCGTCCGAGAACAACACCATCAAGATCGCCGACGTGCCGCCCACCGGCGTCACGGTGCAGCGCGGCCACACCCTCGACGGCCTGGGCAAGTACTACCGCCTGACCATCGAGGAGGCGCCGGGCGAGGGTGTCGACGTCGTCCAGCAGCTCAAGGACAACGAGGTCGACGTGCTCGTCTCGTACCTGCCCGTGGGCTCCGAGGAGGCCGACAAGTTCTACGCGCAGTGCGCCATCGACGCGGGCGTGGCCTTCGTCAACGCGCTGCCCGTCTTCATCGCCTCCGACCCGGAGTGGGCCGCGAAGTTCCGCGACGCCGGCGTCCCGATCGTCGGCGACGACATCAAGAGCCAGGTCGGCGCCACCATTACCCACCGCGTGATGGCGAAGCTGTTCGAGGACCGCGGCGTCACGCTGGACCGCACGTACCAGCTCAACGTCGGCGGCAACATGGACTTCAAGAACATGCTCGAGCGCGACCGCCTCGAGTCGAAGAAGGTCTCCAAGACGCAGGCCGTCACGTCGAACCTGACCGGTCCGCTCTCGGGCAAGGTGCACGACAAGAACGTGCACATCGGCCCGTCGGACTACGTCGAGTGGCTCGACGACCGCAAGTGGGCGTACGTGCGCCTCGAGGGCCGCGCCTTCGGCGACGTGCCGCTGAACCTGGAGTACAAGCTCGAGGTCTGGGACTCGCCCAACTCGGCCGGCATCATCATCGACGCCGTGCGCGCCGCGAAGATCGCCAAGGACCGCGGCATCGGCGGCCCCGTGATCCCCGCCTCGGCGTACCTGATGAAGTCCCCGCCCGAGCAGATCGCCGACGACGTCGCGCGTAAGCAGCTCGAGGAGTTCATCATCGGCGCGGACTAGTCCCCGCCCGGCCGGCACGTCCGGCCACCGTCGTAGGGCCCGTCACCCGTGGGGTGGCGGGCCCTCGTCGTGCCCGAGCGACCCCTTCGCCCTGGGTGAAAAGTCCGGATCGCACAGCTTCTCGTCAGCCTCGCAGCGGGCGATCTCGGTACCGTCGGGTCATGGACCCCGTGCTGATCCTCGTCGCCGTCGCCGTCCTCGCCCTGATCGTGCTGCTCGTGACCCGCGGCAACCGGAACCGGTCGACCGCGCTCTCCGACGCGCAGGCGGACGCCCGCGCCGCCATCGACCGGCTGGCCGGCCAGGTGAACAACCTCGTCGGCTCGAACGACGCCGCCCGGCAGGCGCTCGCCGACGCGGGCGAGCGGTACACGGCCGCCGGCGCGCAGGTCGGGGGCGCGAACACGCCCGCGCAGGCCCGCTTCGCCAAGCAGACCGCGCTCGAGGGCCTCTACTACGCGCGCGCGGCGCGGGTCGCGATGGAGATGGACCCCGGCCCGCCCATCCCCGAGCTCGACGGCCAGCGCACCGCGGGCTCCGTGTCCGAGGACCGGACGGTCGACGTCGACGGCCGCGCGCTCACCGCCTCGCCGTCGCCGTCGGACCGCACCCCGAACTACTACCCCGGCGGCGTCGTCGCGGGCCGGCCGGTGCCCGCGGGCTGGTACAGCGAGCCCTGGTGGAAGCCCGCGCTCGTCGCCGGAGCCTGGGGCATGGGCAGCTACCTGCTGTTCAGCTCGATGTTCGTCGGGATGGCCGGGGTCGGCCCGGCCGTCCTCGCCGACCCGGGGGTCGACGGCGCCGCCGACGCCGGTGCCGACGGGGGCGGCGACTTCGGCTCCGACGGGGGCGGATTCGGTGACTTCGGCGGCGGGGACTTCGGCGGGGGCGACTTCGGCGGCTTCTGACCGCCGGCCCGGGCTATTGCTGCTGCCCCAGCTGCTGCTGGACGGACGCGTTGATCTCGCGCAGGCCGCCCGCCGAGAGGCCGGGGAGCTGCCCGGTGATGTTGCGGACCACGTGCCGGTCGTCGAGCACCTTCTCGCTGGACTGCACGAGCACCGTGCCGGAGCCGGTGAAGTCGAACTGCCGCTCCTCGCCCGAGCTCACGCCGAACGCGCGGCCCGCGGCGGCGACGAAGCTCGTCACCCACGCCTGGTCGTAGTGGTGGCTCGGCGAGGGGCAGTCGGCCCAGCCGACGAGCGCCTCGGGGTCCACCCGCACGGGCGGCTCGACGAACATGACCTGCCCGTTCGACGAGGCGAGGAACCGGCCGGTGCCGATCAGCGTCACGAAGCCCGGCACGATCGACTGCTGCAGTGAGAGGTTCGGCTCGAAGGCCAGGAGGTTCGCGGCGCGGATCGTGAGGTTGCCGTTGTCCTCGAGGTCGTAGGCGTTGATGTCGTTGCCGCGGTCGCCGATGATCAGCTTGCCGTGGCCCTCGGCCACGACGTAGTCGCCGAGGTACAGCGGCGCCGAGAACTGCTGCGCCACCATCTGCAGCAGCTGCCCCTGCAGCCCGTGCTGCAGGGAGGTGAAGGTCATCTGCCCGTAGTGGGCGATCATCGCGCCCTTGGACAGGAACCAGGGCTTGATCAGGTCGATGCAGTACGAGTACTGGTTGCCCGGGACGTTGTCGCCGCCCGCGGGGAGGGTGTGCGGGTTCCACACCGTGTCGAGTTCGCTCACAGGCGGTGCTCCGATGCTTGGACGTAGACGACACCCTGACCGGTGCAGTCGAGCTGGAAGGCCTCGCCGCCGGTGCGGCCCATGTTCCGTAGGCTCACGGTGGAGCGCAGGTTGGTCTGGACCGGGCCGAGCGCCGCGGCGAAGGCCTGCGGGTCGACGGTGACCGGACGGTTCGGCGCGACCTCCAGCGTGATGAAGCCGCCATGCCCGAGGATCGCGGCAGCTCCGACGCCGCTGAGCTGCGTGGTGAACATGCCCTGCCCCGTCGCGACGCCGCTCGCCGCGGACCGCAGCGCGCCCATGATGCCGCCCCCGCCGCCGCCCCCGCCCGACGCGGAGGTGGAGACGATCGAGGCCTGCAGGCCCTGGGTGTAGGCGAGCAGCCGGGAGGCCTCGACGCGGAGGTCGCCGCCCTGCGGCATCTCCACCACCTCGACCTCGAGGCCGCGGAAGCCGTAGTGCACGGTGCCGTTGCCCTGCGCGACCATGGTCGCCTCGTGCTCGCCCTGCATCATCCGGCCGGCCATCCCGGCGATGCCGCCGAGCGCGCCGCCCATGCCGCCGCCCATGCCGGGGATCTGGTGCGGCTGGAAGAAGACGTTCCCCGTGTAGAAGAGCATCGCGCCGCGGCGTGCGATGACGGGGCCGGAGCGCGTGAGGTCGATCGAGACGACCTTGCCGTTGACCTTGGTGAACACCGCGCCTACCTCTCCGCCGGCTGGATCGAGACCACGCCGGAGCCGTCCCAGCGCAGGGAGAAGGCCTCGCCGCCGCCCTGGCCCATGACGGACCGCCACGACACGTCGGTCACGAAGGACTGCGAGAGCTGCCCCCGCGCGCAGACGAAGGCGTCGGGGTCCACTACCAGGGGGTACTGCGGCGAGACCTCGAGGTGGATCAGCGGCCCGCCGAGCGAGAGCAGCGCGACCTGGCCGTGCCCCGTCACCGTCGTGGTGAACAGGCCCTGCCCGGACGCCCCGCCGCGCACGCCGGCGAAGGTCACGTTGGTCGAGAGCTGCGGGGTGAGCGCGAGCAGCTGCTCGGACTCGACCTGCAGGGTCTCGCCGTTCAGGTCCACGACGGTGACGGTGGCCGCGTCCTGCGCCAGGTACACCACCCCGGTGCCGGTGCACTCCATGAGCGAGAGGCCCTCGCCCGTCGCGCGGCGCTTGAGCCCGGCCACCACGCCGTCGCCCCCGCCGAAGCCGGCCGACTTGAAGCTGACCTGGCCCTCGTAGGCGATCATCGAACCGCTGATCGCGCGGATCGAGCTGTTGTTCAGGTGCGCCTCGACGACGCGTTTCGTCTTCGATCTCAGCTGCATGGGCTCCCCTCCCCCTCCTCGTACGCCGCCACTGTAGGGGGCGTCACTTCCTCCCGGGCGTGAAGTTCAGCCCCCAGTTGTAGGCCTCGGCGACGGCGCGCTGCGAGCCGTGGATGTATTGCACCTCGCGGGTCACCGTGAGCTCGCCGTTCACCACGTGCAGCTGCGCGATGGCGCAGGAGATGGCGCGCCGGTCCGGGTTGTCGAGGCGCACCTCCACCTCGGGCCCGCCGGGCGGGAAAAGGGTGACGACGCCGTTCGCGGACGCCCAGTTCGGTGTGCCCTCGTAGATGTAGGCGAAGATCAGGATCCGCACGAAGTCGTCGAGGTGCGCCAGGTTGATGTGCAGGTTCTCGCCGCCCTGGGACCGGCCGGAGCGGTCGTCGGCGTCGAGCTGGATGAACGGCGGCCGGTCGATGCTGCCGAACGAGTTGCCGAGCGCCTGCACGCCGCCGCGGTCGCCGTTGCGGAGTTCGTAGAAGCACGCCAGGTCCAGGTCCACGGCGTTCCCTCCGCCGAACAGGCCCTTCTTGCCCTGGGTCCAGTTCAGGTTCACGCGCATGGTGCCGGTCGGCCGCTCGGAGGACTTCGCCAGCGAGACGGTGGGCGCGGACTTGGTCAGCGTGATCTTGGAGAGGTTCACCGGCGGCGCGGCCGGCGCCGGGGCCGGGGGCTGCTGGTAGGCGGGCTGGGCCGGCGGGTACGCCGGTGCCGGCGGCTGCTGGTAGGCGGGCGGCTGGTACGCGGGCGGCTGCTGATAGGTCGGCTGGGCCGGCGGGGGCTGGTACGCCGGCTGCGCGGGCGGGTACGACGGTGCCGGGGGCGCGGGCGGCGCGGCGGCGGGCGGCGGACCGTCGACGGTGACGCCGTGCTCGGTGAGCAGGGCGACCAGGCCGCGGTCCCAGCCGGCGCTGACGTTGCGCACCTTCCAGGCCCCGTTCCGCCGGTAGACCTCGGCGAGCACGGCGGCCCGCTCACTGGTCAGACCGGTGGCGGGGCAGTCGTCGGCGCCGACGCGCGCGCTCAGCCCGGGGATGGCGGCGAGCGACCCGGGCACCTTGTCGTCGAGCGCGACGGCGAGCCGGACGGTGCTGATCGACGCCGGGACCAGCGCGAGGTCGAGGGTGAGGACGTCCGGTCCGGTCAGCCGCACGGCCCCCTCGGGCGACGTGGGGCTGTTGAAGAAGACCAGGTCGGCGTCGCTGCGGACCCGTCCGTCGTCGGTGACCTGGATGGCGAACAGGTCCACCGAGCCCGGGGCGACACCGGAGATGGAGACCGGGACGGAGGTCTGGGACAGGGCCGCGTTCTGACCGCGTGCGAGTGACGTCACGATGTCGATTGTTGCAAGAATCCGGCGAATCGGCGCGGAAGGACGTGAAAAGCGAGTGACACGTCGCTCACCATCGGGGCGGCCCCGTCGAACCCGGCGCCGCGCGCCCGAGATCGCGTACTGTGAATTTCGCGACCACGTCAGCGGGCGGCGGTGCGCCGTCGCCTTTTTCTCGGGAGGAATCACATGGGAGTCAGCCTCAGCAAGGGTGGAAACGTCTCGCTCAGCAAGGAGGCGCCCGGCCTGACCGCGGTCGCCGTCGGCCTCGGCTGGGACGCGCGGAGCACCACCGGCGCCGAGTTCGACCTCGACGCCAGCGCCCTCGCGGTGGACACCGCCAAGCGGGTGCTCGACGATCAGCACTTCGTCTTCTACAACAACCTGCGTTCGCCCGACGGCTCGATCGAGCACACCGGCGACAACCTCACCGGTGAGGGCGACGGCGACGACGAGGTCATCAACGTCAACCTCGCGGGCGTGCCGCCGCAGATCGACGCGGTGGTCTTCCCGGTCTCGATCCACGACGCCGACAACCGCGGCCAGTCCTTCGGCCAGGTCCGCAACGCGTACATCCGCGTGGTGAACCAGGCCAACGGTCAGGAGATCGCCCGCTACGACTTGTCCGAGGACGCCTCCACCGAGACCGCCATGGTCTTCGGCGAGCTGTACCGGCACGGCACCGAGTGGAAGTTCCGGGCCATCGGCCAGGGCTACGCCTCGGGCCTCGCGGGAATCGCCCGCGACTTCGGCGTGAACATCTGACCTTTCGCGAACTTCGTCCGGATCGGGTATCCGAAACGTCGGTATAGTTCGAATCACACGCGGGGGCGGTCGGCGTCGTCGTGCTACCAGGAGGAACCAGGTATGGGTGTCAGTCTCGTCAAGGGCGGCAACGTCTCGCTCACCAAGGAGGCCCCCGGCCTCACCGCGGTGTCCGTCGGTCTCGGCTGGGACCTGCGCACCACCACCGGCACCGACTTCGACCTCGACGCCAGCGCGATCGGCATCGACGCCAACAAGAAGGTCGCCTCGCCCGAGAACTTCGTCTTCTTCAACAACCTGCGGACGCCGGACGGCTCGATCGAGCACCTCGGCGACAACCTCACGGGTGAGGGCGACGGCGACGACGAGGTCATCAAGGTGAACCTCGCCGCGATCCCGCCGAACGTCGAGGGCATCGTCTTCCCGGTCTCGATCTACGACGCCGACAACCGCGGCCAGTCCTTCGGCCAGGTCCGCAACGCCTTCATCCGCGTGGTGAACCAGGCCAACGGCCAGGAGATCGCCCGCTACGACCTGTCCGAGGACGCCTCCACGGAGACCGCGATGGTCTTCGGCGAGCTGTACCGCAACGGCGCGGAGTGGAAGTTCCGGGCCGTCGGCCAGGGCTACGCCTCGGGCCTCGCGGGTATCGCTCGCGACTACGGCGTCAACGTCTAGTACTGCACCTCTCGAGCCACAGCGCGTAGACCCGGCGAGCGGACCCCCGCACGCCGGGTCCTCGCGCTCCGCACCCCTTCAGTCGAAAGGCCGATGTGTTCCGCATCTTCGGACTCTCCTTCTTCGTCACGATCGCCGCCCTCGTGGCCGCGTTCTTCTACGGCGGCCCCGAGGCCCTGATCCTCACCCTGATCCTGGGCATCCTCGAGGTCAGCCTCTCGTTCGACAACGCCGTCATCAACGCGACCGTGCTGCAGCGCATGAGCCAGTTCTGGGTGCGCATGTTCCTCACGGTGGGCATCCTGATCGCGGTCTTCGGCATGCGCCTGGTGTTCCCGCTCGCGATCGTGTGGATCACGGCCGGCCTGAACCCCGTGCAAGCCCTCGATCTGGCGCTCAACCCGCCGGCCGACGGTGCCCACTACTTCCCGGACGGCAGCGCCAGCTACCAGACGCTGATCGAGGCCGCGCACCCGCAGATCGCGGCCTTCGGCGGCATGTTCCTGCTCATGCTGTTCCTGGACTTCATCTTCGATCCCGAGCGCGAGATCACCTGGCTCAGCTGGATCGAGAAGCCGCTGCAGCGCATCGGCCAGCTCGATCGGTTCTCGATCATCGTGGCCCTGGTCGCGCTGCTGGCCACCGGCGTCTGGGCGGCGCACACCGTCGACGAGTCGAAGACGGTGTTCATCGCGGGCCTGCTCGGCCTGGTCACGTACATCGTGGTCAACGGCCTCGGCGAGTTCTTCCACGTCGAGGAGATGGAGGAGGAGGCGGAGCTCGCGCGCTCCGGCCCGTCCGAGCTGGCGAAGGCCACCGGGAAGGCCGGCTTCTTCCTGTTCCTCTACCTCGAGGTGCTCGACGCGTCGTTCTCCTTCGACGGCGTGATCGGCGCGTTCGCCATTACGGCGGACCCGATCATCATCGCCCTGGGCCTCGGCTTCATCGGCGCGATGTTCGTCCGCTCGCTCACCGTGTACCTCGTGGAGAAGGGCACGCTCTCGGAGTACGTGTACCTCGAGCACGGCGCGCACTGGGCCATCGGCGCGCTCGCCGGCATCCTGCTGTTCTCGATCTACACGCCGGTTCCCGAGCTGGTCACTGGCCTCGTCGGCGTTGTGCTGATCCTCGCGGCGCTCTTCTCGAGCATCATCCGGAACCGACGCGAGGGCGACGGCGAGGGCGACGGCGCACTGGTCGCCGACGGCCCGACCGTGTCGACCTCGCAGACGATCGAGTCCTGAGCTCCCCGAGATCGTGGCAGCGAATCCGTTCCGCAGGCTGTTCGGCGGGGACCCGGCAGGGACCCCGCCGAGCCCGCCCGCGGGCGGCGACACGGGGCTGACCAGCGCCTTCCTCGACGCGGATCGCCGGTTCAGCTCCCTGGACGAGGACGTCCGGACGCTGTCGGCACAGAACCCGACCGCGTCGGCGGTGCAGCAGTGGCCCACGATCCGGGACCGCTTCGGCGGCGCCACGGAGCGCTACCTGTGGGCCAGCGGCAGCCAGCCCGGCACGCGCCCGCCCACACCGCAGGACCGGGACGCCACCGCGCGCGAGCTGGCCGATCTGGTCTCCGTGCTGGACCGGTTCCACACCGATCACGAGCGAGCACTGACCGTCGCGCGGGGGGCGCGCGCCAGCTCGGCGGCGCAGGAGCAGGCGGCCCGCGTGGCCGCCGAGCGCGCCACCGACCTGCTGGCGGCACCGTCGACGGCGCCCTACCTCACGCTGCGCCCCGTGGTCCGGGCCACCGACGGACTGGTCGAGGCGGTCCGGCAGCTGGACACCGCGCCGGACCTCGTCGCGCGCGACGCGGCCGCCCGGGCGGTGCAGGAGAAGGCCGCGGAGCTCACCGCCGCGGTCGAGGCCGCGCCCCGGATCGGCGACGACGCCCAGCGCTCCCTTGCCGCGGCCGGCACCCGCCTCCAAGCGGTCCGGAACCGGGCGAGCGACCTCACGGACACCCGGTCGGCGCTGCTGCGCGAGTTCAGCGCGGCCTGCTCCGCCGACCTCGTCGACAACGACAAGACCGCAGCGCGCGAGTCCGCCGCCGCGGAGGCAGCCCTCGCAACGGCCGCCCTCCGCCTCCGCGAGGGCACCCCGGACCTGGCGCTGGAGGACGTGGGCACGGCCCGCGACCATCTGGACACCGCCGACGCCGCGGTGAACGCCGTCGGCGAGCGGCTCCGCACGCTGCGCTCCGCCAAGGCCGACCCCACCGCCGTCGCCGCCCGCACCCGCTTCGCACTCCGCGACGCGCAGCACCTCGCGGTGCAGAAGCAGCAGGTCCATCGCTGGGGCACCGTCCTCGACGCGCAGCACGCGCGGATCGAGCGGGCCATCGCGGACCTCGAGCGCGTGCACCCCGACTACTGGCAGTACCTGCAGACCCTGGCCGACATCGACCGGGTGATCGCCGACGCCGTGGACCGGATGCGGGGGCGCGCGTGAGCGGCGCCCTGCATCACTTCGACCAGCTGCCGGAGGAGGTGCGCACGCGCCTGTTCCACCGCCCGCCGCAGCCCTTCGACCGCTCCGCGCCGCGCGAGCAGCTCGCGCACGCCCTCGGCGCCACCCTGTACGTGCCGGCGACCCGCGCCGACCTCGCCGGGACCATCCGCCGGCGCCGGGACGACGGGGTGCTCTCGATGGTCATCGACCTCGAGGACGCCGTCGCCGACGATGCCGTGCAGCACGCGATCGACGCCGCCACCACCGCTCTGGCGGAGCTCGCCGACGCCGCGGATCCGTTGCCGCTGCTGTTCATCCGGCCGCGCACCACCGCTGAGACCGCCGAGCTGCTGGACCACCTGGGCGACGGTGCCCTCGCCCTCACCGGGGTCGTCCTCCCGAAGTTCACCGCCGCGGCGGGCGGCGCCGCCCTCGCCGCGATCGCCGACCGCGCACCGTCGTACCAGCTGTACGCGATGCCCGTGCTCGAGACGCCCGAGATCGTCTACCGCGAGACGCGCGACGAGCAGCTCGCGGGCATCTCCGACGTGCTGCGCGAGCACCGGGAGCGGGTCCTCGCGGTGCGGATCGGCGCCACCGACATGTCGGCGCTGTTCGGCATCCGCCGCGACCGCGACCTCACGATCTACGACGTGCACGTGGTGGCCGAGACGATCTCGGCGATCGTCAATCGTCTCGGCCGGGCGGACGGCAGCGGCTTCGTCGTGACCGGTCCGGTGTGGGAGTACTTCGCCGACCACGAGCGCATGTTCCGGCCGCTGCTGCGCGCCACGCCCTTCGAGCGCAACCACGCCGCGCGGTTCCGCGAGCAGCTCGTGGGCCGCGACCTCGACGGTCTGCTGCGGGAGACCGCCCTCGACCGGGCGAACGGCCTGCACGGCAAGACGGTGATCCACCCCTCCCACGTCGCGGCCGTGCACGCGCTCTCGGCCGTGACCCACGAGGAGTACGAGGACGCCCTCGACATCGTCGGCGGCGAGGCGGGCGGCGTGGGGGCCTCCAGCTACCGCAACAAGATGAACGAGATGAAACCGCACCGCAATTGGGCGCGGCAGACACTGATCCGCGCGGACGTCTTCGGGGTGACCCGGCCCGAGGTCGGCTTCGTCGACCTGCTGACCGCGCTGGTGGAAGGACGGTAATGGCGCCCACCCTGTGCGCGGACCTCGGCATGCACGTGCGCGGCGACGCGGAGCTCGCCGAGCTGATCGTGCCGGGCCTGCGGCGCAATCCGCGGCGCGCGCACCTGCTGGTGTCGACGGTCCTCGGCAAGCACATCCCGGCGGACCCCGCCGCGGTGCGGGCGGCGGCGGATCGCCTCGCCGACCTGGTCGCGGAGCGCCTCGACGGGCCCTGCGTGGTCTTCGGCTTCGCGGAGACGGCGACGGGCCTGGGGCACTGCGTCGCGGCGCGCCTCGGCGCGGCGGTGTACCTGCAGTCCACGCGCCGCCCCGGCGCGATCACCCACGGCGAGTTCACCGAGGGGCACTCGCACGCGACCTCGCACCTGCTGCAGCCCACCTCGCCCGGCCTCCTGTCCGCCGCCGACACGCTGGTGCTCGTCGACGACGAGATCTCCACGGGCGCCACCGCACTCGATTCCATCCGCGCGCTGCACGGTCTCGCCCCGCATCGTCGCTACGTGGTCGCCTCGCTGGTCGACCTGCGCTCGCCGGAGCACGTCGTCGAGAACGAGCGCGTCGCCGCCGCGGCCGGGCTCGACGTCGCCTTCGTCGCGCTGGCGCGCGGCACCGTCGAGCTGCCCGACGGCCTGCCCGCGCGGGTCGCGGACCTTCCGGCGACCCCGTCGAATCCCCGCGCGCCGCACCCGGGCACGGTGCGGGTCGTGCACGCGGCGTGGCCGCAGGACGTGCCCGACGGGGGCCGGCACGGCGTGCTCGCCGCCGACCAACCGCGACTGGAGGAGGCCGCCGCCGCGGTAGCCGCCGCGATCGCGCCCGAGCTGGACGACCGCCCGATGATCGTGGTGGGCCACGAGGAGCTGATGCACCTGCCGCTGTGCGTCGCGGAGTCGCTCGCCCGCAGCGGTTTCCGGGTGCGCTTCCAGACCACGACCCGCTCCCCCGCCCTGGTCCGGGACGAGGACGGCTACCCGCTGCGCCGCGGCTTCGAGTTCCTCTCCCCCGAGACGGACGAGGAGGCGACGCGCCGGCACCTGTACAATGCCGCGTGGCCCGGGGAGGACGCCCGGATCGTCTTCGTCGCCGACTCCCCCGCCGACACCGACCGCCTACGCGCCCCCGGCGGGCTGCTCGACGTGGTGACGGCCGCCGGGCACGACGTGCTCGCGGTGATCGTGCCCGCGTCGGATCAGGCCGCGCTCGCAGCGGCCCGCGCCGGGGCGGCCGCCCGATGACGCCGGCCACGCCGCCGCTGCGCGGACCGGGTTTCGGCTCGTACGCGCCCGACGAGGTGACCTGGCTGCTCAAGGACCTCTCCCACGTGGCGCTGGAGGCCGATATCGCCGAGCGGGAGCGGCGGATCCAGTCGGGAGAAGCGCACTACGCCGAGTCCCTGCCCATCGAGTACCAGCCGAGCGCCGAGTACCGGGAGCTCTTCGACGTGGCGCTCGCCACCTCCGCGCCGCGCCTCGCCGAGGCCGTGGGCACGGTGACGGAGCTCCTGCTCGCCGAGCGCGGCCGCGACCTGGTCCTGGTCTCGCTCGCCCGCGCGGGCACGCCGATCGGGATCCTCATGCGGCGCTGGGCGCAGCGTTTCCACGGGTTGGACCTGCCGCACTACGCCGTGTCGATCGTGCGCGGCCGCGGCATCGATCACGTGGCGCTCGATCACCTGGTCGCCCATCAAGATCCGGCGTCGATCGTCTTCGTCGACGGGTGGACCGGCAAGGGGGCCATCACCCGCGAGCTCGCGGCGGCCCTCGACGAGTACGCCGCCGCCACCGGCGCCCGGCTGAACCCGGACCTCGCGGTGCTCGCCGACCCCGGTCACTGCGTGCGCACCTTCGGTACCCGCGACGACTTCCTCATCGCCTCCGCGTGTCTCAATTCCACGGTCTCCGGCCTGGTCTCGCGCACCGTGCTCAACGCCGACCTGATCGGGCCGGCGGACTTCCACGGCGCCAAGTTCTACGCCGAGCTCGCGCCGTACGACGTCTCCGGCGTGCTGCTCGACACCGTGACGGACGCCTTCGACGGTGCCGCCCCGGCCGCGCGCGCCGAGGCCGCCCGGCTCGCCGCGGATCCCGCTGCGCGGGAGCCCGATTGGTCCGGCTGGGCGACCGTGGAGCGGGTGTGCGCGGAGTACGGCGTCACGACCGCCAACCTGGTGAAGCCGGGGATCGGCGAGACCACCCGGGTGCTGCTGCGCCGGGTGCCGTGGCGGGTACTGCTGCGCGACCCCGACGATCCCGATCACCTGCACATCCGCCGCCTCGCCGCGGAGCGCGACGTGCCGGTGGAGATCGTGCCCGGCCTGGCCTACGCGTGCATCGGCCTCATCAAGGAGGACTCGTGACCGCCTTCGTCACCAGCGACCTCGACCGCACGCTGATCTACTCCCAGGCCGCCGCGGGCCCGGCCTTCGCGACCGCCGACCCGATCTGCGTGGAGATCTACCGCGACGCGCCGCTGTCGTACATGGCGCTGGCCGCACACGCGGGGGTCGCCGCGCTCGCCGCCGCGACGCCGGTGGTGCCCACCACCACCCGCACCCCCGAGCAGTACCTCCGGGTGCAGCTCCCCGGCGCGCCCTTCCGCTTCGCCATCTGCTCCAACGGCGGCGAGATCCTCGTCGATGGTGCGCCGGACCCGCAGTGGCGGACCCACATCCGCGGCCTGCTCGCCGCGCTGCCCGCGGACCTCGACCGCATCGCGGCGCAGCTGGAGACCCGCCTCGCCCCGGACTGGGGCGCGCGCCTGCGCCTGGTGCCGGGCCTGTTCGCGTACGTGGTGTCCGAGGTGCGCGTCCCCGCCGAGGTGGTCGACGAGTGGCGCGCGTACTGCGCCCCGCTCGGCTGGAGCATCTCGCAACAGGGCCGCAAGCTCTACACGATCCCCGAACCCGTGACCAAGTCCCGTGCCGCCCTGGAGGTCCGGCGGCGCCTCGAGGAGGCCGGCGCGCTCGAGCCGGGCGCGCCCTGGCTCGCGGCCGGCGACGGCGCCCTCGACGCCGACCTGCTGGAGGCGGCGGACGCCGCGATCCGCCCGCGGCACGGCGAGCTCGAGGAGCTCGGCTTCGCGCTCCCGCACCTCACGCTCACCGAGGGCGCCGGCATCGCGGCCGGCGCCGAGATCGTCGAGTGGCTCGCCGCCACCGCAGACCCCGTCCCCGATCCGATCAAGGAGATCCGATGACCGCACTGTCCAAGGGCCAGAACGGGCCGCTGCCCGCCGGGCCGGTCTCCGTCACCGTCGACGTCCCCGCCCCCGCCGACGTCTCCGCCCTGCTCGTGACCGAGTCCGGGAAGGTCCGGTCCGACGCCGACTTCGTCTTCTTCAACCAGCCCACCGGCCCCGGCGTGAGCCTGGCGAACGGAGCTCTCCGCATCGACGGCGCCGGCCTCCCCGCCGACATCGCGCAGGTGCGCGTCGCCATCACCCTCGACGACGCCTCCTCGTCCTTCGGGCGGTTCGGCGCGCCCGTCGCCCGGGTCGCCGACGGTGCGGGTGCCCCGCTGTACGAGTACCCGATCGACGGCCTGAGCACCGAGTCCGTGGTGATCGCGGTGGAGATCTACCGGCGCGGCGCCGACTGGAAGGTGCGGGCCGTGGGCCAGGGCTACGCGGGCGGCTTCGCCGACCTCGTGCGCGATCACGGCGTCAGCGTCGACGACGCCCCCGCCACACCGCCCGCCGCCGCACCGGCATCGGCGCCCGCCGCCTCAGCACCCCCCGCCCCCGCGCCGCAGGCACCGTCGAACCCGGCCCCGCCGGCGCAGAACCAGCCGCCCGCGGCATCCGGCCAGCCGATCGACTACTTCGCGAGCGGGACGGCACCGTCGGCCCCGGCGGGCAGCGCCCCGATCGACTACTTCAACACCCCCGCGCCGCAGCAGAACCCGGCCCCGCAGCCGCCGGCGCAGCAGCCCTTCACGCCGACCGCGCAGCTCGCGGGCCAGCAGCCGGCGGCCGGGTCGGGCGAGATCAGCCTGACCAAGAACAAGCGCGTCGACCTCACCAAGGGCCAGAAGGTGGTGCTGCGCAAGGACGGCGGCGTCCAGCTGACCCGGATCGCGATGGGCCTCGGCTGGGACCCGGTGCGCAAGCAGGGCCTGTTCGGCTCGAAGGCCAAGGACATCGACCTGGACGCCTCGGTAGTGCTCTTCGCCGGGCAGCAGCCGGTGGACGTGGTGTACTTCGGCCAGCTGCGGTCGAAGGACGGCTCGATCCAGCACCTGGGCGACAACCTCACCGGCGCGGGCGACGGCGACGACGAGGTGGTCAACGTGGACCTGCCCGCGGTGACGCCGCAGGTCACCTCGCTCGTCTTCATCGTGAGCTCGTACCAGGGGCAGCGCTTCGACCAGGTCGACAACGCCTACTGCCGGCTCGTGGACTCGACCACCGGCGTCGAGCTGGCGCGGTTCGCGCTGGCCGGGGGCATGCCGTACACGGGGATCGTCATGTGCACGATCGCCCGTCAGGGCGGGGAGTGGAAGCTGCAGGCGATCGGCGAGTGCATCAACGCCAAGACCCCGCGGGACGCGATCCCGCAGCTCGCGCCCTTCCTCGGCTGAGAACGTGTGTGGGATCGTGCCCGCTGAGCGGACACGATCCCACACACGCCGGAACCGCGAGGACTACGCGGGTTCCGCGGCGACCTTCTTGGTGCGGGTGTACAGCCAGGCGCAGATCGCGGCGAAGAGCACGACGCCGAGCGCCTCGCCCCAGTGCAGCCAGCCCTCGCCGATGAAGGGCAGCGCCAGCGGCTCGTCCTTGTCGGTGGCGACGACGATGCCCGCGTAGATCACGCCGAACAGCGACTCGCCCACGATGAGGCCGGTCGCGAGCAGCGTGCCCAGGCGCTTGCGCCCCTCGGCGGCCTCACCGGTCGCGGAGCCGTCCGCCCAGCGGTTGTAGAAGTAGCCCAGCAGGGCGCCGACGGGGATCATCAGCGTCACGCTCATCGGCAGGTACATGCCCATGCCCACGGCCAGCGGCGGCAGGCGGAACTTCGAGGTCCGGGACAGCACCTCGTCGATCAGGATGACGACGGCGCCGATGATCGCGCCGAGGCCGATGAGGCCCCAGTCGAGATCGCCGCCGAAGACGCCCTTCGACAGGCTCGACAGCAGCGAGGCCTGCGGCGCCGCAAGGGCGCTCTCGCCCGCGCCCGGTGCACCGACGAAGCCGAAGCCCTCCTGCAGCAGGTCGAGCACCGGCGGGATGATCGCGGAGCCGAAGGCCACGCCGATCACGAGCGCCACCTGCTGCTTCCACGGCGTCGCGCCGACGAGCTGACCCGTCTTGAGGTCCTGCAGGTTGTCGTTGGAGATGGTGGCGATGCTGAAGATGATCGCCGCGGTGAACAGCGTGTACGCGACCAACGCGTTCGCGGTGTCGCCCTCCGACGGGCCCCAGACCGCGCGGATCAGCAGCGCCGCGGACAGCACGACGAGGATGCCGACGCCGGAGACGGGGCTGTTGGACGCGCCGATGAGGCCGGCCATGTAGCCGCAGACGGACGCGACCACGAGGCCGAGGACCAGGATGTAGACGATGCTCAGGGTGATGATGCCGCCGGCCTGGCCCTCGAGCGCGGTGCCGCTGGTGAAGGTCCACAGCAGCACACCGATCGGCACGAGGGAGGCGATCACGATGCCCGCCACGTACGGGAAGGGCATGTCGCGCTCGGTGATGTCGACGAGCTCGCCCTCGCGGCGCTTGCGGGAGGACGCGATCGAATCGGCGATGCCGCGCAGCACCGGGCCGAGGATCTTGATCAGGGTCCACACGGCGGCGATGGCGATCGCGCCGGCGCCGATGAGGCGGACCTCGGTGCTGAACGCGGTCGAGATGACCTTGGTGATGCTGCCCGTGTCCGGGAGATCGCCCGCGGTCCACATCGGCAGCAGCACGAAGTAGGAGATGACGAGGCCGACGATCATCGCGAAGCCGACGGTCACGCCGACCAGGTGGCCGACGCCGATGAGCGCGAAGGACAGGCCCGGCACGAACAGGGTGCCGCCGTTGCCGATCCGGAGCGTGGTCGACAGCCCCTCGGCGACGATCTTCATCTTGGCCAGCAGCGCGTAGCCCGCGGCCGCCAGCGAGCCGACGACGATGACCATCAGACCGCGCTTGTTCTCGTTCGCGCCCTCCGCGGTGTCGCCGACCTTGAGCACCTCGGCCGCGGCGACGCCCTCGGGGAAGGGCAGGTCCGAGCCCGTGACCAGGGCCCTCCGCAGCGGGATCGAGTACATGACGCCCAGGACGCCGCCGATCAGGCAGACGAGCGTGGTGGTCCAGTACGGGAAGTTCGCCCACCACCCGATCATCACGAGGCCGGGGAGGATGAAGACGATGGCCGAGAGGGTGCCCGCGGCCGAGGCGATCGTCTGGACGATGTTGTTCTCGACGATGGAGTGGTTCGCGAAGTAGCGCAGCAGCGCCATCGAGATCACGGCCGCCGGGATCGACGTGGCGAAGGTCAGGCCGACCTTCAGGCCCAGGTAGGCGTTGGCCGCGGTGAAGACGAGCGTGATGATGCCGCCGAGGATGACGGCGCGGGTCGTGAACTCGCGGACGCCGGATTTCGGCGCGGCGGGTACCGGTGTGGACATGGATGTATCCCTTCTCAAGGACGTGGCCGGTTCGGCCGAACGTGAAAACACTAGGTCCCAGCACGCGATCGCACGACTCGAACGCGCGAGGTCGTGTGTAACGGTCACGAGTCGTAGGGTGGAAGCGTGCGATTCGGAGTGGTGATCCTGCCCCAGTACCCGTGGCCCGAGGCGCGTCGGCGCTGGCGCAAGGCGGAGGCGCTGGGCTTCGATCACACGTGGACCTACGACCACCTATCGTGGCGCACCCTCGCCGATCAGCCCTGGGGCGCGACGGTCCCGCTGCTCACCGCGGCGGCCACCGCGACCGAGCGGATCCGGCTGGGCACCTTCGTCACCTCCCCCAACTTCCGCCACCCCGTCCCGTTCGCGAAGGACCTGGCCGGCGTCGACGAGATCGCCGGCGGCCGCCTGCTGCTGGGGATCGGCTCCGGCGGCACCGGATTCGACGCCTTCGTCCTCGGGCAGCCCGAGCTCTCCCCGCGCGAGCGGCACGACCGCTTCGTGGAGTTCACCCGGGACCTCGACGTGCTGCTCCGGTTCGAGCAGGACGGACCTATCTCCTTCGACGGTCCGCTGTACCGCGCCGTCGATGCGCGTATGGTCGGCGAGCCCGCGCAGGCGCCGCGCATGCCCTTCGTGCTCGCGGCGAACGGCCCGAAGGGGCTGCGCCTCGTGGCCGAGCAGGGGCAGGGCTGGGTCACCACCGGGCCCGACGGTGACGGCGGCGACGCCTGGTGGTCCCGCGTCGCCGGGCTGTCGAAGCGGCTCGACGACGCGCTGGACGCGGCGGGGCGCGACCGGGGCACCGTCGACCGCTACCTGTCGATCGACTCGGGCGGCACGTACTCGCTGAGCTCTACAGGCGCCGCCGACGACGCCGTGGGCCGCGCAGCGGAGCTCGGCTTCACCGACGTGATCCTGCACTGGCCACGCGACGGCGAGCCCTACGCGGGCACCGAGGCCGCCCTGGACGCCTTCGCGGACCGCCACCTCACCGTCGGCGGCCACTGACCTCCGAGGTTCGGCGCCGACTCGCTCGGACTATTTCCTGTGGGTACCTAAATGTACTTTGGGCTTCCGTTACCGCGACTTTCCCTGACGCTCACGTCGCCCTGACACATTGACCGGGATTCAGCCACACAGATCCCGCTCAGCCCTCAGCCTCAGGGAGACCCCATGCGCCTGCCCAACCTGCGCCTGCTCACCGATCACGACGGTAAGTCGGCCCGCTCGCACACGACCTGCAAGTACAAGTGCGGCAACCAGTGCTTCCGCGAGCACGACAACCAGTCCGACAACGAGTACTTCGGCGACATCACCCGGCGCACCGTGCTCCGCGGCGCGGGCGTGGCGGCGCTGGGCGCGGGCGCGGTCACCGTCCTCGCGGCGTGCGGCGACAACGGTTCCACCGGCGCGGGTGCCTCCTCCAGCGCGGCGGCGGGGAACGGCGCACCGTCGGAGAACGTGAACGCCCCCGGCCTGAACTTCAACGCCATCACCCCGAACAAGGCCGACGCCGTGACGGTGCCCGAGGGCTACGAGCAGGCCGTCATCATCCGCTGGGGCGATCCGGTGGTCCCGGGCGCGCCGCAGTTCGACTTCGACAACCAGACCCCCGAGGCGCAGGCGCAGCAGTTCGGCTTCAACAACGACTTCACGGATCTCATCGCCGTGGACGGCAAGCCGGACACCTTCCTCATGGTGTGCAACCAGGAGTACACGACCGGCACCGCGATGTTCAAGGGCTACAAGGAGGGCGATCCCACCGAGAACCAGGTGCGGGTCGAGATGGCCGCGCACGGCATCACCGTGGTCGAGGTCAAGGGCGAGCCCGGCTCGGGCAAGCTGACTCCCGTTCTGGGCGAGTACAACCGGCGCATCACCGCGTCGACGGAGTTCGAGCTGCGCGGCCCCGCCGCGGGCACCTTCTTCACCCGCACCGCCGCGGACCCCACCGGCACCCGCGTGCTGGGCACCATCGCGAACTGCTCGGGCGGCATCACGCCGTGGGGCACCATGATCTCCGGCGAGGAGAACTACACCAACTACTTCTCCGGCACCGACAAGCCGCCGCTGGACGGCCTCAAGGAGGGCTGGAAGCGCTACGGCGTGGGCAAGGACGAGGACGCCCACCACTGGATGAAGTACGAGGACCGGTTCGATCTGTCCAAGGAGCCCAACGAGATCAACCGCTTCGGCTACCTCGTGGAGGTCAACCCGCACGACCCGAAGTCGACGCCGATCAAGCACTCGGCCGTGGGCCGGATGAAGCGCGAGGGCGGCAACATCTACGTCACGCCCACCGGCGAGGTCGTCACCTACTGCGGCGACGACTCGAAGTTCGAGTACATCTACAAGTTCATCAGCTCGCGGAAGATCCAGCCGGGCAAGGGCGCCGCGGCCATGGAGTCGAACATGCGGATCCTCGACGAGGGCACGCTGTACGTCGCCAAGTTCGAGGGCCAGCAGGTGGAGAACGGCAAGGTCCCCGAGGGCGGCTACAAGGGCACCGGCAAGTGGATCCCGCTGCTCACCACCAAGGCCGACGGCAGCGCCGAGTCGCACGTCGACGGCATGCCGGCCGAGAACGTGGCGCTGTGGACCCGCGTCGCGGGCGACAAGGTGGGCGCCACCAAGATGGACCGCCCCGAGGACATCGAGCCGAACCCCAAGACCGGCAAGATCTACTGCGCGCTGACCAACAACAGCGACCGCGGCACCGAGGGCAAGGCCGGCATCGACACGCCGAACCCGCGCGTGAAGAACAAGAGCGGTCAGCTGCTCGAGATCACCGACAACCACACGGGCACCGAGTTCTCCTGGGACCTGCTGCTGGTGTGCGGTGACCCCGCCGCCGCCGACACCTACTACGGCGGCTTCGACAAGACCAAGGTCTCGCGGATCAGCTGCCCCGACAACGTCACCTTCGACTCCCACGGCAACCTGTGGATCTCGACGGACGGCACCAACGCCACCTTCGACAGCAACGACGGCCTGTTCGGTGTCGTCCTGGAGGGCAAGGACCGTGGCCTGACCAAGCAGTTCCTCACGGTGCCCTTCGGCGCCGAGACCTGCGGCCCCGTCGTGCGCGACAACCGCGTGCTCGTCGCCGTGCAGCACCCGGGCGAGACGGACGACGCCACCGCCGACAAGCCCACCTCGCACTGGCCCGACGGCGGCTCCAGCCAGCCCCGTCCGTCGGTGGTCGCGGTGTGGAAGAAGTCGGGGAACATCGGGTCGTAACCCCTCGCTCCTCCGGTCCGACGGTGCCGGGCTCGCCCACGGGCGGCCCGGCACCGTCGGATTTGTGCCTAGTATCGGGGCATGAATTCCGTGTCCGATGCGCCCGGCGCACCGTCGACCCCGCCCTCCGACGCCGAGGTGGACGACCTCGCCGCGAGACTGCGATCCCCCTTGCTGCAGCTCCACTTCCTCATGCGGCGCAACACGCCGGGACCGGATCTGACCCCGGCGCAGCAGTCCGCGCTGCAGAGCCTGCTGCGCCTCGGCCCCGTGCGGATGGGTGAGCTGGCGCGGTTCCTGCGGATCCGGCTGCCCTCCGCGACGAGCGCCGTCGACGGACTCGAGCGCCTGGGGCTGGCGCAGCGCACCCCCGACCCGGACGACGGGCGCGCGGTCGTGGTGCAGCTCTCCGAGCACGGCGAGCAGCTCACCTCGGAGCTCATCGCGGCGCGCAACGCGGTCCTCGCCGAGCACCTGCACGAGCTGACGGACGAGGACCGCCGGAACCTGGACCTGGCGGTGCCCGCGCTCAACAAGCTCATCGACCGGTACCGCGACGGCGACTGAGGAATCGATCACACCGACTTGTCCTTAACACGGGGTAATAGTTAGAATTTCGTAGTAACCCGAGAGGAGCTGCGATGACGACCACCGCCGAACGAACCCAGACAGAGCACGCGCACGCCAGCCTGCGCGACACCCTGTCCCATCAGCCCAAGGCGGTGTGGGTCACGGCCTTCGCCGCGGTGATCGCCTTCATGGGCATCGGCCTCGTCGATCCGATCCTGGTGTCCATCGCCGACTCCCTGCACGCGACGCCCAGCCAGACCACCCTGCTGTTCTCGTCCTACCTCGGCGTCCAGGTGGTCGCCATGCTGTTCATCGGCTGGTTCACCTCGATGTTCGGCGCGAAGCGCACCGTCATCGCGGGCCTGCTGCTCATCGTGATCGCCGCCGGGGCGTGCGCCCTGGCGAATTCGATCGGCGCCCTCGTCGCGTGGCGCGCCATCTGGGGCCTCGGCAACGCGCTGTTCATCGCGACCGCCCTGGCCGTGATCGTCGCCGCCGCCACCGGCGGCCAGCAGGGCGCGATCCTGCTCTACGAGGCCGCGCTCGGCGTGGGCCTGGCCGTCGGGCCGCTGCTCGGCGCCGTCCTCGGCGGCGTCTCCTGGCGCGGACCGTTCGCCGGCACCGCCGTCCTCATGCTGATCGGCGCCGTGCTGTGCGCGACGATGCTGAAGCCCGATGCGGCCGAGGCGAAGGAGAAGCGGCAGCGCGAGGGCACCGTCTCCCCCCTGGCTCCGCTCAAGGCGCTGCGCCAGCGCGGCCTGTTCCTCACCGGACTCGGCTCCGCGTTCTACACCGCCGCCTTCTTCACCATCCTCGCCTGGTCGCCGTTCGTGCTGCATCGGAGCGCCTACTTCGTCGGCGCCGTGTTCGTCGGCTGGGGCCTGCTGGTCGCCGTGAGCGGCGTGTGGCTCGCGCCGAAGGTCGCCGCCGCCCTCGGCGAGCGCACCGGCTCCATCGTGGCCGTGCTGGTCTACGGCGTGCTGCTGGTGGTCGCCGCCATCGGCCATGAGAACGTCGCGGTGGTCGTCACCGTCGTCGTGCTGTCCGGCATCCCGTCGGGCGTGCTGAACACCCTGTTCACGGGCACCGCGATGTCGATCGCCGACGCGCCCCGCCCCGTCGCCAGCGCCGGCTACAACTTCCTGCGCTGGGCCGGCGGCGCCCTCGCCGCGACCTTCGTGGCGCACTTCGCGAACTGGTTCGGCAGCCCCGCCGCACCGTTCTACATCGGCGCGATCGCCTGCGTCGTGGCCGCCGTGGTCCTGACCCAGGTGCGCGGCAAGGACGCGGACTCCCACGAGGTCCCGGCCGAGGCCGCCCTCGTCGGCGACGCGGAGTTCTGAGCGCTCGTCCCAGACCCGAGAACCCCGGCGGATCCCAAGGATTCGACCGGGGTTCTCCCGTACCCGGGGCCTTCGGTAGCGTGACCGCATGACCGACGACGCCCGCCCCCTCGCCCTCGTCACCGGCGCCTCCCGCGGGCTCGGCGCGCACATCGCGCGCGGGCTCGGCGGCACGCACCGGCTCCTGCTCGGCGGCCGCCCCTCCCCCGCGCTGGACGGCCTCGTCGCCGAGTTCGACGGTGCCGCACCGTTTCCGGCCGACCTCACCGATCATTCCGCGGTCCGGGAACTCGTCGCACCGATCGACCGGCTCGACGTGCTCGTGCACAACGCCGGCGTCGGCCGCATCGGGCGGATCGAGGACACGCCCGCCGCCGACTGGCGGGAGATGTTCGAGGTCAACCTGCTCGCGGTCGTCGAGCTCACCCGCGCCCTGCTGCCGGCGCTGCGCGCCGCGGGCGGCCACGTCGTGCTGATCAATTCGGGCGCCGGCAAGCGTGCCAACCCCGGGTGGTCGGCCTACGCGGCCAGCAAGTTCGGACTCACCTCCTTCGCCGAGGCGCTCCGCGCGGAGGAGCCCGCGCTGCGCGTGACCAGCGTCTTCCCCGGGCGGATCGACACGGACATGCAGCAGGGCATCTTCGCCGCCGAGGGGCGCGAGTACGCCACCGAGGGGCTGCTCCGGCCCGAGAGCGTCGCCCGCGCCGTGGTCCAGGCGATCGAGACCCCGGGGGACGCGCACCCCACGGAGATCGTGCTCCGGCCCCGCTGATCCCCGTGGCCGGGGTTCGTCGATCGGCGTAGGGTCGGGACGGTGAGCAGCGAGTTCTGGGCCGAGACGGACGACTACCTCGAGCGGACGGTGGCCGTCGACGCGGCCGCGTTCGAGCCGATCCGCGCCGCGCAGGCCGCGGGCGGCCTCCCGGACATCGCCGTCTCCGCGACGCAGGGCAAGTTCCTCTACCTGCTCGCGTCCATCGCGCGCGCCGACCGGATCCTCGAGATCGGCACCCTCGGCGGATACAGCACCGCCTGGCTGGCCCGGGCCGTCGGGCCGTCGGGATCGGTCGTCACCCTGGAGTTCTCACCCGAGCACGCCGCGGTCGCGCGGGCCAGCCTCGACGAGGCCGAGTTGGGCGACCGCGTCGACATCAAGGTCGGTGCCGCGCTCGATACCCTGCCCTTCCTCGAGGGCCCGTTCGATCTCGTCTTCATCGACGCCGACAAGGCCAACAACCGCGCCTACCTGGATTGGGCTCTGCGGCTGAGTGTTCCGGGCACCGTCATCGTGCTCGACAACGTGGTACGTCGCCTGCAGGACGAGGGGCCGGACGCCGACGGTATCCGCGGCGCCCTCGAGCGCCTCGGCTCCGACCCGCGGCTGGATGCCACCGCGCTGCAGACCGTCGGGATCAAGGGCTGGGACGGCCTGGCGATCGCCGTCGTCCGCTGACTAGCTCCGATACGCGGGCAGGGTGATCGGGGACTTGTAGAGCGAGTTCACCCGCTCCCCCGCCAGCCAGTCCTGCAGCCGAGCGGCCTCCGCGTCGAGGGCCTTCCGCGCCGCACGGGGCGTGCCGGGCGCGAGGACCAGCCCGACGGCGCCCTCGTCGTCCTGGACGTAGGCCCCGACGACGCGGCCGTCCCACCACGCCGTCGTGCCCGCGTTGCCGGCGCTGTCGTAGATCGCAGTAGCGAACCCGTGATCGAGGTAGAAGGCGCGCTCCTTCCATCCCATCGGCGTGGGATCCAGTGCGGGCAGGAGCGCGGCCCACGGCTCCACCGGCGCCACGGGATCCACGTCCTCCGGCAACACCCAGCCGGTGCCGTCGCGCTCCAATCGCACGTGGACCGCACCGATCTCGGCGAGCGCGGCGCGGATCGCCGTCTTGGTGGCGCCGAACCACCACACCACGTCCGTCTCCGTGACCGGGCCGAAGGCACGCAGGTACTCGCGTACCAGAATCGCGTAGGCCTCCGCCGGATCGATGCGCTCGGCCGGCCCGCCGAGCCACTCGTCGGCGCGGGACCACTGGTTCCGGTTCACCCGCCAGTGGCTCTCGTTGTGCCCACGCACCAGCTCCCCCGCCGCGCCGAGCCAGGTGAGAACCCTGGGCGCCAAGTGCATCTCGCCGCCGTACTTCTTGCCCTCCGACATCATCACCTTGCCGTCGAGCTCGGGCACCTGCTCGCGGAGCCGCACGGCGCTGAGCTCGCAGCCGCGGAGGGCGTCGAGGACCGCGGCGCGCGCCTGTGCGAGCCAGGCCTCGCCGTCATCGGCGATGCCGCCGCGGACCGCGTCCTTGGCGATCTTCGCGTGCTCCTGGGCCGCGACGCGGTCTGACGGGCCACTCAGCGCCGGGCCGTACAGATCACGCGGGAAGACGAACATGGTGCGGCGCATGGCGAGCTGCTTGACGAGCGAGCGCTCCTCCCAGAGTTCGCGCTCGTACTCGTCACGGGCGAAGTCGTGCATCCGCGCGTGCACCGACAGGTACGGCGTCGCCGGCTCCGTGGCGTGCAGGACGCCGACGGCGCGCACCGCGTCCAGCACGGAATCGGTGCGATGCTGCGGCGCGAGGGCGTGGCGGCGAGCCATGCGAGCGCGGCGCTCCGCATCGTCGATCAGGCGCATCCGGCGCTCCCCTCATCCGAGGACTCCAGGCTAAGGCATCGTCGCCCCGTCGGAAACATGTTCGAGTATATTGTTCTTTCTCGCACACGAGCGTAGAATTGCAGTAACGAAGGGAGGCGGCTCATGATCGATTCCGGCACTGCGGCTGAGTATCTCGATGCGCTCGCCTCCTTCGAACGGGCCGCCGACCGCTTGGCCTCGCTGAGCCCCGTCATGCTGTCCTCGCAGGAGGTCCTCGGCAGCCTCCGGCGCCTCGAGCGCGCCGCGCGCACCGTCCCCAGCAGCCAGTACTGGCTCACCGAGGTGGCCATCGAGCAGGACCTGCCGGCCCAGCTCGGCTACACGGGCGCCAAGGAGCTCCTGGTCGATCAGCTGTGCCTGGCGGGCGTCGAGGCACGGGACCGGATCCGCGGCGCCCGTTCGCGCGCGCCGCGGCAGGAACGCGGGCACGCTCCCGATCCGCGCCTGCCCCTCGTCGCCGCCGCCCAGCGCGCGGGCACGCTGTCCGAACGGCACGCCCTGGCGATCGAGAAGGCCTTCGACACCTGCTCCCCCAAGCTCTCCCATCCCGACCTGCACGATCTTGAGGACATGCTGGTCACCGCCGCCGTCGGCGGGTGCACGCCGGAGGACGTCGTACTCCTCGGCCGGCGTGCGTACGAGCTCCTCGACCCCGACGGTGCCGAACCCTCCGCGGAGGACGTCGCCCGCAAGCGCGAGTTGACCGTCGGCAGGCAAGGCGACGACCTCATGTCCGCGCTCGGCGGGGTGCTCTCACCGGAGGCCCGCGCGCTGATGGACACGATGCTGGAGAAGCTCGCCCGCCCCGGCGTGAACAACCCGGCGGACGCGGAGCACCCCGTCGACATCGACGATGCGGAGGCCGTCGCCGAAGCGGCGAAGCGGGATCGACGAAGCGCCGTGCAACGCAACCACGACGCGTTCGTCGCGGCACTCCGGATCGTGATCGGCTCGGGTGCGCTCGGGCAGCACCGCGGGATGCCGTGCGTCCCGATCATCACCCTGGGGATCGATCAGCTCGAGTCCGAGACCGGCATCGCCACTACCGCCACCGGTGGTCGACTACCCGTCGAGGACGCGCTTCGGATGATGGGCGCCAACCCCAAGTACGGTCTGCTGCTGGATGTCGCGTCGCGCCCGCTGTACCTCGGCCGCGAGAAGCGCCTGGCGTCCGCGGACCAGCGCATCGCCCTCTACGGATCCGAGCAGGGCTGCAGCGCGCCCCGGTGCGATGCGCCTGCCACCCGCTGCCAGGTGCACCACAAGACCGAGTGGCGCGACGGGGGCGCCACCGACATCACGGTGCTGACCCTGGCCTGCGATGCCCACCACGGCAAGGTGGTCCCCAGTGACGACGAGGTGCGCCGCGGATTCGAGACCGTCACGCTGCCCGAGGGCGACGAGTATGCCGGCCGCACCGGGTGGCGCCGCACCGGCGATCCCACCGGTGAGTACCGCGTGAACCACTCGCACCACGCGGAGGAGCTCTACCGGCTGGCGCAGGAGCACCACCGGCAACGGCACCAGCAGTACGCCGACGCGTGGCGCGCGCAGGACGAACGCGCCCTCTACCGCGACTTCGTGGGCACCATCCACGACGACATCGCCGCGATGCTGGACGGGCCGAATGGCCCTCCGCTGCTGGAGGACCTGCTCTCCGACCACGACGCCGACAACCATTGGCGCGAGGATCCGCCGTGCCAGCTCGCTGTCGTGGCATGACCCGAGGTGACATTCGGCGACTGCTCAGCCGCGCCGGCGGAGCGCACGGCGGGTCAGCACATCGGGGCCGTCGGCTCCGTGCAGGGCACGTCCGCACGGGGCGGGCTCAGCGCGTACCGAGGGCTCCCAGGTTCCGGGTGAATCGACCCAGGCCCGGCCCGGTCAACTCGTCCAGGACGACGGTGCGGCCGCCCATGGCGAGCAGCAGCGCCTCGGCCGTGCCGCGGACCTCGGGCCCGCGGCCGAAGGACCAGTCGAGGTCGTCGGCGACGAGGCGCACTCCCCTGCCCCGGAGCACGCCCCGCACCGGCGGCGCCCAGAGTGCGAAGTTCAGCGCCGGCCGGATGCGCTCCCCGGGGATCGTCCGCGGCAGGCTCAGCGGTCGGCGGACGTCCTGCTGGTGGATCATGCCGTCCAGCAGGGAGATACGGCAGCCGAAGCCGGAGGTCAGTCCCGTGGGCCGCTGGTGTGCGCGGAGGGCGGACACGACGTCGCCGGTGGTGAGCCCGGCGAGCTCCGCGAGGCGTGCGTCGTTCGAAGAACTGCCAGGATGCGCGCGGCCGGTGACCATGCGCTGCAGCGTCTCCCGCCCTGCGAGCAGGTCGTAGCTGATGTGGTGCAGCACCACGTCCCGGACGCTCCACCCCTGACACAGACTGGGCGCACTCCACTGCGCTTCCGTGAAGCCCTCCACGAGTTCGAGCAGACTGCGCCGCTCCTCGGTCGCGAGGTCCGCCACGGATCCGATCACGGGTTCTCCTCCTCCGCGTGCCACAGGTCGTCGTCCCGATCCTTGACGAAGATCCGGCCGCGAGGTTCCACTTCGACGGCATCCGTGAGCCAGAAGGTGTCGCCCGGCGCCCACCCCGCGATCACCGAGTGCACCCCCGGCTCCACCTCGATCGCGGTGCCACTCGCCGCGAGATAGGCCCCGACCTGCAGGTGCACCGCGTCGTACTCCTGCGCCACCGCCGCCCAGTCCGGCATGACCCAGCGGGTGTCCGCGAGGCCGGTGGTGCGGTACCAGTCGTGGCGCTTCGAGGCGGTCACCTCCAGCGGATACTCACGACAGAGATCCGCCCACACCGCTGCGGAATCGATCTCGAGTACCCGGCCGGCGCCACTGACGCCGTGCACCGTCGCCCGAGTCTCGCCTAGCCCGTCCTCCACCAGGTACAGACCGGTGGGGACGCACGCCTGCGCCGAACACGTCTGAATCAGCTGGTGCGGCGGACAGGACCACCAGATCGCGCTGTAGGCCGCACGCGGATCGCTCGGGCGTTCCACCGCCGCCCGTGCCTCCTCGGATCTGGTGTCCTCGGCCCACGTCGTGAGGACGGATCCCGCTGGCAGCCGAGCTCCTTCGCGCCAGCCCTCCCTGCGCACCTGGAACTGATCCGCAGCCATCGGATCCGTCCACCACTGTGCGATCGGAGACTTCGCGATGAGATCGGCGATTCCATTGATCTCGGGCGCGATCTCCGGTCTCGCCGCCAGAATTTGCGCGCCTTCGGGTTCCTGCCAGTACATGGCCTGCTCGACCGCAGTCTCGAGTGCGAGGTGCACAAAATGCTCCTCGACGTCGCAGACCGACGCCAAAGCCTCTTTCAGCGCGATCATCTCCGCACTCACATCGATCGGCTCATCGTCCCCGTCGCCGATCCGGAGCCGGACGGTCGGCCCCGGGTCCAGGTGATGACGCAGCTCGAATCGTGCTCGGGTAAGGGCAGGATCCGTGAAGGACGGCGTCTCCACGCACACCTGCCGACCGCGAGGGCCGGCCATGAGTTGCTCGGCGAGAGAACTCATGCCCGGACTCCTCTGTTACGGAACGATGTTGACGAGCTTGCCGGAGACGACGATCACCTTGCGCGGCGCGCCGTCGAGCAGCTCGGCGATCCTCGGGTCCGCCAGGGCGGCGGCCTCGAGGGCCTCGTCGGAGGCGTCGGCGCCCACGGTGATCCGCGACCGGACCTTGCCCTTGACCTGCACCGGGATCTCGACGGTGTCCTGCACCAGCCACTGCCCCTCGGCCACGGGGAAGGGGCCGTGCGCCAGCGACTCGGCGTGGCCCAGCCGGCTCCACAGCTCCTCCGCGATGTGCGGGGCGACGGGCGCGAGCATCAGCGTCAGCGGCTCGGCGAGCGAGCGCGGCGCGCCGCCGGGGTACGCCTTGGTGAGGTGGTTGGTCAGCTCGATCAGCTTGGCGATGGCGGTGTTGTCGCGCATCTCCGCGTAGTCCTCGCGGACGCCGGCGATCGTCTTGTGCAGTACGCGCATCGAGTCGTCGGACGGCGTCTCGTCGGTGACGCGGACGGCGCCGGTCTCCTCGTCGATCACCGCGCGCCAGGCGCGCTGCAGGAAGCGCTGCGCGCCCACGACGTCCTTGGTCGCCCAGGCGCGGTCCTGGTCCAGCGGGCCCATGGACATCTCGTAGACGCGCAGGGTGTCGGCGCCGTAGTCGCGGGCGATGTCGTCCGGAGCGACGGAGTTCTTCAGGGACTTGCCCATCTTGCCGTACTCGCGGTTCACCTCCTGCTCGCCCAGGAAGAACTTCCCGTCGCGCTCCACGACGTCCTCCGCGGGCACGTAGACGCCGCGGGAGTCGGTGTAGGCGAAGGCCTGGATCATGCCCTGGTTGAACAGCTTCCGGTACGGCTCACGCGAGGTGACGTAGCCCAGGTCGAAGAGCACCTTGTGCCAGAAGCGCGCGTACAGCAGGTGCAGCACGGCGTGCTCGACGCCGCCGACGTACAGGTCCACGCCGCCGGGATCGCCCGCGCCGTTGACCTCGGGCCGCGGGCCCATCCAGTAGGCCTCGTTCTCCTTGGCGCAGAAGGCCTCCGCGTTCGTGGGGTCCACGTAGCGCAGCTGGTACCAGGAGCTACCGGCCCACTGCGGCATGACGTTCGCGTCGCGGGTGTAGTCCTGCAGGCCGTCGCCGAGATCCAACTCGACGTTCAGCCAGTCGGTGGCCTTCGCCAGCGGGGGAGAGGGCTGCGAGTCCGAGTCCTCCGGATCGAAGGCGACGGGCGCGTAGTCCTCGACCTCCGGAAGCAGCACGGCCAGCTGGGATTCCGGCAGGGCGTGCGGCGCACCGTCGGCGTCGAAGACGATGGGGAAGGGCTCGCCCCAGTACCGCTGGCGCGCGAACAGCCAGTCGCGCAGCTTGTACTGCACGGTGCCCCGGCCCGCGCCGGTCTTCTCCAGGTACGCGATGACGGCGGCCTTCGCCTCCGCGACGGCCAGACCGTTGATGTCGAGGTCGGCGTTCGCCGAGTTCACCGCGGGTCCCTCGCCGATGTAGGCCTCGTCGGCGACGCCGGCCTCGCTGCCCACCACCTCGACGATGGGCAGGCCGAACTTGGTCGCGAACTCGTGGTCGCGCACGTCGTGGCCGGGGACGGCCATGATGGCGCCGGTGCCGTAGCCCATGAGCACGTAGTCGCCGATGAAGACGGGGATCTCGGTGCCGCTCAGCGGGTTCACCGCGAAGGTGCCCAGGAAGACGCCCGTCTTCTCCTTGCCCTCCTGGCGCTCCAGGTCGGACTTGGCGGCGATCGACGCCCGGTACGCGGCAACGGCCTCGGCGGGGGATCCGGCGCCGCCGGTCCAGCGCTCGTCCGCCCCGGCGGGCCAGGCGTCGGCGGTCAGCCGGTCGACCAGCGGATGCTCGGGGGAGAGCACCATGTAGGTGGCGCCGAACAGGGTGTCGGGGCGGGTGGTGAAGACCTCGATCCGCTCGCCGGCGGCGGTGAAGGCCACACGCGCGCCGCGGCTGCGGCCGATCCAGTTGCGCTGCATGGACTTGACCTTCTCGGGCCAGTCCAGCACGTCCAGGTCGTCGATCAGGCGGTCCGAGTACGCGGTGATCCGCATCATCCACTGCCGCAGCTGCTTGCGGTACACGGGGAAGTTGCCGCGTTCGCTGCGACCGTCGGCGGTGACCTCCTCGTTGGCGAGCACGGTGCCCAGCCCGGGGCACCAGTTCACCAGCGAGTTGCTCTCGTAGACCAGGCGGTGATCGTCGAGCACGGCGGCGCGCTCGGCCACCGTCAGGCCCGACCACTCCCGGCCGTCGTCCAGAGCCCGCGCGCCCGAGGCGAACTCGGCCTCCAGCTCGGCGATCGGCCGCGCGCGGTCCTGGGCGACGTCGTACCAGGCGTTGTAGATCTGCAGGAAGATCCACTGCGTCCAGTGGTAGAACTCCGGGTCCGTGGTGGAGACGCGGCGGCGCTCGTCGTGGGCGAGGCCCAGCGAGCCGATCTGCTCCAGGTACCGCTCGATGTTCTTCTCGGTGGTCACGCGCGGGTGCGTGCCGGTCTGCACCGCGTACTGCTCGGCGGGCAGGCCGAAGGCGTCGAAGCCCATCGTGTGCAGGACGTTGGCGCCGTTCATCCGGTGGTAGCGCCCGAAGACGTCCGTCGCGATGAAGCCCAGCGGGTGGCCGACGTGCAGGCCCGCCCCCGAGGGGTACGGGAACATGTCGAGGATGAACAGCTTCTCGGGGGGCAGCGCACCGTCGGCCACCGCGAGCGGCCCGACGGGGTTCGGGGCGTTGAAGACGCCGCCGTCGCGCCACTGATCGCGCCACCGCTGCTCGATGGCGCCCGCGAGCTCGGCCGTGTACCGGTGGGCGGGGCCGGCCGAGGGAGTCTGTTCAACGTTCTGCGTCACCCCACCAGCTTAGTGACGGTCCTGGTCGGCCCCGCAAACACCTGCATGAACGCGATTTGCACGGGTCTCTAAACTAGAGATCGTGTTCGTGCTGGTTGTGATCCTCGCCCTGGCCGCCGTGGCGGCCGTCGTCGTCGGCGGCGCCGGGCTCGCCGGCCGCCTCCCGGAGAACGGCATCGTGGGGGTCCGTACCGAACAGACCCTCTCCGACCCGCTGCTCTGGCGCACCGCGAATCGCGTCGCCGGGCCCGGTCTCGTGGCCGCTGGCGTCATCTTCGGCGGCGGCGCGCTCATCGGACTCGCGATGGACGCGCCCTGGTCGTACGTCGCGATCGTCGTCGCCGTGGTCGCGGGCCTGTTCCTCGCCGGTTTCGGCGCGCTGCAGGGCGCGCGCGCCGCGTCGATCCAGGCGCGCCTGCAGATGCCCGAGGCCACCTGCTGCAGCGCCGACGACGAGGCACCGTCGGACGACCCCTCGGCGGATTGCGGCGTGACCGGCGGCTGCGGCGCGTGTGCCCTCAAGGGCATGTGCGACCACGAGGCGCGGCCCGCCTAGCCGATGCGGAACCTCCTCGGCAAGCTCTCGATCGACGGCTTCATCCTCGCGATCTTCGCCGCCGTCGGCCTCGCGGCCCTGTTCCCGGCGGAGGGGCGCGCGGTCCCCGTGGTCGACGGTGCCGTCACCGTCGCGATCGCGGTCCTGTTCTTCCTGTACGGGGCGCGGATCCACCCGATGGAGGCGCTGGCCGGCCTCAAGCACTGGCGCCTGCACGTGGTGATCCTGGGCTTCACCTTCGTGGTCTTCCCGATCATCGGGGTGCTCCTGCGCTTCGCACCGGAGGTGCTCCTGCGGCCCGAGCTGTACGCGGGCGTGCTGTTCCTGACGCTGCTGCCGTCGACGGTGCAGTCGTCGATCGCCTTCACCTCGATCGCGGGCGGCAACGTGCCGGGCGCGATCGTGAGCGCCTCGGTCTCCAACCTGCTCGGCGTCTTCATCACGCCGCTGCTGGTGCTCGCGCTGATGGCGACCACCGGCGAGGTGCAGTTCCACAGCAGCTCGATCGTCGACCTGTGCCTGCAGCTGCTGCTGCCCTTCATCCTCGGCCAGCTGCTGCGGCCGTGGGTGGGGGAGTTCGTGGCGAAGCACGCGGCCGCGCTGAAGTACGTCGACCGCGGCTCGATCGTGCTCGTGGTCTACTCCGCCTTCTCCGCCGGCATGCGCGAGCACATCTGGAGCCAGGTCTCCTGGGTGGGCGTGGTGCAACTGATCGTGCTGTCCGTCGTGCTCGTGGTGGTGATGCTGTGGCTCACGCGGAACACCGCCGAGAAGCTCGGCTTCGACCGCGCCGACATGATCGCGATCCAGTTCTGCGGCACCAAGAAGTCCATGGCCACCGGTCTGCCGATGGCGGCCGTCCTGTTCGCCGGACAGCCCGTCGGCCTGCTGGTACTGCCGCTGATGATCTTCCACCAGGTCCAGCTGATGATGTGCGCCTGGTTGGCCGCGAAGTACGGGCGCGAGCTGGAGCCGGAGACCGTGTCGGCCTGATCGGTCCGCCGCCCCGTCGCGCCGCGTACGCTGCCCGAGAAGCAGCCGACGATCGGGGTGGGGCGAGTGGGGACGAAGATCGCGATGTGGCGGATCGACGGGGAGCCGCGGCGAGTGCAGCCGGCGAAGCTGGCCCTCGAATCGCGCCTCGAGGACATCATCGAGACGCAGACCGACGTGCTCGGCCAGCCGATCCTCCTGATCGGACGCCAGGTTCCCACCAAGTACGGGAAGTTCATCGACCTGCTCGGCGTCAACGCCGACGGCGACGTGGTGGTCATCGAACTCAAGCGCGACCGCACGCCCCGGGACGTCGTGGCGCAGGTCCTCGACTACGCCTCGTGGGTCCAGGATCTGGAGAATCCCGAGGTCCGTGCGATCTTCGACGACTACCAGCGGCGTACCGGCGGCGCGGCCTCCTTCGACGAGGCCTTCGCCGAGGTCTTCGGCGACGGCGCGCCCGACGACCTGAACACCCGGCACCAGCTGATCGTCGTCGCCAGCGACATGGACGACGCGACCGAACGACTGGTGGCGTACCTGTCGGGCGGTTACCAGGTGCCGATCAACGTGCTCCTGCTCGACTACTTCGCCGACGGTGACCGCGAGTACCTGGCCCGCACCTGGCTCATCGACGATGCGAGCGTCACCGCGACCCGCAGCGGGGCGGCGTCCGCGGCGAAGAAGCAGGCGGCGTGGAACGGCCACGACTGGTACGTGAGCTTCGGCGAGGAGGCGGGCGGGCGCAGTTGGGACGATGCGCGGACGCACGGGTTCGTCTCCGCGGGCGGCGGCGAGTGGTTCTCCCGCACGATGCGGCAACTGCCCGTCGGCGCCCGCGTCCTCACCCACATCCCCAAGTCGGGCTACGTCGCCGTCGGTGAGGTCCTCGCGCCCGCCCGGCCGTTCGAGGACGCCGTCGTCGACCGCGACGGCTCCGAGGTGCCCCTGTCGTCATTGGCGCTGCAGGGCACCTACGTGTTCCCGGAACGCGACGATGACCAGGACCAGCGCGAATGGGTCGTCCCCGTTCGATGGCTCACGGCTGTGCCCCGCGCCGAGGCCTTCTGGAAGCCCGGCTTCTTCGCGAACCAGAACTCCGCCTGCAAGCTCCGGAACGAGTACACGATCTCCGAGGTCTCCAGCCACTTCGGTCTCGACTGAGCCGCTGCGGATCCGCCCGTTGACCACCCGGTGGTCGCCCACGAACAGGTCCGGCTGGTACTTGGCGATCTCCTCGGCCGGCAGGCTCGTGGCGCCGGGCGCCTTGATCACCGGCACGTCCTTGAGCAGCTCGCGCTGCCACGCGGCGGGCAGCGGCTGGGTCAGCTGGACGATCGCGACCGGCTTGATGCCCAGGGCCAGCACGTTGTCGATCGCGTAGCCCTGCGCCACGATCCGCTTCGCGCCCACGGGGTAGTCGATGGTGCCGTTGGCCTGGGCGATCGACACAGTCGAGGCCGACGGTGCCGCCGGCTCCGTCGCGCCCGATCCGCAGCCCGCGAGCAGGGCGAGCGCCGCGGCGGCCGCCGCGAGCCGGCGCATCATGCCACCGCCTGCTGCTGCGCCGCGTTGACGAGGAGCGGCTCCAGCTGCGGCAGGATCCATTCGCGACTCAGCGGGGTGGGCTGGTTCAGCGCGATCACGGTCTGCAGGTCCACCACCTGGGTGGCGCCCGAGGTCACCTGCGGCAGGCCCGCGTAGCCGGGCAGGCGCTGCAGATCCGCCGCGGTGGCGCCGTTCGGGTAGATCACCATGAGGTTCGAGGCGATCTGGGGGAGCAGCTCCAAGGAGACCGGGGTCCGGCCGCCCTGCTGGCCCGCACCGACGGCGAAGCGCGGGTTGTCCTTGATCGCCTTCGGGAGGGTCATCCCCAGCTCGGCGAACATGGTGTTCGTCGGGTCGGCGGCCGAGGAGACGAAGTTGAACGTGCTCGACGCGGCGATGTACTGCGCGAGGACCGCCGACTTTCCCCGCAGTCCCGGATGCCGCTCGCGGACGGCGGCGAACCGGGCCTTGTCGTCCGCGAGGATCTTCGTGACGGCGTCCTGCTTGCCCAGGATCTGACCGAGGGCCTTGAGCTGGACGTCCCAGGCCGCGCTCGTCCCGTTCTCGCTGATGCCGCCCAGCACCTTGGTGACGGCGGACAGCCGCTCGAAGGTGGGCCGGTCGACCACGTAGTTATCGCCGGCGAACAGCTCGGGGCGGTACTTCGCGATCTCCTCGACCGGCATGGACTTCTTGTCCGGGGACTTGATGATCGGGATGCCGTCGAGCTGTTTGCCGTGCCAGGGCGCGGGCAGCGGCAGCCCGCCCTCCACCACGGCGACGGGCTTGATGCCGAGGGCCAGGATGTTGTCGATCGAGTAGCCGGTGGCGACGATGCGGGTCGGGCCGACGGGGAACTCGGTGACCCCGTTGACCTGCGTGATCGTGACGGTGCTCGCCGCGGGGGCGGCACCGTCGGAGCCCGATCCACCGCACGCCGTCGTGACCAGCCCGACCACCGCCACCGCGGCGACGAGCGCCGAGTTGAACCGCCTCATGACACCCTCCATCGAATAGGAAGGTAAGACTAGCCTAATCTTCTCGCGGAGTGACGGCCGATCGGTACCAGAGGTAGGCGGCCAACGGGATGACGGCCGCGAACAACACCGAGTACAGGACCCCGACCGGGGTCCGGGCCGAGAACAGGCCGTGGTCGCTGTAGAACAACGCGGCCAGCGGAAGCCCAACGGCCGCCATGTATCCCAGCGGACGCCCGAGGAAGACGCACACGGCGATCACGGCGTACGCCAGCGCCGCACCGATGGAGCCGGCCGACGTGTTCGTCACCGGGGACTCGAGCGCTTGCGCCACGTGCGCGACCGTCACGACCGTCAGCAGCAGGCCGAGCGTCACCCTCGCGAGCCGGGGGCGCGGACGTGACCCGTCGACCACTGCCATCCGCCGATTCCTTTCCGAAAGACCGTGCTCGGAATGCTACGACGACTACTGCTGTCAGACCGGTCGAGCGAGCCGCGCGGCCCGCGGCCTACCGGCAGCACTCCTCCCGCATGGTCGCCCGGATCACGAACACGGCAACCGGAACGACGAGGAGCTCGACCACCGGGTCCATCGCGTCGATCGGATTCCCGTAGTAGGCGAACGACCGGTAGTCGCCGAGGAGCACCACCCCGATCAGCGGGAAGATCGCCGCTGCGAGGTTTCCCCACCGCTCACCGAGCAGCACCATGCCGACGAGAACCAGGTACACGACCCCGAGGCCGGCACACGCGGCATCGTCCGCGGCGCAGGGCAGCGAGCCGATCCGCGCGAGGTGGACGAACGCCGCCACCGCCAGGAGACCGGCGAGCAGGAGCCGGCTCGGGGGGTGCCCAGCGAGTGCGCGCTTGACGGCGGTCATCTCGTCGCTCCTTTGGTCAGTCCGACCTGACTAAGATACGACAACACATGTTGTCACGCACGGCGGAGTGACGTGTCCGACAATCGTCCGGTTACCCTGACCATCATGTCCAGGGGGAGATCCACGACCACCGATTCGCTCGCGATCGTCGATCCCGGCCCCGACGCGCGGATCCACCTCCTCGCCCGCCGGGTCGGCGTGATCGTCGCCGACCTGCTCCTCGAGGAGGTCCATCAGCGCGATTCCCGCCTCCGCACCGGGCACATGCGGGTGCTCGCGCTGATCGACGCCGAACCGGTGCGGATCGTCGACGTGGCCGCCCACCTGGGGACCACCAAGCAGACCGTCGCGCCCACCGTCGACGAGCTCGTCGCCTGGGGCTACGTGGCGCGCACCGTCGACGAGAACGACCGGCGCGCGCGCATCCTGACGCTGACGCCCGAGGGCGAGGAGCTGACCGCGGCGATGCTCGGCCGGTCCGTCGCGCTGGACGAGGAGTTCGGCCGGCTCCTCGGGAACGACGTCGAGGTATGCCGATCCGCGCTGTGGCGGATCATCGAGTCGCAGCGGACGCCGCGCGACTGACGGTCAGTTCACCGACACGTCCACCGGGTGGGTCGCGAGCAGCGCGGTCGGCAGGCCCTGGCGGCGGAGCACCCTGCCCCACAGGTCCACCCGCGAGGGCACCAGGACGTCGGTGTGCAGGGAACCGCAGGGGATCCAGTCGTCGCGCTCGAGCTCGTCGTCGAGCTGACCCATGCCCCAGCCGCTGTACCCGGCGAAGACGCGCACGCCGTCGAGCAGCTCGTCCATCATCTCCACGTCGGAGTCGAGGTCCACGAGCACCACGCGGCCGGCGACGGGCTGCAGGCCGCGGATGCCGTTCACGTCGACGCCGGCCTTGACCACGCCCAGGCACAGCGCCGCGGACTGATTGACCGGGCCGCCGACGAAGACCGCCTTCGGCTTCGCCGCCAGATCGTGCCACCGGGGGAGCACCCCGTGGACCGCGGACTCGCTGGGTCGGTTCAGGACCACGCCCAGGCTGCCCGACTCGTTGTGCTCGATCAGGTAGACGACGGTGCGCGAGAACGTCGGCTCGACCAGCTCCGGCGAGGCGACCAGCAGCGTGCCCGAGGACACCTCGAAGCCCGCGTTCCCGGGCTCGCCGGAGGACGCGCCGCCCTGCGCCGGCTCATTCGAACGATCGGGACCCACGCCCCCATCATCGCACGTCGAGAACCATCGGGGTCCGCCGACGCGGAAGCCCTCGCGTCGATACGCTGTAACCCGTGACGACCAGCGGAACGGACGCGCCCGCCGCCGCTGCGAAGCCGGCGTGGCGGACCTTCCGCGACCTGCCCGACCTGCTGCGTCTGCTCGGCGTCCGCCTCCTGAGCCAGTACGCGGAGGGCCTGTTCCAAGCGGGCCTCGGCACCGCCATCGTCTTCAACCCCGAGCGCAACGCCACCCCGGCCGCCATCGCCACCGGCCTCGCGGTGCTGCTGCTGCCCTACTCGGTGATCGGGCCCTTCGCCGGCGCCCTGCTGGACCGCTGGGACCGGCGCCGCGTCTTCATCGTCGCCAACCTGGTGCGCGCGCTGCTCATCGCGGCGTGCGCGGGGGTGCTCGCGTCGGGGGCGGGGGAGACGGCGATCTTCGTCGTCGCGCTGGCCGTCGGCGGCGCCGGCCGCTTCGTGGCGTCCGGCCTCTCCGCCGCGCTGCCGCACGTCGTCGACCGGCCCCAACTCGTCGCGATCAACTCCCTGACCACGACCATGGGAGCCGGCGCGACCGCGGTGGGCGCCAGCACGGCCGTCGGGCTCCGGGCGATCTTCGGCTCCGACGACGGGGGCGGCGCCTGCGTCCTCGCCGTCGCCGTGCTCGTCGCGGTCCTCGGCGCGGCGCTCTCCACCCGCTTCCCCGCGGGCGTCCTCGGCCCCGACCACGACGTCTCCGGCAAGCACGAGAAGCCCGCGACCGCGCTCAGCGACGTCGCGGCGGGCCTCGCGCACGGCGCCCTCGCGGCCTGGCGCGCACCGTCGGTCACGGCGGCGCTGACCGGCATGGGGGCGCACCGCACCGTCTTCGGGTTCAACACGATGATGCTGCTCCTGCTCACCCGGCACCACTTCACCGACGGGACCCTGGGCCTCGCCGGTTTCGGCTCGATGGCCGGCGCGACCGCGCTCGGCATGTTCGTGGCCGCCGTGTTCACGCCCTTCGCGGTGGCCCGGTGGGGACGCCGCAACACCGTGGTCGGGGCGCTCGCGGTCGCGTGCCTGACCCAGCTCACGGTGCTCTCGCTGAACTTCGTGATGCTGGTCGTCGCCGCCGCGGTGCTCGGCCTCGCGGGCCAGGTGGTGAAGCTGTCGGGCGACGCGGCCATGCAGCTCGACGTCCCCGACGAGCGCCGCGGCCAGGTCTTCGCCTTCCAGGACGCCCTGTTCAACGTCACCTTCGTGGGCGCGGTCGCCCTCGCGGCCGCGGTGGTCCCGTTCGACGGCGTCTGCCGCCCCCTCGCCGCCTTCGGCGCGCTGCTGTACGCCGTCGCCGTCGGGCTCGTGGTCCTCCTCTACCGCCGCACGGGAACCACGGAGGCCGCCGGCGCGTCCAATTGATATGGGGGACGAACTGATCGACTACTGGTTCGGCGACGGAGACGGTGGTGTCACCCGCTGGACCTCGCCCGCGGTGCAGGGTTCGGTCCTGCTCGACTTCGACGGGGACGGGCGGATCGACGACGCCATGGTCGATCTCGACCGGGACGGCCGGGCCGACGTGGCAGTGCTGGATCTCGACGACGACGGGACCCGCGAAGCCGCCTTCCGCGACGACGGCTCCGGCCGCTGGGCGGAGCCCACGACCGCGCCCGGCGCGAGTTCCGGGTCGGGCCCCGGACCCGGGTCGCCGGGGCCGGGCGGCAGCGCCGATGGGACGCCCGGTGCTGCGGGAACACCGGCGCGGGCGGCACCGTCGGCCTGCCCGATTCCCGGCGTCACGGGCGCCCGCGCCCCGGAGGAGGATCCCGTGGCGGTCACTGCCGTGCCCGCGGAACCGGGGCAACCGGCGCGGCAGGCCGTCGCCGACACCGATTCCGACGGTGCGCCCGACGTCCTGCTCTTCGACACCGACGGCGACGGGACGGCGGACGGCGCGACCGATCTGCAGCAGTAAGAATCAGTTCTTTCGTTTCCTGTTCGCGGCCGATACGCTGGCCGCATGCGGAAGACCCTCCGGACCGCCGCGGCGGCCACTCTCCTCACCACGTCGCTGATCACCGCCACCGGCCCCGCCACCGCCGCGCCCACGCCGGCGCCGAAGCCGGGGAACACCGTGGTCGTCGACGTGCGGACCACCGTCTTCCTCACCAGCGAGGCCCCGCCGCGGACCACGGTCTACGCCGACGGACGCATCGTCACCAAGGCGGTCGCACCCGGGTCGAAGCTCGTCGAGCTGCGCGGCAAGCCCGCCGACGTCGCCGACCTGCGCGCCATCACCGAGCGCGTGCTCCGCAATCAGCCGCAGTACGACCGGAAGGCGCAGATCTTCGACGGCTGGATCATCTCCGCCACCGTGCGCACTACCGACGGCGCCGTGCTCAAGGCCACCGTCGACAACCCCGAGCCGCGCGGATGGTCCGCCCTGTCCAAGCTCCCGAGCGAGCTGGACAAGCGGATCGCCCAGATCCCGGGACCGCGCACCCCGTCCACCGAGCCCCGCTAGGAGCCCTGGCGCTCGGCCCACCACTTGGTCAGCTCGGCCTCGGCCTCGTCGCGGTCGAGGGGCCCGCGATCGAGGCGCAGCTCCTTGAGGAACTTCCACGCCGCGCCGACGTCCGGGCCCGGCTGCAGCCCGAGCAGCTCCATGATCGCGTTGCCGTCGAGGTCGGGACGGACCCGCGCGAGGTCCTCCTTCGCCGCGATGGCCTCGATGCGGCGCTCGAGCCCGTCGTAGGTGGCCTGCAGCCGCGCGGCGCGCCGCTTGTTGCGGGTCGTGCAGTCGGCGCGGACCAGCTTGTGCAGGCGGGGGAGCAGCGGCCCGGCGTCGGTGACGTAGCGGCGGACGGCGGAATCGGTCCACTGGCCGTCGCCGTACCCGTGGAAGCGCAGGTGCAGGAACACCAGCTGCGCGACGTCCTCCGTCACGGCCTTCGGATAGGCCAGGGCCCGCATGCGCCTGCGGACCATCTTCGCCCCGACCACCTCGTGGTGGTGGAAGGAGACGCCGCCGTTCGGCTCGTGCCGGCGGGTGTCGGGCTTGCCGATGTCGTGCAGCAGCGCGGCCCAGCGCAGGATCAGGTCGGGGTCGGACTCCTCGAGGTCGATGGCCTGCTGCAGCACGGTCATCGAGTGCCAGAAGACGTCCTTGTGCTGGTGATGCTCGTCGATCGCGAGCTTCATGCCGGGGATCTCGGGGATCACACGCTCGGCCAGCCCGGTGTCGACGAGCAGCACGATCCCGTCGACGGGGTGCTCGCCCAGGATGAGCTTGTCCAGCTCGGCCCGGACCCGCTCGGCGGTGATCCGGTCGAGCTCGGGGGCCATGTCGGTCATGGCGCGCTGCACCCGCTCGGCGACGGAGAAGCCCAGCTGGGAGACGAAGCGAGCGGCGCGGAGCATCCGCAGCGGGTCGTCCGAGAACGATTCCTCGGGCGTCGCCGGCGTGTCGATCTCGCCCGCGAGCAGCGCGTCGAGACCGTTCAGCGGGTCCTGGAAGTCCTCGGCGCCGTCGCGGCCGATGCGCACGGCCATCGCGTTGATCGTGAAGTCGCGGCGCACCAGGTCGTCGCGCAGGCTCTCGCCGAACTTCACGACGGGGTTGCGGGTGACCCGGTCGTAGGCCTCGGCGCGGTAGGTGGTGATCTCGATCAGCTGGTCCGCGAAGGCGGCGCTGACGGTGCCGAACTCGATGCCGGTGTCCCACATCGCGTCGGCCCAGCCGCGCAGCAGCGCCTGCACCTGCTCGGGGCGGGCGTCGGTGGTGAAGTCCAGATCGGTGGTCAGCCGGCCGAGCAGCGCGTCGCGCACGGAGCCGCCCACGAGGTACAACTCGTGACCCGCGTCGGCGAACCGGGCGCCCAGCGGGGCCAGGACGTCGGACAATTCGCGCAGCGAGATGTGCGCCGCCGCCAGCAGGCGGGTGCGGCGTTCGGCACGCACGTCCGCCGGGCCGGCGGGAGAGCTTTCGGTCACGACCGACCAGTCTACTGCCGGGGGAAAACGCGACGGTGGCGTATGGGAGCGCAACCGGCCAGTAGCATCGGGGGGTGACCTCCGCCGAATCCGCCGACTCCTCGGGCCGCCCGCAGCGCCCGGGTCCCGTCGGCGACTCCGCGGGCGGAGCGCCCTCCCGGCCGCGACGGCGACGTCGGCGCGGGGGCCGGGGACGCGGCCGCGGCCAGCTCGCGGCCGTCACCGACCAGCAGGCGAAACCGGAGACCGACGGCGCACCGTCGGAGCCCGCCCCGGCCGCGAAGCCCGCCCGTAAGCAGGGCACCCCCACGTCCAAGGCCAAGCGCCCGGTACCCGGGCGGGCCCGCCCCGACCCGCGCATCCGGACGGTCCGCGAGACCTCCGCGGGCGGCCTCGTCGTGGCCGGGCTCGACGGTGCCGACGAGCTGCGGGCCGCGCTCATCGGGCGCGTCGACCGCCGGGGCCGCACCCTGTGGTCGCTGCCGAAGGGGCACATCGAGACGGGCGAGACCGCCGAGCTCACCGCGATCCGCGAGGTCGCCGAGGAGACGGGCCTCACCGGCTCCGTGCTGGCGCCGATCGGCAAGATCGACTACTGGTTCGCCGTCGAGGGCCGCCGCGTGCACAAGACGGTGCACCACTTCCTGCTGTCCTGGGAGAGCGGCGACCTCTCGACCGAGGACTACGAGGTCTCCGAGGTGGCGTGGGTGCCGCTGGCCGAGCTCCCGACCCGGCTCACCTACTCCGACGAGCGCAAACTCGTCGCCACCGCGCGCACCGTCATCGACGACCTGACCGCCGACCCGGACGAGCTGGCCACCCGGTTGGCCGCCGCCCCGCGCAGCGAGCCCACGGCGTACGAGCGCGCCGCGGCCGAGCGCAACGCCGTCCGCAACGATCCGCCGAAGCCCCGCCGCCGGCGCGGCGGGAGGCGCTCCCGCGGGCGCCGCGGCGGTGGTGGCGGGAGCGGTCAGACGTGACCCGGTCGGCCCGCCTCCTGTGCGTGCTGACGCTCCTGATCGCGATCACCGGCCTGCCCGCGCCCAGCGGGGCCGGCCTTCCGGACGCGCAGTTCGTACGGATCAACGTCGACGAGGTCACCTCGCGGATCACCGACACCTCCCCGAACGAGGTGGTGGTGCGCGGCACCGTCGAGAACTTCGGCGACCGCGACGTGAGCGACCTGGACCTGCGGATCCAGCGGGCGCCGGCGGTGTCGACCTCCGCGCAGCTGCGCTCCGACCTGGTGGCCGACAACAACGTCTACGACACGCTGGGCCGGTTCGAGCCGGTCTCGAAGGTCCTCAAACCGGGCGAGAAGACGTCCTTCAACGTCGCCATCCCCGTGCGGCCCTCGCCCACGACGCGCGGCGCCACCCTCGGCATCGACCGGCCGGGCGTCTACCCGCTGCTCCTCAATCTCAACGGCAAGCCCGCGTACGGCGGCGCCGCGCGGCTCGACGACTCGCGGACCCTGCTGCCCGTCCTCGGCCTGCCCGACGGGAGCGCCGACACCCCCGGCGGCGTCGACAAGGCCGTCACCACCTCGCCCGCGCAGGTCACGCTGCTGTGGCCGCTGGCCGACAATCCGAAACTCGCGGGCGGCGTGCCCGGCGGCGGCGAGACGCCCGTCCGGCTCGTGGACGACGCGCTCGCCGGGTCACTCGGCGAGGGCGGCCGGCTCGACGGCCTGCTGTCGGCCTACGAGGACGCGACGCGCGGCCCCGACCCGCGGCGCACCGCCCTGCGGACGGCCGCCTGCCTCGCGATCGACCCCGACCTGCTGGTCACCGTCCAGGCGATGACCGCGCCGTACCGCGTCTCCCGCAATCCCGCCGACCCGCGCGGCCCCAGCACCGCCGGCACCGGCAGCGACGAGGCGAGCGCCTGGCTGGAGAAGCTGCGGCGCGTCGCCGCCGACTCCTGCGTGGTCGCGCTGCCCTTCGGCCAGGTCGACCTCGAGGCCCTCGGCCGCTCCGCCGAGCCCTCGCTGCAGCGCGCCGCCCTCGACACCCCGTCCGACGTCATCGACTCCATCCTCGGCGTGCAATCCGTGCGGGGCGTCGCCGTCCCCACCTCCGGCGTGCTCCTGTCCGACGGTGCGCGGCAGCTCCGGGCCTCCGACGTCGCCGCCACCGTCGTTTCCGCGACCGCGGTGCGGGCCCCCGAGCGCGGCCCCGGCACCCCGTCGGGCATCGTCCCGGTGGGCCAGGGCATCGGCGCGGCCGTCTTCGACCCGAGCGTCTCCGCGGCGCTCGCCGCGATGGGGAAGACCTCCGACGGTGCCGAGGACGGCGTCGCGCCCGGCCCGACGGGCACCGTGCCCAGCTCCTCGACGTTCACCATGTCCGAGGAGTCGGCGGCCATGCGGCGGCAGGCGGCGGTCGGCGCCGTGACCGCGGCCGCCCTGGACCCGACCCAGCGCTACGCCCCGCCCGACGGGTGGGCGGCGAGCACCGCCACCGACCCCGTCGCGCGCGTCACCGGCCGGTCGACGCTGATCGTGCCGCCCCAGGTGTGGGCCGCGGGCCCCGACGACGCCCGCGCGGTCCTCGACGCCGTGTCCGCGCAGTTCGGGGCCGGCCTCGCGGGCCCGCGCACGTTCCGCGACGTGGTCGCCTCCGCGCAGTCGACGGGGCGGGACCCGGCGCGCAACGCGGCGCCCTGGACGCTGCGGCAGCCGCCCGAGTCGACGGCCTCGCGGGTCCCCGACCGGATCGTCACGGCCGCCGCTGCGCACGTGCGGCAGGTCGACCAGCTGGGCGCCGCCCTCCTCCCGCTGCCGAAGACCCCGCTCACGCCCCGCATGTACACCTCGCCGCTGCGGGAGGACGCGGTGCGCGCGCTGCGCTGGGCGCCGTCGCGGCAGGCGGTCGACGGGGACGCCTCCATCCGGCTCACGGCCGCGCGGGCGTCGATGTCGGCGCAACTCGCCTCGGTGCGCTTCGTCAGTCCCGGTGGCGCGTACACCCTGGCCTCGGACAAGTCGCCGCTGCTCATCGTCGCGCGCAACGACCTGCCGCTGCCGATCCGCACCGTGATCGACTGGTCCGCCCCGCAGGGCGTGACGATCGACGCCTCCGAGGTGCAGGAGCTGCCGGCGCGCGGCACGCGGCAGATCGAACTGCCGACCACCGTCGACTACTCGCGGCAGATCTCCGTGCAGCTGACGCTGCGGTCGAGCAGCAACATGCCGCTGGGCGATCCGATCTCCGTGTCCGTGCACTCCAATGCGTACGGCCAATCGCTGTTCTGGATCACGTGCGGCGTGGGAATCCTGCTGGTCCTGCTCGCGGGGCGGCGCCTGTGGCGCCGGTTCCGCGGCCGGCCCGACCCCGCGGATGCGGACCGTCCCCCCGCGGACGAGCACGAGAAGCGGATCGCGAACAGTTACGCTGCACATCGACCGACCGCCACGCACGAGAATCCGGAACCGAAGGACACATGAGCCGCGCCGAGCCCCGGCACATCCCGCCGAGCAGCAGTCCCGCCGCCGGCGGGAAGGACGGCGGCGGCACAGCCAGCCTGCTGCGTTCCACCGGCTCGGTCGCGGTCGCCACGCTCACCTCGCGCATCACCGGCTTCCTGCGCACCGTGCTGCTCGCGGCCATCCTCGGGCCGGCCGTCGCCTCCGCGTTCAGCATCGCCAACGCGATGCCGCAACAGGTCTCCGAGCTCGTCCTCGGTCAGGTCCTCACCGCCCTGGTGATCCCCGTGCTGGTCCGGGCGGAGATGGAGGACAAGGACCGCGGCCAGGCCTTCTTCGAGCGCCTCTTCACGCTCTCTCTGACGATCCTCGGCGTCGCCCTGGTCGTCTCGCTGGCGCTGTCCCCGGTGCTGGTGGGGCTGCTGGTCGGGGGCTCCAAGGTCGACGAGGGCCTGACGCAGGCGCTCGTCATCATGTTCCTGCCACAGCTGATGTTCTACGGACTCTCCGCGCTGTTCACGGCGATGCTCAACACGCGGGACGAGTTCAAGCCCGGTGCGTGGGCGCCGGTGGCGTGCAATACGGTGCAGATCGCCACCCTGGTGACCTTCTACCTCATGCCCGGCGAGCTGACGCTGAACCCGACCGCGATGGGACAGCCGAAGCTCCTCGTCCTGGGCATCGGCAGCACCCTGGGCGTGGTGCTCCAGGCACTGATCCAGATCCCCGCCATGCGCCGCTCCGGGATCAAGCTCCGCCTGCGCTGGGGCGTCGACACCCGGCTCAAGCACTTCGGCACCATGGGCATCGCGATCGTCACCTACGTCTTCATCTCGCAAGTCGGCTGGTACGCCGTCACGCCGATCCTCTCGCACGCCTCCGACGGCGGCCCCGCGATCTACCAGTACGCGTGGATGGTGCTACAGCTGCCGTACGGCGTCATCGGCGTGGCCCTGCTGACCGCGGTGATGCCGCGCCTGTCGCGCAACGCAGCCGAGGGCAACCGCAATGCGGTTCTCGATGACCTCTCCGTGGCGACGCGCCTCACGATGGTGGCGTTGATCCCGATCGTGGCCTTCATGACGGTCTTCGGGCCGTCGATCGGCCGGGCGCTGTTCAACTTCGGGGAGTTCTCCCAGGACGACGCGAACTTCCTCGGGACCGCCATCTCGTTCTCGGCGTTCGTGCTGGTCCCCTACGCGATGGTCCTCATCCACCTGCGGGTCTTCTACGCCCAGGAGCGGGCGTGGATTCCGACGGGGATCGTGATCGCGATCGTCGCCGTGCAGATCGGGCTGTCGTACCTGGTGCCGGTCTTCGTGGAGGACGACCATCGGATCGTCGAGTTCGTCGGCACCGCCCGCGGCCTGGCGTACACCGCCGGCGCGATCATGGGGTGGTACCTCCTGCGCCGGACGCTCGGCCCGCTGCACCTGACGAACGTCGCTCGCACTCTGGTCCAGACCACGACCGTGTCCGTTCTGGTCACCGTGACGATCTATCTCGTCATGCGACTGCCCGTCCTCAAGGCGATCGATCGCAGCGGGCCCGCCGGGGCACTGCTGTACCTTGCAATCGCAGGCACCCTCTGCATGACGTTGATCTACGCGCTGCTCGCCCTGTGGCGAGTACCGGACGTGCTGGCGATCCTGGCACCCCTGCGGCGCATCGCGGCCCGGTTCGTCCCGGCGTTGCGGCCGAGCGCACCGTCGGAACCGGAGCGCGCGGCCTCCCGCGCCCCCGACACCCGGGAGCTGCGGCTCGACGAGCTGGAGGCCTACGCGAGCCTCCGGCGCGAGGAGATCACCGCCCAGCTGCCGCGGATCGCCGACGACATCGGCCTCCCGTATGCTGGTCAAAGCCATGTTCCCCGGCGTCCGCGGGCGAGCGCAGAACAACCGACCACGGGCCTTCGATACCGCAGAAGAGGAGCATTCGCAGTGACCGAGGACGACTCCGCACGCATGTCCGGCCACGAGGCACCCAGCACCGGTCAGATGCGACTGCCGTCCCAGCCCCCGGCGCAGCAGGCGGGCCTTCCGGCGGCGTCCGAGCCCGCCGATCCCGTGGCCTGGGACGACAACGCCCCGCGCGGTCCCGAGCTCATCCCGGGCGCGGTCGTCGCGGGCGGCCGGTACCGCCTCATCGAGCACTTCGGCGGCATCCGCGGACTGCAGTTCTGGCAGGCGCGCGACATCAACCTCGACCGCGACGTGGCGCTGACCTTCGTCGATTCGGAGCAGACCGCGCCCGTCCCCGAGCGCGGCGCGCAGATCAGCCTGCGCGGCGAGGGCCCGCAGTCCATCCTCTCCCGCACCCTGCGCCTGGGTCGCGTGCACTCCAACGGCCTGGCCCGCGTGCTCGACGTGGTGCGCGGCAGCTCCGGCGGCATCGTGGTGGCCGAGTGGATCCCCAGCAGCTCGCTGGCCGACGTGGCCGGCACGCATCCGTCGGCGATCGGCGCGGCGAAGGCCGTGCGCGCCCTCGCGGGCGCCGCGGAGGGCGCGCACCGCGCCGGCGCCGCCCTGTCGATCGATCACCCGGACCGGGTGCGCATCTCGCAGGACGGGCACGCCTTCCTGGCCTTCCCCGGCACCCTCGCGGACGCCTCGAAGGAGTCGGACGTCCGCGGCCTCGGCGCCGTGCTCTACGCGCTGCTGCTCGAGCGGTGGCCGCTCGACGACGCGACGGGCCGCATCGTGACCACCGGCACGGGCACCGTCGCCGGGATCCAGCAGGCGGACGCCGACGCGAACGGCAACCCCGTCGAGCCGCGGGACGCCAAGCGCGACATCCCCTTCGAGATCTCCGCGGTCGCGACCCGCACGCTCGAGGGCGGCCAGGGCATCCGCACCGCGGCCACCGTGCAGCAGCTGCTGGACCAGGCCTCCGTGGTGGACGTGAAGACCGACCTGCTCGCGCCCGTACGGGAGGAGTCCCCCCGGGAGGCTCCGCGCCAGGCCCCGGCGGCGGCCGCCGCGCGCCCCGCGCAGCCCTCGGTGCCGCTGGATCAGCAGCCCACGCCGGCCAAGCGGATCCAGTCGAAGCAGACGCTGCTGCAGCGCGTCTCGGGCGGCAAGAAGAACGTGCCGCTGCTGGTCATCGCGGCGTGCGCGGTGGCGCTGCTCGTGATCATCGGGCTCACCCTGCTGATCAGCAGCCTCACCGGCGGCAAGGACACCCAGTCGGGCGTGGGCTCGCTGTACACCTCCAGCGCGACGGCGAACGAGAGCGCCGCTCCCGCACCGGCTCCCGGCGTCGGGTCCCCGGTGAAGGCGACCGATGTCGCGCTCGTGGACTTCGCCTCCTCGAAGGACTCGGCCACCAACCTGGCGAACGTGCTCACCGGCAAGAACCCGCCGTGGAAGACGGACACCTACAAGGCCGGCCCAGTCTTCGGCAATCTCAAGAAGGGCGTCGGCTTCCTGGTGACGCTGGACAAGGCCGTCTCGCTCACCCGCGGCACCATCGTCTCGCCCAGCGCGGGCACCACCGTGGAGGTCCGCACCTCCACGAAGGACACCGTCAAGTCGCTGGACGACACCTCGCTGGTGTGGTCCGGCTCGCTGCGCCCGGGCTCCAACGACTTCCACGTCAGCTCCGTGGCGCCGCGCGCCCGCTACGTGCTGGTCTGGATCACCGGGCTGACCAAGCAGTCCGGCAACGACTGGTACTCCACCATCAACCAGGTGTCGTTCCAGGGTTCCTGACGTCCGCGGCATCGGCCGTCGCGGCCTCGACCCTCGACGGTCCTTCATCCGGTACCGAGATCACCAGCGGCCGAGCGGTTCCCACGTCCCGGTAGTCGAGAAACCGCACGAGCCAACCGGCGCGCGTGCGCAGCGCCGCTTCCACGCGCACGTCCTCCGGGATCTGCAGCCCGCGGGAGCGGGCGTGGTCCGCGGCGGCGGCCCGAGCCTCCTCGGGCGTGCGCCCGGGCACCCCGTCGTACCGCGGGCCGTCGCCCGTCCACTGGGTCAGGCCGGATTCCTTGAGCACGCCCCAGGATTCGTCGAGGAGACGCTCCGGCGCGAGCTCTCCGAAGGCGGCCCACCACGTCGGCGCGTCGAGCCATTCGTACTCGCACATCCGCACCAGGTGATGCAGCGCCTCGTCGTGCTCGAGGCGACCGCCGAGCGCGGCCGCGACCTCCGCGGACGTGCCGACCGGGGGAAGTGGCGCGCCGGGCAGGGGAGCCTCGGCGGCGAAGGCACCGTCGTCCCAGATCCCCGTCCAGGCGTACCGGCCGGCACAGACCCGGTGATCGAGCACCGCGACGTGTTCGAGCCACGGTGGTCCGCCGGCGACACGCTCCGCGGGTCCCGGGGCGCCCGGGACGCGCCAGCCGAGGTCGCCGCAGGACAGCACGGCCCGGTCGGGCCCGAACCAGGCCAACGTGGCGCCGGCCGTCGACGAGGAGTCGTACCGGGCGACGCCGCGCGTCCCGCCGTCGACGGTGACGCGGAAGGGCAGCGGCGCTCCGGCCGCGGCGAGCACGGGCTGCGCCGCCGCGAGCAGGCGCCAGCGGGCGCGGATGAGCCGGAGCGGCACGGCACTGTCGGACATGACCGGATCCTCGTCCATGGTGCTGAACGGGCGCTTGTCGCGGACTTGTCGGTGGGGTGCTCTACGGTGCGGAGACGGCGCCCGCCGGGCGCGCTCGATTCGAGGGGGACGAGATGACGGAGCCGACTGACGGCGTGGTGATCGGCGAGGACGGGCTGGCCCGGCCGGCCTGGGCGGCCGACGGGCTGCTGCGCGAGTACTACGACACCGAGTGGGGCATGCCGATCCGCGACGAGCGCGGGCTGTTCGAGCGGATCGCCCTGGAGGGCTTCCAGGCGGGCCTGTCGTGGGCGACGGTGCTGCGCAAGCGCCCGGCGTTCCGCGCGGGCTTCGCGGACTTCGACCCCGACGCGGTGGCGGCGTTCGACGAGGGGGACATCGAGCGCCTGCTGGCCGATGCCGGCATCATCCGGAACCGGCAGAAGATCGAGGCCACGATCGGCAACGCCCGGGCCGTGGTCGCCCTGCGGGAGGACGGCGGCCTCGTCGACCTGGTGTGGTCCTTCCGGCCCGAGCGCACCCCCGAGCCCCGCACGATGGCGGAGGTGGCCGCCACGTCCCCGGAGTCGGTGGCACTCTCGAAGGAGCTGCGCCGCCGGGGCTTCCGGTTCGTGGGGCCCACCACCATGTACGCGCTGATGCAGGCGGTCGGCATCGTCGACGATCACCTCGTGGACAGCCACCGCCGCGGCAGCTCGGGGGTGTGGACGGGGTGACCGCCGCCCGGCGGCCGGGCCCTAGTGGCCCGTCCCGCCGGCGAGGTGCCCGTACCGGTGCCGGGTGGTGCTCACCGCCTGCTCGCGCAGCACGCTGAGCAGTTCGCGCCGGCCGGACAGCAGCACCGGTCCGCGGAGCACGCTGTGTCCGTGCTCCGCGGCGGCCATCGCCACCTCCGGTTCCGGCGCGCCCAGCAGGCGGATCCGGACGGGCTCGGCGCGTCCGGCGAGCCCGTCGGCGTAGTCCCGCGCGGTGTGCTCGGGCGCCTCGAAGGGGATCCGCGGGGCGTCGGGGCTCACTGTGACGTCGAGGCGGGTCCCGGTGCGGGCGGCGGCCAGCTGCAGCCGCACCAGGTCGCGCGGGCGGGCGCCGGCGCCGACGCGCACCTCCAGGTGGGGGAGCGGCCGGTATCGGAAGACGTTGGTCTCGCTGGCCAGGCCGGTGGGGTCGTGTTCGACGCCGAACTCGGAGTTCCACGCGCGCTCGTCGGACGCGGCGGCGGCGTGCAGCCAGCGCGCGTCCTCGGCGGCGAGCTCCCCGGCGGCCGTGATGATCCGCTCGCTGAAGACGGTGGGTGCGACCTCGGGTGCGGTGAGCACGGCGGTGTCGGCCCAGCGCCCGAACTGGGCGACGTAGTTCGGGCCGCCGGCCTTGGCGCCGAGGCCGATCGCGGAGCGCTTCCAGCCGCCGAAGGACTGCCGCTGCACGATCGCGCCGGTCATGTGCCGGTTGATGTAGAGGTTGCCCGCCTCCACCTTCTCGCGCCAGTGGTCGATCTCGTCCGGGTCCAGGCTGTGCAGGCCCGCCGTGAGGCCGTAGCCGGTGGAGTTCTGCAGGCGCAGGGCCTCGTCGAGCGTCGCGGCGCGCATGATCCCGAGGACCGGACCGAAGAGCTCGGTGGTGTGGAACCAGCTGCCCTCGTCGACGCCGTCCAGCACGCCGGGGGACCAGAGGCGGCCGGCCCCGTCGAGCCGGCGCGGTTCGACGAGCCAGCGCTCGCCGGCGGCCGGGGTGGTGAGGCCGCGCAGCAGCTTGCCGGCGGCGGGCTCGATGAGCGGCCCGACGGTGGTGGCGAGGTCGTGGCCCTCGCCCACGACGAGGCTGCGGACGGCGTCCTGCAGCTGCCCGAGGAACCGCTGCGACGAGCCGACGCTGCCGACCAGGATCGCCAGCGAGGCCGCGGAGCACTTCTGCCCGGCGTGGCCGAAGGCGCTCCGCACCAGGTCGTTCACCGCCAGATCGGGGTCGGCAGCCGGCGTCACGACCATGGCGTTCTTGCCGGAGGTCTCGGCGAGCAGATCGAGCTCGGGGCGCCAGCCGCGGAACAGGGCGGCCGTCTCGCTGGCGCCGGTGAGGACCACCGCGCCGGCGTCCGGGTGGGTGACCAGGCGGCGCCCGGCGGCGGCCTCGTCGGCGTTGACGAGCTGGACGAGGTCCGTGGGGACGCCCGCGGCGTGCAGGGCGGCGATCGCCGCGGTCCCGCAGCGGAGCACCTGCGGCGCCGGCTTGATGATCACGGCGGCACCGGCGGCGAGGGCCGCGAGCACGCCGCCGAGGGGGATCGCGACGGGGAAGTTCCACGGCGGGGTGACCACGACGAGGTGGTGCGGGGTGAAGGCCGCCTCGTCGTCCCGGAGGTCCACCGCGCTCTGTGCGTAGTAGCGGGCGAAGTCGATGGCCTCCGAGATCTCCGGATCCGCCTCGGCGACGGTCTTTCCCGCCTCGTGCGACATGACGGTGAGCAGCTCGCCGCGGCGGCGCGACAGCTCGTCGGCGACACGGCGCAGCAGCGCCGCCCGCTCGGCGGCGGGAAGCGCCGCCCAGGCCCGTTGCGCCGTCAGCGCGGTGGCGACGGCCGCGTCGACGGCGGTCGGATCCGTCACCCGCGCAGGCGGTTCGACGGTGTCCGGCGCCGCGAGGGCGGCGCGCGCCCACGCGCGGTTCGCGGGGGTGGAGGGGTCGGTGTCGGGCTCGCCGACGAACGGCCCGTCGGCCGGAGCCGTGATCCCGGTCGCGGTCGCGCGGTCCTGCACCCGGTTCGGGCCGTCCTGCACGGCGGTGCGTCGGGCGAAGGCGGTGCGGAAACGCTCCTCCTCCAGCGCGATCGCGTCGGGGTCGGGGCTGAACATGGAGTACAGGAAGTTGTCGCTGGAGGCGTTCTCCTCGAGCCGGCGCACGAGGTAGCTGACCGCCACGTCGAAGTCGCCGGAGTGCACGACCGGGGTGTAGAGGATGAGCGAGCCGACGTCGGCGCGCACGGCGGCGGCCTCCATGGGCGCCATGCCCTGCAGCATCTCGATGTCCAACTGGCGCTGCACGTCCCGCTGCTCCGCCAGCTCCACCGCGTAGGCGACGGAGAAGAGGTTCTGCGAGGCGACGCCGATGCGGAGGGCGTCGGCGTTCTCGGGGCGCAGCGCGGTGTCGACCATGCGCAGGTAGTTCGCGTCGACGTCGGCCTTGCTGCCGTACGTGGCGAGCGGCCAGTCGTGCACCTCGGCGTCCACCCGCTCCATGGCGAGGTTGGCGCCCTTGACCAGCCGCACCTTGATCGGAGAACCGCCTGCGGCGACGCGGCCGCGCGCGAAGTCGGTGAGCCGGGCGAGGGCGCCCATGGCGTCGGGGAGGTAGGCCTGCAGCACGATTCCGGCGGTGAGGGATCGGAACTCGGGCTCGTCGAGCAGGGCGGTGAACACCTCGATCGTCAGGTGCAGGTCCTTGTACTCCTCCATGTCGAGGTTGACGAACTTCCCGCCGTCGCGGGCCGTCCGGTACAGGGGCCGCAGCCGCTCGACGATCCGGTCGCGGTTGCCCTCGAGATCCCACGGCACGAGCTGGGCGACCACGGACGAGACCTTGATGGAGACGTAGTCCACGGACGGGTCGGCGAGCAGCTCGTGCGTACGGGCGAGCCGGCGATCGGCCTCGCCCTGACCGAGCACGGCCTCGCCGAGCAGGTTGAGGTTGAGCCGCACGCCCGTCTCGCGGGCGCGGCGCAGGCGCCGCTGCAGGTGGTCGCCGTCGGCATCGAAGACCAAGTGGCCCACCAGCTGTCGCAGCCGCAGCCGCGCGACGGGCATCGCGATCGACGGTGCGATCCCCGCGGCGACGGTGCCCGCGCGGAGCAGCGCCGCGTCGACGGGGCTCATGAAGGCCCGCCCGGGCGCGCCACCGGCGGCGGGGGAGACGAGGCGCCGCAGTGCCTTCGCCGCGACCCGGTCGTCCTCGGGGCGCGCCACCTGGTCGACGAAGCCCATCGTGAACTCGACACCGCTCGGATCGTGCAGCAGCGCCGCGAGACTGGAAGTCGCGGCGGCCTCCCGGCGGCCGACCTCGGCGGGGCGGGGACCGCGGCTGGTGCGCAGCCAGCGCTGCGCGCGGGCGACGGCGGCGTCCACGACGCGGTCGGGAGCCGCGGCATCGGCGCCGGGGGAGCCGAAGGACGGCAGGGGAGCGGACGGACGTGACGAATCGACCATGAGAGGCCTCCTGAGTAGCTCGCGCAGTGAATTGGAGATTCCACAGCGACGGGTGCGCCACCTGGCCTAGACGTGAGTGTAATACCGCTCACACGGAATCCGCGAGCCCCATGCGCTATCGCAAATCCGCTGGCGTATTCCGTGTCGAAGATTGAATAGCAAAGAAATGGTCTCGGAACGGTATCGGGCCCCTCTACGATCCCGTGCATGACCGAGTGGGGGAACACCATCTCGCGGTCGGCCGGGTCGGGGGATCCGGTGACCGAAACGCCGCACGACGCCGCGTGCGCACCCCCGTCGGGTGCCGGGACCGTGTCGGGCGCCGGGACCGTGTCGGGCGCCGGGCACGCCCCGGTCTCCGACGAGAAGCTGTTGGCTGAGGCCGCCCGCGGCGACGGCGACGCCTTCGCGGAGCTCTTCGAACGGCACGCCCGGCAGCTGCGGGCGACGGCGCTGCGCACCATCCGCGATTACACGGACGCCGAGGACTGCCTGCAGGACGCCATGCTGCGGGCCTTCCAGCTCTCGCCGAGCTTCCGCGGGGACTGCAAGGTGGGGAGCTGGCTGCACCGGATCGTCGTCAACGCGTGCCTGGACCGGGCGCGACGCAATCAGGTGCGCACGTCGCTGCCCATGCCCGACGACCTGAGCGGCCTCGCCTCGGACGAGGGCCGCGGCGCGGAGGAACTGGACCGCCGCCTCTCGGTGGAGGCCGCGCTGCGGATGCTGCCCGAGGACCAGCGGGCCGCGGTGGTCGCCGTCGACATGTACGGGCTGTCCGTGACGCAGGCCGCGGAGCAGCTCGGCGTCGCGCCGGGCACCGTCAAGAGCCGCCGGGCCCGGGCCCGCGTCCGGCTCGAGCGACTGCTGCGCTGATCCGGCCGTTTCCCGGCCCTGCGTGCGGGTCGTTCGCCAGCCGCACAACAAATATTGAAATCGATGGGAACCGATCGGCGGGCCGGTGCGTCCAATTCATGAGAGGAGGTTTCCGATGGGGAAGGCAGTTCCGCCGGCGGACGGCGAGGACGACGACCGGCCGCTCAGCCGCGCACAGGAGGCGCGGCTCGACGCGGCGCTGGCGGAGTACCGCGACCGCACGTTCGCGCAGTGGTCCGCGCCGGACGGTTTCACCGCCGACTCCCCGCTCGGGGACCGCCGGATCTCGGCCGCGATCCGCGCCGCTCGGCCGCCGGTCCTGCCGCGTCGCCGGCTGAGGTACTCCCTGGCGGCCGCGGCGGCCGCCGTCGGCGTGCTGGCGGGCACCGTCGCCCTGAGCACCGTGCGGGACGCGCCCGCCGAGCCCGAGAGCGGCGTGCTCCTCGCGGCCGCGACGCCGGGCGGCGACCGCGGTCCCTTCGCCGACGTTACGGCGCTCGCCCGCTGCCTGGACACGGCGTCCGTGCCCGCTGCACAGCGGACCCTGCTCGGCGCGGGGCCCGTCCACGTCCGGGACGACCGCGCGACGGTGCTGCTCCTGCCCGGCGGCAGACTGGGCGACCTGCGGCTGCTCGCGGTGACCCCGTCGTGCGCCCGGGGGGAGGTCTCGTCGGTGCTGGTCGACCGCGTCCTCACCGGTGGCGGGGCCGGCCGCGCGGCCACGCCGTAATCTGGGAGGAGGCGGCGCGGGAACATTGTCGGGTCCGGCGCCGTTGGCACACATGTCGGCCCGGGACGACCGGGCGCTTCTTCAACAGGTTGGGTGGGTAATGACTGCAGCGGGCACCGATATCGCGGACGTGATCATCATCGGATCGGGTCCGGCCGGATACACGGCGGGCGTCTACGCCGGTCGCGCGGAGCTGACCACCATCCTGTTCGAGGGCACCAACTTCGGCGGCGCGCTGATGACCACCACCGAGGTCGAGAACTACCCCGGCTTCCGCGAGGGCATCATGGGCCCGCAGCTCATGGACGAGATGCGCGAGCAGGCCATCCGCTTCGGCGCCGATCTGCGCATGGAGGACGTGGAGTCCGTGCAGCTCGACGGCGAGATCAAGGAGGTCGTCACGGCCGAGGGCACCTACCGCGCCCGCGCCGTGATCCTCGCGATGGGCGCCGCCGCCCGCTACCTCGGCATCCCCGGTGAGGAGGCCCTGCTCGGCCGCGGCGTGAGCTCCTGCGCCACGTGCGACGGCTTCTTCTTCCGCGACCAGGACATCGCCGTGGTCGGCGGCGGCGATTCGGCGATGGAGGAGGCGATCTTCCTCACCAAGTTCGCCAAGTCGGTCACGCTGATCCACCGCAGCGAGAACTTCCGCGCCTCGAAGATCATGCTCGACCGCGCCCGCGACAACGAGAAGATCCGCTTCCTCACCGACGCCAAGGTCAACGCCGTGCAGGGGGAGAAGTCCGTCGAGTCGCTGCTCGTCGAGAACACCGTGACCGGCGCCGTCTCCACGCTCGAGGTCACCGGCCTGTTCGTGGCCATCGGCCACGACCCCCGGTCCGCGCTGGTCGCGGGCCAGGTCACCGTCGACGACGAGGGTTACGTGCAGGTGGAGGGCCGCAGCACCGCCACCGGCGTGCCCGGCGTCTTCGCCTCGGGCGACCTCGTCGACCACACCTACCGCCAGGCCATCACGGCGGCCGGCAGCGGCTGTTCCGCCGCGATCGACGCCGAGCGCTGGCTCGCGCACCACCGCGAAGCCGCCGTCGCCCAGTAGTCCGTCCCCCGAAGAACCGCACCGAGGAGTACCGCCATGGCCGAGATCGTCACCCTCACCGACGACACCTTCATCGAGCAGGTCCTGCAGTCCGAGAAGCCCGTCCTCGTCGACTTCTGGGCCACCTGGTGCGGCCCGTGCAAGGTGGTCGCACCCGTGCTCGAGCAGCTCGCCGCCGAGCACGGCGACAAGGTCACCTTCGCGAAGATCGAGGTCGACCAGAACCCCACCGCGCCCCGCGACTACCAGGTGCTCAGCATCCCCACTCTGATGCTGTTCCAGGGCGGCAAGCCGACCGCCAAGCTGGTGGGTGCGAAGAGCAAGTCGGCGATCCTCAAGGAGCTCGACGGCCTGGTGTGACGCGCCGTCGCGTTGGGTCGGAGGGCCCCGAGGCCGTATCGTGTACTCGATTTCCCGTCCTGCGGGCCGCCCGCCCGCAGGAAGCTACCGAAGGGTCCTCCATGCCACGCATCAGCCTCGGTGATCACGGTGGCGCCGTGGCGGAGATCCGCGGCATCCTCGCCGACCAGGGCTTCCTCCGGGACTACGTGGCCCCCACCGACCTGGTGGTCGGAGGGTGGACCGTCCCCGAGGCCGTCTTCGACCGCCGCCTGGACCGCGCCACTCGCGCCTTCCAGCAGCAGCGCGGCCTGCTGGTCGACGGTGTCGTCGGCCCCGCCACGTACCGGGCGCTCCGCGAGTCCACCTATCAGCTGGGCGCGCGCACGCTGAGCTACATCGCCTCCGCGCCCCCGTCGGGCGACGACGTGGCGGCCCTGCAGGCGCGCCTGCAGAACCTCGGCTTCTACGCCGGCATGATCGACGGCCTCTTCGGCCCGCAGACCCACCTGGGCCTCTCGGCCTACCAGCGCGAGTTCGGCCTCGTCGCGGACGGCATCTGCGGGCCCGCCACGCTGCGCTCGCTGACCTTCCTCGGCTCCCGGGTGACGGGCGGCTCGCCGCACGCCATCCGCGAGGAGGAGCACGTCCGCAGCTCCGGCCCGCGGCTGTCGGGCAAGCGCATCGTCATCGATCCGGGCCTGGGTGGCCCCGACCGCGGCGTCGCCGTGCGCGGGCCCGACGGCCGGCCCATCACGGAGGAGGAGATCCTCTGGGACCTGGGGTCGCGGCTCGAGGGCCGCATGGCCGCCGCCGGCATGGAGACCTACCTGTCGCGCCCGCGCGGCATGGACGCCGACGACAGCACCCGCGCGTACACGGCGAACACCTTCGACGCCGACATGATGATCGCGCTGCGCACCGCGCACTACCGCAACGACCGCGCCCACGGCGTGGCCTCGTTCCACTTCGGCAACACGCACGGCGCCAGCTCCAACATCGGCCGCAACCTGGCCGGCTTCATCCAGCGCGAGATCGTCGCGCGGACGCCGCTCACCGACTGCCACTACCACGGCCGCACCTGGGACATCGTGCGCCTGACGCGCATGCCCACGGTGCAGATCGACATCGGCTACACGACCAACCCGCACGACGCGGCCGTCCTGGCCTCGCCGCAGATGCGCGACACCATCGCCGAGGCGATCCTCGTGGCGGTCAAGCGCCTGTACCTGCTGGGCGAGAACGACCGCCCCACCGGCACCTACACCTTCGCCGAGCTCCTCGAGCTCGAGGAGAACGCCGAGAACCGGGCCTGACGGTCCGCCGCCCGCGCGCCCGGCGCGGGGGAGCGCACCGTCGGGGCCTGAGCGGCCCCGTGCGGCGTCAGCGCTCCCCGGCCCTCCCCACGGGTGCCGCGGCGTCCCCCGTGCCCTCCAGCGCGGTCCTGAGGGCCGCTTCGGCGGCGCCGGCGGCCAACAGCTGCTCCAGGGCGTGCTCGACGCCCGCCTTCCAGCCCAGCCCCTCGGACAGTTCGAGGCGCAGCCGCGGGAAGCGGTGGTGCGGCGCGACGGTCTCGAAGCCCATCTGCTCCAGGAAGTCGGCGTCGGTCAGGGGCGGGGTCTTGCACCCGCACGGACCGCAATTGATCTGCGCCACAACGTCTTCCGTCAACATCCCGACGGGGGTGAGCAGAGCGAAGGCCTCCACTGCGCGGACGCCGCGGCGCACCAGGTCGGTGCACACGGCGGTCACCAGCTCCTCTTTGACGCGCACGTCCATGCCCGGTTCGGCGCCGGCCCAGGTGAGCAGGACCGCGTCGGGGCTGACGGGGGCGGTGGGGAAGTCGGCGACCCGGGGAACGCTGCGGGGCGGCGCGTAGAAGGCCACGCCCACCACCCGTTCGGTGCCGTCGACGGCGTGGTCGATCGCGACCTGGCCGCAGGAGCCCCACTCCAGCATGAGCATCGACAGCCACGCCTCTTTGTCGAACTCGGTGTCGGTGAGGGTCTCACCGTCCGGCGCGACCTCCCAGTAGACGCAGCGGCGGATGTGCCGCGGCAGGTCGTCGAAGCCGCCCAGGGTGAGGGGGACGATCGTCAGCGCCATGCCGCGTCACTTCTCGGCGAGCAGGGTGACGATGCGCTCGAGATCGTCGACGGAGCCGACCTCCACGACGATCCTGCCCTTCCGCTTCCCCATGGAGACGGTGACCTTGGTGTCGAGGCGATCGGCGATCCGGTCGGCCACCTCGCGCAGGCCCGGGTCGGCCGGCTGCGGACGCTTGGGCGCCGCGGGTACGACGGTGCCGTCGCCGCGGTTCGCGAGGGTGACCGCCTCCTCGGTGGCGCGCACCGACAGGCCCTCGGCGACGATCCGCGCGGCGAGGAGGTCCTGCGCCTCGGCGCCGGCCTCCAGGGCGAGGAGCGCCCGGGCGTGACCGGCCGAGAGCACCCCGGCGGCGACGCGGCGCTGCACGGCGACGGGCAGCCGCAGCAGCCGGATGGTGTTGGTGACGACGGGCCGCGAGCGCCCGAGGCGGGTGGCGAGCTCGTCGTGGGTGACGCCGAACTCCTCGAGCAGCTGCGCGTAGGCGGCCGCCTCCTCGAGGGGGTTGAGCTGCACCCGGTGGATGTTCTCGAGGAGCGCGTCACGGAGCATGTCGCCGTCGGCCGTCTCACGCACGATCGCGGGGATGGCGGCGAGGCCCGCCTCCTGGCTGGCGCGCCAGCGCCGCTCGCCCATGACGAGTTGGTAGCGCAGCTCTCCCTGCGGCCGGGGGAGCGGGCGAACCACGATCGGCTGCATGAGCCCGAACTCGCGGATCGAATGGACGAGCTCGGCGAGCCCCTCCTCGTCGAAGACTGAACGGGGCTGCTGCGGGTTCGGCTGGATCGCCGCCGGGGGGATCTCCCGGTACACGGCGCCGGACTCCGCGAGGTCCGACGGTGCCGGCTCCTCCGACGCGGGCCGGGCCTGCCGCGCGGGCCGCTCGCGCGGGCCCTCCGGGGCCGGGGTCGCCGGCCGCGCACCGATGATGACGTCGGCTGCGGCGTTGCCGAGCCGGGGGCCCTCCTCGGGGCCGGTGGGGATGAGTGCGGCGAGTCCGCGGCCGAGGCCGCCCTTCTTCTGCGCGGCCATGACTACACCGCCTGCCCGGCGCCGCGGAAGGCGAGCTCGCGGCCCGCGTCGAGGTAACTCATCGCGCCGCGGGAGCCCGGGTCGTAGTCGAGGACCGTCGTGCCGTAGCCGGGCGCCTCCGAGACCTTGACGCTGCGCGGGATCGTCGCGCCGAGCACCCGCTCGCCGAAGTGGTTGCGCACCTCGGCGGCCACCTGGTCGGCGAGCTTGGTGCGCGCGTCGTACATCGTGAGGAGCACGGTCGAGACGTGGAGGTCCTTGTTCAGGTGCGACTGCACGAGCTCGATGTTGCGGAGCAGCTGCCCCACGCCCTCGAGCGCGTAGTACTCGCACTGGATCGGGATGAGCACCTCCTTCGCCGCGACGAGCGCGTTGACCGTGAGGAGACCCAGCGACGGCGGGCAGTCGATGAAGACGTAGTCGATGTCCTCCGCCGCCGCGACGCTGAGCGCGTTCTTCAGCCGGGTCTCACGGGCCACCATGCTGACGAGCTCGATCTCGGCGCCGGCGAGGTCGATCGTCGCGGGCACGCAGAAGAGATTGGGGGAGTGCGGGCTCTGCGCCATCGCCTCCTCCAGCGTCGTCTCGCCGAGCAGGAGCTCGTAGGTCGACGGGACGCCCGAGCGGTGGTCGACGCCGAGCGCCGTGCTCGCATTGCCCTGCGGGTCCAGGTCGACGACGAGGACGCGCAACCCCTGCAGCGCGAGCGCGGCGGCGAGGTTCACCGCGGTGGTCGTCTTGCCGACGCCGCCCTTCTGGTTGGCGATCGTCAGGACGCGGCGCTCCAACGGCTTGGGCAGGGTGCCCGCCGCCCCGGGAGTCAGGACCTGGCTGGCACGGCGGGCGGCCGCGGCGATGGGGGTGTCATCTTCAGTGGTTCCACGTGAAACGTCGAAGCCGGATTCGTGATCAGTCACGCGCTCTCCTCAGCTGTTGACCCCATCCTAGTTTCTCCGCGGGGGTGCGACGCTCCTATGGGTGTCAAGTAGTCCACGGGTGCTCAAGTAGGCGGTAGAGGTCGCGGGCGATGTAGCGCTTGA
>NZ_JBNCLV010000013.1:0-99860 GCF_049844855.1 Tsukamurella sp. DT100
CGGAGTTCTACAGCCCGGAGGGTTACAAGTTCGAGGGCAAGGTGCTCAGTGCCGCTGAGATGGGTGAGTTCTACGCCACGCTGATCGGTGAGTTCCCGCTGGTCTCGATCGAGGATCCGCTGTCGGAGGACGACTGGGAGGGCTGGGTCGACCTGACGGATGCGATCGGCGACAAGATCCAGCTCGTCGGCGACGATCTGTTCGTCACCAACCCCGAGCGGCTGGAGGACGGCATCGCCCGCGGCGCCGCGAACGCCCTGCTGGTGAAGGTCAACCAGATCGGCACGCTGACGGAGACCCTCGACGCGGTCGCGCTGGCGCACAACAACGGCTACAAGAGCATGATGAGCCATCGCTCGGGCGAGACGGAGGACACCACCATCGCCGACCTGGCCGTCGCGGTGGGCTCGGGCCAGATCAAGACCGGTGCCCCGGCGAGGTCGGAGCGGGTCGCGAAGTACAACCAGCTGCTGCGCATCGAGGAGGAGCTGGGCGACGCCGCGCGGTACGCCGGCGACACCGCATTCCCCCGCTACGGCGCTTGACTGGCCTGCCCGATCACAGCACCGTCGACAGTCGCCGGACGGCCTCGCGGAGGTCGTCCGGCGATCCGGTCGTGAAGCACAGGCGCAGGGCGTGCTCGAGGTCGCGCTGCACCGCGAAGGCGGAGCCGGGGACGTAGGCGACGCCGGCGTCCACGGCCGCAGTGAGGGCCCGGGATGTCGGTGTGCCGTCGGTGAACTCGCCCCAGAGGAACATTCCGCCCTCGGGCGTGGTCAGGCTCAGCCGGTCGTCGAAGGCGTCGACGAGTGCGGCGTGCAGGGCCAGCGCCCGCTCGGCGTAGACCTCCCGGATGCCGGCGACGTGCGAATCGAGCCAGGCGGTGTCCGCGAGCAGCTCCGCCGCGATCGCCTGGGTGAGGCTCGAGCCGCACAGGTCGGCGCCCTGTTTGAGCCGCTCCACGAGGGCGAGAACGGAAGCGTCGCCGTGCATCCAGCCCACGCGCAGCGACGGCGCGACGATCTTCGACGCGCTCGACAGGCGCAGCGCCCGGTCCGAGAAGGCGGCGACGGGCGGCACCGTCGTTCCGGCGAAGCGCAGCCCTCCGTACGGGTCGTCCTCGATGATCCAGAAGCCGAATTCGTCGGCGAGGCGGGCGAGTTCGCGCCGCCGTTCCTCGGAGAGGGTGGCGCCGCCGGGGTTGTGGAAGTTCGAGACGGTGTGCACGACCCGGACCCGCTCGCGCTCCAGCAGCGGGCGCAGCTCGTCGACGCGCATCCCGTCGGCGTCCATCGGCACGCCGATGACGCGCGCGCGGGTGGTGTCGAAGGCCTGCAGCGCGCCGATGTAGCCGGGGTCCTCGACGATCACCGCGTCGCCGGGGTCGAGCAGCGCCTGGGCCAGGAGGGAGAGCGCCTGCTGTGAGCCGTGCGTGACGACCACGGCGCCCGCGTCGCGTCCGAGCGCGGCCGACTCGCGGGCGTGGACCACGTCCCGGAGTGCGGGGGCGCCGGTGGTGAGGCCGTACTGCAGCGCCGACGGCGAGCGCAACGCGGACTCCGCCGCGCGGGCCACCCGTGCGGCGGGCAGCAGGTCCGCCGCCGGCAGACCGCCGGCGAGGGAGATGACCCCGGGACGTTCGGTCACGGCGAGCAGATCGCGGATCGCCGAGCCGCGCACGGCCCGGACGGACTGGGAACCGGTTTCCTCGGACATGCGAGCACTCTCTCAACAACCCCTCCCAGTTGTCGAGATAGATATCTCAGTATATGAACACTCGCAGGTCAGGCCCAGTTCAGCGTGCGCTCCACCGCGCGGTTCCACTCGCTGAACAGGTGCTCGCGCTCGTCGGCGGGCATCGTCGGCAGCCACCGGGCGTCCTCCGCCCAGTTGGTGCGGATCTCGTCGAGCGTCCACACGCCCGTGGCGTAGCCGGCCGCGTAGGCGGCGCCGAGCGCGGTGGTCTCGATGATCCGCGGCCGGATCACGGGCACGTTCAGCACGTCGGCCTGGAACTGCATCAGCGTGTCGTTGACGACCATGCCGCCGTCGACCCGCAGCTCGGTGAGCGGGATCCCGCTGTCGCCGTTCATCGCCTCGATCACCTCGCGCGACTGGTACGCGGTCGCCTCCAGGGCGGCCCGCGCGATGTGCCGCTTGTCGGAGAAGCGGGTCAGGCCCACGATCACCCCGCGGGCGTCCGGCCGCCAGCGCGGCGCGAACAGGCCGGAGAAGGCCGGCACCACGTAGACCCCGCCGTTGTCGGGGACGCCGGTGGCGAGCTCCTCGATCTCGGGCGCCGCGGAGATGATGCCGAGGTTGTCGCGCAGCCACTGCACCAGCGAGCCGCTCACCGCGACGGACCCCTCGAGCGCGTACACGGTGGCCTCGTCGCCGAGTTTGTAGCAGACCGTCGTGAGGAGGCCGTGTTCGCTGAAGATCGGTCGCTCGCCCGTGTTGAGGAGCAGGAAGTTGCCGGTGCCGTAGGTGTTCTTGGCCGAGCCCTCGTCGAGCGCGGCCTGGCCGAACATCGCGGCCTGCTGGTCGCCCAGGATCCCGGCGATCGGCACGCCGCCGAAGACGCCGCGCTCGCGGACGGTGCCGTAGACCTCGGCGCTGGAACGGATCTCGGGGAGCATCGCCATGGGGATCCCCATCGCCGCGCAGGTCGCCGGGTCCCAGGCGCCGTCCGCCAGGTTCATCAGCATCGTCCGCGAGGCGTTGGTGATGTCGGTGACGTGCAGGGGGCGGGCGGTGTCGCTGCGCTCCGTGCCGGTGCCGAAGTCGTCGTCCGTGGTCAGGTTCCACACGAGCCACGAGTCGATGGTCCCGGCGCACAGCTCCCCGCGCTCGGCGCGCTCGCGCGCACCGTCGACGTGGTCGAGGATCCAGGCGATCTTGGGTCCCGAGAAGTAGGTGGAGAGCGGCAGGCCGGACGAGGCCTTGAACCGGTCGCGGTCGGGCTCGTCGAGGCCGACGGCGGCGAGCTCCTCGCACAGCGCGTCGGTGCGGGTGTCCTGCCAGACGATGGCGTTGTGGATCGGTGCGCCGGTGGCGCGGTCCCAGACCACGACGGTCTCGCGCTGGTTGGTGATCCCGACGGCTGCGATGTCGGTGGCGGTGAGGTCGGACGCCGCGAGGGCCTCCGCGCACACCAGTCGCGTGTTCACCCATATCTGCGTGGCGTCGTGCTCGACCCAGCCGCCGCGTGGGAAGATCTGGTCGTGTTCCCGTTGTTCGGAGGCCACGATGGTCCCGTGCCGATCGAAGATGATGCACCGCGTCGAGCTGGTGCCCTGATCGATTGCGGCGACGAACTGCGGGTCGCGCGATGAAAGAGCCACGACCGAATACTGACATGGTGATCACTGATGAACGCTGCCAACCCTGAAACCGCCACGACTCCGGGGAGTTCCGGAACGGCGTCCGCGGGTGTCGCGACCGCCGCGCCGCTGCTGTCGCCGGAGTACCGGGCGCAGGCCTGGGACCGGCTGGGCTCGGAGGAGTTCGACGTCGTCGTGATCGGCGGCGGCATCGTCGGCGTCGGCTCGGCCCTGGACGCGGCCACGCGCGGTCTCAAGGTGGCGCTGGTTGAGGCCCGCGACTTCGCGTCGGGCACCAGTTCCCGCAGCTCGAAGATGTTCCACGGCGGGCTCCGCTACCTGGAGCAGCTGGAGTTCGGCCTGGTCCGCGAGGCCCTGCACGAGCGTGAGCTCTCGCTCTCGACGCTGGCGCCGCACCTGGTCAAGCCGCTCCCCTTCCTCGCGCCGCTCACCAAGCGCGTCTTCGAGCGGCCCTACATGGCCGCCGGCATGTTCCTCTACGACACCATGGGCGGCGCCAAGTCGGTGCCCGCGCAGAAGCACCTCACCCGCGCCGGTGCCCTGCGGCTCGCGCCCGGCCTCAAGCGCGGCGCGCTGGTCGGCGGCATCCGCTACTACGACACCGTCGTCGACGACGCCCGGCACACCATGACCGTCGCCCGGACCGCCGCGCACTACGGCGCGGTCGTCCGCACGTCGACGCAGGTCGTCGACTTCCTCCGCGAGGCCGACCGGGTCTCCGGCGTGGTGGTCCGCGACAGCGAGACCGGCGCCACCACCGAGATCCGCTCGACGGTGGTCATCAACGCCACCGGCGTGTGGACCGACGAGCTGCAGGCCCTCTCGCACCAGAAGGGGCGCTTCCGCGTCCGCGCGAGCAAGGGCGTGCACATCCTGGTGCCGCGCGACCGCATCGTCAGCGACGTGGCGCTGATCCTGCGCACCGAGAAGAGCGTCCTGTTCGTGATCCCGTGGGGCATCCACTGGATCATCGGCACCACCGACACCGACTGGAACCTCGACCTGGCGCACCCCGCGGCCACGGCGACGGACATCGACTACATCCTCGACCACGTCAACAAGGTCCTCATCACCGAGCTGACGCGCGAGGACATCACCGGCGTCTACGCCGGCCTGCGCCCGTTGCTGGCGGGGGAGTCGGACGAGACGTCGAAGCTGTCGCGTGAGCACGCTGTGGCTGCCATCGCGCCCGGCCTCGTGACCATCGCTGGCGGCAAGTACACCACCTACCGGGTCATGGGATCCGACGCCGTCGACGCCGCGGAGGCCTACCTGCCGCACAAGATCCCCGCGTCCTGCACGGAGAAGGTGCCGCTGCTCGGCGCCGACGGCTACTACGCCCTCACCAATCAGACCACGTCGATCGCGCGCGAGCACGACGTGCACCCGCACCGCGTGACGCACCTGCTCAACCGGTACGGCTCGCTCATCGGCGACGTGCTCGCCCTCGCCGAGAGCGACCGCGGCCTGCTGGAGCCCCTGGCCGGGGCGCCGCAGTACCTCCGCGTGGAGGCGCTCTACGCGGCGAAGGCCGAGGGGGCGCTGCACCTCGAGGACGTGCTGGCCCGACGGACCCGCATTTCCATCGAGTACCCGGACCGCGGGCTCGAGGCCGCCGCCGAGGTCGCCGAGCTCATCGCCCCCGTCCTGGGCTGGTCGGCCGCGGACGTCGAGCGGGAGCTCGAGAACTACGGCGCGCGCGTGGCCGCCGAGCTCGAATCGCAGAACATGCCCGACGACGAGACGGCCGACGCGCTGCGCGCCGCCGCGCCCGAGGCGCGGGGCGAGATCCTCGAGCCCGTGCCGGTGCCCGACGCGGTCGCGCGGGCGATCAAGCGCTGATCAGCGCGCGGGGGTGACCGCGGCCGACGGTGCCGGGGTCGCCGCGCTCGACGAGGCGCCCGCGGGGGTCAGGACGAAGGTCCACGCCCGGTTGTTGTCGGGGTCGGTGAGCACAAGCTCGGTGCCGTTGCGCGACCAGATGCGTTCGCCCTTGAGGGCCTCGCTGATCGCCGTCTGCGTGCCCTTGGGGTCCGTGCAGTAGCGCGACGTGGCCGCGAGGCCGGCACCGAAGTCGACGCGGTCCGCGGTGGCCAGCGATGTGGCCGTGCCGGTGAGCGAGTTGCAGGAGTCGTTGCCCGTGATGTTCGAGCCGCGGACCCAGAACCAGGCCGTCGGATCGGACTTCAGGCGCCACTGCGAGCCCACGAGGGCGGGCTTCGACGGGGCCGCCGACGCGGACGGGGCGGCGGACGTCGAGGTGGCCGGGTCGGCGCCCGCGGAGGCGGCGCAGCCGGCCGTCAGGACCGCGGCGCCCGCGAGCAGCGGAAGGGCGAGGGAGGCGGACTTACGCATCATGCCTGCGATTATGCCGTCTCACTCGCCCCTTGCGCACCTTCAGTTACACCTCAGTTGGTCTTGGAGATCCCTACCCGAGGCCTGTCGGCGGCCTCCGTCGGGGCGCCGGTGACGGCGTCCGTGCTGGTCGGGGCGTTCGGGCCGGTCTCGTCGGCCGGCGCGGCATCCGCGCCGGACTCCATGTCGATCGTGGTGCGCAGCGGCTTGTTGGGCAGCAACGCGACCGCGATCAAGGTGACGATCGCGCACGCCGTCGAGACCAGGAAGATGCGTCCGGTCGCGTCGCCGAACGCGGCATTGGTGATCTCCCGGATGAGCGGGCTGTGCGGATCGCGGACGTGGTTCGCGACGACGCCCTCCTTGACCAGGTCCGTGACGCGGGCGGTGAGGACCGCGCCGAGCGCGGAGACGCCGATCGCGCCGCCGAAGGTCCGGAAGAAGGCGACCGAACTGGACGCTGCGCCGATGTTCTGCACGCTCACGGTGTTCTGCACGGCGAGCACCAGGTTCTGCATCAGCGCGCCGATGCCGAAGCCCATGACGGCGATGTACGCCTGCACCTGCCAGATGGGCGTCAGGTGATCGATGGTGCTGAGCAGCGCGAAACCGATGACCAGGATGACGGCGCCGCCCACGACGTACCGCTTCCACTGGCCGGTGCGGGTGATCAGCTGGCCGGAGGCGACGGACGAGATCAGCATGCCGAGCACCATCGGGATGGTGAGGATGCCGGCCATCGTCGGGCTGTAGCCGCGCGAGTTCTGGAAGTACAGGCCCAGGAAGGACATGGCGCCGAACATGCCCACGCCCACGGCGATCGAGGCGATGATCGCGAGACCCGTGGTCTTCTCCGTGATGATCTTCAGCGGGATGATCGGCTCTTTCGCCCGCGATTCCACGAACACGGTGGCCGCGAGCAGCCCGAATCCGCCGACGAGGTACACGACGGTCGACACCGATAGCCAGCCGTAGTTCTTGCCGGCGAACGAGACCCAGATGAGCAGCACGGAGACACCGGCGGTGAGCAGAGTGGCACCGAGCCAGTCGATGGAGACCTGGTCGTTGCGCTTCGTCGGCAGGTGCAGGGTGCGCTGGATGAGGATCAATGCGGCCACCGCGACCGGGACGCTGATGTAGAAGCACCAGCGCCAGCCGATGTGATCGGTGATGATGCCGCCCAGGATGGGGCCGCCGGCCATCGAGACCGCCATGACGGCGCCCATGTAGCCGGAGTACCGGCCGCGCTCGCGCGGCGGGATGATGCTGCCCATGATGGCGACGACGAGCGCCGTGAGGCCGCCCATGCCGATGCCCTGGATCACGCGGGCGACCAGCAGGACCTCGATGTTCGGGGTGGCGCCGGCGAGGACCGAGCCGGCGACGAAGATGACGATCGCGGCCTGGACCAGGACCTTCTTGTTGAACAGGTCGGCCAGCTTGCCCCAGATCGGGGTGGAGGCCGCGTTGGCCAGCAGCGCGGCGGTGATGACCCAGGAGAACGCCGTCGTGGAGGCGCCCAGGTCGGAGATGATCTTCGGCAGCGCGGTCGAGACGACCGTGGTGCTCAGCAGTGCGGTGAACAGTGCGGCGAGCAGGCCCGCCATGACCTCGAGGATCTCCCGGTGCGTCATGGGGGCCGAGGCCTGTGGTTCGGCTTCCGCCGTGATCTCGGACATCGGGACCTTCCTTCAAAGCTCTAAGCAATAACGTGCAGGGTGCAACTGTAACTTCGGCGAAGATATTCCGCCACCTCATTACCTGTGACTCAGCTCGCAACGGGTGGAACATGTTCTAGGTTGGTGGCATGCCCTTCACCATCGATCACACCCGCGAGATCGCCGCCCCTCCGGCGCTCGTCTGGCAGGCGCTCACCGACTTCGACGCCTACGGGCAGTGGAACCCCTTCGCCGTCGAGGCGGCCTGCGACCTCCGGCCCGGCGGCGCCATCACCATGCGGGTGGCGCTCCGGCCGCCGAAGGTGATGACGCAGAAGGAGTTCATCGTCTCCGTCGACGAGGGCCGCGGCTTCGCGTACGCCATGAAGCCCGCGCCCGCCGGGCTGTTGCGCAGCATCCGCGAGCAGGACATCGTCGACCTCGGCGACGGCCGGTCGCGCTACACCTCGCACTTCCAGCTCGACGGTCCGCTCTCACCCGTCGTGGGCGCACTTCTCGGCGCGCACCTGCGCCGCGGCTTCGACGGCAACGTCGACGGACTCGTGAGGCAGACGGAGAAGCTGGCTCGGTGACCGCCGACCGCCTGACCCGCACGGGGTCAGGCGGTGTCGTCCATCCGGAAGCCGATCTTCAGCGTCACTTGGGTGTGCGCGACGGCGCCGTTCTCGATGTGTCCGCGGGTGGACACCACCTCGAACCACTCCAGGTTTCGCATCGTCTGCGAGGCGCGGCCGACCGCGTTCGCCACGGCCGCGTCGTACCCCTCGGTGGAGGTGCCGACGACTTCGATGACTCGGTACACGTTGTTCGTCATACCTCCCCATACTCCGCTTCCCGCGGTGCCGGGGTGGCGGAACGGCGAGGTCGCTAGCGTCCGGCTCAGTCCACCGGGGAGACCCGGATGAGGTTGCCGTCGGGGTCCGTGACCACGAACGTGCGGCCGAAGACCGCGTCGTGCGGCTCCTCCACGACGCGGACCCCCTTCGCGACCCACTTCGTGAAGATCTCGTCCACCGCGGACGCCGGTCCCGGCACCATCAGTCCGACCTCGCTCGTGCGCGGGGTGGCAGGGACGACGTGCTCGCCGCCTCCCGTCCACACCGCGAACAGGACGCCGGGAGCGACGTCGAAAGCCACGTAGTGGGGGGGTGATGAAGCTCGGTTCGATCTCGAACAGGTCGCTGTAGAAGGTCGTCGCGGCCGTTGCGTCGCGGACGTAGGTCAGGAACAGGTTGGGTGCGGGCACGGAGCGCTCCTCGGGTCGGTGACTGTCGTACCGCTCCAGTCGACCGAACCATCGGGACAGTTCCTGTCCCGAATTCGCCAGGAACGCCCAGGGGGCCGCCCCGCCCTCGATCGGCGCCCCTGTAGGGCGGGCTATCTCGCGCGGACGCGCCGGGTGAACCGGGCGGTGGCGCGGGCGATCACCTGCTCCTCCGGGTCGGTGACCCGGATGACGAAGATGTCCTCCTTGGGGAGCCGCTCGCCTACGCTCGCCTCGGCGCGCAGGGCGTCGCCGAGGCGGGTGGGACGCAGGTAGTCGATGTGGATCGCGCTGGCGACGCCGGTGTGCTCGTCGTCGTTCGCCGCCGCGGCGACGGCCGTGCCCACGAGGGCGAAGACGAAGGCGCCGTGCGTGGTGTCGTGCGGGTTGAGGTGGTCCTCGGTGACGGTCACCGTCGACACCGCCCGGCCACCGCCGTGCCCGGTGACCTCGATCCCGAGGAACTGCGCGTAGCGGTCGACGGGCTGTTGCGGGGTGCTCATCGGTCCATCTTCTCCGATCGGGCATCGGCCGCCGCGAGCGCGGCGCGCATCGCCTCTCGCTCGGCCTCGGGCCAGGGGCCGGACGCGGCGAGGGGGATCTCGGTGAGGAAGCGCCGTTGGTCCTCCGGGATCCGGGTGACGAACAGGTCGGGGTCGCGTCCCGCCGTCGCGAACAGGTCCGGGCCGTCGGCGTAGTACGGGTCGATGAGGACGGGGCTGCCGTCCGCGCGGAGCATGACGTTCGACGGGTTGGTGTCGAGCGGCCCGCACCACGGCAGGTCTCGGAGCGCGTTCTCGTGGACCCGGCCCACGACGGCCGCCAGCTCGGCGACCTCCTCCGTCCCGGCCGCGATGGACCGATGGAAGGCCTCCGCCGCGCCCTGCGGGGCCTCGGCGAGCCGCTCCATCACCTGCAGGTCGCCGCCTCCCGCCAGCCGGCGGTGCGCGTGCAACACGGGAACCTGCCCGGTGCCGGCCGCCTCCCGGTACAGCGTCGCGCTGTACGGCCCGACGGGGTCGAACGGGCTGATCCGCGCGACGAGGGCACCGTCGGGCGAGGCCAGCGCGACGGCCCAGTCCCCGGCCCCGCACCGCTCCCAGCCCGCGGCCGCGAAGGCGGCCTCCGCGGCGCGATGATCGGCGCCGGACGGCAGGTCGACGGGGAGCGGGTCCATGGCCCCAGTGTGCCCGGCGGCGTCGGCGGCGGGCCCGTCGCCGCGGATCAGGGCGGCCTTCTGCACCTTGCCCATCGCGTTGCGCGGCAGTGCGTCGACGAAGCGGATCTCGCGCGGACGCTTGTGCCAGGACAGCTCGCCGGCGACGTGTGCGACGAGCGCCTCGGCGTCCGCGTCGCTCCCGGGTGTCGCGGCCACGTACGCGACGATCCGCTGCCCGAGGTCGGCGTCCGGCACGCCCACGACGGCGACCTCGCGGACCTCCGGCCGGGCGAGGAGTGAGGTCTCGATCTCGCCCGCACCGATCCGGTAGCCACCGGACTTGATGAGGTCGACGGACTCCCGCCCGACGATGCGGTGGAACCCGGCCCCGTCCTTGACGGCGACGTCGCCGGTGATGAACCAGCCGTCCTCGGTCCACGACGCGGCGGTCGCGTCCGGCCGGCCCAGGTAGCCCGCGAACAGCATGGGGCCGCGGACTTCGAGTCGTCCGACGCTCTCGCCGTCGGCCGGCACCTCCGCGCCGTCCTCTCCGCGGAGCCGGGTGTCGACGCCGTCGACGGCGGAGCCCACCCACCCGGGGCGGCGCTCGCCGTCGGCGCGGGTGCTCAGCGTGATCATCGTCTCGGTCATGCCGTACCGCTCGATCGGCGCGTGGCCGGTGAGTGCGCGCAGCCGCTCGAAGACGGGCAGAGGGAGCGGGGCGCTGCCGGACACGAGCAGCCGCGCGTCGGCGAGTGCGCGGGCGGACGCCTCGTCCGCGGCGATCCGCCCCCACACGGTGGGGACGCCGAAGTACATCGTGGCCGGTGTCGCGGCGTACCGCTCGGGCACGGCCTTCCCGGTGTGCACCACGCGGGACCCGATGTGCAGCGAGCCGAGGATCCCGAGGATGAGCCCGTGGGTGTGGAACAGGGGCAGGCCGTGGGCGACGGTGTCGCGGTCGGTCCAGTCCCACGCCTCCGCGAGCGCGTCGATGCCGGCCGCGATCGCCGCACGACTGAGCAGCACGCCCTTCGGGGCGCCCGTGGTGCCGGAGGTGTAGAGGATCATCGCGACAGCGTCGTCGTCCGGCTCCGCCTCCTGCGCCGGAACGGATCCCGTGTCCGGGACGACCTGTTGGACGGGCAGGTCCACGTGCTCGCGCGGCTCGCCGACCCAGGCGGTCGCCGCGGAATCCGCGAGGATGTGGGCGATCTCGGCCGAACCGGCGTCGGGCGGGACCGGTACCGCGGTGATGCCGGCTAGGAGGCAGCCGGTGACGGCGACGACGGTCTCCAGGGTCGGCGTCGCGCAGATCGCGACGGGGCCGCGGGTGTCCAGGGATGCGGCGAAGGACAGGGCTGACGCACGCAGTTCGGCGCGGGAGACGCTGTGGCCGTCGACGGTGACCGCCCGCGGATCGTCGGCACGGGTGCGATCGAGGAGGGCGGCGAGCAGAGCAGTCATGAGAACACCATTCCTGGGACGATGAGGACGAGCGTGAGGACGATCGGGCCCGCGACGACCATGGACAGGCCCCAGCGGGTGAGCAGCCGCGTCATGCGCGGCCGTTCGGCCTCGTCGACGGTGGTGGCGACGTAGGTCGCGCCGACGGTGGAGAAGGGCGAGACGTCGACGATCGACGAGCACACGCCGATCGCGCAGATCAGGGCCCAGCCCGGGATGCCGCCGTCGGCGATGAGCGGGAGCGCGAGGGGGACCAGGGCGGCCAGCATGCCCGTGGTCGAGGCGAACGCCGAGATCAGGCCGGCGGCGGCGCAGAGCAGGAGGGCCGCGACGAGCGGGGAGCCGAGGTGGACGGCCTGCTTGCCGAGCAGGTCGACCACGCCGAGCCGGGTGAGGACGCCGACGAAGGTGATGATGCCGCCGACGAGGAGGACGGAGCCCCAGTCGATCCGGGTCATGGCCTGCTTGCCCGCGACGGGATCGACGAGGGCGAGGACGGCGCCGAGGGCGAAGCCGAGGACGCCGATGTCGGGCTCGAGGCCGCTGACCGAGAGCGCGATGACAGTACCTACGAGGCCGGCCATGGCGACCACGGTGAGGAGCTGGATCGGCGTCGGGCGACCCGGCGGCACCGGCTCGGCGGAGAAGTCCTCGTCGACGGCGAGGGTGGTCTGGCCGGATTCGGAGAGCGCGGCGCCGCGGGCGACCATGGCCTCCGCGAAGGCGGGCGTGCGGCGCTCCGCGCGTGAGCGTCCGAAGAGGGCGTAGGCGACGGCGACGAGCACCAGGTTCACGGCGACCGCGACGCCGAACAGTAGGAGCGGGCTCAGCGGGATGCCCGCGGCGTCGGCGGTGCCCCAGGTGATGATGCCGAACAGACTGGTGGGCGCGAAGGCGCCCGCGCTCAGGCCGGCGCCCATGGCGAGCGCCATGAGCATCGGATCGATGTTCCGGCGGTGCGCGATGCTCATGCCCATCGGCGCCATCACCAGGCCGCCGAGCGGGGCGCCCATCGCCGAGAGCGCGGCGGTGAGGACGAAGAAGACGACCGGGAAGAGCTTGTCCCGCCCGCCGACCCGGGCGAGTGAGGACTCGATGAGCCAGTCGACGGTGCCGTTCGCGTGCGCGACGCCGAAGAAGTAGGTCACCCCGACGAGCAGCACCAGGATGGACAGGGGGAACCCCGCGACGACGTCCTTGAGCGCCATGTCCGCGACCCAGAGCCCGACGCCGCACGCGGCCGGGAACATGACGATCCCGATGTTCACGTTCCGGGCGGCGGACAGGGCGAAGATCGCGACGAACACTCCCAGCGCTATCAGTTGTGCTGACACGGGGACCTCTTTTCCTATCGGTCCACTGTGTGGCACAATGGACTACAGTATGGACCAGCGGGATGTAATGTAGATCACGACCGAGGAGCGGGGCAAGGGAATGGCGACGAACAGTGTGGTCTCGGCGTTCAAGGTGCTCGAGGCGGTGGCGCGGATGCAGCCCGTGGGGCTCTCCGAACTCGCCCGCGCGGTGGAGCTCCCCAAGAGCACGACCCAGCGGTGCCTGCTGACGCTCCAGGAGGTGGGATGGCTGGCGCCCACCGAGGGCAGTCCGCCGCGGTGGCAGATGACCTATCGCGCCATCGCGGTCTGCGGCCGCGCCGGCGTCGGGCGTGGGCTGCGCGACGTGGCGATCTCCACCATGAACGAGCTGCAGCTCGCGACGACGGAGACCGTCCACCTGTGCGCACCGGACGGCGATTCGCTGGTGCTCATCGAGCGCCTGGACACCTCGCACCCGCTGCGCGCCTTCCTGCCGCTCGGAGAACGGATCTCCTTGCACGCCAGCGCGACCGGGCTCGCCTACCTGTCCGCGTGTACGGCGGAGACCATCGACGAGTACCTCGCCGGACCGCTGGTGGCGTCCACGCCGGATTCGATCACGGACCCGGGCCGGCTCCGCGAGGTCCTCGCGGCGGTGGCGGAGCGGGGTTATTCGACGAACGTCGGCGGGCTGTCCGTGGGGATCAGCTCGATCGGCGCGCCGATCCTCGACCACGGCGGGTCCCCGGTCGGTGCGATCTCGGTGTCCGGGCCGAGCAGCCGGCTGGTCGAGGACCGCTTTGACGAGCTCGGGCCTCAGGTCGCCGGCGCCGCCGCGCGGATCGGCCTTCTCCTGCAGTGACTCCCGCGGGTCAGCGCACGCGCAGCCCCTTCGGGGTGCGCGCGAAGCCGGCCGCCGCGAGCGCGCCGGCCAGCGGCGAGGTGAGCGCGGGGGCACCGTCGACCTTCTCGACGGTGAGGCCGCCGAGCCGCGGCGCCGCCCCCGCGAGCGCGGTGAGGGCGGCGTCCGGCGCGTCGGTGAAGGTCAGCAGGGTGCGGCCGCCGCGCTCGACGAACAGCGCGAGCGCACCGTCGACCAGCACGACGAGGGCACCCGCCTTGCGGCCGGGCCGGGCACCGTCGGGCGTCTCCGGCCAGGGGAGCGCGGCGCCGTACGGGTTGGCGGGGTCGGTGGCGGCCAGCACCAGCGCGGACACCTCGCCCCGCTCCTGGGCCCGCTCCAGCGCGGACGCCGCGTCGCGCAGCGCGTCGACGGTGCCGCCCCGCGCGAACTGTGCCGCCCCCAGTCGCTCGATGAAGTAACCGCGCCGCGCCTTCCCGGACTCCTCGAAAGCGGCCAGGGTGCGGTAGATCCGGGCGAAACCGCCCTCGACGTGCTCGGCCATCACCGCGCCGCGGGTCACCACGCCGTACCGCTCCAGCAGCTGCTCCGCCAGGGCGGCGGACTGCTCCGTGGCGCTCGCCTCCGCCGGCGCGGGCGGCAGCGACCAGCGGCCGGCGACCATGGGCGGCGACTGGTCCACCGCGACCCGGAACCGCGCGCGGGGAGCGCGCCGCGGCGTGCGGTGGGCGGTGGCGCGGCGGCCGCCCGCGAGCCGGGCCCGGACCGGGGCGAAGGTATCGCCCGTGAGCCGGCCCGCCCACACCAGGTCCCACAGCGCCTCCGGGGTGGCGCCGGTGAGCTGGCGGTAGAAGTACGCGCCGCCGCCGCGGACCGCGTCCTCGATCGCCTCGTGCGCCGCGGCGGTGTCGAGCGCGCCCGGCGGGGGAAGGGTGAGCGGCGCGAGATCCGCGGGGTGGAACGCGATCCAGCCGTCCTGCGCGCCGATCGCCCCGTGCCCCGTCCACACCACCTCGCCGGTGCCGGTCAACTCGTCGAGCATGGCGGGTGAGTAGTCGGAGACGCGCTGCGGCAGCACGACGGACTCCCACGCGGACGCGGGGATCGGAACCCCGGCGAGCTGGTCGATCACGGCGGCGACGCCGTCGATCCCGCGCAGCGGGGCCTTGAGGTGGTGCCAGCCCGCGAGGAACTCGGCGTAGGCCCGCTCGGGCACCGGTTCCACGTCCTGCCGGAGCCGGGCGAGGCTCCGCTGCCGGATGCGTCGCAGCACCTCGGCGTCGCAGAACTGCGGGACTCCGTCGACGCCCGCGTCCTCGCCGTCCGGGACGAAGCGGCCCTCGATCACCTTTCGCGACGCGACCAGTTCGGTCAGCGGGCGCTGCACCACCGCGACGCCCAGGCCGTAGCGCGCGGCGACCTCGGCGGCGGTGAACGGGCCGTGCCGGCGGGCGTACCGGGCGACCAGGTCGCCGACCGGGTCCGGCACGGCATCAGTGAACGCCGACGCGATGCCCGGCTGCAGGGGGACGCCGAGCCCGTCCCGCAGGCGCGCCGCGTCCTCGACGGCGGCGATCCAGCCGTCGCCGTACTCGAAGACCCTTCCCGCGCCGAGTAACTCGTCGACCGCAGAGGGCGCCCCCTCGGAGCGCTCGCCGATCTCGGCGCGCGTGAGCGGGCCCAGCTCGCGGATCAGGTCCGCCACCTGCTCGACCGTGCGCGCCCGATAGCCGGGCGCAGTGCGCTGCAGCTGCGCCGCGATCTCGGCGAGGATCTCGGCGTCGAGGAGCTCGGTCAGCTCGACCCGGCCGAGCAGCTGGGAGAGCACCGCCGGGTCCAGGCTGAGCACGGCGGCGCGGCGCTCGGCCAGCGGCGCGTCGCCCTCGTACATGAACGCGCCGACGTAACTGAACAGCAGCGAGGCCGCGAAGGGCGAGGGCGCGACCGTCTCCACCTCCGCCAGCCGGACGGTGCGCGACTCGAGCGAGCGGTGCACGGCGATCAGCTCCGGCACGTCGTAGACGTCCTGCAGGCACTCGCGGACCGCCTCGAGGACGATGGGGAACTGCGGGTAGCCGCGCGCCACCTCGAGCAGCTGACTCGCGCGCTGGCGCTGCTGCCAGAGCGGCGCCCGCTTGCCGGGGTCGCGGCGGGGCAGCAGCAGCGCCCGGGCCGCGCACTCGCGGAACCGCGAGGCGAACAGAGCGCTGGATCCCACGGCCTCGGTGACCAGGGCGTCGATCTCGTCCGGTTCGAAGCGGAAGAGCTCGGCGCCGGGCGGGGCGTCGTCGGTGTCGGGCAGGCGGACGAGGATCCCGTCGTCCGTCGCGGTGACCGCGCCGGAGAGCCCGAGGGTGGCGTTCAGCCGCGCGCCGATCGCGAGCGCCCAGGGGGCGTGCACCTTCATCCCGAGCGGCGAGTGCAGCGCCACGCGCCAGTCGCCGAGCTCGTCCCGGAACCGCTCCACCACGAGCGTGCGGTCGGTGGGCAGGACGCCCGTGGCCCGCTGCTGCTCGTCGAGCAGGGCGACGAGATTGTCGGTGGCCCACGCGCCCAGGCCCACCTCCCGGGCATGCGCGCGCTGCTCGGCGTCGCCGAGCGCGGTGAACTCGCGGGTGAACCGGCCGATGGCGCGGCCCAGCTCGGCCGGGCGGCCTACGGTGTCGCCGATCCAGAAGGGCAGCCGTCCCGGCTGGCCGAAGGCGGGGGAGACCAGCACCCGGTCGTGCGTGATCTCCTCGATCTTCCAACTGGTGGCGCCGAGCGCGAAGACGTCGCCCACGCGGGACTCGTAGACCATCTCCTCGTCGAGCTCACCCACCCGGGAGGCCTTCTCGCCCACCATGAAGACGCCGAAGAGGCCGCGGTCGGGGATGGCGCCGCCGGAGGTGACCGCGAGCCGCCCGGCGCCGGGACGCCCGGTGAGCGTGCCGGCGTCGCGGTCCCAGACCACGCGCGGGCGCAGCTCACCGAAGTCCTCCGCGGGGTACCGCCCGGAGATCAGGTCGAGCACCGCCTCGTACGCCGAATCCGGCAGCGCGGCATAGGGATGTGCCCGCCGCACCAGGGCGAGCCAGTCGTGCACGTCCAGCTGGTCCATCGCCGCGGCGGCGATGGTCTGCTGCGCCAGCACGTCGAGCGGGTTGCGGGGGACGACGAGCTTCTCGATGGCGCCCTCACGCATCCGCTGCACCGTGACGGTGCTGTGCAGCAGGTCCGTGCGGTGCTTGGGGAAGAAGACGCCGCGGCTGGGCTCGCCCACCTGGTGGCCCGCGCGGCCCACGCGCTGCAGGCCCGCGGCCACCGACGGCGGCGCCTCCACCTGGATCACGAGATCGACCGCGCCCATGTCGATCCCGAGTTCCAGGCTGGACGTGGCGACGACGCAGCGGAGCCGGCCGGACTTCAGATCGTCCTCGATGATCGCGCGCTGCTCCTTGCTCACCGAGCCGTGGTGCGCCCGTGCGAGCACCGCGTCCGCACCGTGCGTCTGACCGCTGGCGAGCACCTGCGCCGGGGAGCCGCCCGCGACCGCGGGGTTCGGCGGACCGGCGTGCACGCCCGCGGCCAACTCGTTGATCCGGGCCGTGAGCCGCTCCGCGAGGCGGCGGGAGTTGGCGAAGACGATGGTGGAGCGGTGCCGCTCGATGAGCTCCACGATGGACGATTCCACGTGCGGCCACAGCGAACCCTGCTGCACCGGCTCGTCCGGATCGTCCGAGACCACGTCCAGCTCCGTCATGTCCGGGACCGGCACCGTGACGGTGAGCTCGAACTCCTTCTGCGACGGCGGGCGCACGACCGTCGCCGGCCGCGGGCCGCCGAGGAATGCCGCCACCTCCTGCGCCGGCTCGACGGTGGCGGACAGCCCGATCCGCTGGGCGGGCTCGTCCAGCAGCTCGTCGAGGCGCTCGAGCGAGAGCGCGAGGTGCGTGCCGCGCTTGGTGCCGGCGACGGCGTGCACCTCGTCCACGATGACCGTGCCAACCTGCGCCAGGGTCTCGCGGGCCTGCGAGGTGAGCATGAGGAAGAGCGACTCGGGCGTGGTGATGAGGATGTCCGGAGGCCTGCGGACGAGCTGCCGCCGCTGCTGCGCCGGCGTGTCGCCCGAGCGCACGCCGACGGTGACCGCGGGCGCCGGCTCGCCCCGGCGCTCCCGGACCCGGGCGATCCCGGCGAGGGGCGCGCGGAGGTTGCGCTCGACGTCGACCGCGAGGGCCTTGAGTGGGGAGACGTAGAGGACCGACGTGCCGCGCGGACCGTCGGACTCCGACGGTGCGGGGCGGTCCGCGAGCCGATCGAGGGCCCAGAGGAACGCCGAGAGGGTCTTGCCCGAGCCCGTGGGGGCCACGACCAGCGTGTTGTTCCCCTGCGCGATCGACCGCCAGGCGCCGGCCTGTGCCGCGGTGGGCGCGGCGAAGGACTCGGCGAACCATTCGGCGGTGGCGGGCGTGAACGCCCGGAGGGCGTCCGGCATGGGTCCATCATGGCGCAGCCCTCCGACATGTGGCCGCGGCCGGAATGCCGCACGTGTGCATCGGTCGGTCGCAAAGCCGTCGGACCGCCGCGAGTTCTGCTTCAATCGCAAAGGACAGGTGTTGGAACGGGCCGTTCGGGCGACCGCCGGTCCCGGTGAAGGTGGTGCGGAATGAGTGGACCCAGGGTCGTGTGCCCGGCCGGCGAGATCAGCGGCGCATTGGTGGGAGGTGTCGCGCGGTACCTCGGGATCCCGTACGCCAAGCCCCCCGTGGGGGAGCGCCGCTTCGCGCTGCCCGAGCCGGCGGATCCGTTCGACGGTGTCTTCGAGGCCACCGCGTTCGGGCCGACGCCGCCGCCGTCGATGGAACTGCCGCAGCCCTACACCTACCCGGTGATCGAGGGCGACGACTGGCTCACGCTCAACGTCTGGGCGCCGGCCGATGCGCAGCCGGGCGACGCGCTCCCGGTCTACGTGTGGATCTACGGCGGCTCGTTCGCCATGGGCAACACCGCGCAATCGCTCTTCGACGGGACCGCCTTCGCGCGCGACGGCGCGGTGTACGTCTCGGCGAACTACCGGGTGGGCCTCGAGGGCTTCACGCACCTGCCGGACGCCCCCGACAATCGTGGCCTGCACGACCAGCTGCAGGCGCTGCGCTGGGTGCAGGCGAACATCGCCGCGTTCGGCGGCGACCCCGGGCGCGTGACGATCGGCGGCGAGTCCGCGGGCTCGATGTCGGTGTCGTCCCTCGCGACCACGGAGTTCGCCGGAAAGCTGTTCCATCAGGTCATCTGCGAATCCGGCATCGGCGTGGCGGCCGACGTGCCGACGGCGGCGAAGCTCGCGGACCCGCTCAAGGCCGCGTTGGGCCTGCACCTGACCGCGAAGGCGCTGCGTGAGAAGGACCCTCGGGAGTCCGCCGCCGCCGTCGCGAAGGTGCTGCGCAAGCTGAGCCCGCACAACGTGCTCACGCTGTTCCCGCCCGTGATCGACGGCGAGCTGCTGCCCGAGAACCCGGTGAGTCGCCTGGCGAAGGGACCCGTGCCCGTCCGGATGATCATCGGCAACAACCACAAGGAGTCCGACTTCTGGCGGGTCTTCGGCGAGTTCGTGCCCGGCGACAATCCGCTCAAGGCGCTCGACGTGCTGCTGCGCCCGTTCGGCGACACGGCGCCGATCGTGGGCGCGTACCGGAAGGTGTACGGCGATACGCTCACACCGGGCGAGATCGTGCTGGAGCTGCTGTCCGACGGTGCCTTCGGCGGACCCAGCTACGCGGCGCAGCGGGGACAGGGCGAGAACTGCTACGCCTACTACTTCACGTGGCCGTCGAGCGTGCACACGAAGTCGGCGATGCACACCCTCGACCTCGGTTTCGCCTTCGACAACGTGGCCGACCCCGGCTTCGCGATGTACGCGGGCGACGCCGCGCCGCAGGCCCTGGCCGACGACATCCACGGGCGCTGGATGGAGTTCATCGCGACCGGCGTTCCGGGACAGGACTGGCGGCCGTTCGGCTCCGAGGCCGACGTCAAGGTGTTCGGGCCGCCCGCCACGCGGAACCTGGACGCGTTGGGCTCCTGGCAGTACTGACGTCCGGTGTGTCGCCGGGCACACGCCCGGCGACACACCAGTGATTGTTGTTGTTTGTGTGGCTTATGTGATTCATGATGTTCAGGAGGTACGGACCTAAGGAGCAGGAATGACCACGCACGTCTCGTCGAACAGCCACCGTCGCGCCTGGGTCCGGGGTGCCGTCGCTGCGGCGGCCGTCGCCGTCGGCATCAGCGGCACCGTGGCTGCGGTAGCCAGGGCCGACCAGCAGGTCGGCCGCTTCCTCGTCAAGGGCCAGATCGAGGTCTCCTACTTCGCGACGGGCGGGCCGTCGACGTGGGGAGTGCCGCTCATCGCCGAGACGAACGCCGGCCGCGGCGGCAAGTTCCAGACCTTCAAGAACCAGGCCTCGTTCTACTGGCACCCCGGCGCCGACGGGGGCAACGCCCACCAGATCGGCGGCGCGATCCGCGCCAAGTGGGGCGAGAACCGCTGGGAGAACGGCCCGCTGGGCTACCCGACCACCGACGAGCTGCAGTCCCGCGGCCCGTTCAACGCCGTCACCGGCGCGATGAACGCCTTCCAGGGCGGCGTGATCTACTGGTCGCCCGCGTCCGGCGCGTGGCCCGTGTGGGGCGAGATCCTGGTGAAGTGGAGCGCCGACAAGCGCGAGTCCGGCAAGTACGGCTACCCGACCGGCCCCGAGATCCGCACCGGCAGCACCTTCTCCCAGACCTTCCAGCGCGGCGTGATCACCTGGCCGTGACGGCCGGCGCGTCCCCTCCGACCGGGTAGGCCTCCGCCCCGCCGTCGGCCCGGCGCGGTGCGCCGCGGGCGTTCCTACGCTCGGAGGATGATCGATGTCCTCGCCCCGCAACGACCCGGAACCTGGTCCGACGGAACGGTGACCGTGTCCCGGTCGGCCGAGCTCGACGGGGCGCTCGTCACCGTCGAACGCGCGGGCGGGCGGGTGCACCTGCGGCACCGGCTGCGGCCCGAGCACCTGCGGGACTCCCTCGCGGCGCGCCTCGCCGCCGTCGCGACGCCGCGCACCGTCGACGAGTTCGAGCGGCTCGTCGTGGGCGCGGTGCGCAGCACCGTCGACGCCGCGGACGCGGCCTGGCTCACCTACTACCGCAACTCCCTCGCGGACCTCGAATCCGGCTGCACCCCTTTCGCCCCCGTCCACGCCCGTGCAGAGGAACTGTTGGAGGGGGATTCGCTGCTCGACCTGGGTTCCTGCTTCGGCTTCTTCGCGCTGCGCGCGGCCCGCCGCGGGTGGCGCGTCACCGCCTCGGACCTGTGCCCCGGCACCATGGACCTGCTCGCGCGGGTGGCGCCCGATCTGGGCGCGCCGCTCCGCACCCTAGCCGCGGACGCCGCCGCGACCGGCCTGCCCGACGGGTACGCCGACACCGTCACCGCCCTGCACCTGCTCGAGCACGTGCCGCCCGCGGCCGGGCGCGCGATCCTCGCCGAGGCGGTGCGGCTGGCCCGCCGCCGGGTGATCGTCGCGGTGCCCTACGAGGACGAGCCCGACGCCCGGTACGGGCATGTGCGCACCTTCACGGCCGCGGCGCTGCGCGACCTCGGCGCCGCGACCGGCCTCGACTTCTCGGTCTCCGAGCACCACGGCGGGTGGCTCGTTCTCGACCGGTGACGCTCGCTAGATGATCCCGCGCTTGCTGGCCTCGTAGGCCGCCTCGGTGCGGCGGCTCACGCCCAGCTTGCGCAGCAGGTTGCTGACGTGGAACTTGACCGTGGTGGGCGAGATGAACAGTTGCTCGCCGATCCGGCTGTTGGAGTGGCCCTTCGCCAACAGGCGCAGCACCTCCAGTTCGCGGACGGTCAGGGTGTCGTCGGGCGCGCCGCCCGCGAGCGTCCGCACCACGGCGACGGCGGTGCGCGAGTCGAAGGCGCTCTGCCCGCGCGAGACCGACCGGATGGCGCTCACGAGCTCCGTGGTGTCGACGTCCTTGACCACGTAGCCGCGCGCACCGGCCTGGACGGCCTCCACCACGAGCCGCTCGTCGAGGAACGTGGTGAGCACGAGCAGCCCGATCTCCGGGTGCGCCGCCGTGAGGTCGCGGCACAGGCTCAGGCCCTCGAGTTCCGAACCGCCCGACAGCTTCAGATCGATGACCATCACGTCGGGCCGCACGTGTTCGGCCACCGCGCGCGCCTCGGCCCGGGACACCGCCTCGCCCACGACCTCCAGGTCGGGCTCCCGCTCCAGCACGGACCGCAGCCCCTGCCGCAGGATGGCGTGGTCGTCGACCAGCACCAGCCGCGACCGCTCCGTCCGTTCCTGCGTCTCCGTCACGATTCCTCCTCCACCGGTAGTGCCACGTGCACGCGGACGCCGCCGATCCGCGAACGCCGGATCGCGAGCCGCCCACCGCATTCCGCGGCCCGCGCGGCCATGTTCGCAAGGCCGCGCCCGTGACCGTCGAGGTCGCGCTCCCGGCTGGTGGCGAGCGCGGAGCGCAGTGCCGCGGGATCGCCCGCACCGTCGTCGTCGACGGCGAGCTCGACGACGTCCGGCCCGTACCGCAGGGAGACCACCGCGCGGGTGGCCTCGGCGTGGACGGCGACGTTGAACAGCGCCTCGCCCGCGATCCGCAGCAGCGCGTGATCGACGGCAGCGGGCAGCTCGCGGGTCTCGCCGCGTACCCGGACCGAGACGGTCAGCTCGTCCGGCTCGTGCACGACGCCGAGCCGCCGCAGCATCTCCGGCAAGGCCGCGTCCTCGTGGTCGTGGCTGTTGCCCAGCGTGTAGATCGCCGCGCGCAGTTGTTCCACCCCACGCCGCGTCATCTCCTTCGCCAGGTCGAGCCGCTCGGCGCGCTCCGCCGCGGGGATGTCGCTGCGGCACACCTCGATCTGCATGCCCGCGGAGAGCACCGCCTGCGTGACGCTGTCGTGCAGCTCGCGCGCGATGCGGTGCCGCTCGTCGTCGAGCACGCGCTGTCGCTGCGCCACGCCGAGCTCGCGCTGCGTGCTGATGAGCTCCGCGTTGCGCACCGCGAGGTCGGCGGCCGTCCGCCGGGCCTGCGCGTGGGCCTGCTCGGAGCGGGTGAGCAGCGTTGCGATGCCCTCGTAGAGTGCCGCGTTGTGCAGCGCGACCGCCGTCTGGCTGGCCAGGATGCTCAGCACCGCGGCGTCGGTGCCGTCCAGCTCGCGTCCCTCGGGCACCCACGCGGCGATCGCGCCGACCACCGCACCGTCGAGCACGAGCGGCACGAACGCGTGCCGCCCCTCGAGGGACGTCCGGTCCGACACGGTCGCGGGGTCCCGGATCCGTTCGAGGCAGTCGACGACCTCGTAGGGCAGCGGCGGGCCGGTGACCCGGTCCACGAGATACGGGATCCCGTCCGGGCCCAGCACGAGGCGTCGCATGCCCGCGGCCGTGAGCCGGCCATCGGTGAGCGCGAAGACCACCCAGTCGGCGCGCAGGTGCTCGCGCGCCACCTCCGCGACCGAGCACACGAGCGTCTCCGGCCCCTCGACGGTGCGCACCAGCGCGCCCGCGATGAGGTCCAGCGCGTGCAGCACGCGCTCGGCGCGCTCTACCGCCCCGCGGTACTGCGGGTAGTAACTGCTCTTGCCCGACCGCAGGCCGGTGAGCGCGGCGAGGTCGGATTCGGCGGTCACATCGCCGCCCGGAAGAGCTCGGTTATCTCGCCGACCGTCGCCGCCCGCGGGTTCGTCGTCATGCACGAGTCCTCGAGACTCTGCGCGGCCAGGCGCGGGAGAACTTCCTCGGGCACGCCGAGCTCCGACAGGCCCCGCGGGACGCCGACCTCCCGCGCCAGCTCCTCGACCCGGTCGGCGACGGCGGCGGCCGCCTCCGCGGCCGGCGCCTGCTGCTCGTCGAGCCCCATCCCGGCGGCGATCGCCACGTACGGCGTGGGATCGGCGGCGGCGTTGAACCGCACCACGTGCGGCAGCAGGATGCCGTTGATGACGCCGTGCGGCTTGTCCAGGAGCCCGCCCACCTGGTGGCTCATCGCGTGCGCGGCACCGAGGATCGCGTTGGTGAAGGCCATCCCCGCCTCGAGGCTGGCCTGGGCCATCACCAGCCGGGCCGAGATGCTGCGCGGGTTCGCCATGCTCGCGGTCAGGGATTCGGAGACCAGGCCGACGGCCCGCAGCGCGTGGTGGTCGGTGAGCGGGTTGTGCGCGAGCGAGACGTACGCCTCCACGCCGTGCGTGAGCGCGTCGAGGCCGCTCGCCGCGCCCAGCCACTCCGGCATCGTGGTCAACAGTCGCGGGTCGATGACGGTGACGTCCGGGACCAGTGCCCGGCCCAGGATGGTGACCTTGGTGGCCCGCTCGGTGTCGGTGACGATGCAGAACTGGGAGACGTCGGCGCCCGTGCCCGCGGTCGTGGGAACCATGACCGTCGGCGGGATGGGGCGGGTCACCCGGTCCACGCCCACGTAGTCGAGGATCCGGCCTCCGTTGGTGGCGAGGATCGCCACGCCCTTCGCCGCGTCCATGACGGACCCGCCGCCGATGCCGAGCACCACGTCGCAACCCGCCTCGGCGTACCGCTCGAAGGCGGCTGCGACCTCGTGGTCCTTCGGATTCGGCGTCACCGCGCTGAAGACCTCGGGCCGCAGCCCGGCGTCGCGCAGGTGCCCGAGGAGCTCGGCGACCCAGCCCGCCTCGATCAGCCCCGGGTCGGTGACGAGCAGTGGGCGCACCGCGCCGAGGCGGACCGCCGCGTGGGCGGCCTCGCCGAGGGAGTCGACGCCGAAGACGATCTCCGGGGCGTGGAACTTGACGGTGCGCGGCACCTCCCGGGACACCAGCGGCATCATCGCGGCGCGCTGATCCGGGCCGGCGGCGGGGCGATCATCGAGGTGGTTCACGGGCTGCTCCTCAATGGATCGATGTGACCCATGTTACGTCAGCCCGGGGTGCCGGCGGTGGGCCGTTCGCAGGGGCGGGTACCTGCCCGATCGGGCAGGTACCCGTCAGCGCAGCGCGTTCCCGAGCTCCGCCGCCCGCGCGATCAGCTGGTCCGCGTCGCGGGCGGTGACCACCGCGTCGCAGTGCTCGCGGTAGACGGGCATCGCGCACGTGGCCTGCGCCCAGTACCGCTCCGGCTCGGGCGTGATCCAGGCCAGCCGGTGCACCCGCCGCCGAAGCTCCGCGAGGTGTTCGGCACCGTCGGGCAGGCCGCCGGAGCGCCCGTCGCCCACGATGAGCACCGACGTGCGCCGGGTGAGACCGGCGGGCGCCGTGAGCAGTTCGGCGAAGACCCGGGCGTAGTCGCTGGAGGCCTCGAGGTCGATCTCCGGGTCGGCGAGCACGCGGGCGAGGGCGTCGTCGCCCGCGCCGGGCAGGAGGGCTTCGGTCACGTCCACTGGCCGGTCGACGAAGCCGTAGACCTCGCACCGCGCGGTGCGCCGCCGGAGCGACTGCGCGAGGCGCAGGACGAACGCGGTGACCGGCCGCACCGAGAGCGACACGTCCGCGAGGATCAGCAGCCGCAGCCGGTCGGGGCGGGGGACTCGGGTGGCGAGACGGAACGGGACGCCGTCGGTGCGCTGCGCGGTCCGGGCGGTCGCACGCAGGTCGAGCCGGCCGTGACCGTGGTAGCGCACCCGCTCGCGGGGCGCGCCGCGCATGCGGCGCAGCACCTCGTGCACCGCCAGTTCCAGCTCGGCGTGCGGGCGCGATTCGACCTCGCCCGGCGGCCCGGGCGAGGTCTGGCCGGCCGCGGCCAGCGCCTCGACGAAGGCGCTCAGCGCCGCAGCCAGGCGGTCCGCGGTGGCCTGCGTGAGCTCCTGTTCCGGTCCGGCGTCGGCGTAGACGCGGCTCGGGTCGTAGCGGTCCAGCCAGGCCAGGATCGCCGCCGGATCGTCCCAGCGCAGCGTGCCGGACGCGGCCATCGCGGCACCGTCGGACAGCGCCCCGACCTCGGCGGTCCCGGCCCGCGCCACGTCGAGGGTGTAGCTGACGCCGCGGCGGCCGCCGTCCTCGGCGGAGACCGCGAGCTCCGCGTCCGCCGCCGCAGTCACCGAGAAGTCGTCGTCGTCCTTGTGCGGGTTGAAGCCCTCGTCCGCCTCGGGGGTGTCGACGACGAGGTCGCCGACCTCCGCGGCCCGCTCGTTGTAGTCGGCGTAGCGGCCGACCTCCGCGTCGGGGTCGAGGACGAGGTCCTCGGGCAGGCCGCCGGTGAGCGCCGCGTGGGCCGGTGCCGCGTCCGGGGCGTCGACGCCGTGCCGCGCGGCGGCGAAGAGCTCGGCGAACGCGGCGTCGAAGCCGGCGTCCTCGTGCGCGTACTTGACGCAGGTCGCCCGCAGGCCCGCGCCGAGTCGCGCCCGGTCGCGGGCCCCGTAGAGCGCCAGCACGCGCCGCACCTCGATCACCTCGGCGGGGGAGGCGCCGACGCCGTGCGCGCGCAGCCGGGTGCCGAACGCCGCCGCCACGACGTCGAGCAGGCCCGCGGTCTCAGTTGCCGCCACGGCCCCGGCCCCCGTGCCCGCGGAAGACGGCCGTCGTGGTGTTGGCGGGGTTCGACGCCACCGTCGTCCGGTCCGGCCGGCCCGTCGCCTCCATCGGGCCCGACGGTGCGCCCGCGTCCCGCGTCCGCACCAGGTCCACGTCGGTCGAGTACTTGAGGAGCGCGGCGTAGAGCAGCTCCGGCCGGTCGGCCGGCGCGGTTCCGCTGCCGGCCAGCACGGCCGCGATGCGGGCCGCGTCGATCACCTCCGAGATCGACGGGCTCTTGCGCAGTGGCAGGTCCCGCAGCCGGCCCGCGAGCTCGACCACCTCCGCGACCGCCGCCGGCTCGACCTCGGGGGCGCGCGCGGCGACGATGTCGCGCTCGCGATCCGCGGCGGGGTAGCCGAGGTGGTAGTGCAGGCAGCGGCGTTTGAGGGCGGCGCTGAGCTCGCGGGTGTCGTTGGAGGTCAACACGACCCACGGCCGGGTGCGGGCGGCGAAGGTGCCGATCTCGGGCACCGTCACCTGGTTCTCCGCCAGGACCTCCAGTAGCAACGCCTCCATCGACTCCTCGGTGCGATCCACCTCGTCGACCAGCAGCACCACCGGTTCCTCCGAGAGGATCGCGGCGAGCAGCGGGCGCGCCGCGAGGAAGGTCTCCGAGTAGAGACCGAAGTCCTTGGCGGCCAGATGCGCCGACGCCTGGTCCAGGGTGTCGAAGGCCGCCAACTCGGTGCCGATCCGGTCCCGCAGCATCTGCACGTGCAGCAGCTGCCGGGCGTAGTCCCACTCGTAGAGCGCGCGGCTGTCGTCCAGCCCCTCGTGGCACTGCAGTCGGATCAGCCGGCGGCCGGCGACCTGCGCGAGTGCCTTCGCCAGCTCGGTCTTGCCGACGCCCGCCGGCCCTTCCAGCAGTAGCGGCCGGCCGAGCACCGTCGACAGGTGGACCACGGTGGCCAGGTCGGGGTCCGCTATGTAGTCCGCGCCGCGCAGCGCCTCCCGCAGCGCGGGCCCGTCGGCGAATCCCGCTTCCGCCGTGGGCGTCTCGATCAAGGCCACCGTGGTCATCTCTGCTCTCCTCCCGAGTCCTCGTGGTGTCAGTACGTGCCGTTGATGCAGTGGTCGACGACGGGGATCATCGACGAGACCGTGACCTCGCGCGGGTTGCCCGGCGTGCACCAGTCGCCCTGGATGTGCTCGGAGATGGCGAGCACCGACTTCTCGTCGCCCTTGATCACCTCGCCTCGGCCCGCGTACTTGCCCGAATTCATCTGGTTCTTCTCGTACGAGTCCGTGCGGATCTGCCCGAAGTTGTCCGGGATGCCCACGTCCTTCGCCAGCCGGATCGCCGCCTCCACAGCCGCGTCCGCCGCCTGCACCGTGGTCATGTTGCGGGTGTCGACCCCCATCGCGACCGCGATCTCGGCGTAACGCTCGTAGCGCGAGGGCAGGTTGTACTCCCACACGCGGGGCAGCGCGATCGCGTTGTTGAGGCCGTGGTGGCTGTCGAAGAAGGCGGAGACCGCGTGCGAGATCGAGTGCACGATGCCGAGGCCGCCCGAGTTGAAGGCCTGCGCCGAGATGTACTGGGCGTTCATCATGCCCTCGCGGGCCTTGAGGTTGCGCGGCTCGAAGGTGGCCTCGCGCAGGTTCTTCGCGACCAGCTCGATGGAGTACAGGGCGTTGCCCAGCGACGGCGCGAAGTCGAGCCGGGAGACGTAGGGCTCACTGCCGTGCGCGAGGACGTCGAAGCCGCAGTACGCCGTGAAGTGCTGCGGGCACGAGTAGTACAGCAGCGGATCGTCGATCGCGAGCGTCACGATGGAGGCCTCGTCGAAGGCCACCCACTTGTGCGGCTTGTCCATGTCGGAGGTGTCGGTGATGACGTACGCCCACGAGGTCTCCGAGCCGGTGCCGGCGGTGGTGGAGACGGCGATGTGGGGCGGGTTCTTCTTGTTGGTGGACTTGGCGAAGCCCTCGAACTCGTTGATGTTGCGGCCGTCGTGCGCGATCACCACACGCGCGCCCTTGGCGGCGTCGTGGCTGGAGCCGCCGCCCACGGAGATGATGCTGTCGCACTTCTCCTTCTCGTACATGGCCGCGGCTTCCATGACGTTGTAGTCCTTGGGGTTCGACTCCACCTTGTCGAACAGGACCACCTCGACGCCCTGGTACTCGATCTTGCCGATGAGCTCCTCGATGATGCCCGAGCCGCGCAGGCCGGTGGTCACCAGCAGGGCGCGCTTGAAGCCGAGGTTCTTCGCCTCCACGCCGATGATGTCGTGCGCGCCGACCCCCATCAGCGCGCGGGGGAAGGGATGGAACTCCTTGATCGGGAAGTCCCAGATCTGGTTCAGCTCGATGGCCATGTCGTCTCTCCTGCGTCTGCGGTCCGGGCGAGATGGCGTGATCCATCTCACAGGGACACTGTGGGCGCGGAGAGTCGTGCGGGGGAGGGCCTCGGGGCGAAACCGTCCGGCCGCCACCCCTGCCCCGTCCGGTCGGGCAGGTGCGGCACCGGCCCGACCGGCGGGCGCTGAGGCGCTCTAATGCGTGCCGGCGCGGAGGTAGTGCCCGGTCTGCTGATCGCGGCCGTAGCCGGGGACGAACTCGCCGAGCCGGAAGACGATGCGGCCGCCGATGCCCGTGGCGACGACGGTCGCGTCGTTGCGGTTGACCATGCGTGAGAGGTCGTCGAAGAACGGCGCTTCGGCCTCGTTGTACGCGTCGACGGTCTCGTCCAGCCGCTCCGGATCGACGATCACGAAATCGGCGCGGTCGCCCTCGCGCAGGAAGCCGGCGTCGAGCCCGAACCAGGCGCCCAGCTCGCCGGTGAGGCGGTGCACGGCCCGGCCCAGCGGCAGCACCGTGCGGCCCGCCTCGTCGGCGTCGCGCATCCGCTTGAGGAAGCGCAGCGGGAAGTTGTAGAAGGCCATGTTGCGCAGGTGCGCTCCCGCATCGGAGAAGCCCAGGTGCAGGTTCGGATCCTTGGCCATCTCGTCGAGCACCGCGGGGCGGTCGTTGCCGACGGTGGTGGTCCAGCGGACGTTCTTCTCCCCGTTCTCGACGAGGACGTCCAGGAAGGCGTCGAGCGGCGCGATGCCGCGCTCGTCGGCGATCGCGCCGAAACTCCGGCCGATCAGCGAAACGTCGGGGCAGTCGACGATGACCGCGTCGTGGAAGTCCTTGTGCCACAGGCCGGGCTTGTGCTTCTTGAGGGCGAACTCGCGCCGGAACCGGCGGCGGTACTCGGTGTCGGCCATGAGCTCGTTGCGCTCGAGCTGGTCCCGGATGTGCAGCGCGGCGGTCCCTGCGCCGAACTCCTCGAAGACCGGCAGGTCGATGCCGTCGGAGTAGAGGGTGAAGGGCAGCGGCAGGTGCTGGAAGGCGACCCGGGAGCCGAAGACCCGGTTGCCGAGCGCGGCGGCGGTGCTGAAGAGGCGGTGCGCGCCGCGGGCGGACTTCGAATCAGCCGCGACCAGCAGGCTCACCGGAACCGTGCGGCCGCGCGCGAACAGCCGGCTGCTGGACGCGAGGAAGAACATCACCACCGTGAGCGGGTTGTTGATGTTGGGCGCGCTCTGCAGGATCCGGCCGCGCTTGCGCAGGACGTTGATGAGGTGCCACCGCTCGTGCCACCAGGCGTAGGTGGAGGGCAGTGCTCGGGAGCGGAAGCGGTCACCGTCGAGCTTGTCGATGGGGGCGTCCATCCCGGACATGCCCACCATGCCGGCGTCGAGAGCGCGGTCGAGCATCTCCGCCATGCGGCGCAGTTCCGCCCGGGACGGGAACGACCAGGTGTCGGTGGCGCGGCGCAGGCCCATCACGGCGGTGCGCAAGTCGGAATGGCCCAGGAACGACGCGACGTTGGGGCCGAGCGGCAGCGAGTCGAGGCGCTTGACGTAGCCCTCGGGTTCGGTCCAGTCCTGGAAGTCCTCCAGCGCGGCGATGACGTGCTTGCGGGGCACCGCCTCGACGCGGCTGAACAGGTCGGCGGCGTCCTCGGGGCGGGCGTAGACGGTGGACATCGAGCAGCAGCCCAGGATCGCGGTCGTCACGCCGTGCCGGACGGATTCGCCGAGTCCGGGGTTGAGGAGGATCTCGGCGTCGTAGTGGGTGTGGATGTCGACGAAGCCGGGCAGGACCCACTTCCCGTTCGCGTCGATCACCTCGGGGCACCCGGCCTCGTCGAGCGGCTCCGCCGAGACGGTGGCGACGCGATCGCCGACGATGCCGAGGTGCGCGCGCCGGGGCTCGGCGCCCGTCCCGTCGAACCAGAGGCCGTCGCGGATGATGAGGTCGTAGCGCATGGGGCTCCCCGCTCGTCGTGTGACGATTGCAAGCGTAATCGATCCCGCGGTCGCGCGCCGGGCCCTGCGGGAATGGGCCCGGCGCGCGGGAGCTCAGCGAGCGGAGGCCAGGTGGCGCTCGGTGGCGGCGGTCAGCTCGTCGAGCAGCGCGGCCAGCTCGGCAGGGCGGCGGTCGATCGGGGCGAAGGCGCCGGCACCGTCGAAATCGGTGAACAGACCCAGGCTGACCTGGGCGCGGGCGTCGACCATGGAGAAGTTGGCGGTGATCTGGCGCCAGTGCTCCACGGCGCGGACGCCGCCGTCGGCGCCGTAGGCGACGAAGCCGACGGTCTTGCCGGCCCACTCGGGTCCGATCGAGTCGAAGGCGTTCTTGAAGGCGCCGGGGATGGAGTGGTTGTACTCCGGGGTGACGAAGACGAAGCCGTCCTGGGCGTCGATCGCCTCGCCCCAGGCGGTGACCGCCGCGCTGTCGTACTGACGGTTCGCGGCGCCCGGCACGGTGGCGGAGGTCAGCAGCGGGACGTCGAACTCCTTGAGGTCCAGCACGGTGACCTCGACGCCGTCGCGCGCCGCTGCGGCCGCGGCGACCCACTGGCCGACCTGCTCGGCCTTGCGGCCGTCGCGGATGGAGCCGAGGATGATGCCGATCTTCATAGGGGTCCTTTCGATGGGGTTTCTCGCCCGCTCGGGCGTGGTGTCCACCGTAGCGGAGCGGACCGCGGTCCGCTAGGTGCGTCATGGGTCTAGACTGTCTGGACTGATCTCGGTACCCTGGACGCATGCGGGAATGGCAGGTGCAGGAGGCCAAGCAGCGCCTCAGTGAGCTGCTGCGCGCCGTCGGCGAGGGGGAGCCGCAGGTGATCACCCGGCACGGCGATCCCATCGCGGTGGTCGTGGACATCGAGGACTTCCGCGCGACGCACGGACGGGATCGGAAGCCGAGCTTCTCCGAATTCCTGCTGTCGGCGCCCGCCGTCGATGACTTCGAGATTCCCGAGCGCACCGTCGACCCGGATCGCACGGAGGGGCTCTTCGATTGACCGCGGCGTACCTCTTGGACACGAACGTGGTGTCGGAGTCCATGAAGCGCCGCCCCAACCAGGCGGTGGTCGAATGGCTCGCCGGCGTGGGGAACGCCGGATACCTCAGTGTGCTCACCATCGGTGAGCTGCGCCGTGGCGAGCGCATGTTGGCTCGGAGGGACCCCCGGCAGGCGGAGGCCGTCGCGACGTGGATCGCGGGTATCGAGGACGCCTACCGCGATCAGATCATCGATCTGGACATCCCCGCGGCTACACGATGGGGAGAGATATCGGCGACGGGCCGGACGCTGCCGATCGTCGACGCCCTCATCGCCGCCACGGCGCTCGCCCACGACCTCACGCTGGTCACCAGGAACGTCCAGGACTTCGAGGGCCTCGACGTCCGGACCCTGAACCCGTTCGGCTGATGGCGGGCACAATCGGTCCCATGGCAGACGATCCGGTTCTCGAGCAGGTCGGCCCGCGGCTCCGCGCGATCCGGCAGGAGCGCGACATCACCCTGACCGCGGTCGCGGAGGCCACGGGCATCTCGGTGAGCACGCTCTCGCGGTTGGAGGGCGGCACCCGCAAGCCCACCCTGGAGCTGTTGCTGCCGCTCGCGCGCACGTACGGCCTGCCGCTCGACGAGCTCGTCGACGCGCCCGAGACGGGCGATCCGCGCGTGCGGCTCAAGCCGGTGCGGCACGGCGACCACGTCATCGTGCCGCTCACCCGCCGCGCCGGTGGGCTGCGCACGTTCAAGGAGGTCATCCGGCCCCGGCCCGGGGCGCAGACGCGCACGCAGGTCTCGCATCCCGGCTACCACTGGCTGTACGTGCTCGACGGGAACCTGCGGCTGCTGCTGGGGGAGAAGGACATGGTGATCAAGCCCGGCGAGGTGATCGAATTCGACACCCGGCTGCCGCACTGGTTCGGCAGCGCCGACGGCGAGCCCGTCGAGTACCTGGGCATCTACGGCCCGCAGGGCGAGCGCGCCCACCACGTGGGGCGCGCGGAGCCGGAGTAGCGGTCAGTCGCCGCCGAGGCCGGTGACCTTCTTGAGCTGATTGACGCCGGGGAGTTTGCCGACGCCCCGTTCGACGCCGCGCTGTACGTCGCTGAGCTTGTTGGTCACGTCGACCAGCGGCGGGAGCACCGCATCCAGCGTGTTGAGGGCCGGGTCGGCGACGGCGGTGAGCCGCTCCACACGGTCGATGACGTTGTTGGCGCGCTCGATCATGTCGGCCATCGCGAGCATCACCTTCGGCAGCTCGGCGATGAGCTCGATGGTGTCGGGCGGGATGGTGCTGAGCTTGCTGACGCTGGTCACCGTGCGGCCGGTGTTGTCCATCGCCTTGCCGGCGGCGGACCGCACGGAGTCGACCAGGTCGTTGACCGATTCGCTGATGCTGGGTGGGGCCTTCGGGGGCTCCGGCTTTCTCGCCATGTCTCGATCATCGCTCGCGAGGGTGCCCTGGCGTGGGATTTCGCTCTGGACGCGCGACTCGGTATCGGTACTGGTCCGTGAGGAGGAGAGGCGTCAGCGTGTTCTCGTGGCCCGTGTGAACAGGCATCGTTCGATACAGTGTTGCGATGGCGAAAACTTGTCGGTGGGTCGGCGTAGCGTCAGGGCATGGACGAAGACGTTGGTGTAGAGGATGACCGACCACCCGATGGTGGCGTGGCGGAGCGGTTGCGTTCGATGGAGCGGCGGCGGTGTCGGACGGTGTTCGAGCAGTACCGGTTGGCGGCGGAGTTGCTGCGGGAGCGGGTGTGCGAGCGGGTCGCGGCGGGGTTGCCGCAGGATCGCTGGCAGCAGGGTGTGGCGGCGGAGGTCGGGTTGGCCATGCATTTGTCGCCGAACACAGCCGCGAGGTTTGTGAATCGGGCGGTGGAGCTGGAGAAGAGCCTGCCTCACACCCGCGCCCGCCTGCGGGACGGTGACCTCTCCCCGGAGGCGGTCCCGGTGATCGTCGGTGGCCTCGCGCACCTGGACGCATCGGACCGCCATGTCGCGGATGCGCAGTTGTGTGCCGATCCGGCGACGCTCGCGGGGATGGGGCTCAAGCAACTCGCCACGCGGGTCGAGCAGGTCGCGTATCGGCTGGACGCGCAGGCGACGGTGGATCGGAATGCGTCCGCGGAGAAGGACCGGACGGTGACGATCCGCCCGCTGCTCGAGGGGATGGCCAGGGTGTCGTTGCTGCTACCGGTCGCTCAAGGGGTCGGCATCTACGCGGCGCTGCGCAAGCATGCCGCAACGTTGATCGGGATCGGCGCGGACCTGCGGACGCGGGGGCAGATCATGGCCGACACCGCCTTCGCTCGGATCACCGGCCGCGAGGCCACCGAAGGCCAACCGGTCACGGTGAACCTGACGATGCCCGCCACCGTCCTCCTCGGCGACCAGCCGGGCACCGCGCATCTCGACGGTGGTGGGACGGTGCCGGCGGAGATCGCCCGCAACCTCGTCGGCCGGGCCACCGCCGCCGGCGTTGCCTGGGTCAAACGCCTCTACCTTGCGCCCGAGTCGGGCGCGGTCGTCGGCATGGACTCCCGGCAGCGCTGCTTCCCCGATGGGTTGGCGGAGATGATCCGGGCACGGGACCGGTACTGCCGCACCCCGTACTGCGACGCTCCGATCGCGCACACCGACCACGTCGTCCCGCACGCGGCCGGCGGCCCCACCAGCTTCGAGAACGGGCAGGGGCTGTGCGCCGCGTGCAACTACGCCAAGGAAGCAGCCGGCTGGACCAGCGCCGTCATCGATGACGCGAGCGGGCGGCACACCGTCGAAACGCGGACACCGAGCGGACATGCGCACCGGTCCACCGCGCCGGAGCAGGCGGCCTAGAGACTCGCGCCGAATCGCTGCACGGCGGCGCGGGCGGTGCGCAGGCCCTCGCTGTCGGGGCCGTCGACGGTGACTTCGCCCGAGGGAAGGAGGGTGACCTCGCCGATCGAGTCGCCGGTGGTGTTCACGCGGACGGCCCAGGCGTAGGCCTCATCGGCCAGCCAGGCGTCGGGGCGCAGTTCCGTGAGGTACCACGCCCCGACGTTCAGGCCGATCGGATCCAAGAATCAGGCCTCGTCGGACTTGATCTCGAGCAGCACGGTGCCCTGGGTGACGGCGGTGCCGGGCTCGACGGACAGGCCGGTGACGATGCCGTCCTTGTGCGCGGCGACCGGGTTCTCCATCTTCATGGCCTCGAGCACCACGACGAGGTCACCGGCGCTGACCTGCTGGCCGTCCTCGACGGCCACCTTGACGACGGTGCCCTGCATGGGGGCGGTCACGGAGTCGCCCGTGGCGGCAACGCCGGCGCCGCGGTCGCGGGTGCGCGCCTTCGGCTTGCGGCGGATGACGCCTGCACCGCCGGCCGCGCCGCCACCGCCGAGCGAGAGCTCGCCGGGCAGTGAGACCTCGACGCGGCGGCCGTCGACGACCACGACGACGTTCTGGCGGGGGAGCGAGTCGTCCTCCTCGATGGCCTGGCCACCGGTGTACGGCTCGATCGGGTTCTCCCAGTCGGTCTCGATCCACTTGGTGTAGACCTCGAAGCCGTTCTCGTCGCCCACGAACGCCGGGTTGGAGACGATGTGGCGGTGGAACGGGATGACCGTCGCGAGGCCCTCGACCTCGAACTCGGCGAGCGCGCGCCGCGAGCGCTCCAGCGCCTCCTGGCGGGTCGCGCCGGTCACGATGAGCTTGGCGAGCATCGAGTCGAACTGGCCGCCGATGACGTCGCCCTGGTCCACGCCGGAGTCGACGCGCACGCCGGGGCCGGTGGGCTCGCGGTACACGCTGATCGGGCCGGGAGCGGGCAGGAAGCCGCGGCCGGCGTCCTCGCCGTTGATGCGGAACTCGAAGCTGTGACCGCGAGGAGTGGGATCCTCCGTGATCGTCAGCTCCTTGCCCTCGGCGATGCGGAACTGCTGGCGCACGAGGTCGATGCCCGCGGTCTCCTCGGTGACCGGGTGCTCGACCTGCAGGCGGGTGTTGACCTCGAGGAAGCTGACCAGGCCGTCGGCGGCGACGAGGAACTCGACGGTGCCGGCGCCGTAGTAGCCCGCCTCGCGGCAGATGCGCTTCGCCGACTCGTGGATGGCGGTGCGCTGCTCCTCGGTGAGGAAGGGCGCGGGCGCCTCCTCGACCAGCTTCTGGAAGCGGCGCTGCAGCGAGCAGTCGCGGGTGCCGGCGACCACGACGTTGCCGTGCTGGTCGGCGATGACCTGGGCCTCGACGTGGCGGGCCTTGTCCAGGTAGCGCTCGACGAAGCACTCGCCGCGGCCGAAGGCGGCGACGGCCTCGCGGGTCGCCGACTCGAACAGCTCGGGGATCTCCTCGATGGTGTACGCGACCTTCATGCCGCGGCCGCCGCCGCCGAACGCCGCCTTGATGGCGACGGGCACGCCGTACTCCTTGGCGAAGGCGACGACCTCGTCGGCGTCCTTGACCGGGTCCTTGGTGCCGGGCGCCATCGGAGCCTCGGCGCGCTCGGCGATGTGCCGCGCGGTGACCTTGTCGCCCAGGTCGCGGATCGAGGCCGGGGACGGGCCGATCCAGGTCAGGCCCGCATCGATGACGGCCTGCGCGAACTCGGCGTTCTCGGACAGGAAGCCGTAGCCGGGGTGGATCGCGTCGGCGCCGGACTTGGCGGCGGCGTCGAGGATCTTGTCGAAGACGAGGTAGGACTCGGCCGAGGTCTGGCCACCGAGGGCGAAGGCCTCGTCGGCGAGGCGCACGAACTTGGCGTCGGCGTCGGGCTCGGCGTACACGGCGACGCTGGTCAGGCCGGCGTCCCGGGCGGCGCGGATGACGCGGACGGCGATCTCACCGCGGTTGGCGATGAGTACCTTCTCGATCTTCTTGTCAGCGTGGGCTGCCACTCAAGTCTCCTCGTTCCGTTGCGGCGCACAGCGGCGCGCCGCCCTCTCCATGTCCCGTCCGGGCGCAACTCCTGACGAGTGTATGCCTACTCACTTGTGGCGCAGCCGACAGTCCCCTCGCGGGTTCGGTTACCCGCGAGTAACCGTCGCATCGCCTATTTCGGTCAACAACGAACGTAGCGCGCCGAGGTACAGAGTGACACTCCGGCGTGCCGTTTCGAAGCCGGGGAACCGTGCCGCCACGTGCAGACCGGACGGCGTGCGCAGCATCCAGAGGTAGACGTCGTCGATCGAGTAGTCGTGCGAGCGGAGCGCCCCGGCCCCGCCCGCGTCGTTGACGTCCGAGCCGGGGGCGGAGCGCGTGTCCATGAACGAGACGACGAAGCGCGGCGGCGGCGCCTGCGAGCGGCCCGGCTCCTCGGCGAGCACCTCGCCGATCCGCAGGTAGGGCAGGGTGCTCCCGATCTTGGACGGCTTCCACGCCGCCTGCGCCCGCTGCGCCAGCTCGCCGAAGGTGCGGGCTCCGGTGGTGTCGAGCCGGAAGGGCGCGATGCCGACGAACCAGCCGAGCGCCGCGATCCACTGTTCAGCGTCGCGGGTGTGCCGGGTGACGGCGCACCGGAAGACGGGGCCGAAGCCGAGGTCGGTGTTGATCTTCGCCATGCACGCGAGTACGCCCGTCACCAGCGATGCGCCCGACTCGGAGCACACGCGGGTGAAGTTGTTGGACCGGTCGTCGTCGAGCAGATGGAAGTTCAGCGACCCCTGCGGCAGCCGGGGCACGCCGTCCGGGTCGCGGCTCAGGGCGGCGCGCGTCTCGTCGGCCAGTGTCTTCGCGCTGAGGGGGAGCAGCGGCATGGGGAAGGGATCGGGCTTGAAGCCGGTCTCGCTGAGGTACTCGTCCCACATCCGCGCGGCCGGGTGGCCCGCGCCCGCGCGGTCAGCGGACTGCCGGTCGGTGTCGGAGTAGTTGACGTAGCTGCCGGTGGGCAGCAGCCGCGGCGGGTCGCCGTGCACGGCTTCCCGGTAGAACTCGCGCAGCTCGTACGGGCTGAGGATGAGGGAGTAGCCGTCGAGCAGGGAGTGGTCGGCCGCGAAGAACAGGGTGAACGAGTCCTCGCGCGCCACCGTCGAGAACATGTAGGCGGGCCAGGTCAGCGGGGCCGTCGACCGGTCGAACTCGCCGAGCAGCTGCTCGGCCAGGGGGCCGGTGGACCGGTAGGTGCCGATCGTCTTGATCCGCAGGTCGACGGTGGCGGTCTGCGCGCTCCGGCGGCGCGGCCGGTCGTCCTCGAGGAAGACGTGGGTGCGCAGCACCTCGTGCCGGTCGATCCACGCGCGCAGCGCGGTGCGCATCCCGGGGATCGACAGCGGCTCGTCGAACTCGATGCCGAGGCCGAGCCAGGATTCGCGCCCGCCGTCGATGTGGCGGCGCCGCAGCACCGCCTGCGCGCCCCGCAGGTGCGCCTCGTGCACGTGCGACGTGGCGCGCGGGTCGTCGCGCCAGCGCGCGGCGGGACCCGTGGTGGGGATCCAGTTGCGCAGTTCACCCGGGCGCAGCGGGTACGCGTCCAGCTCGGTGAATTGCATGGCGGGGCTCGCTTCGTGACAGTGCTACCCGGCGAGCCGGCGCTTGATGCGGGCCAGCATCGCCGACATCCCGCGCAGGCGCAAGGGGCTCACCACGGAGTCGAGGCCGAGGGCGTGGTGGAAGTCGTCGGGCACGGCGACGATCGCCGCGGCCGGCTGCCCGTCGAGGCCCTGCGCCAGGATCGACGCGAAGCCGCGGGTGGTCGGGGCCTCCGGCGGCGCGCTGAAGTACAGCCGCACCGCCTCGGGGTCCGAGGCGTCGACGTCGAGGAACAGCGGCGACTGGCACTCCGGCACCGGCTCCATCGCCGCGGCGGTCAGGTGCTCGGGGAGCTCAGGCAGCTCGCGCGAGAACTCCAGCAGCAGTTCGAGCCGGTCCTGTTCGCCGACCCCGGCGAAGTCGTCGACGATCTCCGCCAGGGGCGCGGGCAGGGCGCTCATGCGCCGGGCGCGGCGCCGGGCTCCTCGCCGCGCACGATGGGGGCCCGCACGGTGTTGCCCCACTCGGTCCACGAGCCGTCGTAGTTCTTGACGTCCGTGAAGCCGAGGAGGTGGGTGAGCACGAACCAGGTGTGGCTCGAGCGCTCGCCGATCCGGCAGTAGGCCGTGACCGGTGCCTGCGGATCGAGGCCGCCGTAGACCTCGAGGAGATCGGCGTGGGGGAGGAACCGGCCGTCCTGCCGGGCGGCCTTGGCCCACGGGATCGACACCGCGGTGGGGATGTGGCCGCCGCGCAGGGCGCCCTCCTCCGGGTAGTCGGGCATGTGGGTGCGCTCGCCCGTGTACTCCTGCGGCGAGCGCACGTCGACGAGGGCGCGCGTGCCGATGTCGGCGCGGACCTGGTCGGCGAACGCGCGGATCACCGTGTCGTCGCGCTCGACGACGGGGTAGTCGCTGCGCGGGTACTCCGGCTGCTCGAGCGAGACGTCGCGGGCGTCGCTGATCCACTTGTCGCGGCCGCCGTCGAGCAGGCGCACGTCCGGGTGGCCGAAGAGGGTGAACACCCACAGGGCGTACGCGGCCCACCAGTTCGACTTGTCGCCGTAGATCACGACGGTGTCGTCGCGGCTGATGCCCTTGGCGCGCATGAGTTCCGCGAACTGCTCGCCGGTGATGTAGTCGCGCGTCACCGGGTCGTTCAGGTGCAGGTGCCAGTCCACCTTCTGCGCGGTCGGGATGTGCCCGATGTCGTAGAGGAGCACGTCCTCGTCGGACTCGATCACCTTGAGGCCGGGGACCCCCAGGTGCCCGCTCAGCCAGTCCGCGGTGACGAGGCGCTCGGGGTGTGCGTAGTCCTGCAGTTCCGCGCTCGGATCGGTCTCGATAGCCACGTCCGCAAGCCTAGCCCCCAGGCCGCCCGGGCGCCCCGCGGCGACCCCGGGCGGCGGCGTGTTCCCGCACTCAGTGGTCCGCGTACTCGGGCAGCGACCGCTCGACGACGCCCTGCAGGTCCGCGGCGGCCGCGAGATTGCTCGCGACGAACAACGAGGTCTCCGCCTCGGTGCCCGTCCATCCCACGTAGAGGTACGGCGGGCGCGGCGGCGCGATCCGGCCGGGGAGCGCGGACCAGGCGAGGCGGAACCACGCGCGGTCGGAGGGGGTGCCGTCGGGCGCGCGGACGGGCGCGGGCAGGGCGCCGACGCCGGCGCACGTCGTCACCGGGTGCGCCGGATCGGCGGGGGCGTCGATGAGCGAGGCCAGCGTGCGACGGGGCAGCAGGGTCAGCAGCGGGCCGAAGGCGTCGTAGCGACCGGCGTCGGGCAGCGCGCCGAGTACGCCCTTGACGTCCGCCCGCAGGGCGACGATCCCATCGGGGCCCGTGGCCGGATCGACGAGGAGCTCGGCGTCGACGATCGCGTTGCCACGCAGGTCGCCGTCCTCGCGCCGGTTCACGGACAGGCCGAGCACGGCCTGCCCGTCGGGCCGGATCCAGCCGAGTTCGGCGGCGATCCGCGCGGCGGACCGGAACAGCAGGGTCGATTCGGTGCCCCCGGATTCCTCGGCCCGCGCCGCGAGCGCCGCGCGGTCGAGGTGCGCGACGGCCCAGCGGTCCGGCCCGACGGGGTGCGCCGGCGCGGGGCCGGTCGAAGCGGTGCCGGTGTGCTCGAGGCGGCCCCGCGCCAGGCGGGCCGCGGCCGCCGCTGCCCGCGCCGCGGCGGGGAGCTCGCGCGCGACCAGGGCGGCGTCACGGCGGACGGCCCGCAGCGGGGTGGTCGCCTCGCGGGGGTAGGGCAGGTCGCGGACGGCGCCCGATGCGGCCTCCGCGACGGCGGTCGCGGTGCCCACCCCGTCGGCGAGGACGTGCGAGACCACCAGGGTCACGGCGGATCCGCCGTCGGTCAGTGGCAGCACGCCCAGGTGCCAGCCCGGCCCCGACCACGGGTCGATCGGGGCGGCGGCGCGCTCGTCGAGCCAGCCGTCGATCGCCTCCCGCGGGCGCGGTGCCGCCTCCACGGCGATCCGCGGCGCGGCGGTGGTCGCGACCCAGCGGTCCCGGCCGAAGGGCAGCGGCGAGTGGGCGATCCGGCGGCCCAGCAGCCCGCCGGTGAGCGCGGTGCGGAACCGCTCGAGCCCGGCGAGGTCGACGCCGTCGTCGTAGATCCAGGTCACCTGGATGAGCGAGTTGCGCCCGGTCGCGCGGGTGCCCGAGGCCGCGCCCTGGTCGACGAACGCCAGCAGGTCGGCCGTCATGCGGCGGCCCCGGCGCCGACGAGACCGGACTCGATCCGGTCCCGGATGCGGCGGGCGGCGTCGGGCGCGAGCGTGCCGGGCGCGTGCCGCAGCTCGATCGACAGCCGTCCGTCGAAGGTGAGGGCGTGGTGGTGCAGGCCGACGAGCGGCGCCAGCGCCTCGGGCGGGGCGCCCCGCACCAGCGCGCGGACCCGCTCGATGTCGACCTCGGAGCTGGTGTGGAAGTCGAGCGCGGTCACGCCCTCCGGGGTCGCCGGTGCCGGGATCGCCCCGATGTTGCTCAGCCGCACGGGAACCCCGCCGGTCACGGTCACCGGGGCGGCGCCGGTGAGGGCGGCGGCGACGGTGCCGTCGGCGAGGTCGGCGCGCAGCCCCTCCAGGACGGCGCGGCCGATCGCCTCGGGGGAGGTGTCGCCGCGCACGGCCACCGGCACCGTGGACGAGCCGGCGAAGTTCGTGACCGCTGCGGCCGGGACGGCGGGCTCGGCGCGGGCCCGGAGGTCGACGGGGCTGAAGACGGCGAGGGGCACCGCCTCGTCGCCGGGCCGGTCGAGCTCGGCGCGCTCCGCGGCGACGATGATGCCCGCCAGCAGGCCGTGCAGGCTCAGGCCGGCCTCCTTGGCGCGGCGGCGCAGGGCGTCGGTGGAGGCCGCGTCGAGGCGGATCCGCTCGAAGGCGAAGTCTCCGGCGTCGACATCGGCCGGCGAGGGCACCGTCGCGGTGGGGTGGACGTCGACGACGGACGGCGCGGGCGGCGCGCCCGCCGCGAGGCGGTCCGCCAGCTCGGTCGGGGCGGCGGGGAGCCCGGCGGGTTCCGCGGGCTCGGCGCCCGAGTACAGCTCCCACAGGCGCAGATTCAGGTACAGGGCGTGCGCGCCGTCGGCGACGGCGTGGCTCACCCCGAGCGTGACGCGGTGCAGGTCGCCGTCGGAGACGAGCTGCACCGCCGCGATCGCCCGCTCGGCGTCGACGCCGAGCCGCACGTCGCCGGGCGCGAACGCGCGCAGCTCGACCTGGATCGGCGCGGACTCCTCGTCGGGCGCGGCGTCGGGCGCGACGAGGTCGAAACCGAAGGCGTGGGGCTCGATCCGGCCCGCGAGGACGGGGTACTCCCGGCGGAGCGCGGCGTAGGCGCGGGCCAGGCGGCCAGCGTCGATCGGGCCGCGGACGGTGAAGCTGCCGCTGGAGGTGGTCCCCGTCAGCACGTAGGGGATCTCGAGCGGGGTCAGGGCTCGTCGGGACATCTCACACCTCCAGCCCGGCGAGGGAGACCACGTCGGCGGCGTCGAAGTCGACGGTGTCGGGCGCCGTCACGGCCGCGACGGTGCGCACGTCCACGCCGTCGTCCTCCGCGATCGACTCGATGATCGTCGCGGCCCGGCGCGCGGGGATGTCGCCGAGGTCGATGAGCGACGAGATGCGCTGCGCCCGACGGCGGGTGGCCGGATCGAGCAGCAGGTCGAAGGCCGCGTGCAGGCGCTCCGCGGTGAGATTGCGCATCGGCAGGCAGGCGCCGACGCCGAGGTCGGTGACCCGCGCGCCCCAGAAGGGCTGGTCCGCGAGTACCGGGCAGATCAGCGTGGGCAGCCCGGCGCGCAGCGACGCGGCCGTCGTGCCCGCCCCGCCGTGGTGCACGGCGGCGGCGCAGTGCGGCAGCACCTCCGCGTGCACCACCTCGTCGACGACCTGGACGTGGTCGCCGAGGTCGGCGCCGACCAGATCGCTCCAGCCGGCGACGATGAGGCCGCGGCGGCCGCGCTCGGCGCAGACGCGGGCGAAGGTGCGTGCCATGCCGTCCGGGTCCGCGATTCGCATGCTGCCGAAGCCCCAGTAGATCGGGGCGTCGCCGTCCTCGAGCCAGGCCATGAGGTCGGCGTCGGTGCGCTTCTGCTCGCCCTGGCGGAGCCAGGCGTCGGCGGGGACCTCGAGGAAGCCGAGCATCGGCCGCGTCCGGCTGAACTCGGGGACCAGGTCCGGGGTGAGGGCGGGGTCGTAGAGCTGCAGGTCGACGATCTCGTTGGCGTCGCGGTTCTTCGCGCGCCGCGAGCGGTACGGCGCCTCGCCCACCGACATCCGGTGGAAGTTCACCGCGGCCCGCACGTGCGTCCAGGTGAAGGAGTCACCGAGCGCCCAGGTCGCGCGCTTGACCATGCGCGGCGACCGCGACAGCACGTCGCTGGTCAGGCCCGCGGGGGTGTACTGGGTCATCGGGTAGACGCTGTTGGTGGTGCCGGGGAAGAACCGGTAGCTGATGATCGTCGCGCCGCTGCGGCGGGTGATCGGCAGCGCGAAATCGACGGCGTCCGAATGGGTCAGCACCACGTCGGCGTCGCGGCACACGGTCTCGGTCTCCCGGGAGATGGTGGCGATGTTGCGCACCAGCCAGCGGCCGTAGGCCCGCATCCGCTCGACGGGGCGGTGGATCACGTCGCGGTAGTCGTCGTCGTAGTCCGGCACGAAGTCGTTGAGCCGGTGGGCGTCCAGGCCCGCGGAGCGGATGAGCCGCACCAGCGGATCGCCCATGGCGGCGATGGTCACCTCGTGCCCGCGGGCGCGGAGCGCGAGCCCGATCGCGATCGTCGGCTGGACGTCGCCGCGGCTCCCCATGGCGAGGATGCAGACCTTCATGTCAGTTCGTCCTTTCGACGGTCGGGTGGAGCTCGGTTCGAGAAGCCCGGACGACGCCCTCGTCGGCGGCGCCGGCGAGCGCAGCCCGGACCGGGCGCAGGAGGAGCAGCGTGAGCGGGAGCACGGGGACGGCGACCAGCAGGGGGATCACCTGGCAGGCGACCACCGCGTAGTCGATGGGCAGGCCCAGCGCCGCGCTGATCGAGGCGGTGGTGCTGATGACGACCGCGACGAGCCACAGCGGGTCGACGGCGCCGATCGCCCGGACGCAGGGCCGCTCGGTGCGCACGCGCCGGTTCCACTGCTGGGCCCGCGCCGCGTCGCCGCGCACCGAGAGCCGCATCATCAGCGTGGCGACCGCGCGCCGCCGCAGCACCAGGCCGGCGGCGATCGCGACCGCCATGAGACCCCCGATGGCCGTCTCCACCAACAGGATCACGCGCGGGCTGCCCGAGATCGCGGCCGCGGTGATCGAGCAGGCGAGCAGCGTGAGCGTGAACAGCTCCAGCGGGTCGGCCGCCCGGCGCACGATCGACCGGGCCAGGATGCGGACCGCCACCAGCGCGGTGCCGGTGACGAGCGCGACGAGCTGCCCCGCGCCGACCAGGTAGCGCAGCGCGAAGTACACGCCCAGCTGCAGGCCGACGTCGACCAGCAGCGCCACCGGCGGGGCCGGCGGCGACTCGGTGTCGGCGAGGGGGACCGTCATGCCGCGGTGCCGATCTCGAACAGGGCGTGCGCACCGTCGGCGATGCGGTCGAGGAGGCGGAGACGGGTCTGCGCGTCGAGCGTGCCGGGCAGGACGCGCAGCTCGATCGAGAGCCGCCCGCCGAAGGCGGAGACCAGGTACGAGGTGCCGATCGGCGAGGCCGGGACGCCCGTGCCGGTGTGGCCAGCGGCGTACTCGCGGATCCCGCCGGCGCTCCGGACGATCTGCGCGTGGAAGTCGAGCACCTCGAGCCCGACGGGCACGACGGGTGCCGGGACCTCGCCGAGGTTGCTGATGAGCACGGGCGGGCCGTGGCGCCGGGTCCGCGCGTCGGGCATCGGGCTCACCGCGGTCCGCAGCACGGTCCCGTCGCGCACGTCGGAGCGGATCCGATCGGAGACGGTGCGCGCGATCTCGGCGGTCGGGCCGTCGCCGACGGCGACGTAGGAGAAGCCGCACAGCGCGGTGACCGAGCGCAGGGGGATCGGCGGCGTGATGCGGCTGCGGAAGTCGACCGGCGTCAGGAGGGCGACGGTGGAGTCCTCCGCGCACTCGGCGAGCTCGGCGCGGGCGATGAGGCCGCTGACCAGCGCGTGGGACGAGACCCCGTGGGAGCGGGCGGCGGCGTCGAGCGCCGCGCTCTCGCCGGCGGTGAACCGGACCCGCAGTGCGTCGTCGACGTCGGGCCCGGGCTCGTCGGGGAACTCCGCCGGGACCGCGCCGTGCCAGACCGTGCCCGCCAGCCGCTCCTCGTAATCCAGCTCCTCGGGGAGGTGGCCGCGCGCCGCCATCACCAGGTGCGGCTCGGCGGGGAAATCGTTGGCGCGCCGGATGATCGGCGTCGCTCCGCTTGCCAGCGCGGTGTACAGCTCGAACAGCCGGGCGGCGATCGCGACGATGCCGGAGCCGTCCGTCGCGGCGTGGCTCGCCCACAGGGTGAGCCGGTACCGATCGCCGATCCCGGTGAGCGACAGCGCCGCCAGCTGCTCGGAGCCGACGAACCACGGAGGCGTCTGCTCGTAGCCGGTCCACGGCGCCGTGGTGTCGCGGAAGCCGATCGCGGCGGCGACGGCGGCGTCGCCCGGGGCGAAGTGCGGGCGGCCCTTGACGTCCACGATGCGGGCCGCGAGCACGGGGTACTCCTCCAGCAGGGCCGTGAACGCGGAGCGCAGCGCGGTGCCGTCGACCGTGCCGCGCAGCTCGAACGACGTGCCGATCACCTCCCGGGAGGTGGGGCGGACGAAGGAGGCCTCGGAGAAGGTGAGTGCGCGGTGGTTCTGCATGTGCGGCTCCTGTTCTGGACGGCGGGTTCGGCGTGGACGGCGGCGGTGCGGGGCGTCAGGCGGCGGGTGCCCGGCGGGCCGCGGCGTGGACCAGGGCGTCGATGCGGTCGGCGACGGCGGCGCGGGCGTCGGCGGAGGCGGTGCCGCCCAGGGTGATCGCCTCGATCCCGAGGCGGCCGCGGAAGGTCGAGATCTGGTGGATCGTCGCCGACGGGGACGGGCGACGCGGACCGTCGGGCACGTGCAGGGCGGCGGAGTCCATCGACAGGATCGGGCGCAGGTCCTCCGCGACCAGGCCGTCGGGGAGCTCCACGTCGATCGGACCCAGGTTGCTGAGCACGACCGGGGGCTCGGGCGCCTCGCCCGCCGCGGCCGCGATCGCCAGCGCCGTGAGCGCGCGGCCGCCCCGGACGTCCCGGCGGACGGTGCGGGCGAGCTCGTCGCCCACGGCGGCGGGGTCGGAGGCGGACGTGAGCTCGGGCGCCGCGTACGAGGCGCCGACGAAGTTTGTCACCTCGGTCGGGTCGAGCAGCGGGCGCACCCGGCGGCGGAGATCGACGAGGGTCATCGCGCCGACCCGGACGGGTGCGGCGGGGTCCTCGCCCAGGAAGCCGGCCCGCTCCGCGGTGAGCAGGATGCCGGAGAGCAGGGCGTTCAGGCCGATGCCCTCGGCGGCGGCGAGGAGCCCCGCGGTGGTCTCGGGGGAGAAGCGCAGCGAGATCGTCTCGGGGAGCACGGCGTCGCCGCCGCGCGGGCCGAGGATGGGCGCGCTGCCGTACCACCGCGCACCGTCGAGCCGGGCGCGGCCGGTGCTGACCTTGGGGACGTCGAGGTCGGCGAGGACCCGCTGCGCCGAGCCCGGGAACGGCTGCGGCGCCCCGATGTCCGTGGCGCCGGTGCGCACGAGCGCGGTGTAGTGCGACCAGAGCCGGCGCAGCAGTGCGTAGAGGTGCGTGCCGTCGGCGAGGGCGTGGTTGACGGCGAGCGCGATGCGGTGCCGGTCGTCGAACGAGGTGACGTGCAGGCGGGCCAGGGCCGTGGCGGGGTCGACGAGCGGCGCGCCGGGGCCGTCGGTGCGGGCGGCGCCGCCCGCGGGGGCGACGAAGGCGTAGCCGTCACCCGCGGGCGCGACGGCGGCGTCGAGTGCGGGGTGCTCGGCGCGCAGCGCGGCGAAGGCGTGGGTGAGCGCCTCGGAGTCCAGCGGGCCGCGCACGGTCAGCTCGAAGGCGCACGTGGTGGGGTGCGGGCCCACGAAGCCGATCTCGGAGGAGGCGAGGGGGCGGAGCGTCGTGGTCATGGGATGACGCTAAAACGACGTCCATTCCTTTCGCGAGGCGAAGTAGTGGTGTCGCTCGTCACGCTCCCGGACCCTTGACCAGGGTTGGTGAACATTGTGGTGGGCGATTGCTTCGGTGTTCTTGCAGCTCGAACGGTGTACGCGATTGAAGCTTCGACAGTGGTTCTCAGCTGCGGAAACGCGCTGATTGCGGGGAGTTAACGCAATGCTTACGGAATTTGGATCGAGAATCCTGTGAGGTCCACCACGTCCGTGATGGCGAAGATCAGGCTCGGTCCGACCACAGGGCGACCGGGGACACGCCCAACTCGGTCAGCAGCTGCCGAGTCAGCGGCAGGGAGATGCCGATGACGGAGCTCGGGTCGCCGTCGATGCCCTCGACGAACCAGCCGCCGAGGCCGTCGAGCGTGAAAGCGCCGGCCACCTGCAGGGGTTCGCCCGTCGCGACGTACGCCTCGATCTCCGCGTCCGACGGTGCGCCGAACCGCAGCGTCGTCGCGCGGGTGCCGCCGGCCTCGCCGGCCACGGCACCGTCGTCGAGGAGGATCGCGCAGTGCCCCGTGAGGAGGCGACCCGTGCGGCCGCGCATCGCGCGCCAGCGCGCCGCCGCGACCTCGGGGGTGTGCGGCTTACCGACCAGCTCCCCGTCGATCGAGAGCATCGAATCGCAGCCGATCATCACGGCGCGGCCGGGCAGCGGCTCCTCGGCGAGGATCCGTCCGACCACGTCCTGCGCCTTGGCCCGCGCGAGCGCGGCGACGGCGTCCTCGTGCGCGACGTCCGGGCCCAGGCCGGCGAGGATCGCGTCCTCGTCGACCTGCGACACGGAGACCAGCGGCGACGTGCCCGCGGCGCGGAGCACCGACAGCCGCGCCGGCGAGGCCGACGCGAGCACGAGCCGCACGGGAGCGGGGATCAGGACCCCTTGGTCCAGAACACCGGCGTCTGGCTGGTGAAGGCGTTGGGGCCGTTGAAGTACTGCGGCCGCATGCGGTCGCGGTTCTGGCCCCACAGCGACTTCGGGCCCTCCGGGCCGGACTGCGGCGCCGAGCCGGTGGCCGCGGCGAGCACCGCGACGACGGCGGCGACGTCCGCGGCCGACGGGTTGCCCTTCTCGAACCGGATGGCCGCCTTCAGCTTCTCGACGTCGGTGGCGCTGGCCTCGACCGGCTTCTGCTCGGCGCTCACAGCGGGATGTTCCCGTGCTTCTTGGGCAGGGTGGCGACGACCTTGCGCTCCAGCATGTTCAGCGCCGTGACGATCTGGCCGCGGGTGTGCGAGGGCGGGATCACCGCGTCGACGTAGCCGCGCTCGGCCGCCACGTACGGGTTGACCAGGGTGTCCTCGTACTCCTCCTGCAGCTTCAGGCGCAGGGCCTCGACGTCCTCGCCCTTGTCGGCGGCCTCCGCGAGCTCCTTGCGGTAGACGAAGCCGACGGCGCCGCCCGCGCCCATCACCGCGAACTGGGCGGTTGGCCACGCGAGGTTGATGTCGGCGCCCATGTCCTTGCTGCCCATCACGCAGTACGCGCCGCCGTACGCCTTGCGGGTGACCACGGTGATCTTCGGGACGGTGGCCTCGCCGTAGGCGTAGAGCAGCTTCGCGCCGCGGCGGATGATGCCGTCGTACTCCTGGCCGGTGCCGGGCAGGAAGCCGGGCACGTCGACCAGGGTGACGATGGGGATGTTGAAGGCGTCGCAGAAGCGCACGAAGCGGGCGGCCTTCTCCGAGGCGTCGATGTCGAGGCAGCCGGCCAGCTGGGTGGGCTGGTTCGCGACGATGCCGACGCTGCGGCCGTCGATGCGGCCGAAGCCCACGATGATGTTCATCGCGCGCTGCGGCTGGATCTCGAGGAACTCGTCGTCGTCGAGCAGGCGGCGGATGACCTCGTGCATGTCGTAGGGCTGGTTCGGCGAATCCGGGATCAGCGTGTCCAGCTCGCGGTCCTCGTCGTTGACCGAGTCCTCGATCGAGCCCGTGAGCGGGTCGGTCGGGACGAAGCGCGGGGCCTCGGCGCGGTTGTTCGACGGCAGGTAGGTGAGCAGCTCGCGGACGTAGTCCAGCGCGTCCTGCTCGCCCGACGCGACGTAGTGAGCGGTGCCCGACTTGGTCATGTGGGTCTGGGCGCCGCCCAGCTCCTCCTTGGTGACCTCCTCGCCGGTCACGGACTTGATGACGTCCGGGCCGGTGATGAACATCTGGCTCTCGTGATCGACCATCACCACGAAGTCGGTGAGCGCGGGGGAGTAGACGTGGCCGCCGGCGGCCGCGCCCATCACCACGGAGATCTGCGGGATGACGCCCGACGCCTGCGTGTTGCGGAAGAAGATCTGCGAGTACAGGGCGAGCGAGACGACGCCCTCCTGGATGCGCGCGCCGGCACCGTCGATGATGCCGACCAGCGGGCGGCCGGTCTTGGTGGCCAGGTCCATGACCTTGACGATCTTCTCGCCGTAGACCTCGCCGAGCGAGCCGCCGAAGACGGTCGAATCCTGGCTGAAGACGCACACCTCGCGGCCGTCGATGGTGCCGTAGCCCGCCACCACGCCGTCGCCGATGGGGCGGCGCGCGGCCATGCCGAAGTTGGTGGACCGGTGCTGCGCCAGCTTGTCCAGCTCCACGAACGAGCCCTCGTCGAGCAGCGCGAGCACGCGCTCGCGGGCCGTGAGCCGGCCCTTCTCGTGCACCTTGTCGATCGCCGCCGGGCCCATCGGGGCGAGCGCCTCGGCGTCCTTCTTGCGGAAGGCGGCCAGCTTGCCGGCCGTCGTGTGGATGCTGGGCTCGGCGTCAGCGGTGTTGCCGCCGGAGGCGCCGTCGGTGGTGGAGGCACTCGTCATGGACCCGACTCTAACCAATAGAGTCGATTCCGAACCGCACTGCCCATAGAAGGAGGACGTCGTGGTGCTCCCCGATCAGTCCGCGATCGCCGCAGCCGTGCGCGGCACGCGCTGGCACCAGGTGTCGGTGGTGCCCAGCACCGGCTCCACCAACGCCGATCTCGCGGACGGCGTCCGCGCGGGCGACGAGCCCGGCCGCGTGCTCATCGCCGACGTGCAGACCGCCGGCCGCGGCCGGCACCAGCGGCTGTGGTCCGCGCCCGCCGGAAGCTTCCTGCCGATCTCCGTGACCGTGGCCGTGCCCACCGCCGCGGCGCCCCGCGCGGGCTGGCTCTCGCTGGTCACCGGCGTCGCCGCCGTCGCCGCGGTGCGCGAGGTGACCGGCCTGCGCGCCGGCCTCAAGTGGCCGAACGACGTGCTGCTCGAGGCCGAGCCCGGGGGGCGCGGCGGCAAGACCGCCGGCATCCTCTCCGAGCTGGCGACCGCGCCCGGCGGGAACCTCGTCGCCGTGATCGGCACGGGCCTCAACACCACGCTGGCCGAGGCCGACCTGCCGGTCGAGACGGCCACGTCGCTCCAGCTGGCCGGCGCGGAGGACCCCGACCGCACCGCGCTGGCGATCGCCTACCTGCGGCATCTCGACGCCGGGCTGACCGCCTGGACCGACAACCCCGCCGCCGCCCGGGCCGACTACCTGGCCGCCTGCGTCACCGTCGGGCAGGAGGTGACGGTCTCGCTCCCCGCCGACGAGGTGCTGCGCGGCACCGCCGTCGACGTCGACGCCGAGGGCCGCATCGTGGTGCAGGACGCGGCCGGCAAGCGGCACGTGCTCTCCGCCGGCGACGTCACCCACCTGCGACCGGCTTGAGAATGGGATTCCCGGCGAAGGCCCTCGTCGACGACGAGCGGATCCTGCTGCACACCCGGCCGCACGCCACCCGGATGATCGTGCCGGTCCTCGTGCTGTTCGCCGCGTGCGCCGCCGCCGGCGTCGCGCTGGGCCTGCTCAGCCGCGCGAAGCTCGACGGTGCGCTGCCCGACTGGCTGCTGCTCGCGGTCGTCGTCGTGTGGGTCCTCATCGTCGGCTGGTTCACGGCGCGCCCGTGGGCGGTCTGGCGGGCGACCCATCTCGTGGTCACCGACCTGCGGATCATGTTCCGCTCGGGCATCGTGCGGCGCCGCGGCATCGACATCCCGCTGCGCCGCATCAACTCGGTGCAGTACCACCAGCGGCTCGTCGACCGCGCGCTGCGCAGCGGCGTGCTCACCGTCGAGTCGGCGGGGGAGGACCCGCTCGACTTCCCCGACGTGCCGAGGATCGCCGCGACCCATGCGCTCATCGTCGACGCGCTCGACGACGCGCTCGACGACGCGCTCGACGACGCGGACGACTACCGGGGTCGCGACGACGGCTCGGCGGAGTACTCTCGGCGGTCATGACGACGCGGGTGCTCCTGGCCGAGGACGACGAGGCGATCGCCTCACCCCTGGCCCGCGCGCTGTCGCGCGAGGGCTACGAGGTGGAGGTGGCGGGTACGGGCACCGACGCGCTCCGGCGTGCGCTCGACGAGGAGTACGCGCTGCTCATCCTCGACCTCGGGCTGCCCGAGCTGGACGGGCTGGAGGTGTGCCGCGAGGTGCGCGCCGCCCGCCCCGAGCTGGCGGTCCTCATGCTGACCGCCCGCACCGACGAGATGGACTTCGTGGTGGGCCTCGACGCGGGCGCCGACGACTACGTGGGCAAGCCCTTCCGCATGTTCGAGCTGATGGCCCGCACCCGCGCCCTGCTGCGGCGCAGCGCGCCCGCGCAGGACGCGCCCGAGGTGGTGGAGGCCGGCGGCATCCGGCTGGACTCGACCGCGCGGCGGGTCACCGTCGACGGGGCCGACGTGGCCCTCGCCAACAAGGAGTTCGAGCTGCTGCGCTTCCTCATGGAGCACGCCGGCCGGCTGCTCACCCGCGAGGAGATCCTCGCCGACGTCTGGGGCGATTCCGACCTGCGCGGATCCAAGACCCTCGACATGCACATCTCCTGGCTGCGCCGGAAGATCGGCGACGACACCGGCGCGGCCCAGCGGCGCATCGTCACCGTCCGCGGCGTCGGCTTCCGGTTCGACGCGGAGTAGTCCCGCTCGGTCAGCGGGGCTCGGGCTCGCGGGCGGGCGGCTCGGGCTGCACGTCGGGTGCGGCCGCGGGCAGGAAGATCGCGAAGGCCGTCGGCTTGCGGCTCTGCAGCTGGAGGCGGCCCCCGTCGGCCTCGACGAAGGCGCGGGCGAGCGCCAGGCCGACCCCGGTCCCGTCGCCCACGGAGTAGCCCCGCCGGAAGATGCGCTGGGCGTCACCGTCGGAGATGCCGGAGCCCTCGTCGGTGACCGTGACCAGCACGGTGTGCGCGCCGACCGAGCCGAGCCGCACGACGACCTCGCCGCGGCCGTGCACCAGCGCGTTGTCGACGAGCACCGCGGTCGCCTCCCGCACCCGCGTCGCGGTGGCCCGGGCGGGGAGCGGCGGACCGTCGGGCGGGAGCACCGTGAGGCGCCTCCCGGCCCGGTCGAACGACGGGGCGAGGTCGGCCAGCAGGGGCGCGAGCTCGGCCCGCACGTCGACGGTGCCCTGCGGCGATCGCTCGGCCCGCGACATCTTGACCATGTCGCCGACGGACGAGGTGAGCCGGTCGACCTGGTCGAGGGCGGCCCGCGCCTCGGTGACCACCTCGGGGTCGGGGTGCAGGGTGAGCTCGTCGAGGCGGATGTGGATGGCGGTGAGGCGGCTGCGCAGCTGGTGCGAGACGTCGCCGACGATCTGCCGCTCGCGCTGCAGCCGGTCGGCGATCTCCACCGTCGCGGTGTCGAGCACGTCGAGCACGCGGTCGAGCTCCTCGATGCCGTGCCGGTGCGGGTCGGGCCGGAAATCGCCGTTCGCGAGGCGCTGCGCGCGCTCGGCGACCTCCTGCACGGGGTCGGCGACGCGGCTCGCGGTGACCGCCGCGACGACGACGCCCGCGGTCAGCGACAGCACCATGACGATCAGCTCGACGCTGAGCGCCCGGAACTGGCCGTCGCGCACGCCGGCGTAGTCCTGCTCGATCCGCAGCATCCCCGCGTCGCCCAGCGAGGTGCCCTCGACCATGGCGTGCTCGATCGGGCCGCTGCCGACGGCGAGCTCGCGCGGGGCCCCGGTCCGGTCGGTGTAGGTGAGCACGAGGCGGCCGTCGGAGGGGACCAGCAGCCGGAGCGCCTCGACCGGCGGCTCATCGGTCACGCCGGTGCTCTGCTCCTGGAGCAGGATCGCGGACGAGGCGCGCTGCAGCCGGTGCTGGAGGTCGGTGCGGGCCGCGTCGTCGAGCCAGCGCCACGTGTAGAACATGAGCGGGAGGCCCAGGAAGAGGCCGGTGACCGCGACGACCGCGATGGTCGAGCGGAGGATCCGGTGCCGCACGCCCGGGAGGCTCAGCGCTCGGTGGAAGCGCTGGTCTCGTCGTCGGGGATCGACTCCTCGACCGGGGCGTCGCGCATGTCCTCGGGGAAGGCGTAGCGGCGCAGCGCCCAGAACCGGAAGGCCATCTGCAGCAGGTTGCCGACGATGTAGTTGAGCACGAAGTCGACGATGATCAGCGTGGTCTTCGAGTCGGTGGCGCGCAGGTTGAAGAAGTTGTTCGCGATGAAGATGGGGGCGGCCATGATGAGCACGCCGATGCCCGAGATCGCGAAGAAGAGCAGCGCCTCGTGGTGCTTCTCGCGGCCGCCGCGGTGCTTGAAGCTCCACTCGCTGTTGAGGATGTAGGAGAGGATCACGGCGCAGACGCCGGAGAAGATCTTGGCGACGGTCGGCTTCTCGTCCAGCACGGTGAGCACGAGGCCGTAGAAGATGGCGAGGTCGAAGACCGCCGTCGTGCTGCCCACGATGGCGAACTTGATCAGCTCGTGGTGCTGCATAACGAGACCGCGGAGCGGTGCCGGGGTGCGATCCAGAATCGCCTCGATGAAAGCCACGTGCGCCACTCTAACGGAACCGTGAATAGTACCGCGGAGAGTGTGACGCGGTCGGTACCGGGGGCGTGCGCCGTGCCGGGCGCCCCCGCGGCGGCGTGGACCTGCGATTATGGAGCGGTGAGTGATGTTCAACCGCGCCGGTCGCGGCCCGTGGTGGCCATGGTCGGCGGAGGTCAGCTGGCCCGCATGACCCATCAGGCCGCGATCGCGCTGGGGCAGTCCCTGCGCGTCCTGGCCGCCGCCCCCGACGAGCCCGCGCCCCAGGTGTGCGCCGACGTGGTGCTCGGCGACCACGACCGGATCGAGGACCTGCGCCGCGTCGCGACCGGCGCGCATGCGCTGACCTTCGACCACGAGGGTGTGCCCACCGAGCACCTGCTGCAGCTGCAGGCCGAGGGCGTGACCGTCAACCCGCCGCCGCAGGCGCTGCTGTACGCGCAGGACAAGCTTGCGATGCGGCACCGTCTGGCCGAGCTCGGCGCGCCCGTGCCGGGCTTCGCGGAGATCGCCACCGTCGCCGACGTCGAGGCCTTCTGGGAGCGGTTCGACGGTGCCGTCGTGCTCAAGGCCGTGCGGGGAGGCTACGACGGCCGCGGCGTGTGGCTGCCGGACGCGCTGGACGAGGCGCTGGAGGTCACGGAGCAGCAGCTCGCGGCCGGGGTGCAGCTGCTCGCCGAGCAGCGGGTCGAGCTGGCCCGGGAGCTGTCGGCGATGGTCGCGCGCTCGCCCTTCGGGCAAGGGGCGACCTGGCCCGTCGTGGAGACGGTGCAGCGGAACGGGCAGTGCGCCGTCGTGCTGGCGCCCGCACCGAACCTTTCCGACGAGGAGTCCTCCTTCGCCGAGTCGCTCGCGCTGCGGCTCGCGAACGAGCTGGGCGTCGTCGGCGTGATGGCGGTCGAGCTGTTCCAGACCCCGTCGGGCGAGATGCTGGTCAACGAGCTCGCGATGCGTCCCCACAACTCCGGCCACTGGTCGATGAACGGCAGCGTCACCAGCCAGTTCGAGCAGCACCTGCGGGCGGTGCTCGACTACCCGCTGGGGGACACGGCCGCGACCGCGCCGCTCACCGTGATGGCGAACGTGCTCGGCGCACCGTCGGAGCCCGAGATGGGCGTCGACGAGCGGCTGCACCACCTCATGGCCCGGATGCCCGAGGCGCACGTGCACATGTACGGCAAGGAGGGGCGGCCAGACCGCAAGGTGGGGCACGTGAACCTGGTCGGTGATCTCGACGGCGACCGGAACGATCCCGATTACGTAGCGGAGCTGCGGGAGCGGGCGGAACGCGCGGCGCACTGGATGGCGACCGCGGAGTGGACCGATGGATGGAGCGAGCATGGCTGACGGACCCCGCGTCGGATTGATCATGGGCAGCGACTCGGACTGGCCGACGATGGAGGCCGCCGCCGAGGCGCTCGCCGAGTTCGGGATCCGGTTCGAGGTGGGCGTGGTCTCGGCGCACCGCACCCCGCAGCGGATGCTCGACTACGCGAAGGGCGCCGCGGACCGGGGCGTCGAGGTGATCATCGCCGGCGCCGGCGGCGCCGCGCACCTGCCGGGCATGGTGGCCTCCGCGACGCCGCTGCCGGTGATCGGCGTGCCGGTGCCGCTCAAGCACCTCGACGGCATGGACTCGCTGCTGTCGATCGTGCAGATGCCCGCCGGCATCCCCGTGGCGACGGTGTCCGTGGGCGGCGCCCGCAACGCCGGCCTCCTGGCCGTGCGCATCCTCGGCGCCGCCGACCCCGCTCTCCGGTCACGGATGGCCGCCTTCCAGGCGGACCTCGAGAAGATGGTGCTGGCCAAGGACGAGGCGCTGCGGAAGAAGCTCCTCGAGGGCTGATGGCGGCTAGCCTGATCCGCATGACGGGTCAGGTGCGGGTGCACAACTTCGCGATCTCTCTCGACGGCTTCGGCACCGGCGCGGGCCAGAGCGTGGACGCGCCCTTCGGGCATGCCGGCGGGTCGCTCATGGAGTGGTTCTTCGGCACGCGACGGGGCGCCGCGATCCACGGGCTGACCAGCGCGGCGCGCGGCGTCGACGACGCCTTCGCCGAGGCCTGGGACGAGGGCATCGGCGTGGAGATCATGGGCCGGGGCAAGTTCGCGCCGACGCCCGAGGTGCTCGCCGACGAGTCCTGGCGCGGCTGGTGGGGCGAGCAGACGCCGTTCACCACGCCGATCATCGTGCTCACGAGCAACCCGCGGCCGACGTTCGCCACGGAGGACGGCGTGGAGTTCCGGTTCCTCGACGCCTCGCCCGCCGAGGCCGTCGCCGCTGCCCGGGAGATCGCGGGAGAGAAGGACATCCGCATCGGCGGCGGCGTGGCGACGGTGCGTGAGTTCCTCGCCGCCGACCTCGTCGACCACCTGCACCTCGTCGAGGTGCCGATCGTGCTCGGCCGCGGCGAGCGTCTGTGGGACGGGCTCGAGGGCGTGCAGGAGAGGTTCTCGATCGAGTCGACGGTGAGCCCCGCCGCCGGCGTCGTGCACCGCGTCTTCACCCGCCTGCCGCGATGACGATCGAGCCTGCCGATCTAAGAGACCCGGCTGCGTTCTATCAGCACGGGTTCGACCGCGGTTACCTCGACGACGCAATCAAGGGGCGGTTGGCCAGTGGTGTTCGGCGCGAGTCGGACCTGACAACGGCGATGGCATCAGCCGTTGGGTCGGCGGCCGACGTGATGATCGACTTCCTGCTGGAGAAGACAGGATTGGGCAGGGAGGAGGGGTGGCTATACCTCCTCAAAAGCCGAGCTGACCTCCAGGTTGGAACCCATCGGGTCCAGACATTCGGCAGCAGTGGCCCCGACCTCTTCGTCTCCAGGCGGCGTCTCGACGACCCGGACGGCGCCGTCAGTGGTGATCCACTAGTGGCAGTCGAAGTGAAGAAGCGGACCGCCAGCTGGAACGGGCATCCGGATGCGTGTCCTTCGGGTCTGCACCCCACCTACGGTGCGCAGATGTTCTGCTACCCGATGGGCTGTTGGCTGAAGCCCTTCAGCCGGGGACTGGTGGCCGTGCGGTACCTGTGGCTCGACCACGAGTCTCGGTGCGTGGACTTCCGAGACGGGGCGAAGTCCAGGCTTAAGGAGGAGTGGAATCTGCCCGACTTCGACCAGATTCACCGCCTGGAGGTCGCCGCACGGACGAGGTTGTGGCATGTCGCGGAGCTCGAGTCGTTGCTGGAGCACTTCGAAAATTCGGCGGTCCCCGCGAATCATCCGATGCGCGAGGTCGTGTGTGCACTGCTGTAACGGGACAGGAGCGGAAACGCTCGCTGATTGTTCCCGGGAACAACCACTGGCCCGAATGCTGGTTACGTGCGACTAACTGACCGTCGGACCGGCATGGATACAATCAGCGCGGACCTAACACGTAGACGCTGATGGAGGCCTCATGGCTGGCAACCCCGACTTCGACCTGTTCCAGCTCCCCGAGGAGCACGAGGAACTGCGCGCCGCCATCCGGGCGCTCGCCGAGCGCGACATCGCGCCGCACGCCAAGGACGTCGACGAGAAGGAGCGGTTCCCGCAGGAGGCGCTCGACGCGCTGGTCGCCAGCGGCTTCAACGCCATCCACGTGCCCGAGGAGTACGAGGGCCAGGGCGCGGACTCCGTCGCCACCTGCATCGTCATCGAAGAGGTCGCCCGCGTCTGCGGCAGCTCCTCGCTGATCCCCGCCGTGAACAAGCTCGGCACCATGGGCCTGATCCTCAACGGCTCCGAGGAGCTCAAGCAGCACGTGCTGCCGTCGCTCGCCAGCGGCGACGCCATGGCCTCCTACGCCCTGTCCGAGCGCGAGGCCGGCTCCGACGCCGCGTCGATGCGCACCCGCGCCCGCAAGGACGGCGACGAGTGGGTCCTCAACGGCTCCAAGTGCTGGATCACCAACGGCGGCAAGTCCACCTGGTACACCGTCATGGCCGTCACCGACCCCGAGAAGGGCGCCAACGGCATCAGCTCCTTCATCGTGCACAAGGACGACCCCGGCTTCTCCGTCACCGGCTACGAGCACAAGCTGGGCATCAAGGGCAGCCCCACCGCCGAGCTGGCCTTCGAGGAGTGCCGCATCCCCGCGATGCGCATGATCGGCGAGGAGGGCACCGGCTTCAAGACCGCGCTGCAGACCCTCGACCACACCCGCCCGACCATCGGCGCGCAGGCCGTCGGCATCGCCCAGGGCGCGCTCGACGTCGCGATCGAGTACATCAAGGACCGCAAGCAGTTCGGCAAGTCCATCTCCGAGTTCCAGGGCGTCCAGTTCATGGTCGCCGACATGGCGATGCGCCTCGAGGCCGCGCGCCTCATGGTCTACACCGCCGCCGCCCGCGCCGAGCGCGGCGAGAAGAACCTCGGCTTCATCAGCTCCGCGTCGAAGTGCTTCGCCTCCGACGTCGCGATGGACGTCACCACCGACGCCGTGCAGTTGCTCGGCGGAGCCGGCTACACCCGCGACTTCCCGGTCGAGCGCATGATGCGCGACGCCAAGATCACCCAGATCTACGAGGGCACCAACCAGGTGCAGCGCATGGTCATGTCGCGCCAGCTGCTCCGCTGACCCGCCCGCGGGCCGGTACCGGCTCGCCCACGGTTCGATAACGATCCGCCCCTCCCGACCGATCCCTGCATAGCCTGGACCGGACGAGAGGGGTGGACGTGCATTCGAGGACGACACGAGCGCTGTCGGGGGCGACGGCGGTGGTGCTGGGGGCGGCGCTGACCGCGTGCGGCCAGGACGGGCCGGTCACGGCACCGTCGGGCATCGCGCGCCCGTCGTCGGTCACGACGGTGACCGGGGCGGCACCGTCGAGCCCGGGGACCACGGTGACGAGCACGAGTCCCGGGACGACGACGAGCACGAGCGCCTCCGCGGGGCCCACCACGACGATGCTGAAGGACCTGCGCACCGGCGCCCGCGACGGCGCCGACCGGGTGGTGCTCGAGTTCACCGGCGCGGTGCCGCCGTACCGGGTCACGCGGGAGGCGGGGCCGGTGATGGACTGCGGGTCGGGCGCGGTGCTCGGTGGGCCGGGGGAGTACCTCGTGGTGCGCGTCGAGCCGGTGGCGATCTTCGACGACGACGGGAACGCGGCGTACGCGGGGGAGCGGACAGTCGCCGGGCCGGGGCGCGCGGTCTCCCGCGCGATCATCACCTGCTCGTTCGAGGGGCAGCTGCAGGTGGCGCTCAAGCTCACCGGGAACGCGCAGCGCTACGCGGATTCCACGCTGACGGGGCCGGGGCGCATCGTCGTCGACGTGCAGCAGTAGCGCGTCAGGCGACGCGGGCGGTGGCCTTCTCGGTCGCGAACTTGTCCGTGAGCTTCGCGGGGTCGGGGTGGGAGACGTGGATGACCGAGGCCGGGGCCGCGAAGGGCGCGAGCAGGCCGTCGTAGAGGTCGTCGACGGTGCGCCACTCCCGCGTGGAGAGCACCCGGTCGCCGGCAGCGTACCCGGCGGACGCGGCCAGGGCCGTGGAGCGGGCCAGCACGATCTCGGCGTCGTCGCCCGCGAGCGCGGTGCCCGCGCCGCCCGGCGTGAACGCGTCGGGGTGCACGCGGACCTCGGTGGTGTAGTCGTCGATGCCCGGCGGCAGGTCGGGAACGGCGAGGCCGAAGGCGTCGAGGCCGACGGCGAGGATCTCGTCGCCCTCCGCCTCGTCGAGGCGGTCGGGGGCGGCGAAGGTCACGTCGCCGGACTCGCCGAAGCGGACCTCGCAGCCGGCCCACCAGGCGCCGAACAGGATCCCCGCGGTCTGCCAGTGCGCCGGCAGCAGCACCCCGACGGGGTCGCCCGGGCCGAGGCCGTACTGGTCGCGCAGCAGGTTGCCGCACTTGGCGGCCCAGTTGCCCAGGGTGATCGCCGAGAGGCCCATGCGGGCACCGGCGGCATCGTCGTACCAGGTGAACCGGGGTGCGGCCCCGTCGGCCTGGACGATCGGCACGAGCAGCCGGTCGGTCACCGTCAGTCCACGCACGGGACGCCTCCGTCCTGCTGGGCGGTGAAGCCCGGGCGGTTGAGCAGCGAGCTGATGCGCGCCGCCTCGCTGGGGTCGAGCGCCTCGGTCATGCCCGGCGGGATCGAGGTGGTCGTCGCGGCGGAATCGGAGCCCGAGCCGGAGTCGCTCGACGAGCCCGGGCCGCTGTAGCCGTCCTGGATCAGCACCTTGACGTGCCCGGACTGGACGGACCCGCTCGCCACCACCGGCAGGCCGCCGAGCAGCGCGGCCACGGCCTTCGCGCCCTGGTCGTTCGCCGAGCTCGCGAGCACGGCGCTCTTGGAGCTGGAGGAGGATTCGGTGGACGAGGCGTTGCCCGTGGAGCCCTGCGCGAAGCCCTTGCCGCCGAGGAACGTCGAGACGGTGCTCGCGAGGCCCGACGTGGTGCCGGCGTTCACCACGTCCACCGTGTACGAGGAGCGGTTCACCGACGGCACGGCCGGGGATGAGCTGGTCGAGGTGGCCTTCGGCTTCGCGGTGCCGGGCTTGTCGCCGAGGAGGCCCGCGACGTACGCCTGCACCTGCTTGGGGTCGACGACCACGACGGACTGCTGGCCGTCGTCGCTCCAGCCGTCGTCGCGGACCACGGGGACCGTCGAGAACTGGACGTTGCCCGCGGAGAGGTTCGCCAGCTCCTTCGCGAAGCCCATCACGTCCCACTCCTGATCGAGGGTGACGGAGGTCGAGAGCGCGTCCTGCAGCTGGCTGAGCTTGCTGGGGCTGGTCAGGGTGCCGGTGGAGAGGATCTTGCTGGCCAGCGACGCCATGAAGACCTGCTGGCGGGTGACGCGGTCGAGGTCGCCGCGGGGCAGCCCGTGACGCTGGCGCACGAAGCTCAGCGCCTGCGGGCCTTTGAGCGTCTGCTTGCCCGCCTTGAAGCGCGCGCCCGAGTACGGGTCGTTGACGGGCTTCTTCAGGCACACGTCGACGCCGCCGACCGCGTTCGTGAGGCGGGAGAAGCCGACGAGGCCGATCTCGGCGTACCGGTCGACCGAGACGCCCGTCAGGTTCGCGACGGTTTCGATGAGCGCCTTCCGGCCCTCGCCGTTGCCCTTCTGCACGGCCGTCTTCTCGTCGTCGCCGTCGGCGATGGCCTTGTCGCGGGTCACGTTGGCCGCGCCCGCGAAGGCGGAGTTGATCTTGCCCTTGCCCTGGTCGGGGATCGCGACGTAGGCGTCGCGGGGGATCGAGATCGCGGTGGCCGACTTCCCGTCGTTGGGGATGCGGATGAGGATGATCGTGTCGGTGTTCAGGGTGCCGTCGTCGACGCCCGCGTTGAGCCGCGCCAGCTCCTGCTTGGTGAGCGGATTGCCCTTGGCGTCGGTGCGCGAGTCCGTGCCGACCAGCAGGATGTCCGTCGCGCCGTCGGGCTTGGCCGCGATGCTGGGGCCGCGAGTGATGTCGCCGGCGAACTGGGACCACCAGAACCAGGCGACGCCCGTCACCACGAGCACGATGGCCGTGATCAGCGCGATCAGGGCCTTGCCGCTGCGCTGCAGCCGCTCGCGGGTGTCGACCGAGAGGTCGCCGGCGCGGGGCACCGGCCGGGCGCGCAGGGGCTGCGCACCGTCGCCCTCGTTCTCGGCGCGGACGCTCCGGCGCCGGCCGCGCCCCCGCGCGTCGTCACCCTGCGCGGTCGACCGCTCGGCGGCCGCGCGCTTGGCGTCGGCGCTCCGGGAATGGCGCGCGCCGCGTCCACTCGGGCTGTCGGACACCCACCACTCCTCATCGTTCGGGACCGGGCCATCTGCTCCGGCCCGGTTGGTCACATCTCCATAACGGTACCGACTCGACATGTGAAGACTCCGCAGACGCGGCCGTCCCGTACCGTTCGCGGTGTGGAACTGGTGATCACCGGCGCGGCCGGACAGGTGGGGTCGGCGCTGGTCGCGGGCGCCGCGTCGCGGGGAATCGCGACCCGCGCCCTGGGCCGCGGGGACCTCGACGTGACTTCGCCACAGTCCGTCGCCGAGCTCGCGCTGGGCCCGTCGACGGTGCTGATCAACTGCGCGGCGCACACCGCGGTGGACGCGGCGGAGACCGAGCCGGGCGCCGCCACGGCCCTCAACGCGATCGCCCCGGGGCTGCTCGCCGAGCGATGCGCCGCCACCGGCGCGCGGCTCGTGCACGTCTCGACCGACTACGTCTTCGGCCCCGCGCCCGTGCCGCCGCGGCCGTGGGAGCCGGGCGACCCGACGGCACCGCGAAGCATCTACGGGCTCACCAAGCTCGACGGGGAGCGGAACGCGGCCGCCGCCGACCCGCGGACCGTCGTGGTGCGGACCGCCTGGGTGTACACGGGGCGCAGGCCCGACGGTGCCTGGGCGCGGGACTTCGTCGGGACGATGGGGCGGCTCGCCGACGACTGCGTCGACCCGAAGGTCGTCGACGACCAGACGGGCTCGCCGACCTACGCCCCGGACCTGGCAGCGGGGCTGCTCGACCTCGCGGTGCTCCTCGGCGCGGAGCCGGAGCGGCCCGGCGCGGTGCTGCACGCCGCCGGCGGCGGCACCGCCACCTGGTTCGACGTGGCCCGCGGGGTCTTCGAACGGGCAGGGACCGATCCCGCGCGGGTGTCGCCGTGCGGCACGGCGGAGTTCCCCCGCCCGGCGCCGCGCCCCGCGTACTCGGTGCTCTCTCCCGCCTCCTGGGTCGCGTGGGGGCTGGCGCCGCTGCCGGACTGGCGCGACGCGCTCGACCGGGCGCTGGACGCGCCCGCAAACCCCGCCCGGTAGCCTGGCCGCGTGCCCGGAACCGACAATGCGCTGCCCACGCTCGCCGTGGTCACCGTCACCTATTCGCCGGGTGAACACCTCGAGAACTTCCTGACCAGCATCGACGGTGCCTTCTCCGGGGTCGTCCCGCGGGTGCTGATGGCCGACAACGGCTCCGTCGACGGTTCCCCCGAGGCCGCCGAGGCCGCCCATCCCGAGGCCGAGCTGCTGCGCACCGGCGCGAACCTGGGGTACGGCGGCGCGATCAACTACGCCGTGGCCCGCCTGCGCGCCGATGACGCCGCGTTCCCCGACTTCCTACTGATCAGCAACCCGGACGTGGTCTTCGGCCCGGGCTCGATCGACGCCCTCATCGAGGCGGCCGCGCGGCACCCGCGCGCCGGAAGCCTCGGCCCCCTGATCCGCGACCCCGACGGCACCGTCTACCCCTCGGCGCGGAATGTGCCCAGCATGCGGTTCGGGATCGGGCACGCGCTGCTCGGCGCCGTCTGGAAGTCGAACCCGTGGACGCGGGCCTACCAGCAGTCGCAGGCCGAGGTGGCCGAGCGCGAGGCCGGGTGGCTCAGCGGTTCCTGCCTGCTGGTGCGGCCGGAGGCCTTCGCGGAGATCGGCGGCTTCGACGACCGCTACTTCATGTACATGGAGGACGTGGACTTCGGCGATCGGCTCGCCCGCGCCGGCTGGAGCAACGTCTACGTCCCGACGGCGGAGATCGTGCACGCCAAGGGCCACGCGGCCGGGAAGGTGCCGGAGCTCATGCTCCCGGCGCACCACGCCTCCGCGTACCGGTTCTTCGCCGACCGGCACCCCGGTCCGGCGGCCGCGCCCCTGCGCGCGGCGATGAAGGTGGGGCTGGCCGCGCGCTCGCGGATCAGTGTTCTCGCGGCGACGCGGAGACGAAAAGGGGAATGATGACCTCGGTGGATCAGGACGCCGGTGTGGACCTCAGCGACGTGGAGGCCGTGATCCTGGTGGGCGGCAAGGGCACTCGCCTGCGTCCGCTCACCCTGTCGGCGCCGAAGCCGATGCTGCCCACGGCGGGCAAGCCCTTCCTCACCCACCTGCTCTCGCGCATCCGCGACGCGGGCATCCGCCGCGTGGTGCTGGGCACCTCGTTCAAGGCGGAGGTCTTCGAGGAGTACTTCGGCGACGGCACCGAGCTGGGACTCGAGCTCTCGTACGTGGTGGAGAGCGAGCCGCTGGGCACCGGCGGCGGCATCCGCAACGTGCTGCCCGCGCTGAAGGCCGACACCGTGCTGGTCTTCAACGGCGACGTGCTCGGCGGCTCCGACATCCGCGCCGTCGTGCAGACGCACCGCGAGAAGGACGCCGACGTCACGATGCACCTCGTGCGCGTGCCCGATCCCCGCGCCTTCGGCTGCGTGCCGACGGACGCCACCGGCCGGGTCACCGCCTTCCTCGAGAAGACGCAGGATCCGCCGACCGACCAGATCAACGCCGGCTGCTACGTCTTCAAGCGCTCGGTGATCGAGGAGATCCCCGCGGGCCGGCCGGTGTCGGTCGAGCGCGAGGTCTTCCCGGCCCTGCTCAACGGCGGCAGCCGCCTCTACGGCCACGTCGACTACGGCTACTGGCGCGACATGGGCACGCCCGAGGACTTCGTCGCCGGCAGCTCGGACCTGGTCCGCGGCATCGCCCCGTCGGCCGCCCTCGACGGCGGTCGTGGCGAGTGCCTCATCCACCCCGGCGCCTCCGTGGCGCCCGGCGCGCTCGTGATCGGCGGGTCCGTCGTGGGGCGCGGCGCGGAGATCGGCGCGGGCGCCCGGCTCGACGGCGCCGTCGTCTTCGACGGGGTGCGGATCGAGGCCGGCGCGATCGTCGAGCGGTCGATCATCGGCTTCGGCGCGCACATCGGGCCGCGGGCCCGCATCCGCGAGGCCGTCATCGGCGACGGTGCCTCCGTCGGCGCCCGCTGCGAGCTGCTGCACGGCGCGCGGGTCTGGCCCGGCGTCGAGCTGCCCGACGGCGGCGTGCGGTTCTCGACGGACGTATAGGGGCTCCGGTGACTGACTTCCTGCGGTACGTGGCGATCGGGGACTCGTTCACCGAGGGGGTCGGCGACCCCGATCCGACGGGGACCCACGAGTACCGGGGCTGGTCCGACCGGGTCGCCGAGGTGCTGGCGTCGCGCTCCGCGGATTTCGGGTACGCGAACCTGGCGATCCGCGGCAAGAAGATGGACCAGATCGTCGCCGAACAGCTGGAGCCGTGCCTGGAGTTGGCGCCGGATCTGGTGACGGTGTACGCCGGGGCGAACGACCTGATCCGACCGTCGGTGGACGTCGACGCGGTGGTCGCCGCCTACGACGCTCTGCTCGCGCGGCTCGTGGACTCCGGCGCGACCGTCGTGGTGTGGACCGCCGCGGACACGCACGGCAGCGGGATCTTCGGCGCGCTCCGCGGCCGATTCGCCATCTACAACGAGCTGGTCCGCGAGATCGCCTCGGATCGCGGGCTGCTGCTGCTCGACTACTGGCGGATGAAGGAGTACCGCGACCTGCGGATGTGGGAGTTCGACCGCATCCACATGTCGCAGCCCGGGCACCTGCGGATGGCGATCGAGGTGCTCGACGTGCTGGGCGTGCCACACGCGCTTGAGGTCCCCGACCTGGGGCCCGAGCCGGTGATCACCCCCGCCGAGGACCGCGAGATCAAGAAGCGCTGGCGCCGCGAGTTCGCCTACCCGTGGATCTCGCGCCGGGTGCGCGGCATCTCCACCGGCGACGGCCTGCCGCCGAAGTACCCGACGCTGCTGCGGCCGGTCGGGGTGGACGCCGGCGAGCCGGAGGCGGCGGGCGAGCCGTTCTGATCCGTCGGCTATGTCATCGTGACCATGGGTGACAGATCCGGGTATCCGCCGAGGCGTCACGGTTCCCTGCGGTTTCGGCGGGGAAATCGCAGGTGAGCGCCGCCGAAACCGCTGGGAACGGACGATGGGACCCGCCGTGGAGCGGGCGCCGCGGACCGTCGGACCGGGGAACGGGGCCGGACTACTGCTCCGGGGGGACGAAGGCCTTCGCGGCGGCGATGAGGCCGCCGCCCAGGGGGAGGATGACGGGGAGCAGGTTCTCGTCGGCGGCGATGATGCGGGTGGCCTCGCGGGCGGCGAAGGCCTCGTCGTCGTAGGCCTCCGGATCGGGGATGCGGTAGCCCGCGTCGCCGAGGTTGACCACCACGACCCCGCCGGGGCGGAGGAGGCGCACCGCGTCGACGACGTAGCGCGGGTGGTCGACGGGCTCGCCGTCGATGAAGATGAGGTCGTAGGCGGCGTCGGCGAGCCGGGGGAGCACGTCGAGTGCGTGGCCGTTGATGAGGCGCGTGCGGTTCGCGGCGATGCCGGCCTGCTGGAAGCCGATCTTCGCGGCGGCCTGGAACTCCTGCTCCGAGTCGATCGTGGTCAGCACCGAATCGGGGCGCATGCCGGAGAGCAGCCACAGGCCGCTGATGCCGGCGCCCGTCCCGACCTCGACCACGGACTTCGCGCCGCCCGCCGCGGCCAGCACCGACAGCAGCGCGCCCACGGACGGGGAGACGGCGTCGACGCCCAGGTCGGCGGCGCGCTCGCGGGCGGACGACATCGCCTCGTCCTCGACGATGGCGTTCTCGGCGTACGTGACGAGGGCGGATGCGGCGGAGTTGGACACGCCGCAATGGTAGCCCGTCGCCCACCGGTCACCCCATCGTGACGCGATCGTTAGCAAAGGCGATGTATGCACAGGCAACACTCAGGGAGGAATCAGCGCTCCCACACCGCGGCAGGGAAAGGTATTGGACAGTGAAGAACGCCCGACCTGGAATTGCCGATCGTGGGAACAATACGGTCACCCCGGGAGTTCTGCAGTAGTAAGAGCGCCCCGCCGTCCGGCGGAGGCACGAGGAGGAGCGCATGGCCCTGGCCCGCAAGGCCGGACCCCGGCAGGAGCCGCAGCCCCAGGCTGCGTACGCGACGTTCGACGACGAGCGCGCCGCCGAACCCGCGGGTACCGCCGCATTCGATGCGTCGGGTGACCGTGCTGACATGCCCACCTGGGACGAGCTCGTCCGCGAGCACGCCGACCGCGTGTACCGCCTGGCCTACCGCCTCTCCGGCAACGCGCAGGACGCCGAGGACCTCACGCAGGAGACCTTCATCCGCGTCTTCCGCAGCCTGCAGAACTACGAGCCCGGCACCTTCGAGGGCTGGCTGCACCGCATCACCACGAACCTGTTCCTGGACATGGTCCGCCGCCGCAACCGCATCCGCATGGAGGCGCTGCCGGAGGACTACGAGCGCGTACCGTCGTCCGACCCGGACCCCGGCCAGATCTACGCGGACGCCAACCTCGGCCCGCAGCTGCAGAACGCGCTCGACGCGCTGGCGCCGGAGTTCCGCGCCGCCGTCGTCCTCGCCGACATCGAGGGCCTCTCGTACGAGGAGGTCGCGGCCACCCTGGGCGTGAAGCTCGGCACCGTCCGTTCGCGCATCCACCGCGGTCGCAAATCCATCCGCGAGGCCCTGGCGAATCAGGGTCTGACCAGCAGCGCCGCGCTCGCCTACTGAGCGCGCGCCCGGCACCGTCGGGAACTCCCGAGCGACTCGGCTCGTTGGGTAGAGGAGTGCAGGTACTGTGGCGGTAGATCCGCAGTACGCCATCGGACCGAGCAGAGGAGGGGAGCGCGTGGAGCACCTCAGTGGCAGTATCAAGCGCGCCTTCTCGCGTCGCCCGGGCGAGTTCTCGTCCACCGAGCACCTCGCCTACGAGGCGGTCGTCGCGTTCGTCGACGGCGAGCTGCGGATGAACGCGCACCTGCGCGCCGGGACCCACATCTCCCAGTGCGCCGTGTGCGCGGCGGAGGTCGACGCGCAGCGGCAGGTCCGCACCGCGCTGCGCGAGTCCGGCGAGATCACCGTGCCGCACCGGCTGCTGGGCCAGTTGTCCCAGATCCCCACCGATTGCCACACGGGTCGTCCGCCGTTCGACGGTTTCCCGACGTTCACGCCCGAGGCCCCGCGACGCGACGAGCGCAACAAGCGCGGCCGGCGGCGGAACGCTCGGTAGATTCGACTCCGTGACCTCCGAACCCGACACTCGGCGTCCGCGCCTGGAGCCGCGCCCCACGTACCGTCCCTCGGTGTCCGAGGGGGAGCAGGTCGTCTTCGGCAGGCCGGACGGGGTCGACGGTGCCTTCGCGCCCGAGTCCGTCCGCAGCGCCACCACCGCCCGCGGGCCGCAGCCGCAGGCCGCCGCCCCCGACCCGGTGCTCACCGAGGCCTTCTCCCGCCCTCCGGGCGCCCCCGAGGCGCTGCAGCGCGACCCGTACGCGGGTCCGCTCGTGCCCGAGCCCGAGCCGGAGCCCGAGCCCGAGGATCCGTGGCGCGACACCGACTCGCTCGCCGGGATCGGCGAGCCCGGCGTCACGGCACCGCCGCGGGCGGTCCCGCAGCCGGATCCGGAGCAGCTCGGCGTCCGCGACGTCCTCTTCGGGCGGCGCGTGTCGATCCGCGCACTCGCGGTCCTCGGCGTGCTGGCGGTGGTCATCGGCCTGCTCGGCGGCGCCATCGGCCGGATCACCGGCACCACGATCGAGAAGCTCACCGACTCGCGGGCCTCGCTGCCGGCGGCGCAGGGCCCGCCGGCCGACGCGGGCGCCGTGGCCTCCATGGTCGGCAAGGTCGGGCCGAGCGTCGTGACCATCGAGGTGCGCACCAAGACTTCCGGCGAGACGGGCTCCGGCTCCGTGATCGACGCCGAGCGCGGCTACATCATGACCAACAACCACGTCGTCGAGACCGCGTCCACCAACAAGGACGCCAAGATCGAGGTCGTCTTCTTCAACGGCACCCGGACCCCGGCGCAGCTCGTCGGGACGGACCCGTACACCGACGTGGCCGTCGTCAAGGTCTCCGTCGACGGGCTGCAGCAGATCGCCCGCGGCGACTCCGGGGAGCTCGCGGCCGGCCAGCAGGTCGTCGCCATCGGCTCGCCGCTGGGGCTACGGCGCACCGTCACCTCCGGCGTCGTGTCCGCGACGCACCGTCCGGTCCAGGGCCCTGCGAGCGGCCCGAACCCGCCCGCGACCTTCGACTCCGTGCAGACCGACGCCGCCATCAACCCCGGCAACTCCGGCGGCCCGCTGCTGGACCTGCAGGGGCGGCAGATCGGTATCAACACGCTCGGGCTGTCCCCGGGTGGCGCCGGGTCGATCGGCCTGAACTTCGCCATCGCGTCGAACGTCGCGTGGCCGATCGCCGAGTCGATCATCCGCGGCCAGAAGGTGGTCCACGCCGACCTCGGCATCAACGGCCGCGAGGTGAGCAACGAGGCCGCGTCCGGCGTGCGCGTCGAGAACGTGAAGAAGGGCGGCGCCGCCGAGAAGGCCGGCATCCGCGAGGGCGACGTGATCACCAAGGTCGGCGACACCGAGGTCGCCGAGGCCGCCGACGTGATCGTGGCGATCCGCGCCGTCGGGGTCGGCAAGGAGACGACGGTGACCGTCGCCCGCGACGGCCGGCAGGTCCCGATCAAGGTCACGCCCGAACCGCTGAGCTGAGGGGCCGGGCCGCGCCGCCGCGAGGTGCGTGAGCTCCTGAGCTTCCCGTAGCATGGCGGGGTGTTCTCGAATCTCGGTATGGGGGAGATCCTCATGCTGGTCGTCGTGGGTCTGGTGATCCTGGGGCCGGAGCGACTCCCGGGCGCGGTCAACTGGTTCTTCACGGCGCTGCGGCAGGTGCGCGACTACGCCACCGGCGCGACGCAGCAGCTCAAGGACGAGATGGGCGGCGATTTCGATGCGATCCGCGAGCCCCTGCAGCAGATCCAGAACCTGCGCGGCATGACGCCGACGGCCATCGTCACCAAGCACCTCCTGAACGGCGACGACTCCGTGATCCGCGAGATGAGCGATCAGGTGCGCTCCACCGCTGATGCGCTGAACCTGCGCAAGGCGGTCGACGCGGCCGCGCCCGTAGCCCCCGTCGCGCCCGTCGCCTCGTTGGAGAAGGCGCTGCCCGAGGTCCCGGCCGGCCCGATGCCCACGATGCCGCGGATGCACAAGCCGCTGGCCCCCGAGGAGCGCCCGCCCTTCGACGTCGACGCGACGTAGCGCGTCCGAACCTCCGGTGGCCCGCGAATTCCCGCCGAGTTCAGGGCGAACGCTGCCGACATCTGCGAACGCTGCCGACTACCGGCAGCGCTGACGAGTTTCGGCAGCTGTCAAGCTCGTTCGCGGCAGCGGCGACGTTGCTCGTCCCGACGGGTACGGGGCGGCCTGTGGATAACGCTGAAGTTGTGGATAACTCGGTCATGGGCGTCAGCCGGGCGGAGTCACCCGGGTTCAATGGTCCGCATGGGGGAGATCTGGACACGGCGACAGCTCACGGCGATGGGGTGGAGTGACACGCGGATCGCGCGTGCCTCCGAGGAAGAGATCCAGCGGCTCGCGCACGGTGTCTACGGCGTGCGCGACGACGACGCACCGGTCTGGGTGAGGGACCGCGATCGGGTGCGAGCGACCGCATTGACCTGCGACGGTGTGGTCAGTCACGAAAGCGCTGCGGCCCTCCACGGAATTCCCTTCCTCCGGCCCGAGCGGAGGTACGTCCATTTCACGATCGACCGCACGAGCGGTGGGTACCGACGACGCAATCTGCACGTGCACGCGCGGCCGTTGCCCGCGGAGCACACGATGATCCGCGACGGCGTGTGCGTGACCACCCGGTGTCGCACGGCGGTGGATGCGGCCATGACCGGCGGACTCGAGCGCGCAGTCGTCGCCTTCGACGCGGTTCGTCTGGTACCGCGGTTCGGGCAACCGGAGGAACCGGCCCCGGTGCCGCTGGCGCAGTTGGAGGACTGCATCGCGATGCTGGTCCGCTGCCGGGGTGCAGCGCTCGCCCGCCGGGCGCTCGCCTTGTCCGTGGAGTGCAGCGAATCGGCGGGTGAGTCGCTGTCGCGCATGCAGATGCTGTCGGCCCGCCTCCCGATGCCGCGCCTGCAGGTGCCGCGCATCCTCGGCGACGAGCTCTTCTACGCCGATTTCGACTGGGGCGCGATGACCGGCGAGTTCGACGGCCGCGGCAAATACGGCGACGAGCCCGCGGACGTGGACGCCGCGATGGCCGAGGAGAAGCGTCGCCACGAGCTGTTCGCGGACGCGGGGATCGAGGTGGTCCGTTGGCGTTGGCGAGTGCTCAACGCGAACGACGGTCTGCGTCGCTTGCTCCTCCCCGCGATGGCGCGCAACGGGATCATCCCGTCGGCCGCGTGATCGTGCGCTGCCGACTTCGGCGCACGCTGCCGGTTACTCGCTGCCGCGCTGCTGATATCGACGGACGCTGCCGCGGATCGGCAGCGCACGCGAGTTTCGGCAGCGGATGGGCGGATCGCCACCCGCCGCAGCGCCACCCGCCGCAGCGCTACCTGCGGCTTTGATCTCCGCGGCGGGAGCGGACCGCAGACCGTCGGGTTAGAGGTGACGGGTGGTGTCGATGCCCAGCGACATTCCGGCCAGGCCGCGCTTGCGGACGGCGAGCTTGTCGGCGATGGCGCGCAGGGCGGAGCCGGTGGGGGAGTCCGGCGCGGAGAGCACGACCGGGGTCCCGGCGTCGCCCGCCTCGCGCAGCTGCGGGTCCAGCGGAATCTGGCCGAGCAGGGGCACGTCGGCGCCCACGGCGCGGGTGAGCCGCGCCGCGACCTGCTCGCCGCCGCCGGAACCGAAGACGTCGAGGACGGTCCCGTCGGGCAGGGTCAGCCCCGCCATGTTCTCGATGACGCCGGCCACGCGCTGGCGGGTCTGCAGCGCGATGGCGCCGGCTCGCTCCGCGACCTCGGCCGCCGCGGTCTGCGGGGTCGTGACCACCAGGATCTCGGCGCCGGGGATGAGCTGCGCGATGGAGATAGCCACGTCGCCGGTGCCGGGCGGCAGGTCGAGGAGCAGCACGTCGAGGTCGCCCCAGAAGACGTCCGCGAGGAACTGCTGCAGCGCGCGGTGCAGCATCGGGCCGCGCCACACGACGGGAGTGTTGCCGGTGGTGAACATCGCCACCGAGATGACCTTCACGCCGTGCGCCTGCGGCGGCATGATCATCGAGTCGACCTGGGTGGGACGCGCGTCCGTGCCCATCATGCGCGGCACGGAGTGGCCGTAGATGTCGGCGTCGAGCACGCCCACGGACAGCCCGCGTGCGGCCAGCGACGCCGCGAGGTTCACCGTCACGGAGCTCTTGCCCACGCCGCCCTTGCCCGACGCGACCGCGTACACGCGGGTCAGCGAGCCGGGCTGGGCGAACGGGATCACGGGCTCGGCCTTGTCGCCGCGCACCGTCTTGCGCAGCTCCGCGCGCTGCTCGTCGTTCATCACGTCCAGCTCGACGCGCACCTCGCCGGTGCCCGGCACGTCGGCGACGGCCGCCCGCACGCGGTCCACGATCTGGGTGCGCATCGGGCAGGCGGAGGTGGTCAGGTACACCTCGACGTCGATCGACGAGTCGGCCTGCACCGCGACCGACTTCACCATCCCCAGATCGGTGATCGGCTTGCCGATCTCGGGGTCGTTCACGGTGGCCAGGGCCGACCGGATCGCGTCTTCGGTTACCGCACTCATAGCGCCCTCCATCGTATCCGCAGGCCCGGTGGGGAAAATCGGTGGGGGAACCCGATCTACCGCGCGGGACGGGGCACCGTCGGCGAGGACGACGGTGCGGGCCCGCTCGACGGGGCGGGGCGCGCCGAGGGAACCGCGGGCCGGGCCGCGGACGGCGGCGCCGGCCGGGTGGTCGACGGTCCGCCGGACGGGATCGCCAGCGCGCCGCCGGGGCCGGCGGGGACGGAGGCGCCGGGCGGCATCGGCCGGGGCGGGCCCGACGGTGCGCCGGGCGTGCTCGGGCCGCTCGGCGGTGGGGTCGCGCACCGGGTCACCGTGGTCGCGAGCGGCGCGCCGTCGGGCCCGCGCTGCGCACCCGACGCCGACGCCGACGCCGGCCCGGAGGGCTTCGCCGGCCCGGAAGGCTTCGCGGAGGGCTTGGCGGGGGTCGTCGTCGCGGGTCCGGGCCTGGCGGAGGTCGCGGCCGCCGCGGGCTTCCCGGGCCCGGCGGACGGCACCATCGATCCGGACGGGCCCGGCGCCACCGATCCGGACGGCGCCGGCGCACCGTCGGGCGTCCCGCAGCCGACGATCACCACGGTGCCGGGCGGCAGCGGCTTGGGCAGCGTGGACGGCGGCGCGACGGGGGCCGCCATGTCGGGGATGCCGCCGACGGGGATCGCCCGGTCGCGGTAGGCCTTCGACCAGGCCACGACGTTGTCGACGTAGGAGTTCGACTGGTTGTAGGCGAACACGGCCACGCGCTGGGCGGCCTCGTCCTGCAGCCCCGTCGCGCTGGAGCAGAGGTAGCGGGCGGCGCCGTAGGCGGCGTCGCGGACGTTGTTGACGTCGGCGTTCCCGTCGCCGGAGTTGTCGCCGCCGAACAGCGCCCAGGTGGTGGTGAGGAACTGCATCGGGCCGAGCGCGCGGGCGAAGCCGGCGCCGTCGCGGATCACGGCGTTGCCCGCGAGCGAGCCGTCGAGCACGGGACCCTGGATCGGGGTGAGGGTGTTGCCCGCGGCGTCGACGTTGCCGCCGTCCGCATGCCCCGACTCGATGCGGCCGATCGCCGCGACCAGGTTCCACTCGATCCCGCAGCCGGGCGCCTCGAGGGCCATCCGGTCGGCGGCGCCGCGGTAGGCGGCGAAGGCGGCGCCGGGGATGCCGAGCGGCCCGGGTGCGACCTTGACGGCCTCGGGGCGCGGCGGGATCGGCACGTGCCGCGCCGCGGGCGCGGCCGGGGCATCCGACGGTGCCGGCGGGCGCAGCTCGGCGAGGCCGATCGCGGCCTGGGCGACCAGCTCGGGCCCGGGCGAGCGGTGGACGGCCGGGGCCTGGGACGCGGTGGTGTCGGCTCCCGCGACGCCGAGCAGCAGCGCGGCGGCGCCTGCCGCGGCGGTGGCCCCGAGGATGCGCACGGTCGTCCCTCCCGGTTACTGACGAGTCAGTTTCGTGGCGCACGTTACTGCGCCACAGCACCGTTGCGGGTGGGACTTCAGTGAATAACAGGCCTGTTCTTCAGGAAAGGGCCGCGATCGCGTCGGCCAGCAGCTCCGGGGCGTCGTCCACGGCGTGCACGCGCCACGGCGACACCCAGTCCGCCGCCGCCAGCCCGGTGTAGACCGCGCCGGTGCGGGCCTGCAGGTCGCCGTCCCGCTCGTAGGCGTCGCGCTCGCGGGCGGCGTCGCTCGCTTCGCGCGACCGTGCGCGCTCGGCCGCGACGGTCACCGGCACGTCGAGGTACACCTGCAGGTCCGGCACCGGCAGCCCGAACCGCCCGAACTCGAGCTCGCGCACCCAGCCGGCCACGGCACCGTCGGCACCCTCGCCCAGGCGGGCCGCGCTGTACGCGGCCGAGGAGGCGGCGTACCGGTCCAGCAGCACCACGTCGTGCGCGGCGAGGGCGGCCCGGATGTCGGGCGCCGCGGCCTGCCGGTCGAAGGCGAACAGCAGGCCCATGCCGTACACGGACTCGGCGACGTCGCCGTTGCCGCCGCGCAGCGCCTCGGCGGCGAGGTCCGCGAACTGCGTGCCGTAGCGGGGGAAGGCGAGCGCGGTCACCGTCCGGCCCGACGCCTGCAGCCGCGCCGTGACGGCCCGGGTGAGCGTGTTCTTGCCGGCCCCGTCGAGGCCTTCGATCGCGACGAGTCGTCCCATGGAGAGGATCGTAAGGTGTCGTAAGAGCAGGAACGCCGACAGCAGTGACAATATGGACAGCATGAAACCCCGGATCCTGGTGATCGACGACGATCCCGCCCTGGCGGAGATGCTCACCATCGTCCTGCGCAACGAGGGCTTCGACTCGACGGTGGTCGGCGACGGCACGCAGGCGCTGAGCGCGGCCCGCGAGTTCCGCCCCGACCTGGTGCTGCTCGACCTCATGCTCCCCGGCATGAACGGCATCGACGTGTGCCGCGTGCTGCGCGCCGATTCGTCGGTGCCGATCGTGATGCTCACGGCGAAGGCGGACACCGTCGACGTGGTGCTGGGCCTCGAGTCGGGCGCCGACGACTACGTGATCAAGCCCTTCAAGCCGAAGGAGCTCGTCGCGCGCGTGCGGGCCCGGCTGCGCCGCACCGACGACGAGCCCAGCGAGCTGCTCTCGATCGGCAACGTCATCATCGACGTCCCGGCGCACAAGGTGACCCGCGACGGCGCCGTCGTCTCGCTCACGCCCACCGAGTTCGACCTGCTGGTCACCATGGCGCGCAAGCCGCGGCAGGTGTTCACGCGCGACGTCCTGCTCGAGCAGGTGTGGGGCTACCGGCACCCGGCGGACACCCGGCTGGTGAACGTCCACATCCAGCGCCTGCGCGCGAAGATCGAGAAGGATCCGGAGAACCCGGAGATCGTGCTCACGCTGCGCGGCGTCGGCTACAAGGCGGGGCCGGCGTGAGCGGGCCGATCGGCTCGTGATCGACCGGGCCGGGGCGGCCCGGCAGGTGGACTGGGTGCGCGGCGCGGTGCGCACGTTCCTGGCCGACCCCACGATCGCCCTGCGCGACGGTGCGCGGTTCGCCGGTGCCGGCTTGTCCTACGCGGGACGCGTCTGGCGCCGTTCGCTGCAGCTGCGGGTGGTCACGCAGACCCTCGTGCTCAGCCTCACCGTGCTGTTGCTGCTGGGTTTCGTGCTGACCTCCCAGATCGCGAACCAGCTGATCGACGCGAAGCTCACCGCGGGCAAGGAGGAGACCGCCCGGGTCAAGCAGAACGTGGAGCTCTCGCTCAGTCGCGCGGAGACCCGCACCGAGGGCGTGGAGTCGGTGCTGCGCAGCGTCCGCGCGAGCCTGGTGAGCCAGGGCCTCGACGTGGGTCCGACGGCCGCGCGGTCCGGCAACTACGACCCCGTGCTGATCGTGCCGCACGGCGCGGGCCGCCCGCCGATCGTGATCGGCAGCGAGAGCGAGGTACCGCAGTCCCTGCAGACCTTCGTCCGCGGCGGCCAGACCGCGTTCCAGCACGCGACGGTCACCGACAGCACCGGCCGGTACGGGAAGGTGCTGGTGATCGGCACCCCCGTGCAGTCGACGATCGCGGGCCTCGAGCTGTACCTGGTGTTCCCGCTCACCCAGGAGGAGAACACCCTCAACCTGATGCAGGGCACGCTGTACACGGGCGGCGCGGTGCTGCTCATCCTGCTCGCGGCGGTCAGCCTGCTCGTCGCGCGACAGGTCGTGCTGCCCGTGCGGTCCGCGGCGCGGATCGCGGTGCGCTTCGCCGAGGGCCGGCTCAAGGAGCGCATGCCGGTGCGCGGCGAGGACGACATCGCGCGCCTCGCGATGAGCTTCAACGACATGGCCGAGTCGCTGTCCAAACAGATCGGGCAGCTCGAGGAGTTCGGCAACCTCCAGCGCCAGTTCACCTCCGACGTCTCCCACGAGCTGCGCACCCCGCTCACCACCGTGCGGATGGCGGCCGACATGATCGCCGACTCCGTGGACGACCTCGACCCCGGAATGCGCCGCACCACCGAGTTGATGCAGAAGGAGCTGGACCGCTTCGAGACCCTGCTCGCCGAGCTGCTGGAGATCTCCCGGCACGACGCCGGCGTCGCGGAGCTGCACTCCGAGCAGATCGACATCGAGGTGCCGATCGCCTCCGCGATGGCCACCGTCCGGCACCTGGCGGAGCAGTCCGAGACCGAGCTGATCCTCGACATGCCCGACGACCCCGTCATCGTCGAGGCCGACACCCGGCGGGTCGAGCGGGTGCTGCGCAACCTGCTCGCCAACGCCATCGACCACAGCGAGGGCAAGCCCGTGATCCTCACCATGCGCGCCGACGACGACGCCGTGGCGGTCACCGTCCGCGACTACGGCGTGGGCCTGCGGCCCGGCGAGGAGAAGCTGGTCTTCAACCGCTTCTGGCGCTCCGATCCGTCGCGGGTGCGGCGCTCGGGCGGCACGGGGCTGGGCCTGGCGATCAGCATCGAGGACGCGCGCCTGCACAGCGGCCGGCTCGAGGCCTGGGGCGAGCCCGGCAGCGGCTCCTGCTTCCGGCTCACCCTGCCCCGCACGCGCGGGGGCCGGGTCACCGTCAGCCCCCTGCCGCTCAAGTCGATGACGCGGCGCGGCCCGGACGGGGGCTCCGACGATGTCTAGGACCCTGCGCACGCCCGCCGCGAAGGCGCTGGTGATCCTGCTGGCCGCGCTGGTCGCGCTCACCGGGTGCGCCAACATCCCCGAGTCGACGAATCCGCGCGTCATCGGCGACCTGGGCGGCGAGACCGCGGCGCCCGACCGGGGCCTGGCGCCGCGCCGCGACTCGCAGCCCGAGGTCATCGTCCGCGACTTCCTCAAGGCGAACGCGGTGGCCGACGGGAACTACGCCGCCTCCCGCAAGTTCCTCACGCCCAACGCGAGCTGGGACGTGCCGCAGCAGGCCGTCGTGGTGAAGGACATCGACGTGCTGCCGACGGAGCGCAGCACGAACTTCATGAAGGCGACGATCCGCGCGCAGGCCACGGGCTTCCTCGGCGCCGACGGCACGTTCGAGCCGGCATCGCAGTCGATCACGCAGAACGTCCAGCTCCTCCAGGTCGACGGCCAGTGGCGGCTGCAGGGGATCAGTTCGGTGGGCAACACCCCGATGCTGTTGATCGACACCGAGCAGTTCCGCGTCGTCTACCGCCGCTACCTGCTGTACTTCCCGGATCCGACGGGGCGCACCCTGGTGCCGGACGCCCGATGGCTGGCCGGGCCGCGCTCCAAGCTCGCCTCGGACCTGCTGTTGCTCCTGGTCCGCGGCCCGCGGGCGGCCCTCAAGGACGCCGTCTACAACCCGTTCGGGGCGAACGCCGGCATCCGCGGCGCCGTGACCGACGCGCAGGGCAACCAGCGCGACCCGGGCGTCGGCTTCGCGGGCGTGCGGGTGGACCTGACGGGCCTGCCGCGCGTCGAGCCCGACGTGGCCCGGCTCGTGGCCGGGCAGATCGTGTGGAGCCTCGCCGGCGCCGACGTGCAGGGCCCGTATGTGATCACCGTCGACGGCTCGCCGCTCGACGACAAGCACCAGTCCGGCTGGAACCCCAACGACGTCGCGTCGATCAGCCCGAACGCCTCGTCGGATCTCGCGGTCGGCCTGCACGGAGTGCTCGACGGCCGGTTCGTCAAGATCACCGGCGGCCAGGGCGCGGGCGGTCAGGTCACCCCCGTCGCGGGGCCGCTCGGGGCATCGACGTCGATCCGCTCGGTCGGGCTCTCGGGCACGGGGCGGCAGGTGGCGGCGGTGCTCGACGCGGGCGGCCGGGGCGGCCCCGGGACCGCGCTCGCCCTCGCGCCCTACGGTGGCGTGCCGACGCAGGTGCTCACCGCGGGCTCGATGACCCGGCCCTCGTGGACGCCCGACGACGCCGCGGTGTGGACGGTGCTCGACGGGACGCGCGTGGTCCGGGTCCGGCAGGACCAGACCACGGGGGAGGTCTCGACCACCGACATCGACGCGAGCGAGGTGGCGGCGGCCGCGCCGGGCCCGATCACCGAGCTGCGCCTCTCGCGCGACGGTGTGCGGGCGGCCCTCGTCGTGGGCGGGAAGGTGCTGGTGGGTGTCGTGCAGGCGGCGCCCAACGGGCAGACCAAGCTCGCCCGTCTCACGTCGGTGGTCACCGACCGGGAGCTGGTCGCCTCGTCGGTCGACTGGCAGACCGGCGACGTGATCTTCATCGGCCGCAACACCTCCGATTCGCCGGTGCTGTCCGTGCGGTACGACTCGGGCGAGGTCACCGCGGTGCCGAGCCGCAACCTCTCGCCGCCCGTCTACAACGTCGCGGTGTCGACGTCCGCGGTGTACGCGACGGACTCGTCGGGGGTGTGGGAGATCGGCATCGGTCCGGACAGCGACGAGCAATACTGGAGCCAGGTGGATCGCCTGGCGGGGGGCCGGGCGAACCCGGTGCTGCCCGGGTAGAGCGCACCTGGAACGGGGGAGCCGTGCGCATCGTGCGGGGCGTCGTCCGCGGGGTGGCCGGCGGCGTCGACGACCTGGTCGAGCTGGCGGTGCCCCGTACCTGCGGCGGCTGCGGGTTTCCGAGGGTGCGCTGGTGCGGCCGCTGCGAGGCGGCCCTGCACGACGTCCCGGCGCTGATCCGCACCACCGTCGATCCGGGGGTGCCCGTCTGGACACTGGGCCGGTACGACGGTGCGCGGCGCCGCGCCGTCCTGCAGCTCAAGGAGCGCGGTCGCGGCGATCTCGCCGTCCCGCTGGGCCGCGCCCTCGCGCACGCGCTGCTGCGCCTGCGGGCCTGGGGCGAGTTGGGCGATGATCCGGTCCTGGTGCCCGCGCCCACGACGGCGTGGGCCGCTCGACGCCGCGGCGGCGACGTGGTGACCGCGGTGTGCCGCGCCGGCGCCCGCACCGCGGCTCCCGTGTACGCGGTGACGGTCTCGCCGGTCCTGCGCACGGTGGGCGCCGCGGAGTCGGTGGGGCTGGGCGCCTCTGCGCGGGTCGCCAACGTGCGCGGCACCGTCCGTGTCCGGGCGCTCCCCGCGGACGGCACCGTCGTGCTGGTGGACGACGTGGTGACCACGGGGGCCACCCTGGCGGAGTCCGTCGCCGCCCTGGCCCGACGGGGCGTGCCCGTCGCCGCCGCGATCACCCTCGCCGCGGCGTGACGCGTCGGTGAACTCGCGGTGACCAAATCCTGGCGGGATCCGGAAAGCCGGGCTATCTTCGGGGGTACCTTTCCCGGTTCGAGAAAGAGGAGGTGATGGCACACCTTCCCAGGCGTCGGGCAGTCCGCCCGCCGTTCGAATCTGAGCCTGCTCCCACGCGCGCTGACCGAAGTGACGGACTGGTGATCCGTACGAGCGCAAGGGATTCGGGCCTGCATGAAAGGTTCCACATGACCCTTCTGTCCCCGCGCGACACGAATCGCGCCCACGCGACCCCCAACGTCGAGGTCGACCCCTTCCGCGAACCCGGCCACGTGGCCGACGAGCGCGACAAGGAGTACCTCACTCCCAACGCCCCCGTGGCCATCGACGGCCGCAACGTGGAGGTGCCCGAGCACTTCCGCGTCTACCTGGGAGACAAGCTGGCGCGGCTCGAGAAGTTCCGCTCCACCATCACTCTGTTCGAGGTCAGCCTCTTCCACGAACCCAATCCACGCCAGTCCAAGGCCTGCCAGCGCCTGGAGCTGACGGTCCGCGGCAAGGGCGGCGTCGCCCGTGCCGAGGCGGCGTCGGAGAACTTCTACGCCGCCTTCGAGACGGCCCTCTCCCGCCTGCAGAGTCGCCTGCGGAAGGCCTCGGACCGCAAGAAGGTGCACTACGGGAACCGCACCCCGGTCTCCGTGGCGGAGGCGACGGCACCGTCGGCCCTGCCCGACGCGCCGTCCGCGAGCGAGGCGGACGACGATCCGTACGCCGCCCTCGTCGAGGACCACCTGCCCGGCCAGGTCGTCCGGATCAAGGACCATCCGGGCACGCCGATGACGGTGGACGACGCCCTGTCGCAGATGGAACTGGTCGGCCACGACTTCTTCCTGTTCTTCGACAAGGAGGCCGAGAAGCCCTCCGTCGTGTACCGGCGGAAGGCGTTCGACTACGGCCTTCTCCGCCTGACCTGACGTTTCGCCTACCATGGATCCCGGTCGCGGACGACGCGGCCGGGATTCGTGTGTGCGCGCGCTCACTTTGACTCGTTAACGGATTGAGGTTGCTCAGTGGTTCTCTCCAAGGTGCTGCGGTTCGGCGAAGGCCGGATGGTCAAGCGGCTCGACGGCCTGGCCTCCTACGTGGAGAGCCTGAACGACGAGTACGAGGCGCTCTCCGACGAGAAGCTCCAGGCCAAGACCGAGCTCTTCAAGAAGCGCCTGCAGAAGGGCGAGTCCCTCGACGAGATCCTCCCCGAGGCGTTCGCCACCGCCCGCGAGGCGGCGTGGCGCGTGCTCGGGCAGAAGCCGTACCACGTGCAGATCATGGGCGCGGGCGCCCTGCACGAGGGCGACATCGCCGAGATGAAGACCGGTGAGGGCAAGACCCTGACCTCGGTCATGGCGGCCTACGCCAATGCGCTCACGGGCAAGGGCGTGCACCTGGTCACCACCAACGACTACCTCGCCAAGCGCGACGCGGACTGGATGGGCCGCGTGCACCGCTTCCTCGGGCTCGAGGTGGACTGCATCCTCTCCGGGCAGGATCCGGATCGCCGCCGCACGGCCTACAGCGCCGACATCACCTACGGCACCAACAACGAGTTCGGCTTCGACTACCTGCGCGACAACATGGCGCACAGCGAAGAGGAGCTGGTGCAGCGCGGCCACAACTACGCCATCGTCGACGAGGTGGACTCGATCCTCATCGACGAGGCCCGCACGCCGCTCATCATCTCCGGCCCCGCCGACGCCTCCTCGAAGTGGTACACCGAGTTCGCGCGCATCGTCCCGCTGATGGAGAAGGACGTCCACTACGAGGTGGACATCCGCAAGAAGACCATCGGCGTCAACGAGGCCGGCGTCGAGCTGGTCGAGGATCAGCTGGGCATCGAGAACCTCTACGACGCGACCAACTCGCTGCTGGTCAGCTACCTGAACAACGCGATCAAGGCCAAGGAGCTCTACGAGCGCGACAAGGACTACATCGTCCGCTCGGGCGAGGTCCTCATCGTCGACGAGTTCACCGGCCGCGTGCTCGCGGGGCGCCGATTCAACGAGGGCATGCACCAGGCCCTGGAGGCGAAGGAGAACGTCGAGATCCAGGCCGAGAACCAGACCCTCGCCACGATCACGCTGCAGAACTACTTCCGCCTCTACGACAAGCTCTCCGGCATGACCGGTACGGCCGAGACCGAGGCCGCCGAGCTGCACCAGATCTACAAGCTGGGCGTCATCCCGATCCCGACGAACCGGCCGATGATCCGCAAGGACCAGACGGACCTCATCTACAAGACTGAGGAGGCGAAGTTCGCCGCCATCGTCGAGGACATCGAGGAGCGCCACGAGGCCGGCCAGCCGGTCCTCATCGGCACCACCTCGGTCGAGCGGTCCGAGTACCTCTCGCGCCAGCTCGAGCGCAAGAAGATCCCGCACACCGTGCTCAACGCCAAGTTCCACGAGCAGGAGGCGGCGATCATCGCCAAGGCGGGCACGCCCGGCGCCGTCACCGTCGCCACCAACATGGCCGGCCGCGGCACCGACGTCGTGCTCGGCGGCAACCCCGACATCATCGCCGACCTGAAGCTGCGCGAGCGCGGTCTCGATCCGGTGACCACGCCGGAGGAGTACGAGGCGGCGTGGGACGAGACCATCGAGCAGGTCAAGAAGGAGTCGAAGGAGGCGGGCGACGACGTGCGCGACGCCGGCGGCCTCTACGTGCTCGGCACCGAGCGGCACGAGTCGCGGCGCATCGACAACCAGCTGCGCGGCCGCTCCGGCCGTCAGGGCGACCCGGGCGAGTCCCGCTTCTACCTCTCGCTCGGCGACGAGCTGATGCGGCGCTTCAACGGCGCGCAGATCGAGGCGTGGATGAACCGTGTCAACCTGCCCGACGACGTGCCGATCGACAACAAGTTCGTCTCCCGCGCCATCCGCAGCGCGCAGACCCAGGTCGAGCAGCAGAACTTCGAGATCCGCAAGAACGTCCTCAAGTACGACGACGTGCAGAACGAGCAGCGCAAGGTCATCTACGACGAGCGCCGCAAGATCCTGCGCGGCGAGGACCTCTTCGACCAGGTCAACCACATGACCGACGACGTGGTCTCGGCGTACGTCGACGCCGCGACGTCCACGGGCTACGTGGAGGACTGGGACCTCGACGAGCTGTGGACCGCCATGCGGACGCTGTACCCGATCGAGCTCGATTGGAAGCAGGTCGTCGGCGAGGACGAGAACGGCGACCGCGACGAGATCACCAGCGGTGAGCTCAAGGACGTCCTGCTCAAGGACATCCACGCGGCGTACGACAAGCACCAGGAGTCGATCGAGAAGGCCGCGGGCGAGGGCACGATGCGCCAGGTCGAGCGGTCCGTGCTGCTGTCGGTCCTCGACCAGAAGTGGCGCGAGCACCTCTACGAGATGGACTACCTCAAGGAGGGCATCGGCCTGCGGCAGATCGCCCAGCGCGACCCCGTGGTCGAGTACCAGCGCGAGGGCTACGACATGTTCAACGGCATGCTCGAGGGCCTCAAGGAGGAGTCCGTCTCCACACTGTTCAAGGTCCAGGTGCAGGAGCCCGAGGAGGGCGCGCCCGGGGCCGCCGATGCGGAGGCCGCCGCGCCGGCGCAGGTGAGCAGCCCCGTCGCCGACGTGGACCCGGAGAAGATCACCCTCTCCGGCCCGTCCGAGCAGGGCGAGCTCACCGAGATGTCGCAGAACGCCGACGAGCCGCAGGGGTCCCGGTCCGAGCGTCGCGCCGCCAAGCGCGAGGCCGACAAGGCCGCCCAGAAGGCCGCGGCCGCGCGGGGCAAGCACCGCCGGTAAGCCACCGAACGACGAAGGAGGGCGGCACTGCCGCCCTCCTTCGTCGTCGAGTTCGTCGTCGAGCGGCTACTTGCCGCCCTTCTTCGCGTACTCGGGGACGCGGTCCTGGCCGGTGTGCTCGCCGATCACGTCCATCAGGCGGTCGGTGGCGCGGCGGATCGACTCCTGATCGTCGAGGCTCGCGTCGCTCAGGTCCAGCGGCGGCAGTACGTCGACGGTGACGCGGCTCTTCCAGAAGTTCTTCCGGGTCCGGTTGTCGGTGCGGCCCAGCGCGATCGGGATGAGCGGCGTGCCGGTGGCGAGAGCCACCCGCACCGCTCCGGTCTTGCCCTTGTACAGCCGGCCGTCGGGGGATCGGGTGCCCTCCGGGTGGATGCCCCAGGCGCCGCCGTCCTCGACGATCTTCGTCGCCGCCTCGAGCGCGGGCGCCGAGACCGAGCCGCCGCGCCGGTCCACGGGGATCTGCCCCATGCCGGAGAAGAAGATCTTCTTGAACCGGCCCTTGATCCCGGGCTCGGTGAAGTAGTCCGCCTTCGCGAGGAAGCTGACGGGCCGCCGCGCGCTCTGCACCACGTAGAACGAGTCCGAGATCGCGAGGTGATTCGCGGCCAGGATCACCGGACCGGTGCGGGGAATGTTCTCCAGCCCCGTGTATTCGGGGCGTCCCCAGGCCCACAGCGCGGGGCCGATCAGGAAGTGGCGGGCCACCCGGTAACGGAACGCGGCACGCAGCGAGCTCAGCGACATGTCCCTTGTGTACCGCCCCGCCGCGCCGGGCGGTCGTGATTCGCGCAAACACAGGAGTAACCCGCGTCACGCCGCCGTGGTGAACGCGACCCACCGCCACCGTCCGGCCGCGGCCTCGACCCGGCCCGCCGCGGCGAGCACCCGCTCCCCGCGGGTGTAGGTCAGGAAGATCTCGGACCCCACCTCGGGCCCGCGCGGGCGGCGGGCGCGCTGTGCCAGCGCGCGCGGGGTGCCCACGTGCACGTCGCCCCACCCGGAGACCGTGCCGGCCGGCCCCGTCTCCGCGAGCGTCCGCAGCACGTCGACCACGGTGCCCGAGGCGATCGCAGCGAGGTGCTTCGCCGGGCGCCGCCGGTCCAGTACCTCGAAGACGGGCCGGAGCGTGGAGAGCACGAAGCGGTGCGCGTCGGGGTGCACTGCGGCCACGGGCCCGGGCAGGGCGATCGGCTCCGGCGGGGCGGGATCCGACGGTGCCGGCAGCGGCGGCGCGGCCCGCGCGGCCTTCACGCGCACGAGCGGCCGCGCGGGAGGTTCGGCGTCCGGCGCGCGCAGCACGACGAAGCCGGGTTCCGGTGTGCGCGGCGTGCGGGACCGTGCCCCGTCGGCCGCGAGAATGATCGCCCCCATACTGATTAGACGCATCAGGAAGCCGTTCGGATCCCGTGTACTCGAACCGGCGGCGAGCGGTCGATCCCGTATGCTGACGCCGAAGATCGGTCACCGGGGGAGGTGCAGTGAAGGGCAGGCTCGGCCAGTCCGACGCGGAGTTCTACGCGTTGGAGAATTCCACCACTCCCACGCACGTGGGGTCGCTCGTCATCGTGCGCCGACCCGAGGAGCGGCTGGAGTACGAGCGCTTTCTCGACACCATCGAGGAGCGCCTCGCGGAGGTGCCCCGGTACCGGCAGAAGGTCCGCGCGGTGCCGCTCGGCATCGCCCGCCCGGTGTGGGTCGAGGACCGCGACTTCGACATCACGTACCACGTGCGGGTCTCCGCGCTGCCCCAGCCGGGCAGCGACGATCAGCTGCACGACCTGGTCGCGCGCCTCAACTCCCGGCCGCTGGACCGTGAGCGCCCGCTGTGGGAGGTCTACCTCATCGAGGGGCTGGCGGACGACCGGCTCGCGGTGTTCACGAAGACCCACCTCGCGCTCGTCGACGGCCGCGCCAACGTCGACCTGATGCAGCTGCTGCTCACCGGCACCCCGCACACGCCGGAGCCGCCCGAGGACCTGTGGATGGGCCAGCACGAGCCCAGCGACGGCGAGCTCGTGATGGGCGCCGTCATCGACATGCTCTCGCGCCCCGCGCGGACCGCGTCCATGATCCAGGGCCTGGTCGGCGAGGTCGCCGAGTCGATCACCGGCCTGCAGGAGGACGCCGCCAACGTCATCGAGCGCGCCTCCAGCCTGGTGCGCGCCCGCACCGCCGTCACCCCGGTGCGCTCGCTCAACGTGCCGATCTCGCGGAGCCGCCGGTTCGCCGTCGCCCGGATGGACCTCGACGAGTTCCGCCGGCTGCGGGCGGCCTACGGCTGCACCGTCAACGACCTGCTGCTGTCGGTGATCGCGGGCGGCCTGCGCACCTGGCTGATCTCGCGCGGCGAGCCGATCAGCGCCGGCACCGAGGTGCGGGTGCTCGAGCCGATCGCCGTCGACGACGTGGGTCTCGGCGTCGGCGAACAGGTGCGCGCGTACATCGTGCGGCTCCCCGTCGCGGAGAGCAACGCGGTGGTCCGGCTGCGCCAGATCGCGCACGGCGCCGCCGCCCAGGTGGACCGGAACCGCCAGGTCGCGGCGCGGGCGCTGGCCGCCAGCGGCGGCTTCACGCCGCCGACGCTGCACGCGCTGGGCGCGCGGACCGCGATGAGCGTCTCGCCGAGGTCCTTCAACACCCTGGTCACCAACGCGCCGGGCCCGCAGGCCCCGGTGTACCTGTCCGGCATCGAGGTGCAGGAGGTGTTCCCGGTGCCGCCGCTCATCGCCAACCAGGTCGTGTCCATCGGCATCACGTCGTACAACGGCACGGTGTACATCGGGCTCAACGCCGACCGCGACGGCATGTGGGACGTGATCTCGATGACGGAGTTCCTGTACGAGGCCTTGGACGAGCTCGCCGCGTCCGCGAAGGGGGAGTAGATGACGGTCCGCGTGTACGTGCCCAGCACCTTGGCGGGGCTGCAGGTCCTGCAGCGCGACGGGGAGCTGTTCCCGTTGGGCGGCACCGTCTTCGGGGTGACGCCCGCGCTGCGCGAGGCGTACACCTCGGGCGATGACGAGGAGCTCGCCGAGGCCGCCATGCGCCAGGCGGCGCGCGCCTCGCTGCGGCTGCTCGCCGTCGACGAGCCGGAGCCGGCCGACGGTGCCGAGGCCGAGGCCGAGGGCGACGGTGCCGCGCCGGATCCCGTTCGGCGCGTGGTGATCACGGCCGACGTCCCGGCCGCGAAGGAACGCCCCGACCTCGACGACGCCGTCCTCAAGGTCACGGAGCCCATCCGGCTGAAGAACGTTCTCGCGGTGCACGTCGACGTCTCCGAGGCGGAGGCGGCCGTGACCCGCGCCGCGCAGGTGGTCGACGCCGCGGACCTCGGCGACGAGGACGCGGAGCTCGCCGTCGGCGACGCGGAGGACCACGATCTGGCCTGGTACGCCACGCAGGAACTGCCCTTCCTACTCGAACTGCTCTGAGCCAGCTCGCGGGCGGGGTTACGGTGGTGGCATGACGGTGCGCGGTACCCGGTTGGCGGCGGCCCTCCTCGTGGGGGCGGGCGTCGCGGCGTCCGCGCCCGTGGCGTCGGCGGCTCCGGTGCCCCTGACGGGCACGCAGTGGAACTTCGCGTCGAGCGGCTTCGCGCGGACCGCGCCGGTGAAGTACACCGGATCGCCCGCGCACTTCAGCATCGATGGCAAGCGGGCCGGCGGGAACGACGGCTGCAACGTCTTCGGCATGACCGCCGAGGTGAAGGGTGACCGCGCCACCTTCAGCGGCCTCTTCTCCACCCTGCGGATGTGCTACGTCGCCGGCGCGGGCGAGCAGTTCCGGCAGGCCTTCGACGGCCCGCGCACCGTGAAGGTCACCGGGAACCGGCTCACGATCTCCGACGGTCCGCGGGGCTACTGGAACTTCGTCGCCGCGGGCCCCGCGAAGCGGTAGCCGCGCCGCACCCGCATAGGACAACCTCACAGAAATTGTCCCAACAAGCTACGGCACCGTAGGCTCACCCCCATGAGCAACTCCTTCCGCGCTTTCCGTGATTGGCTCGAGGCCCCGGCCAAGAACGTCTCCGCCGAGCATCCCCGCACCAACCTGGTGCGCGGCGCGGTCGCGAGGCTCACCACGCCGCTGCTGCCGGACGACTACCTGCACCTGATCAACCCGCTGTGGTCGGCGCGCGAGCTGCGCGGCAAGATCGTCAAGGTCGAGCAGGAGACCGACGAGTCGGTCACGCTCACCATCGAGACCGGCTGGGGCTTCAACACCAAGTACGAGGCCGGCCAGTACGTGGGCATCGGCGTCCTCGTCGGCGGCAAGTGGACGTGGCGCTCCTACTCGCTCACCTCCGTACCGGACATGGGCCACGGCCGCGCCCCGCGCGAGGTGTCGATCACCGTCAAGGCGATGAACGAGGGCTTCCTCTCGAACCACCTCGTCACCGGCGTGCAGGAGGGCACCATCGTGCGCCTGCAGGCACCGTCGGGCGACTTCACGCTCCCGAACCCCCTGCCGCCCAAGGTCCTCTTCCTCACCGCGGGCAGCGGCATCACGCCCGTCATGGCGATGCTCCGCACGCTGGAGCGGCGCGGCATCCCCGCGTCGACCGACATCGTGGCCGTGCACTCCTCGCCGAACGCCGACTCCGCCCTGTTCCGCGACGAGCTCGAGGCCTTCGACGCCGACCACGACAACGTCAGCGTGCAGCTGCGCTACACCCGCGACGCCGGCCGCCTGACGCCGGCGAACCTCGGCGAGGCCGTCCCGGACTGGCAGGAGCGCCAGACGTGGATCTGCGGGCCGGGCGTCTTCCTCAACGACATGGAGAAGGCCTGGAAGGACCGCGGCATCGAGTCGCGCCTGCACCAGGAGCGGTTTACCGTCGAGCGCGCGGACGTCTCCGCGAGCGGCGGCGAGGTCACCTTCCTCAAGGCCGGCAAGACCACCGACGTCGACGGTGCCACCACCCTCCTCGAAGCGGGCGAGGCCGCCGGCGTGCAGATGCCCTTCGGCTGCCGCATGGGCATCTGCCAGACCTGCGTGGTGCAGCTCGCCGACGGCCAGGTCCGCGACCTGCGCAGCGGCGACCTGCACACCGAGGGCGAGCGCATTCAGACGTGCATTTCGGTGGCAGTGGGCGACTGCACCCTCGACGTCTAATCCGGGGCCGTCCCATTGCATCTCCGTGCGGTAGGGGACTGCACCCTCGACGTCTGACCGGGCGCGTTCCACCCGCCCGGTCGTCTCCGATTGACACCTCCGAGGCCGTAACTTACGGTTGCGTAGGTTAGAGATTCGAGACCGACCACGAAGGGCGGCCGCATGGCGATCACCGACATCCCCGAGTACGCGCACCTCACGGAGGCCGACGTCGAGACGCTCGGCGCCGAGCTGGACGCGATCCGGCGCGACATCGAGGCGGTCCGCGGCGAGACGGACGTGCAGTACCTGCAGCGCACCATCGCCGCCCAGCGCGGGCTCGAGGTGGCCGGCCGGCTGATGCTGCTCGGCGCGCACAAGCGCGGCTTCTGGTGGGGTTCGGCGGTGTCGCTGGGTCTGGCGAAGATCATCGAGAACATGGAGCTCGGGCACAACATCATGCACGGGCAGTGGGATTGGATGAACGATCCCGAGGTCCACTCCACGACGTGGGAGTGGGACAACGCCGGCACGTCGCGCCTGTGGAAGCACACCCACAACTACGTGCACCACAAGTACACCAACGTCCTCGACATGGACGACGACGTGGGCTACAAGACCCTCCGTGTGACCCGGGACCAGCCGTGGACCCCGTTCAACTCGGGGAACCTGGTCTACAACACGATCCTCATGCTGCTCTTCGAGTACGGCGTGGCCATCCAGCACCTCGAGCTGGGCCGCGCGGCCACCAAGTGGAAGAAGTCCTGGTTCGACCGCGAGGGCTTCAAGGCCGACGCCTCCGACGTGGGCCGCAAGATCGGCCGCCAGGTGCTCAAGGACTACGTCGCGGCTCCGCTGGTCGGCGTGCCCTTCGGCGGCGCGCGCGGCTGGCGCAAGGCGCTCACCGCCACGATCACCGCCAACGTGATCCGCAACGTGTGGACCAACGCGGTCATCTTCTGCGGGCACTTCCCCGACGGTGCCGAGAAGTTCACCAAGCAGGACGTCGACAACGAGACCCAGGCCGAGTGGTACCTCCGCCAGATGCTGGGCAGCGCCAACCTCTCCGGCGGCCCCGTCATCGACTTCCTCTCCGGCAACCTGAGCTACCAGATCGAGCATCACCTGTTCCCCGACCTGCCGTCGAACCGGCTGTCGGAGATCGGCGTTCGTGTGCGCGCGCTGTGCGAGAAGTACGACCTGCCGTACACGATCGGCCCGCTGCACGTGCAGTACTACAAGTCCTGGCGGACCATCGCCAAGCTCTCGCTCCCGGACAAGTACCTCCGCGACACCGCGGACGACGCCCCGGAGACGGCCTCGGAGGCGATGTTCGCCGGCACCGAGTTCGCCGAGCCGCGCATCGACGAGCGCACCGGCCGCCGGTTCGGGCTCAAGGCCGCCCGCGCCGCCGTCCACGCCCGACGGGGCCGTCGGGCCTGAGCCCGTCGTACGTCACCGCCGCCGCACCCGGATCACCGGGCGCGGCGGCGGTCTTCGTCGGGGCTACTGCCCGCCGAACTTCGCCTCGAGCGCCGCGAAATCCGCCTGCGCCGATCCGCTCGCCCGCGTGCTCGGGTCTGTGTTGATCAGCGCCTTGCGCTGCGCCAGGGTCAGCCCGGGCTCGGTGAACGGGTCGACGGGCAGGCATGCGTTCGGGCGGTCCGGCTTCGGGCTGCCGTCGGCGTTGATGAACTCCGTGCACTTCTTGAGGTTGTTCACGCCCACGCCGGGGTCGGCGCTCGCGGTGCCGGACAGGGCCAGGCCGCTCAGGACGGCGCCGGCGGCGACGGCGGTGCCCGCCGCGGCGGTGAGGATCCGGGTACGGCGTGTGGTGCTCGTGCTCATGGGCCTGCTCCATTCGTGTCGGTGGTGCCGCCGGTGGTGGCGACACGGCCCACGTTGCGATCCGAATGTCGCGGGACCGTCGCAACGGCGCCTCAGCCCGCCCCCGATCCGGTACCGGTCCCGGCCGGTCGGGTGGCGCGCCGTGTGACATGCGCCCCAGGTGGAACAAGATCGATGACTTTGTTCCATCTCGCTGCTACAGTGGAATCGTTCTGTTCTAGGCCGCTGCATGCGGTCCGACCGATTGGGGATCGCCTCGTGGCTATCACTGACATCGCGGAGTACGCGCACCTGACCGACGCCGACATCGAGGCGCTCGGTGCTGAGCTGGATGCGCTGCGCCGCGAGATCGAGGAGAGCCGCGGCGAGGAGGATGCCAAGTACATCCGCCGCGTGATCAAGAGCCAGCGCATCGCGGAGACCGCGGGCCGCGTCTTCGGCCTCGGTGCCGGCATGAAGGGCTGGAAGGGCAAGGCCGCCTGGGCCGCCTCCGCCGCGTGCCTGTCGTACGCCAAGGTCATCGAGAACAACGAGCTCGGCCACAACATCATGCACGGCCAGTGGGACTGGATGAACGATCCGGAGATCCACTCCACCAACTGGGAGTGGGACAGCGCCTCGGACGGCAAGTTCTGGCGCCACACCCACAACTACATGCACCACAAGTACACCAACGTCACCGACATGGACGACGACATCGGCTACGGCATCCTGCGCGTCACGCGCGATCAGCCGTGGGAGCCGTACATGCTCTTCAACCCGATCTACAACTTCACGCTGATGATCGGCTTCCAGTACGGCAAGGCCGTGCAGCACCTCGAGCTGATGAACGCCATGAAGGCGGCGCTCAACGGCGGCGAGCAGTACGAGAACTACGACTGGGAGGAGTTCCGCAGCCGGCTCAAGGTGGTCCTCACCAAGATCACCAAGCAGACCGCGAAGGACTACGTCCTGTTCCCCGCGATGGCCGTGCCCTTCACCGGCGCCCGCGGCTACAAGAAGGCCGCCTCGGCGAACTACGTGGCCAACACCGTGCGCGACGTGTGGGACCACATGACCATCTTCTGCGGCCACTTCCCGGACGACGCCGAGAAGTTCACCATCGAGGACATCGACAACGAGACGCTCCCCGAGTGGTACCTGCGCCAGATGCTGGGCACCGCGAACTTCGAGGGCAGCGACGCCCTGCACTTCATCACCGGTCACCTGGGCCGCCAGATCGAGCACCACCTGTACCCGGACCTGCCCTCGAACCGCTACAACTACATCAACTCGCGGCTCGTCGAGATCTGCGAGAAGTACGACCTGCCCTACAACACGGGCCCGATGTGGAAGCAGTACGCGGAGTCCTGGCGCACCATCATCAAGCTCTCGCTGCCGGACCGGTTCCTCAAGGACACCGTCGACGACGCGCCCGAGACCCACTCGAACAAGCGCTTCTACGACGAGAACGGCAAGACCACGGTGGTCAAGGGCGAGATCGATGCAGACGGCAACCGTCGCGGCCTGGTCTCGCACGTCGAGGAGCTGGCGGCCGCGAAGTGACGCGGACCCCCGGACTGCGCGTAGCCTGAACACGTGGCAATCACTGATGTCGGCGAATACGCCCATCTCGACGACGCCGACATCGAGCGGCTCGCGCAGGAACTGGACGCGATCCGCGCCGAGGTCGAGTCGTCGCGCGGCGATCGGGACGCGCGGTACATCCGTGGCGTGATCCGCGCCCAGCGCGTTCTCGAGGCGGCGGGCAGGCTCACGATCCTCGGCTCCAAGAGTCGCTGGTTCTGGGCCGCCGGCGCGGGCATGCTCGGGGTCGCGAAGATCATCGAGAACATGGAGCTCGGGCACAACGTCATGCACGGGCAGTGGGATTGGATGAACGATCCCGAGATCCACTCCACCACGTGGGAGTGGGACATGGCCTGCGTGGGGTCTCACTGGAAGCACTCGCACAACTTCCTGCACCACAAGTACACCAACGTCGTGGGCAAGGACCTCGACGTGGGCTACGGCGTGCTCCGGGTGACCCGGGACGAGCAGTGGGAGGCCAAGCGCTCCGCGCAGTTCCTCAACAACCTCTTCCTGGGGCTCACCTTCGAGTGGGGCATCGCCCTGCACGACATCGAGCTGGCGGAGGCGATCGCCGGCAACAAGCCGTGGCCGCAGACCCGCAAGCAGCTCCGCGAGCTGGGGATCAAGGCCTCGCGGCAGCTGGGCAAGGACTTCCTGCTCTACCCGGCGATCAGCAAGGCCGTCGGCGGCTCCTTCGGCCGCACACTGTCGGCGAACCTCACCGCCAACGTGGTCCGCAACATCTGGACCTACGTGGTCATCTTCTGCGGACACTTCCCCGACGGTGCGGAGAAGTTCACCACCGAGTCGATCGTCGACGAGACGCCCGGCGAGTGGTACCTGCGGCAGATGCTGGGCAGCGCGAACATCTCCGGCGGCCCCGCCATGGACTTCATGACGGGCAACCTGAGCTACCAGATCGAGCACCACATGTTCCCGGACCTGCCGTCCAACCGGCTGTCCGAGATCGCCGTGAAGGTGCGCGCGATCTGCGAGAAGTACGACATCCCGTACACCGAGGGGCCGCTGCTGCGGCAGTACTACCTCTCGCAGCGCACCATCGCCAAGCTCTCGCTGCCGGACCGGTGGCTGCGCGCCACCGCCGACGACGCGCCCGAGACCGCCTCCGAGCTGCGCTTCGCCGCGGTCCGGGAGCGGCTCACGCAGGCCCAGGAGAGCGCCCACGAGCGGTTCGTGCACGCGCAGGAGAACGCGCAGGAGCGCCTGGCGCACGCGCAGGAGAACGCCCACGAGCGGCTCGTCCACGCCCGCGAGGCCGCGCACGCGGCCCAGGAGGAGGTCGAGCGCGTGGGCCTGCGGTCCGCGATCGCCGAGGCCGCGCGGCACAAGGTCGAGCAGAAGCGGCTCGAGGTCGAGGCGAAGCGGGCGCGTCGCGCGCGTCGTCGCCGCTCGGGTGTGGCGTAGACTTCCTACTTTGGGCAGCCTAAGAAGGTTGCCGCGCCGTCCGTTTCGGGAGTGTTGTTGATGAAGCCCTTGCGCGTCGCGATCGTGGGTTCCGGCCCGTCGGGATTCTTCGCCGCCGGGAACCTGTTGGAGCAGGACGACGTCGAGGTGCAGGTCGACGTCTTCGACCGGCTCCCCACGCCCTTCGGCCTGGTCCGCTACGGCGTCGCGCCCGATCATCCCGCGATCAAGTCGGTCACCAAGATCTTCGACCGCACCGCGCAGCATGAGAACTTCCGCTACTTCGGCAACGTCGAGGTGGCCTCCGACATCCAGGCCGCCGAGCTGGCCCAGTGGTACGACGCCGTGATCTACGCGATCGGCGCGTCGGGCGGCCGCCGCCTCGAGGTCGACGGTGCCTGGCTCCCCGGCAACCACCCGTCGAGCGACTTCGTGGGCTGGTACAACGGCCACCCCGACCGCCGCGACCTCGACGTCGACCTGGGCGTCGAGCGCGCCGTCGTGATCGGCAACGGCAACGTCGCGCTCGACGCGGCGCGCATCCTCGTCACCGATACGGACAAGCTCTCCGGCACCGACATGGCCGAGCACGCCCTCGAGGCGCTGCACGGCTCCTCGGTGCGCGAGGTCGTCGTCCTCGGCCGGCGCGGCGCCGAGCAGGCCGCGTTCACCCCCTCCGAGGTCGCCGAGCTGGGCAAGCTGCCCGGCGTCGACGTCATCGTCGACCCCGCCGACGTTCCCGCCGAGGACAAGGAGCGCGACAAGGCCCGCCCGCCCGTCGAGCGCAACAACCTCAAGCAGCTGCGGAAGCTGGCCGCCCAGGAGCCCACCGGCGCGGACCGCCGGATCGTGCTGAAGTTCCTGCGCTCCGTGGTCGGCATCGGCGGCGAGGGGCGCGTGCGCACCGTCTCCGTGGCCACCAACGAGCTCGTCGCGGGCGAGGACGGCTGCGTCGAGGCGCAGCCCACCGGCGCCGTCGCCGAGCACGAGGCCGGCATGGTCATCCACGCCGTCGGCTACCACGGCACGCCCATCCCGGGCATCCCGTTCGACACGGAGCGGGGCGTCTTCCGCAACGCCGACAGCCGGATCGTCGGCTACGACGGTGCGCCCCTGCCGGGCCACTACGTCGTCGGCTGGATCAAGCGCGGACCGTCGGGCGTGATCCCCACCAACCGCGACTGCGCGCGCGACACCGTCTCGGTGCTGCTCGCCGACGTCGCCGCGGGCAAGCTCGAGCGCAGCGACTTCGACGGCGCGCAGGTCGAGAAGTTCATCGTCGACCGCGCGCCGAACCTCGTGGAGTACGACGGCTGGATGGCCATCGACGCGCACGAGACCGCCCTCGCAGAGGAGGACGCGCGCCCCCGGGTGAAGCTGACCAGCGTCGACGCCATGATCGACGCGGCCCAGGCCGCCGCGGAGTGATCGCCCGCGCGGACTTCGCCGACCCGGCGCTCGCCGCGTTCCTCGCCGCCCACCACGCCGACATGGCGCCGACCGCGCCGCCGGAGAGCCAGCACGCGCTCGGCCTCGGCGAGCTGCGGGCGCCCCACGTCCGGTTGTGGACCTGCCACGACGACGGCGCACTCGTGGGGACGGTCGCCCTGGCCGCACTCGAGCCCGGGCACGAGGAACTCAAGTCGATGCGCACCGCGCCGCACGTGCGCGGGCGGGGGATCGGGCGCCGGCTCCTGGCCTTCGCCCTCGACGACGCCCGGTCCCGCGGCGTGCAGCGGATCTCGCTGGAGACGGGCAGCCAGGACTTCTTCGCCCCCGCGCGGGCCCTGTACGCGGCGCACGGCTTCGTCCCCTGCAGCCCCTTCGGCGGCTACGTCGACGACCCGAACAGCGCCTACCTCACCCGAGTGCTGGGAGTACCGTCGGAATCGTGCGAGGCACGGCGGTGTTGAAGCGATTGGCGGGAGCACTGGTCTCCCGGCGGAAGGAGCTGCGCATGACTGACAACGGCACCATCACCACGGTCCCCGGCCGCGAGACCGCGGTCCTGGCGGGCGGATGTTTCTGGGGCATGCAGGATCTGATTCGCAAGCAGCCCGGCATCGAGAGCACCCGCGTGGGCTATACGGGCGGCGCGAACGAGCACGCGACCTACCGCAACCACCCGGGCCACGCGGAGGCCGTCGAGATCGTCTTCGACCCCGCGAAGACCAGCTACCGGGACGTGCTGGAGTTCTTCTTCCAGATCCACGACCCGTCCACCGTCGACCGGCAGGGCAACGACGTGGGCTCGAGCTACCGCTCGGCGATCTTCCCGCTCGGCGACGAGCAGGAGCGCGTCGCCCGCGACACCATCGCCGACGTCGACGCCTCCGGCCTGTGGCCGGGGAAGGCCGTGACCACGATCGAGGCGGCGGGCCCGTTCTGGCAGGCCGAGCCGGAGCACCAGGACTACCTGGAGAAGTACCCGGACGGCTACACCTGCCACTTCCCGCGCCCGGGCTGGAAGCTGCCCAAGCGCGCCTCCGCGTAGCGGGTCGACGGCTCAGGCGAGCGAGGCAGGGAAGGCCGAGAGGTCGGGGAGTGCCTGCGTACGGCGCGCGAAGCGCTGTGCGTTCCGCCGGTACGCGGGGTCGGCCAGGATCTTCGCGGTGGCCGAAGCGATCTCCTCGGCCGACGCCGTTGCCGGATCGAGCGCGATACCGGCACCGAGGCGCTCGACCTGTGCCGAGTTGCCGGGGTGATCCCCGAACAGGGGGAGCAGCACCGCCGGTACGCCTGCCTGCAGCGATTCGCGAACCCCGTTGAAACCGCCGTGCGAGATGAAGACGTCGCACGTCGAGAGGATCGTCTGCTGATCGACGAAGTCGGTGACGACCACGTTGGCGGGCGGATTCGGGACCGGATGCGATCCGACCGCCACCACGGCGCGCACGTCGAGTGCGCCCAGTGCCTGCACGATGCGGTCCAGGAGCACGCCGCCGATGCCGATCCGCGGCGCGACCGAGCCGAGGCTCGCCAGCACCAGCGGTCCGTCGGCGGGTAGATCCGCGATCGCGGCGTCGAGCGGCGCGTGTGTGCGGGGTCCGGGCCGGAAGCAGTGCACGTCCTCGACGGGCCGCCCGGGCGGGTAGAAGTCGAGTGGGGTCTGTGCGATCCGTGGCGCGCTCGGCGGCTCGGCGACCTCGGGCAGGTCGTGCGCGCGGCGGACCTCGTTGAGGACCGCGAGCAGCTCCGGCGCGCGTTCGTCGAGCATCGGCGCCACGTCGAGGACGGCCTCGCGGCAGCCGAGCTTCTCCGCGACGAGGTGACCGCCGAACTCGGTGTTGTCGCGCAGGATCAGGTCGGGCACGGTGTCGCCGAGCGCGTCGAGGAGCGCCGTCGCCGCGCGGTGCGCGAGGACGCCGATGAAAGCGCGTGCCGAGAGGAGGACCGAGGACGTCGGCAGCGACCCGCCGATCGGTGGCAGCGACGCGGGCGGGGCGTAGCCGGTCACGGTGAAGTCGTCGGCGCGCAGCGCCGGGTCGGTCACGATCTCGCGGAGCTCGGGCACGCCGCGGAGCGGGAGCGCCTCGAATCCGTACTCCGTCACCAGATCCACGCCGGCGTCGGGGACGGCGATCGTCACCCTGTGGCCGGAATCCCGGAGTGCCGACGCCGCGGGCAGGACGAACGGGACCAGGTGCGAATAACCGGCTACACCGGTGATCAAGATGTTCACGTAACTAACGATATAGGAGTCGGTCCCCGCCGCGCTCAGGCCCAGTCGGGGGTGGCGGTCAGGTCGGCCAGCAGGCCGCGGACCGCCATCGCCCGACGGTGCGCCGTCCCCTCCAGCCGGTCCAGCGCGCACTCGGGGTCGGCGGGCGGCCCCTGGTGGGTGCAGCCGCGCGGGCAGTCCTCCACGGCTTCGGCGAGGTCGGGGAACGCGGCGACCACGTCGTCGATGGAGATGTGCGCGAGGCCGAAGCTGCGGATGCCGGGGGTGTCGACGACCCAGCCGCCGTCGGGCAGCCACAGTGCGACCGACTGGGTGGACGTGTGCCGCCCCTTGCCGACCCCCGAGACCACGCCGACCGCCCGATTGGCATCGGGGACGAGGCGGTTGACCAGCGTCGACTTGCCGACGCCGCTGTGCCCGATGAGCGCGGTGACGCGGCCGGTGAGGAGGTCGTGCGCGGCGTCGAGCGGATCGTCGCGGCCGGCGGCGATCACTGTGAGGTCGAGGTCGGCGAAGGCGGCGGTGAACTCCTCCGCGTCGGCGAGGTCGCCCTTGGTCAGGCACAGGACCGGGGTGAGGCCGCCCGCGTAGGCGGCGATGAGGGTGCGCTCGACGAAGCCGGTCCGCGGCGGCGGGTCGGCCAGGGCCGTGACGATGAGGAGCTGGTGCGCGTTCGCGACCACGATCCGCTCGTAGGGGTCGGTGTCGTCGGCCGTGCGGCGCAGCACCGTCGACCGCTCGTCGACCCGGACGATGCGTGCGAGCGTGTCCTTGCGGCCCGTCAGGTCGCCGACGACGCCCACGGAGTCGCCCACCACGATGGGGGAGCGGCCCAGCTCGCGGGCCCGCATGGCGACGATGATCCGTTCGGGGTCGCCGCCGAGGGCGCAGCCCCACCGCCCGCGGTCGACGGAGACCACCATCGCCGTCTCGGCGTCGCTGTGGTCGGGCCGGTTCTTGGTGCGCGGCCGACTGCTCTTGCCCGGGCGCACCCGGACATCGGTCTCGTCGTACTCGCGCTTACCCAAGGCTCACGATTCGCCGCCGAGCAGCGTGTGCCAGAGGGCCGGGAAGTCGGGCATCGTCTTGGACGTGGCCGCGATGTCCTCCACCTGCACACCCTCGGTGACCAGGCCGAGGATCGCGCCGGCGGTCGACATCCGGTGGTCGGCGTAGCTGTGCCAGACGCCGCCGTGCAGCGTCGCGGGCTCGATGTGCAGGCCGTCCTCGGTCTCGGTGCAGCGCCCGCCGAGGTTCGTGATCTCGGTGGTCAGGGCCGCCAGGCGATCGGTCTCGTGGCCGCGCAGGTGCGCGATGCCGCGCAGGTGCGACGGCGAGTCCGCCAGGGCGGCCAGCGCCGCAACCGTGGGCGTGAGCTCGCCGATGTCGCGCAGGTCCCAGTCGACGCCGTGCAGCGTACCGGTGCCGCGGGCCGTCAGCGCACCGTCGGCGTGCGTGACCTCGGCGCCCATCGCGGCGAGGATGTCGGCGAACTGGACGCCCGGCTGGGTGGACTGCGAGTTCCAGTGCGGGACGGTCACGGCGCCGCCGGTGACCGCGGCCGCCGCGAGGAAGACGGTGGCGTTCGACAGGTCCGGTTCGACGGTCCAGTCGTGCCCGCGGAGCCCGCCCGGCGCGACGCGCCAGGTGTTCGGCTCGGAGGTGTCCACGTCGGCGCCTGCGGCGCGCAGCATGTCGACGGTCATCTCGATGTGCGGCATCGACGGCACGGGCTTCCCGTCGTGGTGCACGACGACGCCCTCGGCGAAGCTCGGGCCGCTCAGCAGCAGGCCGGAGACGAACTGCGAGCTCGCGGAGGCGTCGATGGTGACGGCACCGCCGCGGATCGGGCCGTCGCCGTGCACGGTGAAGGGCAGGCCGTCGCCGTCGATGCGGGCGCCGAGCCCGCGCAGCGCGTCGAGGACGGTGCCCAGGGGCCGGGTCCGGGCCTGCGGGTCACCGTCGAATTCGACGGTGCCGCGCGCCCCGGCGGCGAGCGGCGGGAGGAAGCGCATGACGGTGCCGGCGAGGCCGCAGTCGACCGTGCCGCCGTGCAATTCACCGCCGGTGACCGCAACCGTGGTGTCGGTAACGAAGTCGACGCGCGCGCCGAGCGCGGTCAGCGCCCCCGCCATGAGGTCGGTGTCGCGGCTGCGGAGGGTGTTCGTCAGCGTCGACCGCGACGGGGCCTGCGCGGCAAGGACGTACGCGCGATTGGTGATCGATTTCGAGCCGGGGAGCGCGACGGTGCCCGTCACCGGACCTGCGGCGAAGGGCGCGGGCCAAAGCTCCAACTGCTCCACGCGCATATCCTTGCACATGAGGGTGGCCTCACCGCGTGCTACCTTGCTGGGCGAAACAGGTCAGGTCATCACCGCCGGGAGATCTCGATGAAGCGCACTCGTACGTTCGTGGGCAGGACCGTCGTGTCCGTCGCCGCCGTCGCCACCCTTGCGGGTGTCCTCGCACCGGCCGCGTCGGCCGATCCCAAGCCCGGCGATCCGAAGCCGGCCGCCGCGCCGACCAACAAGGCGGGCGAGCTGATCATCGGCTCCGGCAACCTCCCCGACGGCATGAGCTTCGGCGGTGCGGTGCTGTCCGGTGCCGCCGCCGGCTGGAACGGCGCGTGGGCGTCGCTGAACCGTGCGGCCGTCACGCCGGCCGAGTGCAAGGTGCTGTACGCGGGCCTGCCCATCCCCAAGGGCACCGACACCGCGCAGACCAACGGCTCCACCCGCGGCGTGAACTGGTCGATGGTGGTCTCGAAGTTCGCCATGGACGTCGCCCCGCTGCGCGCCGCGCTGCCCAAGTGCGGCACCTTCAAGGCCGTCCGCGACGGCGCCACCACCGAGGTCAGCGTGCGCTCGATCGCGGTCACCGGCGCGCCCGACGGCCTGGGCCTGGAGTTCACCACCAAGACCAAGCGCGGCAACCAGGTCGAGTACCTGCAGTCGCGGCAGTACACCGCTGTCGTCAACGGCGTCACCATGTCGCTGCGCGGCGGCCGCCAGTCCCGCGAGCCCGCGCCCTTCGTCGGCGCCGACGACCAGCTGGCCGTCGACCTGCTGGGCGTGCAGGTCGCCATCCTGAAGAACCCGCCGAAGCCCGCGGTCGCTGCCCCGGCGCCCGCCGCGAGCGGTTCCGCCAAGCCGGCCGCCCCGGCCGCGTCCGCGAAGCCGGGCGCACCGTCGGCGAAGCCCGCCGCCCCGGCCGCGAAGCCGGCTGCCGCGTCGTCTTCGGCGGCGAAGCCCGCGCGCTGATCCCTGAACTAACGTTCAGGTAGTCTCGACGGGGTGGAGACCACCCGGGAGTTCAGCGTCGGCCAACTGTCCGCGCGCAGCGGCGTCGCGGTGTCCGCGCTGCACTTCTACGAGCGTGAGGGCCTGATCTCCGCGCGGCGTACCTCCGGCAACCAACGGAGGTACCCGCGGGAGATGCTGCGCCGCGTCGCGTTCATCCGGATCAGCCACCGCGTGGGCATCCCCCTCGCCACGATCCGCGACGCCCTCGCCGAGCTGCCCGACGGCCGCACGCCGACGAAGGCGGACTGGGAGCGGCTGTCGCGGCATTGGCACGACGACCTCTCGCACCGGATCGACGAGCTCACCCGGTTGCGCGACAACCTCACCGACTGCATCGGCTGCGGCTGCCTGTCGATGGCCTCCTGCGCCCTCGCGAACCCCCACGACGCCCTCGCCACCACCGGCGCCGGCCCGCGCCGCGTCTTCGACGAGTTCCAGGCCTGACTGTGAGGATGGGATCTGCCACCTCGATGTGCCAGCAGGATCGGTGTTTCGGTGGTGGGCTGTAGCTGACGGC
>NZ_JBNCLV010000014.1:0-93905 GCF_049844855.1 Tsukamurella sp. DT100
CACAGGGCCACAACAGCCACGATGAGACCCGTCAGCCACGTCGTGGACAGTCAGGAGGCTCCTAGAGATATCGAATCCCCTAGCCTCCACTATGTGATGAGTCGCGACATGTGTCACACATGAGTCGCGACAGATGTTACGTTTCCCGCGTGTTGCGCAGGATCGGTCTTATCGGGCTGGATGGTGTTGACCCAGATGACCCAGGCCGGTACCAAGGCGGATGGCGGTGGCGGGTTGTCAAGCGTCGAGGACGCGCTCCAGTTGTCCAATCGGGATCGCTACCCCTCCGGCGGAATAGACAGCAACGGCACCTGACTCCACGGCTCCGCCTACTATCGTGTGTAGTAGATGCCTAGTTGGGCGGTCCCGGATGAAGGAAGGGGCGGACGATGGTGGGTGTGCGATGGCGCGCTGCCCAGGTTCTTGCGACATCAGATTGCGCATCGTATCGCCGACTGGTACCTGGTAGGGCCTGTGCTGGGCCCGCAGGCTTGGCCTGGGCTCGTAGATCAGCCTCGGTCGACCTTCCCCGCAGGAGTGCTGCGCGTGAGGGATCGGGGTGGGCGCTTGCTGCGATTCTGGCGGGCGTTCTCGTGTTGGGTGGTTGTGTCCAGTACAGCGACCAGGCGCCCAAGGGTGGGGTTATCGCCCCCGGCGGCAAGCTCAACCAGTTCTACGTTCCGGCTCAGCGGAGCGTGGTGGGTGACCTCGCGGGACGCAGCGTGACTGACCCGAGCGTGACCTTGTCCCTCTCGGATTTCCGGGGCAAGGTGGTGGTGACCAACGTGTGGGGGTCGTGGTGCGCGCCGTGTCGAGTCGAGGCACCCGAATTGGAGAAGGTCTATCGCGCCACCCAGTCCAAAGGTGTGGGGTTCCTCGGCATCGACGTCCGCGAGACCGCCGGTGACGCTGCCGCCCGCGATTTCATCCTGAATAATAGGCTGAGCTACCCGTCGATCTACGATCCTCCGGGTAAGACGCTGCTCGCGATCGGCGAGCAATACCCGACCACGGTAGTGCCGATGACCTTCGTGCTGGACCGGCAGCGTCGGGTGGCCGCGAGCTTCCTCACCACCGCCACCGCGAAGGATCTCACCGCGGCCATCGATAAGATCCTCGTGGAGCGGTGATGGGAGAGGCATTCGCGAATGCGGCCGTCTCGGGACCGCTGCTGGTCGCGCTCGCCGCGTGCGCGCTCGCGGGCTTGGTCTCGTTCGCCTCGCCGTGCATCGTGCCTCTCGTCCCCGGGTACCTGTCGTACCTCGCAGGGCTGGTCGGCGCCGAGGCGCCTGCGGCCACCGTTGAGGAGGCGAAGGCGGGGGCCCGTGCCGGTCGGTGGCGGGTGATGGGTGCCGCGGCACTGTTCGTGGCCGGCTTCACCGCGGTGTTCCTTTTGATGACGATGTCCGTCTTCGGGTTGGCCAGCTCCATTCGCCTCAACTCCGAGGTGTTGATGCGCATCGGCGGTGTGGTGACCATCGTCATGGGCCTGGCGTTCATCGGCCTGGTGCCGATACTCGAGCGCGAGGTACGCGTGGCGCCGAGGCAATGGACCACCCTCGCCGGGGCTCCGCTGCTGGGCGGGGTGTTCGCGCTGGGGTGGGCGCCGTGTATCGGTCCCACGCTGGCCGGGATCCTCTCGATCGTAGTGGGCGCCGATGCGGACCCGGTGCGCGGCGCGGTGTTGATCGTCGCCTACTGCGCCGGGCTGGGTCTGCCGTTCGTGATCCTGGCCCTGGGCTCGACGGTGGCGGTTCGCGCCGTCGGGTGGCTCAGCCGCAATTCGCGTCGTATTCAGGTGTTCGGTGGAGTTCTCATGGTGCTCGTAGGAGTTGCGCTGGTCACCGGCTATTGGGCTGTGTTCGTCGACCTGGTTCGCCGCCTCTTCGTCTCCAACACGGTGATGCCGATCTGATCACGCTCGCAGGGCGGCAAAACCGACCGGCGCAGCCCCGGGGTGGGATCAAGGCTGGGTAGCGGTACGGGCCGCTTCAGGATGACAAGAATGGGAACATGCGCATATTACTATGCATGGTATGACTGCTGACACCATCCTGGTGATCGAGGATGAACCGGCGCTCGCCCGTTTGGTGCGCGACTACCTCGTGCGTGAGGGGTTCGTCGTCACGGTGGGCGCGGATGGCGAGGAGGGGCTGCGGCTGGTCCGTGAGCTCGACCCGGTGGTGATCGTGTTGGATATCGGGCTGCCGCGGATGGACGGCATCGAGGTTTGCCGGGCGGTCCGTGGCTTCAGTGACGCCTACGTCCTGATGCTCACGGCCCGTGGAGACGAGGTCGACAAGGTGGTTGGGTTGTCCGTCGGTGCCGATGACTACCTGGTCAAACCCTTCAGTCAGCGTGAGGTGGTCGCTCGGGTCCGGGCGATGTTGCGTCGCCCCCGTGGTATGTCCCACGGCACCGGGTCGGCTCGCCGGTTTGGCGACTTGTCGGTGGATCTGCTGGGGCGCGAGGTTCGGGTCGGCGAGCGGGTCGTCGAGCTCACCGCCACCGAGTTCGCGGTGCTCGCGGTCCTGGCCCGCAGCCCCAATATCGCGTTCTCCCGTGCGCAACTCATCGACGCGGTAGGGGGAGGTGGCTGGGGCGGTGGGGAACGCTTGATCGATGTGCATGTGGGTCGTGTGCGCCGCAAGCTCGGCGACGACGCTGCCGACCCGAAGTATGTCCGCACCGTCCGGGGTCTGGGCTATCGGATGGGTCCCGGGTGAGGGTGCTGCGCGATGTCGGGATCGGTGGCCGGATGGGCGGGTTGCTCATCGCGGTCTCGCTGAGCACCCTTGCGGTGACGGCGGTCGTCGACTTCGCAGTCTGGCCTCTTATTCTGGGGCGGACGTCGGTGACCTCGGTCAATGTGCTCGCGGTGATCCTGGGATTCGGCTGTGCTGTGATCGCTTCGGCGACGGCGAGCGTGCTCATCGCGCGGCGGGTCAACCGATCGGTCGAGCGTCTGGCTGGCGCGGTGCAGCAGGTGGCCGACGGACGGCCAGGAGTTCGTGTGGCGCCCGTTTCGCTGGGGCCGGGGGCCGATCAGCTGGTCGGCGCGTTCAACGAGATGGCCAGCAGGTTGGAGTCCACTGACCGTTCTCAGCGGCGTCTTCTCGCTGACCTGGCGCACGAGATCCGCACTCCCGTCAGTGTTCTCGATGGCTATCTCGAAGCTATTCAGGACGGTGTGGTCCCGCCGGATGAGGTGACATTGACGATGCTGCGTGAGCAGACGACGCGGTTGGCGCGGCTCACTGACGACGTGCTGTCGGTATCGCACGCCGAGGAGGGGCGCCTTGACCTCAAGCCCTCGATCGTCGACGTGTCGGACTTGGTGAGGTCGGCGGCGAGAGCGGCGTGGACGGCGTACACCCATGACGGGGTCGAACTGCGGGTCGTGGTCGGCTCCGAAAGGATGCAAGTGCACGGTGATCGTCAACGACTCGATCAAGTGTTGGCGAATCTGCTGACGAATGCTCTGCGGCACAGTCCCGCCGGCGGCCTGGTCGAGATCTTCGCGGTGAGGGTTCCGCAGCGGCGGGTGCGTATCGCTGTCGCCGACCACGGCGACGGTATCGACGCCGAGCATTTGCCGTGGATCTTCGAACGGTTCTACCGCACCGATGTCGCGCGCGATCGCGAGCACGGTGGCAGCGGCGTGGGCCTGACGATCAGTAAAGCGATCGTCACCGCGCACGGTGGCCATTTGTGGGTGGAGTCCGAAGGAGCAGGTCACGGTGCGACGTTCGCGATGACCCTGCCCGCACTGTGAGCAGGATCTCCTTGTGATTGCCGGACTTTCACAGAACCTTCACAACGCAGCTGTGGCGCCGACACAGCTGGTGTCCACAGTGGAGTCGTGCAGGAGAAACTAACAGAGATAATGCGTTCCGATGCTCCCGCGTCCATCGTCGTGTTCCTGGTGGCGCTGCCGCTGTCGTTGGGCATCGCGCTCGCGTCGGGCGCTCCGCTCATGGCCGGTCTGATCGCGGGGGTGGTCGGCGGCATCGTCGCCGGCCTGATGGGCGGGTCCCCCCTGTTGGTCAGCGGGCCCGCCGCGGGACTGACCGTGGTGGTGGCGGAGTTGATCGCGAAGTTCGGGTGGAAGGTGACCGCGGCGATCACGCTGGCGGCGGGCTTGGTGCAGATCGCGCTCGGGATGAGTCGGATCGCCCGGGCGGCTCTGGCGATCTCGCCGGTCGTGGTGCACGCGATGCTCGCCGGTATTGGCGTGACCATCGTGATCCAGCAGATGCACGTGCTGCTCGGCGGCGCGTCGCGCAGCTCGGTGCTGCAGAACCTCGTCGATCTCCCCGCCCGGATCGGTGCGATGCATCCGCCGGACTTCGCCGTGGGCGCCCTGGTGATCGCCGTGATGCTGCTGTGGCCGAAGCTGCCGCAGGCGTGGCGCCGTGTGCCCAGCGCCCTGGTGGCGATCGTGGCGGCTACCGTCCTCTCGCTCGTGGTGCCGATGAGCGTGGAGCGGATCCGGTTGAACGGCTCCATCATCGATGCGATCGGCCTGCCCGCCCTGCCGACCGGCCAGTGGGCCGCCGTCGGCCTGGGCGTGCTCACCGTCGCGTTGATCGCCAGTGTCGAGAGCCTGCTCTCGGCCGTCGCGGTCGACAAGATGCACGACGGTCCGAAGTCCAACCTCGATCGCGAGCTGATCGGCCAGGGCGCCGCGAACTCGCTGTCGGGGCTGCTGGGCGGCCTGCCGGTGACCGGTGTCATCGTGCGCAGTGCCACCAATGTCGCCGCGGGCGCTCGGACCCGCTGGTCCGCGGTGATGCACGGCGTGTGGCTGCTGGTGTTCTCGGTGGCGCTGTCCGGCCTCGTCGAGAAGATTCCCACGTCCGCGCTCGCGGGCCTGCTCATCGTGATCGGCGTCCAGCTGGTCAAGACGGCGCACATCCGCACCGCGCACCGCACCGGTGATCTCACGGTGTACGGCGTCACCATCGCCGGCGTGTTGTTCCTCAACCTGCTCGAGGGTGTCCTCGCAGGTCTTGTCGTGGCCATCGCGCTCGTGCTCTGGCGGGTGGCGCGCGCCTCGATCGATGCCACGCCGGACAGCAACGGACGCTGGCACGTCGCCATCGACGGCTCGCTCAGCTTCTTCTCCCTGCCGCGACTGTCCCGGGTACTGACGTCAGTGCCACCGGGCGCCGACGTCGCCGTCGAGCTGACCGTCGACTTCCTCGACCACGCTTCCGCCGAGGAGATCACCGAGTGGGCCCGTCGCTACCGGGCCGAGGGCGGCACTGTCACGATCGACGACCTGGGGATCGCGGCCCTCCACGCCGCCGGCACCCGGACCCCGCAGCGCACCACCGAGCGGCCCGCCGAGCGCGGCCTGCTGCCCTGGCGAGCGCACGCCCGCGGCGGCCTCGCCGACGGTATCGCGCGCTACCACCGGCGACATGCGCCGTTGCTCGGCAACGATTTCGACGAGCTCAGCGGCGGACAGCGACCCGAGGCACTGTTCCTCAGCTGCGCTGATTCGCGGGTGGTGCCCAACGTCATCACCGGAAGCGGCCCCGGTGACCTGTTCACGGTGCGCAATGTCGGCAACCTGGTGCCCGCGGCTCAGGTCGACGGATCGCTGGAGGCTGCGCTGTCTTTCGCCGTCGAAGAGCTTGCGGTTGCGCAAGTCATCATCTGCGGACACTCGTCCTGCGGCGCGATGGGCGCGGCGCTGCATCGGCCCCCGGTGTCGCCGGCCATCGAGCGGTGGATCGACCACACAGGCCCCTCCGTCGCGGCGTTCGAGGCAGACCATCCGGTCCGCAGGGCGGCGGCCGCCGCCGGATTCGGGCCCGTGGACCAGTTGTCGCTGGTGAACGTCGCGGTCCAGGTCGAGGCGCTCCGCACCCATCCGCTGATCGCCGGACGCACGGACGTCGACGTGATCGGCCTGTTCTTCGATATCGCATCGGGGCGGGTACTGCGCGTGACGGACTCGGCGGTCGTTGAGGCACACACCCTCACCCCGGCCTGACGGCACGCCGGCGCGGCGCCGCGCACTCACCATCGCGGCGCCGCGCACCAGGCTACGAAGACGCTTGCCGCGCGGCATCTAGTCACGAAACACACACTCTCGAGTGCAGCCGGTCAGGCCGCTGCGGGCACCTTCTGCGGGCGCGTCTCGTGTTCCACGCCCGCATGCTCCTGACCGATGTCGAAGCGAAGTAGGCGCAGCGCGTTGGCCACGACGATCAGCGTAGAGCCCTCATGGATGAACACCACCGGCCCCATCGGCAGGCCCATGAAGGTGACGACGATGAGGAAGACGACGATGCCCAGCGAAGCGATCAGGTTCTGCCGGATGATCCGGCTGGTCTGTCGGCTCAGGCGCACCGCGAACGGCAGCCGGCCGAGGTCGTCGCTCATCAGCGCCACGTCTGCGGTCTCGAGTGCGACCGCGGAACCGGCGGCGCCCATGGCGATCCCGACGTCGGCCTGCGCCATCGCCGGGGCGTCGTTGACGCCGTCGCCGACCATCGCGCACCGTCGACCACCTGCGGGCTGGTCTTTGCTGCCCGACATGCCGCGGATCTGCGTGACCTTGTCCTCGGGGAGCAGCCCGCCGAGGGCCCGGTCGACGCCGACCTCGCGGCCCACGGCCTCGGCGACCTGCTGGTGATCGCCGGAAATCATCACGATGTCGGTCATGCCGGACTCGCGGAGCCGTTCGAGCACCTGCCCGGCCTCCCGGCGGGGTGTGTCCATCACGCCGATCACACCGAGGAAGCGGCCGCCGCGCCGCACGATCATCAGGGTGCGGCCACCGGCCTGCAGCCGCTCGATATCGGCGGCGACATCGTCGAGGGCGGTGCCGGCGTCGGTGAACAGCCGGGCGTTGCCGATCTCCACCGGCTCGCCGTCGATCCGCGCGCGCACGCCGCGGCCGGTCACGGACTGCAGATCGGTGGCGGTGAGCTGCGTCGTCGTGCGGCCCGCGACGCCGTCGGTGACGGCCGCCGCGAGGGGGTGGTCCGAGAGCTTCTCGACGGCCAGGGTGGTCGCGAGTAGCTCGTCGAGCGCCATGCCGGGGGCGGCGACGGTGTCGGTGACCTGCGGTGCGCCCCAGGTCAGGGTGCCGGTCTTGTCGAACGCGATCGAGGTGACCCGGCCCAGCGTCTCCAGCGGCGCACCGCCCTTGATCAGCACACCCGCCCGGGCCGCGCGGGCGACTCCGGCGAGCACCGCCGACGGGGTGGCCAGCGCCAGGGCGCACGGGCTTGCAGCGACCAGGACGGCCATCGCGAGGTAGAAGGCGTCGGCGAACGGGTCGCCCAGGGCGAAGTAGCCCACCGCGAACACGCCGATCACGAAGGCGATCACGGCGGGAACGTAGATCCGCTGGAACGTGTCGAGGAAACGCTGGGTGGGCGATTTGGCCTGGTCGGTGGAGGCGACCAGCTCGACCACCTTGCTCAGTGTGGAGTCCTTGGCCAGCGCGGTCGCCTGCACGACGAGGGCGCCGGAGCCGTTGACGGTGCCCGCGAACACGCGGTGTTCGGCGGGGACGCTGGTGGGACGGGCCGCTGCGGCGGCGGGGCTGCGCACCGGCTCCTTCTCGACCGGTATCGACTCGCCGGTCACGGCGCTTTGGTCGATCGCCGAGCGGCCGTCGACGACGAAGCCGTCCGCGCTGACGCGCGAGTTGGGCCGGATCAACACCAGATCACCGACGTCGAGGTCATCGACCGACTTCTCGGCGAACTCGCCGGACAGGTTCGACGGTCCGCCGGTGTGCACCAGCGTGGTGCGGGGCGCGAGCTCGGCGAGGGCCTCGATCGACTTGGAGGCGCGCGCCAGAGCGTACTCCTCCAGCGCGTGACCGAGGCTAAATAGGAACAGCAGGACCGCGCCCTCAGCGAAGCGACCGATGGAGGCAGCGCCGATCGCGGCGACCAGCATCAGGAAATCGACCTCGAACTTGCCGTTGAGGGTCGAGTGGATGGCAGAACGGATGGTGAAGTACCCGCCGAAGAAGTAGGTGGCGAGGAAGAGGACGGTGGCGACGGACGGCTGATCCAGCGCGTACTCGGCGATCATGCCGCTGACATAGGTCACGCCCGAGGCGATGGCGAAGCCGATCTCCCAGCGCGCCGAATGGCCGGAGTCGTGGTCGTGTTCTGCGCTCATAGGATCAGCGTAAGCGACCCATGCATACATAGCAATATAATGTTTCGGGTGAAGATCAGGAGCCGCGGGCCGGGGAAGGATCAGGCGGCTCCGGGGCTGACGCGGCAGCCGCAGTACCGGCGTTCGCGCTGGTGCCTCATGCATGCACGGCGGCACCGGTGAGCGCCCAACCAGCGGTCTCCGCCGGCGCGGTCCCACTACCCAGCGCGGTCCCAACACGGTGGCGGCCGCAGGCTCCAGTAGCCGATTGCCCGTCCATCACGCAGGACATCTGGCGGCGTCCCGGGCGGCAATGCCGCGGTACTCAGCGGGTGGTGCTCAGCGGCGCTGCACCGTGATGGTGTCGCCTTCGAGGGTGACGGTGAGCTCGGTCAGCGGTTCCCGCGCGGGGCCGGTGGCAACCGATCCGTCGGAGAGGTTGAATCTACTTCCGTGGCACGGGCATTTCATGACGCTGCCACTGATCTCGGTGACACTGCATCCCTGGTGGGTGCAGACCGCGGAGTAGGCCTTGTAGACCCCGGCGCGGGGTTGGGTGACGACGATCTGGAGTCCGGGGAAAGCGGTGGCGCCTCCGAGGTCGATCCGCTCGGCCGGCAGGCGTACCGGTCGTTGTTCGTCGTCGGCCGCTCCTCGGGCGCACCCGGTGGCGAGGATCGCACCAGCTGTGCAGCTGCCCACGATCGCGGCTCTGCGGCTCACCGCTGCGGTGGAGTCGGTGCTCATGCGATCAGGAGGCCTGTCGCGTACATCGTCAGCAGGCCCGCCCCGATGCCGGTCAGCGTCGGGCTGCTGACCGAGGTCGCGCCGGGGTCGCGCAGGCTCGGTGCGATCTGCACGATCACCTGGATGATGGCGCCGACACCGACACCGAGCAACAAGGCCGATAGTTCGGGGTTGTTGCTGCCGGCGCCGATCACCGCGCCGACGATGGCGGGAGCCCCGGCGATCAGGCCCAGTCCGAGGAGTCGGGGCACTGGTGGGCGTCGCTCGGTGAGCGGTGCGACGACTGCCAGACCTTCGGTCGTGTTCTGGATGGTGAATCCGATGACCAGGAAGGTGCCGAGTGCGAGTTCGCCTACCGCGTAGGCTGATCCGATGGCGAGGCCCTCGCCGAGGTTGTGCAAGCCGATGCCGATCGAGATCATCAGCGCCAACCGCAGGTTGCTGGTCCGGGCACTGTCGGCGGCCTGCTCCCCGCGGTCGCGACGCAGCCGGTGATCGATCACCGTTAGCGTCAAGAAGGCCAATGAAGCACCGAGTACGACGAGCTCTGCGCCGCCGAATGGACTACCGGAGGTTCCCGCCAGCTCGAAGCCTTCGCTGATTCCCTCCCATGCGAGGAACGCCAACAGTCCGACGGTGAAACCGAGAAGCACCCGCACCGCGTGCCCGCCGATGGTGCGCAGGAACGGCAGGAACAACATGCCGAGCACCACGGGAATGATGCCCACATAGGTGCCGAGCAGTGCCATCAGCCCGAAGAACGATGCGTCTGCCTGTGGGGTCTTCACCGCGGCGGCGATGTCGTGTTCGATCACCAGCCCGGTGGAGGTGAGCATCGAGACCTTGTATGGCTGCCCGTCCTGCCAGGGGTAGTCCAGTCGCAGCCGAGCGGACCGCAATCGTCCGATCGGGTCGGCCGGTCCGGTGAAGTCGACGTAGGTGTCGTTGACGAATACCTGTCCGATCCGGATCGGATCCGCCCCGGTGTTGCGGATGTTCAGCTCGATCGACCCGGGTCGGAGGACGACGCGTTCGACGCCGACCTTCTCCGCCGGCGGCCCCGCCCGGTCGGGCAGGCTGCGGCCACCGACGAACGCGAGCCCGGCGAGCGCGAGGATCAGCAGCAGGCCGGTGCCCAGACCGAGGGCCCATGCCGGCCTGCGGGGCTTAGACCTGGTCATCACTCGCTCACCTCGAAGAAGCCCATCCAGCCCAGCTCGGCGAACTCGCTTTTGTGAGCGTGAAACATGTACTTGCCCGGGTGCGGAAACCGCAGTTCGCAGATGCCGCGCTGGCCTTGGCCTTGCACGATCGTGTCGGTGAACTCCGAGGGCTGTAGCCGAGTTCCAGTGGGGTAGTAATCAAAGAAGTTGCCGTGCACGTGGAAGCTGTTGATCGGGTCGTATTCGAGCACGTTGACCAGATAGATCCTGATCAGCTCGTTCCGTTTCACCCGGACCGGTTCGTGCATGTAGTGGAACGGGATCCCGTTGACCGCGTACAGCTGATTACTTTCTCCGTCGAAGGTCGTGTTGTACCCGTGCATGACCATCACCATCTCGTCTGCGAGGGGACGCGGCTGGGGCGGGTCGACAATGAAGGTCCCGTACATTCCGCGCGCGATGTGCTCGGCCAACGGGCCGACGTGACAGTGGAATAGATGCAAACCGAACGGAGTCGCATCGAACTCGTAGGTGGTCGATTGACCTGGCTTGATGATTCCCGCACCGAGACCGGCAACACCGTCCATCTCGGCGGTATGGATGCCGTGGAAGTGCAACGTATGGGGATGCTCGGAGCCATTGCGAAAGCGGATCCTGAGCAGCTCACCTTCCGTGCAGCGCAGAGTCGGGCCGGGAATGCGGGAGTTGAGCGTCCACGCCGGGAAGCGGACACTCGGAGCAACTTCCAGGTCTTCGTCGCTGGCGTAGATCTCCCACTCACGCACCGTCCGTCCGCCGGGCAGCCGGGTCGTGGTGCCGTAGTCGAAATCGCGCAGCACTTGGGTCGGATTGAACCCGTTGGCGGCGTGATCGACGGTCTGCCCGATCCGGAATGTCGGACCGGCGGCGCCGCCGTGAGCGCCGCCGTGCCCACTCGGGGCCGGCACCTGTGATTGCGCCGGTGACGGGTTCAGCACAGCCCGCCCGGTGAGCGCAAGGCCGGCAGTCCCCGCCAGGGCGCTCCCTAGCAGGACACGGCGGTTCGGTTCACCCATAACTGGGAGTTTGGCACACCGAACAATTGAATTCAACTGTGCGAAGCCTGGTGGGGTACTCGCATCACCCAGCGAGGATCCGTTCACCGGTTCTGGCGTTTGGGCGCGCTCTTACAGGGGACGTTCGTGACCGTTCACGAGCTCGGCGGTCCCGCGCGTCGCCGTCTGATTCATCGGCCGGGACCGGTCCGGTTGGGTCGTCGCCACGGCGGTACCAGCACGTCGGGCCGGGCGGTGCGCAGCTGCCGAACTCGCTGCTTCGGTCGGTGGCGCTAGCGGCCGGTGGACGTCGCCCCGCCGGCGACCCAGGCGGCCCAGGGCACCGACCAGTCGCCGTTCTGCCACTGCTCGAGCGCGGGGCCGCCGGTGTTGCGGACCTCCACCACATCTCCCGGCTGCGAGAGTTCGAAGAACCACTGCGCGTTGGCGGGGCTGAGGTTGAGGCAGCCGTGCGATTCGTTGCGCACGCCCTGCGCATCGAGATTGTCGAGGGCGTGCAGGTAGATGCCGTCGTTGCTGATCCGGGTGGCCCAGCCGATGGTCTGCTTGTAGCCGAGCCGCGAGTTGATCGGCAGACCGTAGGTGGACGAGTCCATGACCACGGGGTTCGCCTTGTCGAGCACCGTGTACACGCCGCGCTGCGTCCAGAAGTGCAGGGTGGTGCCGTTGACCACTTCGGTGCCGCCCTGGCCCATCGACGTGGGCATGGACCGCACCATCTGGCCGTTCACGAACACCTGGACCTGCTTGGTGGCGTCGTCGGCGATCGAGACGTGTGATTCGCCGATGCTGAACGCGATCGACACGTCCTTCTCGCCCCACAGGCCGGGGCTGACCTCCTTGCCGAACACGTTGGCCTCTATCGCGACCTTGGTGCCGGCGGGGTAGTACTCGCGCGGTCGCCAGGCCACCGTCTTGTCCGTGGTCCACATCCAGGCGCCGGTGACGGGCGGGGTGGTGGTCACCGTGAGCAGCTTCTGCGCGGCGGCCCGGTCGGTGATCGGCTCGTCGAAGTGCACCACCGCGACCTGCCCGACCCCGTACACGGCACCGTCGTTCAGGGAGAGCCCGCCCGTGTTCTCGAAGTACGGCAGGGTCTTGTTCACCGGCGTGACGGTGGTGAAGGTGGTGGTCTGCTCGCGCGGGAGTCCGAGCGTCTCGTACTTGACCACCAGCGTGTATACGTCGTTGTAGGCCAAGGGCTTCGTCGGCTTCCAGGACAGCATGTCCGTTGCGACGGTGCCCTCGACCGCGACACCGTTCGCGTCGGTGAGCGTGACCGACGCCAACGTCCCGGTGGTGATCGACACCGACACCGGTGCGAGAGGGCTCACGTTCTCCGCGCCGTCGTTGGGGGTGACGAGCACCTGGGCGGGCGCGGGCGAAGGGCTACCGGACGGCTTGCCGTCCGAGGGGCCTGCGGCGCCGTCCCCGGCGCGTGTCCCGCCGTCGACGGTGCAGCCGGCAACGATGACCGGCACCGCAGCCGCGGCCGCCAGGAGGACTGCCCGGCGCCCCATACGACGCGTGCCGAGGTGATCGACTCGCCAGCTGGGCGGCGTCACAGCGCCCCCGCACCCCGGTAGGCAGCGGCGGAGCCGTAACTCCGCAACAGGAATACTCATGCACATATGTTACTGGGTTGCTCTCGCCATCAGACCGGCTGTGGGCGCGGTCGACAGGGCTGCGCGGCCCGTGGTATCCGGCGCCCAGTGCGCCGCATCAGTGCGCCGCATCAGCGCGCCGCATTGCTCGTCCGCCCAACTCGTCGTCACGCATCAGCCCCGCAACTCCTCGTTCTGTTCGCCGGCCCTCTCGATTCGTACAGAAGTACCTGCGGGGCCCGTATCTTCGTTGCTGCTTTCGATCTCTCGGCCGTGATGAGGTGGTTCTTATTCGTCGAATCGATGCATACGTGAACCCGTATCCCAATAACGATTACACGGCGCGGTGCACGAACTCGCGCCGCCGTGCCACCGATCGGTGCCACGGCGGCGATTCGCCAGTGATGATCGTCGGCTTCCTCCCAGCGGGGAGCACCGGGTGGCAGGTCGGGGTATGCCGGTGTCCCGCGGGTTCGGCTTCGGTTCCGCTCAGCGGAGCAGGGTGGACCAGTACCACCAGAATCGTTCGGTGATCAGGGCGATGACGGTGAGCATCCAGATTGTCGGTGGTACCGAGTGGTAGACCAGGATGCCGTTGAGGGCCTTCCCTCGTTGCCTGGGGGCGAACTGAACGAGATTAGTCAGGGTGACGTACCAGAACAGGGCAATGGTGACGGCCCACACGATCATGCAGTATGGGCAGAGAGCGTTGATCGAGTACAGGCTCTGCACGAGGAACCAGTGCACGAAGATCGCAGCCGTGCTGACCCCGATCTGCATGCCGATCCAGAACCACCGATGAAACTGTGCGCCCGCGAGGAGCGCTGCCCCAATGGTGCTGATGACGGCGAAGCCGACGATACCGATCAGCGAGTTCGGGAACCCGAAGACCGCGGCCTGCGGTGTCGTCATCACCGAGCCGCAGTTGACGACCGGGTTCACGCTGCACGAGGGAACGTAGTTCGCGTCAGCGGCGAGTTCGAACTTTTCCACTGTCAGGACCAGGGAGGCCAGGGTTCCGGCCATGCCGCCGAGGACCAGCAGCCAGGGCAGTACCCGGGGAAACACGCGGGCGGGCGTCGGTGCCGCGGCGCGGGCCGGCGCGGGGCGTTGGTCAGCGGAGAGCGTCATCGAGGGCGCGGGTGAGGTCTTCGTAGGTGTTCGGGGTCAACTGCCGACCGTTGACGAAAAAAGTCGGGGTGCCTTGCACGCCGAGAGCTTTGCCGTCGTCGACGTCCGCCTGGATGCGGGCGGCGGTGCTCGGGTCGGTGTAGTCGCGGTCGTACCGTGCGAGGTCGAGACCGAGGTCGGCGGCGAAGGTCCGGAACAGGTCATCCATGGGGGTGCGTTGCTCGCCCCACTGCTTCTGGGTTTGGTACATCTTGGTGTACATCTGTTCGAAACGTCCCTGCCTGGCCGCGGATTCGACAGCGAGCGCCGCCCGTTGCGCGTTGAAGTGCGACGGAATGGGGAAGTAGCGGACCACGAAGGTGACCCGATCACCGTATTGGGCGCGCAGACGCTCGATGGCAGGGAAGGCAGCGCCGCAGGCTTCGCACTCGAAATCCAGGAACTCGACGAACGTGGCCTTGCCGTCGGGTGCGGAGGAAAGACGCCGACTGTCCGGTCGTACGACGGCGGCCGCAGCAGGATCGGCCTGAGTCGACGCCGCAGCGGTACCATCGCCGCGAGCGTTGACCCATAATGCGGCGGCCACACCGATCACGAACACCGTGATCAACGCGATGGACACCTTCGTAGTCCGGGTCACGCGGGCCTCCCGTCTTCGTGTGTTCTCGTCGGGAGCCCTCGCTCACACCTTGGCATACGAACATCCTAATCAGGTCGAAAAAACGTGACAAATTCGTGCGGCGTGCGTACCGCGGAGCCCTATCTCGCCGCACGGTACGAACCCCGTCGGCCCCCCGAGGCTCCGCGCGAGGACGGTCGGGCAGCAGGGCCCGTGCCGGGTGTTACTGGCGGCGGCGCAGGTCCTCGAGGTAGGCGTTGTACGCGGCCGTCTCGTCCTCCTCCCGACGGTCCGCCCCGGCCCGTTCCGAATCGCGGCGCTCGGCCCGGCGCCACCGGAGCGCAAAGATGCAGATGGTGACCATGGCCACCGGTTCGCCGTAGGACCAGGCGAGTGCACCCGCGACCGATTGGTCCTTGATGGGATCGATTCCCCAACCTGGCGGAGGGAACGCGAACATCGCGACCATCGGCGTCGCGGACATCATCAAGATCACGCCGATGAACACGTGCAACGGCATCTCGATGAAGATGTCGAAGAAGCGCATCAGCCAGGAATCGCGACCGGGCAGCGGCCCCACCGACATGATCGGCAACACGAACAGGATCCCAGCGCCCAAAAAGAACAACTGGAGCCCGGTGTGGCCAAGCCAACTGCGGCCGACCGCGTCAAGCAGCCCGGTGAGATACACGCCGTAGTAGCTCATCAGGAACAGCGGGATGGTGAACACCGAGTGCAGCATGATCCGCGGGAGCCGGCTGCGGAGCGTGCCCAGCGCGACGCCGAGCACCACCTTCCCCAGGCCGTGATGGGGGGTCGCGCGGAGCAGTAGCAGTCCCGGGGCGCCACCGACCAACAGCGGCGGGACCAGAATCGACAAAGTCAACTGCTGGAACATGAACGCACTGAACAAGTACCACGAGTAGGCCTCGATCTGCAGGCCCGTGACCGCGGCCAGCACCAGGCAGCCGAGTAGGAAGCTCACCACCCGATCCGGCGGCCACGCCCGGCTGGCGGCGCGTACCCTCCGGACGCCCAGCAAGTACACCGCGGCCGCGATCACCGCGAGGACGGGGAGAAGCGGCACCGTCGGCAGATTCCATCCGAGCATCCCCAGCACCGAGGGAGGCGCCACCGGCGGATCAGGCATACTCACCCGCGCATGTTGTCATGAACCACAGCGGTGGTGCCAGCGAGGACGCCAGCGGCGACCTGTGACATCTGAGAGGCACTGGTGCTGCAACCACGGTTCACGCCGGCTGCGGCGCCCGCTGCGCCGCGGACGCGACGCCGGCGGGCGGCAATGCAGTGACTCGACCGGCGCGCACACCGTTGGCGATGACGACGATCTCGGCGAGTTCGTGGACGGCGACGACGGCGGCGAGGCCGAGGATCCCGAACAACGCGAGGGGGATGAGGATCGCGATCAACCCGAGGGACAGGCCGACGTTCTGCAGCATGATGGTGCGGGCTCGGCGGGCGTGATCGAGCGCTTGGGGCAGGGTGCGGAGGTCTTCGCCCATGAGGGCGACGTCAGCGGTTTCGATCGCGACGTCGGAGCCCATGGCGCCCATGGCTATGCCGAGGTCGGCGGTGGCCAGGGCGGGGGCGTCGTTGACGCCGTCGCCGACCATCGCGGTGAACGAACCCTGGCGGAGCTCGCTGATGATGCGGGCCTTGTCCTCGGGGCGCAGGTCGGCGTGCACGTCGTCGATGCCGGCGATGCGCGCCAGCGCGGTGGCGGTGGCGGTGTTGTCGCCGGTGAGCATCGCGACGGTGGCGCCGCTGCGGTGCAGATGGGCGATCACTTCGCCGGCTTCGGGGCGCAGTTCGTCGCGGACGGCGACCGCCCCGATGACCTGGCCGTCGTGTTCGACGAGGACGGCGGTGGCGCCGCCGTCCTGCATCGCCGCGACCCGCTCGGCGAGGAGGCCGGGTTCGATCCAGCCGGGACGCCCCAAGCGGGCGGGGCGGCCGTCGACGAGTCCGGTCAGGCCGGCCCCGGGAACGGCCTGCACATCGACCGCGGCGGTGGTCTGGCCGTGGGCGGCGAGGATCGCGCGGGCCAGCGGGTGTTCGCTGTGTGCTTCCAGCGCCGCTGCGACGGCGAGCACCCGCTCCTGGCCCGGAGAGCGGTCGCCGCTCAGGTTGCTCGCGGCGTTGGCAGGAGCGGTGTCGGTGGTGGCGATGTCGACGACGGTGGGCCGGTTCGCGGTCAGGGTGCCGGTCTTGTCGAGGGCGACGGTGCGGACCCGGCCGAGGGCTTCGAGTGCGGCTCCGCCTTTGACGAGGACGCCGATCTTGCTGGCGGCGCCGATCGCGGCAACCACGGTCACCGGCACGGAGATCGCCAGCGCGCACGGGGAGGCAGCGACGAGCACGACCAGTGCCCGCTCGACCCAGGTGGCGGGGTCACCTAGCAGGGATCCGAGGACGGCGATGGCGGCGGCGAAGATCATGATCGCCGGCACCAGGGGTTTGGCGATCGTGTCGGCGAGGCGTTGCGCGTCGCCCTTGCGGGACTGTTCGGCCTCGACGATCTGCACGATCTTGGCCAGCGAGTTGTTCTCCGCGGTGGTGGTGACCTGCACGGTCAGGGCGCCGGTGCCGTTGATCGACCCGGCGTAGACCTGCGTGCCGGGTCCGGCTTCGACGGGCACCGATTCGCCGGTGATCGCGGAAACGTCCAGGGCGGTCCGGCCTTCGGTGATGGTGCCGTCGGTGGCGATCCGCTCGCCGGGTTTGACCAGCATCAGATCCCCGACGGCCAGGTCCGTCGGGGAGACGACGGTCGGGGTGCCGTCGCGCAGGACTGTTGCGGTGTCCGGGACCAGGTTCAGCAGGGCGCGGAGGCCGCGGCGGGTGCGGGAGACCGCGTACTCCTCGAGGCCTTCGCTGATGGAGAACAGGACGGCGAGCATCGCCGCTTCGCCGACCTCGCCGAGGATCACCGCGCCGACCGCGGCGATCGTCATCAGGGTGCCGACGCCGATCTTGCCCTTCGCCAACCGGCGCAACGTGGAGGGCACGAACGTCCACGCCCCGATCAGCAGCGCCGCCCACTCCAAGGCGAGGGCTATCGGTTCGGGGCCGCCGGTCCAGCCGACGATGTACGCGGCGAGCAGGAACACTGCGGCCGCCGCGGCGGCCTGCAGCTCCCGCACCTGCCACCAGTGCTCCGGGGCCTGCTCTTCCTCACCGGCGGGTTCGTCGTGGCCGCAGCCGCATGCGTCGCTCATCGCCGCACCGCCTTCGCCGCCGAAGCTCCCTCGGTCCCGGCCGCGGCGTCGCTTCCGCAGCACGGTGCGGCGGTGTCGGTGCCGTAGTTCGGGCACAGCGCGACGGCGTTGCCGGTCGCCTTCAGGAGGGTTTCCGCCGCTGCGAGTAGGTCCATCAACTCCGGCCGGGCCAGGCTGTAGAAGACCTGCCGGCCTTCCGGGCGGCCTTCGACGAGCCCGCAGTCCCGCAGGCACGCTACGTGCGCCGAGACGGTCGACTGCGCCAGGCCCAATTCGGCCATCAGGTCGGCCACCCGGGCTTCGCCGCCGTGGGCGAGGCGGGTCGCGATCGCCAGGCGGGTGCCGTCGGAGAGGCTGTGGAACAACGCCACCGCGGGATCGAGGTCCGTTCCGGTCGCCACTGAACACTCATTCATCGTCATACGGCGATGATAGCGGGATTCTGTGGTGTAATCGAATCATCACGAAGAATTCCCCGTCGGCGCTGCGGTCGGGCGAGCATGGTGGGAGCTGTTGGTATGCCGTCGATGTCGACGATCGAATCCTGGTTCTGCCGCAGCACCCCGTGGGAAGCGGCGACCGGCAGGTGGGGGCTGCCGTGGGCGCTGCAGGGCGTGCGCCCCTGCGGGCGGGTCCTCGAAATCGGTGGCGGGGGTGGTGCGATGGCCGCACAGATCCTCACCGCCAGCCCCGGCGACGTGGAGGTGACGGTCACCGACTTCGACCCCGTGATGGTCGCCGCCGCCGCTGACCGGCTCCAGCGGTTCGGCAATCGCGCCCACGCCCAGGTCGCGGACGCCACCGCCCTGCCGTTCGACGACGGCAGCTTCGACACCGTCGTCTCGTTCATCATGTTGCACCACGTCGTCGACTGGGAACGCGCACTCGCCGAGGCCGCCCGGGTGCTCACGCCCGGCGGAATGCTGGTCGGATACGACCTGCTCGGCAGCGCCCCGGCGCGGCTGCTGCACCACCTCGAAGGGGCACCGCACCGGTTCATCACCCGCGGCGAACTCCACCCCCACCTGACTTCCCTGCCCCTGGCCGACATCACCGTCCGCGAAAACCCGATCATCACCCGGTTCCGTGCCCGCCGTACCGGTGGCCGATGACCACGCCACAACCGCACGGTCATCACCACGGCCCGCTTTCGGATGAGCTGGCCGGGCTCGAGCGGTGTGAGGTGGCGGTGGCGTTCGTCGACCTCGCCGGATACAGCGTGCTCACTGAGATGTGCGGCGACCAGGAAGCCGCGGAACAGGCCATCCGGTTGGCCGCCCAGGCCCGCCAGGCGCTGCAGCCGGGCACCCGGCTGGTCAAGACCATCGGTGATGCGGTGATGCTCACCGCCGACACCCCGGAGGCGATGCTCGCCACGATCACCGCCCTCGCCGACGCGGCCGCCGGCCAAGACGGATTCCTCGCCCTGCGCGCCGGGATCCACTACGGCCGTGCGGTCGTCCGCGACGGTGACCTGTTCGGGCACGCCGTCAACGTCGCCGCCCGCATCACCGCCCTCGCCGGCGCCGGCCACGCCGTGATCACCGACCCGATCCTGCCCGCCACCACCGGTGCCGGCCTGACCGCCACCGCGATCGGGGCACGCAACCTGCGCAACATCAGCACCCCGATACCGCTGCACACCCTCGATCTCGCGGCATCACCGCATCCGGCCGACCCAGTGTGCGGGGTACGCGTCGACCCGGCGACCGCGCCAGCGCACCGAATGACCGCCGGCGGCCAGAGGTGGTGGTTCTGCTCGACCGACTGCGCCGACCGGTTCGACCCGACCCTCGCAGGAGGTCAGCGGTGATGCTGTCTTCGGTCCTGCAAGCCATCGGCCTGTTCGTGGCCACCAATATCGACGACATCATCGTGATCTCGCTGTTCTTCGCCCGCGGCGCCGGGCAGCGAGGCACCACCGTCAAGATCACCGCGGGCCAGTACCTCGGGTTCGCGGGCATCCTGGCCGTGGCCGTGCTCATCGCCCTCGGCGCCGGTGCGTTCTTGCCGGTGTCCGCGATCCCGTACTTCGGTCTGGTCCCGCTGCTGCTGGGACTGCGGGCGGCGTGGTCGGCCTGGCGGGGCCGCGATGACGATGACGATGACGACGACAATGCGGGGGCGGGCAGCGGTAGCCGGATCGGTGTCCTCGGCGTCGCGGGCGTGACCTTCGCCAACGGCGGCGACAACATCGGCGTCTACGTGCCGGTGTTCGTCAGCATCAGCGGCCAAGCGATGATCGCCTACTGCGTGGTGTTCCTCATCCTGGTCGGTGCCCTGGTTTTCGTTGCTCGGTTCGTCGCTACCCGGCGCCGGGTCGCCGAGATCCTCGCGCGGTGGGAAAGCGTGCTGCTCCCGCTGGTGCTGATCGGCCTTGGTGTCGTCATCCTGGTCTCTGGAGGCGCGTTCGGTCTGTGACAGCCCTTCGTGGCAGGCTCACCTCATGGCTGAAGACCCTACCGACGAGCTGGACCGAATCCGGGCCCGGTTCCTGCCCGGGACGTACTCGTCCCTGGACATCGGGCCCGGCTGGTACCCACTGCTCATCGACCTCGATCGGGAACTCGCGGCGATCGACCCGCACTACCAACTGGTGCAGGTCAAGGAGAAGTTCGGCGGCCTGCGCTACTACGTCGAATTCGAACCGGACCGCTCCCGCCCCGGATTCGACGATCTGATCCGCGCGGCCGAACGGCGCTCGGAACGCACCTGCGAGGAATGCGGCGCCGCGGGTGCTCCCGCGCACCGCGGCAGCTGGGTACGGACGCTCTGCGCCGCGGACGCGACGGCGAGCGGCTTCGTCCCCGACACCAACACCGCCGAATAGCTCTCCGCCGCAGCCCCGTGCCGCGCCGGGGTGCGGTCAGCTGTGCCTCAGCGGCGGTCTGTGCGGGTGCCGGGGGCGATTCGGTCCAGCGGCACCGTCACCTCGTGCCCACCGACGGTGAGGGTGATGCCCACCTCGCGGGCGCCCGCCGTGTCCAGGGCCTGCTGGAGAGCCTTTAGGACCGCGGTGGTGGCCTCGGTACCGACAGTGGCTTCCGTCGCGGCCACAGCGGCGTCGAGCACCGCGGCGGCGGCGCGGTAGCGGCGGTCGACCAGGCCCATCTCGTCGACGATGGCATCGACCTTCGCGCGGCGTTCCGGATCGGACAGGATCCGGGCCAGCCGCTCATTGCCGGACACGAACTGCGCCGCACCGTCCTGGTTCGCCATAGCTGCCAGTATCCACCCCAGGGCCTGCCCCGGTACGTCCCGATTCCCGGGCGACCGCCTGGGTATCGGGTGGACAAGCCGGCCGCCGGCCACGGATCATCGCCACTGTGAACGACGCAGCCGATCCCGAGGGCGCAGGGTCCGTGCTCGATGACCTGGTTGGGCCCTTCTACGACGTCGAGGCCGTCGTGCGGTATCTGGCGCTGCGCGAAGGCGAACTCGCTGAGCGGATCGCGACGAACGAGATCATCTGGGCACCGCTCGCGAACGGCACACCCGTGTTTCCCACATGGCAATTCGACGAGGACGACCGTGTCCCCAGCGGGCTGCTGCGGGTGTGGCAGACCCTGCGGAGAGGAGCTGATCCCTGGACCGCGGCGCTCTGGATGTCTTCGCCGGCACCTGATCTTGGTGGAGTGACGGTGGCGGGCTACCTCGCGGCGGACGCCTCGCCCGCTCGGCTGGAATACGTGACGATGCTCGCTGACCTCGATACCGAACGGTGGTTTTACTAGTTCACGATCGGGCTACCGCGCCACGCTCGACTGGCCCGGTTGCGAGTCAGCCTGTGCCGCCAGGGGTTGGGTGAGGCCTTCGGCATGGGCGCGTCGCCACGCTTCGGCCAGGTTCTTGGCGCGGGATCGCTCGCGGACTTCGCCGAGGAATGCGCTTTTGGTCTCGTAGCCGGGTTCGCTTGCTTGCCAACGTAGCTCAGCATAGATGCGTCGGTATCGGGGCTGCAATGCGACTCGGCCGAGGGCACCGTTGGCACCGTCGACGATGACGATGCGGCGTTCACGGCCACCGGCGGCGTGGTCCTGATCGATGGTGTGCGCGGGCTTCTTCGAGCCGGGCGGTGTGCGCCATTGTTCGTCGCGGACCGTGGTCGGATTGCGTTTGGTCCCCATCTGCGCCCCAGAGGATCAGGTCCGTAGCGATTCGGGTCAGACCATGCTCAGGTGGCGCGGTGCCCGAGTCGGATCCTCTGCCGGATCCACAGTGCCGAATAGGGCGGCACGCTGAACCCCGGTCAGAAGCGTGATGTCGTCGAGCTCGGTGGTGGGGTAGCCAGCATGCTCGAGCTGTTCGAGGATGTCCGCGACCAGGTGGGGCTTGTCGGCGTCGACGCCGGGGCGGTGCCCGTGGACGCGGCCGGTCTCGTTGAGGAACCGGAACATCGACCGGTACTGGTAGTCGGTGAAGACGCCGCGGTCGCGGGCCCGCACCACCAGGGAGGATTCACTGACCCCCCAGGTCATGCGGAGCTCGTCCAGCTCGTGCACGGTCCGCACCGACACCCGGTCCAGGGCCGGTCCGATATCGTCGATCGGTGCGAGGAACTCGGCAGCGAAGGCCGTCGCGCGGCGTTCGACCTCGACGGGGCTGACCAGGGTCATCGCGTCCATCACCAGGTGCCCCAGCTCGTGTGCGAGGGTCATCCGCATCCGGTCCGCCGGCAGCGCCGCGTTGACGTACACCACGTGCGGATGGTGCTCAGTGGCGCGCAGAGTGACCGCGTCGACCTCCCGGTCGGCGAAGTCCTCGGCGACGACGAACACGCCCGCGGCCTCAAGGACCTCGGTCATCGACTCGATCGGCCCCGCCAGCCGCCACAGCCGCCGCACGACCTGCGCCACGGTGATCTCACCGTCCTCGGCGGCGTAATCCGACGGATCGAGTTGAGGTAGAACGTACTTCGGGTTGACGTCGGTGTACTTGGCCAGACGGCCGATCCGCAGTGCGACCACATTCGCCCGCGCCCAAACCCGATCGCGCTTCCATTCGGCCGCGCTGGCGTTCGCCCGGAAGTGCGTGCCCTCCGCGGGAGTGCGGGTGAACGGTACACATAGCAACTCGACGGGGCAGGACAGCGCGGCGGCGTAGTCGGCCAGGGCTTTGCCAGCCAACGGAATCCGGCCGGCCTCGACTCGGCTGACGTGCGAGGAATGCACGCCGGCCTCTTCGGCGAGTCGCTTCTTCGACCACCCGCACGAGAGTCGGACCAATTCCACCATCACACTGTTCGCCTCGGCATACGGGCTCGGTGCCGCCACAGATTCGCCTCCACATCCGTTCCCGGTGCTCCTGATTTCCGACCCTAACTCCGATCGGTGACAAAACCGCGCAGAAACACCGTGTGATCTGCGTCTTCCTGTTCAGCGGCATCCTGACGCCATGCAACGTATGAGGCTGATGTGACGAAAGCCGCAGCGTACACGCCGAATCGCCCGGCAAATAGGCGTGCCGAGTTGCGGCGTGTCGCGCCGATCAAACCGTACCACGGTCTGCACGATTCTGTGCAGATATTTCGGTGCGAATGGAGGAGGTAGCGATGAGCGAGATGATGGATGACCCCGAGCCGCTGGCGGTTCCGCTGACCCGCAAGCAGGCGCGTCGGATGCTGGGGCAGGTCAGCGTCGGGGTGGGCGCGATGCTGCTGTCGGCAGTTGATCACTGGAACACGCTCTCCGAGCTCAACTCCGCGCATCTGCGGACCGTGCTGCAGGTGCTGGGGCGCGGCTCGTACGTCGCGGCCCTGACTGCCGCCGGTACGGAGGTGTGGTTGAGCACCCACGGCGTGCACCCTCCCAGGCACACGGTGTGCAAGCAGCAGTCAGCCTGGCCGGCGGTCGCCGCTCTCGGCAAGGCGTACATGGAGATTCACCACAATGAGGCCCAACCGACCAATGAACGGCGCCAGGCGTTCTGCGCGCAGGACTCCGGCGCCCTGGGGTTGGCTGGCAATCCGACGCACTGCGAGCTGACGTGGGAGTACGACCTGCGGACGGACAAGTACGTCAAGCACATCTGGGTGAGCGCACCCAAGGTGGACTGGGAGCGTTTCGAGGTGCCGATGGCCGCGGTGCAGGCCCAGTACGCGACCTGGCGTAAGCGAAACATGGTATGGCTCCCGGGGGCGCTGCCAGTGGCCGCAGATGTAGCGGCGGAAACGTTCCCCGCACGCGACGGGGCAGTGCGGCCCGATATCGTGGTGCGGCCCCGCCCGGGCGAGCGGACCGAGGCCGGCGAGTGAGGGCGGTCCCGGTGACCGTGCACGGACAGCCCTCGTGGACCGTCGTCGACACCACGGGCCTGCCGGTGACCGAGATCGAGCAGTTCCTGCACTGGCAACGCGCGATCGACCGCTCCGCGAACACCGTGCGCTCGTACGCGCGGCACCTGAGCCTGTACTACCGCTGGCTCATCGCGCGCGTGATCGACTGGGACGCGATCACTTTCGACGGTCTCTGCGATTTCGTCGGCGTCCTATCTGCAGGGCTGCCGCCGCTGGTTCCCCGCGGCGGCGGCGGCCGGGCACCGTCGACGGTCAAGGCGGTCAACGCCGCGGTCCGCGAGTTCTACGAGTTCCACCGCGTCGAGGGCCGCGGCCCCACCGATCTGGTGATGACTCGCAACCCGTCGCGGCTGCCGCGCCGCTCGCACAGCTTCCTAGCGCACATCGAAGCGAGGCAGCCCTCGGACGTCCCGCGGCTGGCCCGCGCCGGCCGCCCGGCGGCGGAGACGGTGCACGTGATCGACTTCGACACCGCATTCACCCGGCTCCTCGACGCGGCCGCGACCGACCGCGACCGGCTGCTGCTGTCGGCGATGTACGACCTGGGCCTCCGCATCGGGCAAGCGCTAGGCCTACGCCACGGCGATCTCGACCCGATGCGCCGGCGCGTGCACATTGTCCGGCGCGAGAACAACCTCAACGGTGCGCTGTCGAAACAGCGGGCCCAGTTCACCGTCGACGCACCACGCCGGTTCTTCGACCTCTACGCCACCTACCTCCTCGGTGAGATCGCTGACCTCGATAGTGATTACGTCTTCGTCAACCTCGCCCGGCACCCGATCGGCGGGCCGCTCACGTACTCGAACGCCTACCAGCTCATCGAGCACATCGGCGTGACCGCAGGCATCGACGATCTGCACCCGCACATGCTGCGTCACACCCACGCAACCGCCCTCGCCAAAGCGGGGTGGACGGCCCCCGAGATCGCCGGCCGCCTCGGCCATTCCCACCCCTCCAGTGCCGATGTCTACATCCACCTCGCCAGCGACGACCTCACCGACAAGCTCCGTCGTACCGAGCACCTCGTCTGGCCCGGCCCGCAGCACAACACACCAGGTCCCGCAGACCAGCGTCCTAAGAGGGGAAGGCCCGGCGATGAACCGACGTGAACCCCACCGCTCCGCGGTACCTGCATCTGCGCGTCCTGCGCTGGTCATTCCTGACGGACCGTGGCGTGCGAGCACCTGGCAGGTCGTTGAGCCAGCCGGCGACCGGCGCCGGGCAGCTGCACCTGCAGACCTGTGCTCCGTCGAGGCCTGTGATGGCGAACGTTACTGGCTCGGCGGCCCCGTGGTGGGAACCGCTGCGCGGCGAGGATTGTGCTATGCCCACTATTTCCAGTGGTTCCGCGCCGGCCAGCCTGCCGACTTCGCGGCCTGGATCGCTCTCGACGCCAAACCCGTCGGCCAGCCCCGCGGCCGCACCGGGTCTCTCGCCGTTGACTTCCGCTCGCTCCCGGATACCGCGGCCGACGAGATCAGGTTCGTCGTCGCCACCAAGATCCGCCGCGGCGATTGGACCCCCAACGCCAGCCTGCGGCGCTTCCTGATCGTGCTGATCGACACCGCCGAGACCCGGATCGTCGCCTCGCTGACCGAACGCACCCCAGACGACTGGGTCCTGCTGTGCCGACAGAGCTGGCCCCACACAGGCTCGTACGAGACCCTGTGTGCGTCATACGTACGCCGGTTCTTCCGGCTTCTCGAAGGCGCCACGAACCCGGACCCGTGGAGCGACGAACACTGGCGCTGGCGCGACGGCTTCGAGTTCGTCCTCGACGACAACCAATCCGGATCCACCCACACCGCCGTCGACTGGGCGACTGTCCCCATCCCGTGGCTGCGCGCGGGGGTCAAAGACCTCGCCCGACGGCAACTGACCACCGCGAACCTGTCCTGGGGCACCCTGACCCAGTGGGTCCGCGCGATCCGCCAGCTCGGCCAGTACCTGACCCTCGACGGAGAGATCCCCGATCCAGCGACGGTGACTCGGCCGGTGTTCCTCGACTACCTCGCCTGGGCCCGCAGACCCGACACCGCGGCCGACCCTCGGCTCGCGAACACCGCCGCGTACCTTTTGGAAACCTTGCACGACACACAGGTCGTCCCCGGGCTCGGGTCCGCGGTGTTCCTGCGGCGCGGTGAGAACACGCATCGCAAGTCCCGCCGGCCGCGGCCCTTCCCACCGGACGTGATCGAACGGGTCGACACCCTCATCGTCGACAACCCCGCCACCGATCCGACCCTGCGCGTCATGATCGCCACCACCCGATGGGCCGGTTGCCGTATCTCCGAGCTCGTCGCCCTGCCGATCGACTGCCTGCACCACAGCGACGCCGGCCATTGGATCGAATACTGGATGCCGAAAACCCGCTCGTGGCGCAGATTCCCCATCCCCGACAGCCTCGCCACGGTCATCCTCGACCAACAGGCCCGAGTGCGCGAGACCTACGGCACCGACGCCGAGCACCTGTTTCCCGGCTCCCGCTCGAGCGCCGCCGCCGGCCGGACCCAGCCCTGGTCCGCCAGCGGCCTGCGGCACCGCCTGGCGAACCTGTTCACCGAACACGGCATCACCGCCTCGACGACCACTGGCGAACCGATCTCCGGTGGCGACGTCCACCGCTTCCGGCACACCATCGCCACGACCCTGCTCAACAACGGGTGGACCCAGCAGGAGGTCCGGGACTTCCTTGGCCACCAGAGCGACACCATGACCTCCACCTACGCCCGCATCACCGACGACACCCTCGCGCGCAAAGTCCGCGAATTCTGGAGCACCACCAGCAGCGGCGATACCGACAGTCATCCCGACGTCGAACGACTTCGCGCTCGGCTGGTCGCTGCATTGCCGAACGGCTTCTGCACCCTCCCGGCTGCTCAGCGGTGCGAATTCCGCCCCAACCCCTGTCTGGACTGCTCCTTCCACGACCCCGGCGGTCCGACGTACCTCGGCAGTCACATCGCCCACCGCGACCAACTCCGCTGCCTCACCGCCGCCGCCACCGAACGCGGCGACACCGAGAGCGCAGAGCTCAACGCGACCATGCTCGACAAAGTCAGCAAGATCATCGACGAGATCGGCCCCACCACCGAGCAGAGCCGACCGTGAGTGCCGCCGACCGTGCCGCCCGCACCGCCCGGCTCACCGCAGCAGCTCGCGACCGCAGCATTGAGGCCGAAGCCCGAGCCCGGCGCGCGATCACCCGCCTGCACAACGCCGGGCAGCCGATCACGTTCACCGCGATCGCCGCCGCGGCGGGCGTCTCCACGAGCTTCCTCTACCAACATCGCGAGCTCCGCGCTGACATCACGGACCGCAGAAACAGCAACGCGCCGAACACCAAGGCCCAGACCGTCTCTCCGGCGACGATCGACTCCCTACGCGCCAAACTCACCGCCGCGACCGCGCGTAATCGTCAACTGGCAGAACACGTCGGGCAACTCGCCGCAGAGAATCAAGCCCTGCGCAGCCGCCTGCTTGAGGCCCATACCTCGCGGCCCCATGCTCACCGGCCAGCGGAGCCGCCTTAGCATCTGACCGCGCAACAACCCACCGCTATTTCCCAGTGCCCCAACATGATCTATTCGAAAGGACCCCACCACTATGGCCAAGAACCCATCGCAAGAGCGACCGACACCGGCCCCGGCGCCGCGCACCATCGTCTACCAGAACGCCGACTTCGTCTCGGCGATGCTGCAAGAGATGTACCAGGTCGGTCTCCTCCAGTCCGCGGAGAGCGACGCCACCGGCAAGAAGTCAACGACCGAGAACAAGCAGAACAAGGGCACTGTCGGCGCCAACGCCGAAGGAACCGCACCGTTCCTTGCGAAGGCTGCTGGCAAGCTCGACGGCGAATGGGTCCGCCAGCAGACCGAGGCCGACGAACGATCGAGGCCCAACGACAGAAGTTCGTGTACTCGCAAGCTCACTACCTCGACGCCGTGCGACGCGGTCTCGCTGAACGCGGCCAGCTCTCCACCGATGCGTTCGCCGCCTCGGCCGGCGACATCGTCGAGTTCACCGTCCTTACGGTGCGCCCGAACGAGGTCAATGCCCTATTCGACATCGCAACCCCGACGCTGGTCAGAGAGGTCACCCGCTTCGCCATCCGACATAGGAAACGCGCCGAGATCCAGCAGGTATTCGATCAAGCCGAAGCTGCAGACGTCGACATCGACGCAGGGAAGATCGCCGCGCAGCGCGCCATCCACGAACTCACTGCCTCCGACGCGGCCACCGTCGCCGAGGCAATCGCAGATGCACTCCACGTCGACGCACGACGCACCGCCACCCGCGAGTACCACGCCACTGTCACCGACGACCGCAACGCCGTCCTCATATGCGACGCAGCACATTTCGTGACCGCAGACCCTGATCGGCTCCTCGACGGCCAATTCACCGTCCTCGGCAAGGTCATCAAGCCTTTGACTCCCAGCACGCCAATCCTCGCGAACAACAAGTTGCTGCGACGATTCCAACCGGAGGCGGTAGCTGACCTCCTCGGCACGTTTGGCGCCGACGAGGCCGCAGCCGAGTACTTCGACCTCTCCTTCGACACCGAGATCACAAACGCGATCACCGTCATGCCCATCGCGATCTACATCTGAACCATCGGTCCTGTCGTGGAGTAGGTGCAGATAACCGCTTCACGACAGAGGGCAGTCTGAACAATTGACGCTGTCGCCCACGTCGTGGACAGGCCGCAGGCTCCTAGAGATATCGTATCGCGCGAGCCACAGATCCGGCTCGTCGAAGTCCGCGTAGACCAGGCCCTCGTCGACGGATGCTCCGCACTTCGCGCAGGCGTGATCGCCATCGGCGGCCACCACCGTGGCCAGTCGCTCCCAGACGACCTCCGGCTCGCGCCGCGCGTGCACCGCGCAGAGCACGCGTCCGTCGTTGCTCATCATCAGCTGAATCTCGCTCATCCGAATTGCCCTCCCGATCTTGGTGGGGAACCGCTCCCCTCGACACCACCAATGTTACCTAGAACTGTCCCACTTGGCAAGACAGTTCTAGGTAACTATGATGGGCTGCATGAGCGGAACGAAGCAGCCCGTCGAGTACTGGGGCATCGGCCAATTCGCCGAGCACCATGGGCTGACCTACGAGACCGTGCACGGCTACTTCAAACAGGGTTACCTCCCTCACCAGGACGCCGAGATGGGCGAGCCCGGGACGCGCGGATGGCGGCCCGGGTGGCTCCCTGTGACCGTGACCGACGGCTGGTTCCGCCGACAGGCCAATGCCACCACCGGGGTGGTCGGTGAGCGCCCCACTGCGTCGGCAGCGTCGCGACGATCGCAGGTGTACTGGTCGCTGCGTCAGATCGGCGCCGAGCTGGGACGTGGGCGAAGCACGGTCAATCGCTGGTACGACGACGGCCGGCTCGGATTCCCCGATGCAGTTTTCGGCGAGACTCGCGAGCCGGCGTACCTGCCGGCGACGATCCGGCGGCTCGACCTGCCGGTCAGCACGAAGTAGCCCAGGCCCAGACGGGCGGGCGGTGCCCGGTTGTGGGCCGCCGCCGCGCGACCTGTGGTCGGACGAAGGCCCAGGGGTGTGCCGGAGATCGTCCACACGAGCGCGAACGCATCGGCGGTCCATCATCGGGGTGTCCGCCCACCAACGCACAAGAGCGCCCGCACTCCCCCAGGGTGAGGAAGGCGGGCGCTCAGTCGTGCGCCGTGGGTCTCCTACTGCTGCTCCGGCATCTCCGGATCGTCGCCGCGGGGGTCGATCGTGTCGATCGCGACGTCGTAGCCGCCCCAGGGGGAGCGACCGGCGACCGCGCGGGTGGCGGTGCCGCGGCGGTTGGTGATGATCGGCCAGCCGGGAGGGCAGTCCCCGTAGAGCGCCTCGATGCTCCGCTGCCAGTTCTTGCCCGCCTTGCTGCCGAGCTCGTACTTCAGCGGCTCGACGACCGGGCTCTCGCGCCATCCGTCGTGGGCGTGATCGAGGGCGTCGATCGCGGCGAGGGAGTCCTCGAGGTGCTCACCATCAGTCTCCCAGTCGCAGCCCGTGCAGAACCCGCGGTAGATCAGGTGCCCGACGCACGCGCAGCCGTCGCGGTGCGTGCGGTCAGCGCACCGAAGGTCGGCGCCGAGCACGTACGGCTGGCACTCCATCGTGCGGACCGGGGCGGCACCGTACGAGGTCCCCCAGGCGCGGACCACGAGGCCGGCACCCAGCTCGATCACCGGGGTCCACTCGGTCATCCAGCTCTGGTAGGCCTCCAGGCGCGCCCAGAGTCCTCGTCCGGCCATACCGAAGTGGCGGGCCGGGATTCCGGCTGCTCGCTTGCGTTCGGTTTCGTCGGCGGCGAGCATCGCGAACAGGTCGAGCTGGCCATCGATTGCTGTCTTCATCGCTTCGTCCTCTCTCCGTGGGGTGCCGTCAGGCGGCCTGGCCGCTTCCGGCGTGCTCGTAGCCGAGGCTCTCGGCGACGGCGTAGCCGTAGTCGCGGGCGTTGGGAGGGCAGACCGCGTTACCGGCCTGGCGGGCTCGGTCGCGTTTGCTGCCGAGCATGATGTAGTCGGCGGGGAAGGCCATGCCTGCGGCTTGCTCGTGCGGCTCGAACATCCGGAAGTAGCAGTCCTCGATCGCGATGGACCCGCCGGGCGCGAGCAGGCTCTGGTGTCCGCCCGTGGTCAGCGTGCGCAGCGGCTCGGTGATCGGGGTGACCATCTCCGCGCCGCCCGTGTTGTTGCGCATCACCAGCGCGTGGTGGTTGCCCGCCGCGGCGAAGGTGTCGAGGACGTCGCTGGGCCGCTTGGCCGTGTTGTTGTTGCGCATCGGCAGGATGAGCGCGTGGTGGTCACGCGTGGTGAGCGTGCCGATCGGTGCGGTGATCGGGCTGCACTGGCCCTTACCGTAGTAGGCCATCAGCAGACCGTTCTCGTTGCGCGCGGTCAGTGTGCGCATGGGGCCGTCGACAGGGAAGGGCCACTTGCCCTCGCGGCCCTCCATCGGGACAACGAGCGCCTTCGAGCTGGTGCCGTGCAGGGTGCGCAGCGGCTCGGTGGCGGGCCAGGCGCGCATGTACCCGGTGTCGGTGCCGAATGCGGGGTGCCGGGGATCGGCGGCGTCGTAGGTGTTGCCCGCGGCCTCGATGACGAGGTTTCCCCAGTGCCGGTCGATACCGGCTTGGATGCGACGCATCGTCTTGTCCGCGAGCGGCTTGTCCCGATCGCCGATGCGCTGGCCGGGGAGGGACCAGTCGATCGCGGTCTCGGCGGGAAGCCACGCGGGCTCGACCATGGTGCGGCAGTTGCTGCGAGGGCACTTCCAGACGTACTGCGTGCGGTACCGGCCCCAGGGCTCGCCGTCGCGCTTCCACGTCTGGAGGGCCTGCACGACCTCGTCGCAGCCGGGGCACCAGGCGGAGGGGCGGGTCCATCGCTGGACGTCGGGCGCGGTGTTCCCGCGGCGCCAGAACATCACGTACATGCGGTCGCGGGACTGCGGGGCCGGCATGCCCGCGGCCTGGGCGTGCATGCTGTTGGAGAAGATGATCGTGTGCTCGTACCCGAGCAGCTGCATCGCCTGCAGCCAGGCTGGGAAGAGCACCCACTTGGCGGCGTCGACGACGTTCTCCGTGATGATCGCCTGGTACTGGTGATACTCGGCGAAGCGCGGGACGTCCCACATCGTCGCGCGGCTGCGCTCGGCTGCAGGATCCTCGACGGAGTTGCGCTTGCGTCCCTTGGCGACCGAGTGGTTGGTGCACTCCGGGCTGGCCCACAGTACATCGGTCTTCGGGAAGCTGCGCGGGTCGACGGTGTGGATGTCGGCGCGCTTGTGGTCGACGTCCGGATGGTTCGCGCCGTGGGTGTCGAGCGCCTGCTGCCAGTGGTTCGCGGCGACCTTGACGGTGAACGCCGGATGCTGGGTCAGTCCGGTGCTCGATCCGCCTGCGCCGCAGAACATGTCGGTGACGGTGAGGGTCATTGCTAAGCTCCTGTTGCTTGGTGTGAAGGCCGAGTGATTGGGAGGGGTCGGAGGTGGCAGCCTCCGGCCCTTCCGTCGTGCTACTGGTCGGCGTCGGCGCGGATCTCGTGGGCCATGTGGTACGCCCACGCCGCGAGGGCGGTGAGGCCGTCGGCATCGATTTCCTGCGCCCGCGCTCCGAACGGGCCGATCTCGACCGTGCCTCGAGAAGTCCTCACCAGATGCAGTGTCGAGTCGGCCATCTCGTAGTTGTCGGAGATCACCGCCTCATCCGGATCGCTGGGGTTAACTGCGAAGAGGGAGATCGCGGTGCGCTCGATGTCCTCGTTCATCTGCCGTGTCCTTTCTGCTTTCTGCCTGCTGCTCAACACCCACAACATTACCTAGAACTGTCCCATTCGTCAAGGTGTTTATAGGAACCTCGCCGTAGGTTCCTTGCAACACGGTGTGACCTGCTGCTAGCGTCACTATCGCCGGTCGAACCTATGCACAACCGCGGCGGAGGATACCGGCAGGAAAGAGGTTGATATGTCCGAGTCCGAACCGAAGAGATACACGGTGCCGGAGGTCACCGACTGGTTGCGGGAGCAGATCGCGTCCGGTGCGTGGCAGCCGGACACGCCGGGGCCGACGCTCGATGAGCTCAACGAGAAGTTCTTCGGCGTCGACGCGGGGCCGGCCAAGGCCCGCAACGCGTACAAGCCGCTGGTGAATGCCGGGATCGTCAAGACCGTCACCGGATTTCACGGTGGTCACTACCTGGTGCCGAGTCAGGAACCGACGGCCGCGGTGAACCTGTCTCCGCAGCTCGACGGCGTGGACAAGGCTGTCGCCGAACTGCGCGACGTGGAGCTGTTCCAGTGCGAGTTCCAGCGGGTGAAGGACCGCGTCTACTTCGGGGCGAGCCTGCACGCGAGCAGGCTCGCAGCCGAGGACTTCGCGATCGCGATCCTCACGGAGCTGGGTGTGCAGGAAGGGATGGCGCGCACGGCCGCAGCGCATGCGGCGTTCACCGGAGCCGAAGCCGGCGTGTACGCGGTGCGGATCTACTCCGTGTCGCTGACCGGTGATGTCCGCGAGACCTTGGGTCGCGCGCGACCGTAACAGGGCCTGCGTAGGGCTGAGGGAAACAAGGAGGACCGGGCACCGTGGGATGGTGCCCGGTCCTCCTTCATTGTGCGATGCGGGTCAACGCCCCAGCTCGCTGCCCCCCTCTTCGCGACCAGCCGGACCAGTCGGACGCTCGGCCCGGTTCCCGGTCGCTCTGCGGGTGGTCCGGGAATTCTGCGCGGGCTGCAGCGCCTTCACCGGCAGGGCGCGGCCTCCGCTGGCGACCAGCTCGGGCTGGTGGGCGACGTCGTGCTCAGCTGCGTACTCCTGGGCTCGCTGACGCATGTTCTCGATCGCCGCGGTGACGTAGGCCACCTTGTCCTCCATCCCCGATTCCTCGACCAGCGTAGGCGTGGGATTGAGGTCCAGGCTCCAGCCGGGGTATCTGCCGTTGCGCCGCATCCGCTCGTCGGCCTCCTGTGCGGCGGCGATCGCCTCCGGGGTGCTCTTGTCCGCCTCGATGTCCATCCGGAGCTGGACCAGTTCGACGCGGGTCGCGTTGAGGGCTTCCTGGTCCGGGAACGGTGCGTCGATCCGCGGCTCCTGGATCTCGATCTCCGCTGCGAGGCCGTCGAGTTCACGCTGCAGCCAGGGGATGCGGTCGGGCAGGTGATCGGCGTAGGCGTTCTCCAGGCGAGTGAGGAGGCCGCTGGCGACTTGCCCGTCGGAGGCTGCCTTGGCCGCCAGCCCGTTCTCGTTGCCCTCCGCCTTGGGCCACAGCTTGGCTGAGGGCAGCTCGACGCTGACTCCCAGCATCGTCTTGTCGGCCGCGTACATCGACAGCACCAGGGCGCTGTCGAAGAACCTCCGGTTGGCCCGCACGGAGACGCCGGAGGGGAACTGCGCGACCTCGACCGAGTCCATGCCCGTCTTGGCGGCGCGGTAGCCGGCCCGGCACGCGTGGAGCAGCGCCATGCCGCGGTCCTTCCTCTCGGCGAAGGACTTTGGCTGGCCCTCGATGAAGACCGTGATCGGCTTGCCGCTCTCCGCCCACGCCGGCGCGCCCTCAGCCAGCGGCACGATGACGTCGAGCTGCTTCTGCCGCGCGGGGATGGCCTTGGTGTTGCGGTTGACCACCCATCGCGCGTGGGAGCGGCTGTCCTGGTGGGCGGCGGCCAGGGCCTCGAGGCGCTTGCTCTCGTTGTCGAGTTCGGCAACGCGCATGAACCGCGGGTCGCCGGAAGCCGCAGCCTTGGCGGCGGAGGCCTCCTCGGCGAGGGTGATTTCGCCGACGTCCTCGATCTCGTCCATGCCCGTGCCACCGCGCTTCATCTGGGCGATGTACCCGGCCTTGGTCTCGACCTTGCTCCACATGACGGTGTCGGTGGTGCCGGTCGTCACGTAGGTGAGCAGCTCGATCTCGCTGTTCTGGTTGCCCTGCCGGATGATTCGGCCTTCACGCTGTTCCAGGTCGGCGGGGCGCCAGGGCACGTCCATGTGGTGCAGGGCGACGAGCCGGTCCTGCACGTTGAGGCCCGTTCCCATCTTCTCGGTGCTGCCGATCAGCACCGCCACCCGGCCGGCGCGGACGTCGGCCTGGAGTTTGAGCCGCGCGCTGGGCTTGACCGCGTCGTGGATGAAGGCGACCTTCTCGGGCGGGATGCCGAGTTCGGTGAGCGAGTCGCGCAAGCCCTGGTAGACGCTCCACTGGCCCTTCTTCGGTGTGCCGCGGTCGCAGAAGACGATCTGCGTGGCGCCGCGCACCGGGGACATGCCGCCCTCGGGGTCCTCGTACTCGCGGTCGCTGTTGGCGTGGTAGATCCGCGCCACCTCGCGCGCGACCGCATCCGCCCGCGTGTTCCCCGGGTCCGGATCGAGGTTGGCCAGCCGCGGATCGAGCGCGACGTTGCGGCCGTCCGAGAGCACCTTGAGCTGGTTGTCGAGGTCCGGGCGGCGTGGATCGGCGGTCTCGACCCTGTGAGCGAAGTCAGCGATGAAGTCCTTGACGTCGATGCCCGGTTCGGTGGTGATCACCTTCCGCTTGCCCGACGCGATCGACGGCAGCGGGACCGGTACCTGGTCGCGGGTGACGACGTCGGCGAAGATCGACGACATCTGTGCGAGCTGGTCCGGGTTGTTGAACTTGGCGATCTTCTCAACGACCTGCAGCTTGGTCCCGGAGATGTTCGGCAGGATCAGCGACGCGGAGGTGGTGAAGGTGCCGGCCCACGCGGTCAGGCTGCGCACGCCCGCGTGACGGAGCAGGTCAGGTCGCAGGAACTGCTGCATCACCCACATCTCCGACATGCTGTTGGCGATCGGCGTCCCTGTGGCGAACGTCGCCACCCGCTCGGTGCCGGCCTCGAGGGACCGGCCTTCCGCGCGGGCCTGGTCCTGCTGGCGATCGCGCAGCAGCTGCAGCTTCAGCGCGAGGTCGTCGGCCTTGGCCGAACCGTTCTCCAGGGCCAGCTCTTCGAGTGCGCACTGCCGCGAGAGATTCTTGTACAGGTGCGCCTCGTCGACCAAGAGGTAGTCGCATCCCGATTCCTCGAAATGCACGATGGCCTTGGTCTTATCGCTCTCGGTGAGCGCCTTCTCCAGCTTGGCCTTGAGGGTGTTCTTGGCCTTCTCGACTCGCTTGATACCGGCGGTGGTGGTCGGCTCGGCACGATCGAGTGCGTCGAGCTGCTGCTGGATGTACTCGGACCGGCGGTCGGGGTGCACGGAGATCTTCTCGAACACGCTCGACGGGATGATGACGAAGTCCCAGTCCGATGCCGCCGACTGCGCCACGAACAGCTTCCTGGCGTCCTCGTTCATCGCCTTCCACCCGACGAGGATCTGCGCAGCCGGGTACCACTGTTTGGCCTCACGCCCCATCTGCTCGATCAGGTGCGTGGGAACGACGATCCAGGGCTGGCGGACCAGCCCCCGGCGGCGAAGCTCCATGGCGCCCATGAACATGCTGCCAGTCTTGCCCGCCCCGACCACGTGATCGAGCAACGCGCTCGGCTCGGCAACGATCCGAGCAACGGCATCCCTCTGGTACGGATGCGGAGTGAAGGCCTCACTGACGCCGTCGAGTTGCAGGAAGCTGCCGTCGTAGGAGGTCGGGACCAGGGTGTTGAACCGGCGGTTGTACTCGTCGACCAGCCGGGCCTTGCGGTCTGGGTCCTCCCATAGCCAGCGGCGGAACTCGTCGTTGATCTTGCCGGCCTGGACCTGGGCCAGCGTGGTGGCCTGCATGTCGATCCGGGGCAGCCCCCGGTCCTTGACCGCCTCGGAACTGTTCTCGACCTTGATCGACTGCTGGTTGAGCAGCATCTGGTACAGGTCGATCGCGGAGAGGGCCTTGGTGCGATCGGAGTTGTCGGCACCGAATTCGCTGCGCATCTTCGCCGTGTCCGGGCTGTTGAAGCACTGGACGGAATACGTGCCGTCGTGGTGATGGTCGATCGTCGTCCGGTCGGCGCCGAAGACCTCGGTGGCGAACTGCTCGTAGTCGCTGGTGCTGATCCACGGCGCGCTGATCTTGACCTTGATCCGCGCCGCCTCCAGGGTCTCGGGGACCTTGGCGGTGATGGCCTCGAGCGATTGTGCGAGGCCGGCGTTACCCGGATCGGCGTCGAGTTGTGCCCGGGCTCGGTCGACCTTGGCGCGCATGTCGCCCGATAGCAGCCGCGTAGCGGTGACCAGCCGAGTGGGATCGTCGATGTCGGTGTAGACGAGGTTCCCGAGATCCTCGCGGGCCTCCTCGGCGGTGGCCAGGCCGCGGAGCTCGGCTACGCGATCGAGGTCGATGTGCTCGGGGGACTCCGCGAGCACGATGGACAGCGCCTGGTCCGGACTGTCGGCGCGGGTGACCTTGACCGGTGGCGCCACCACGTCGCGGGTGAAGATCTGCGCCTTGCTGACCTTGACCGTGCCGGCGTCCTCGTCGACCTCGTACCGCTCCAGGGCCAGTAGAGCGGTGATCGACGGATCGCCGCGGAGCGCGTCCAGGTGGGTCTGGCGTGTCGACCGTGGCGTCGCCGCCCAGGACTTGTCCAGGAGGTCGTCAGCGACGCGCTCAGGCAGGTCCCCGGCGTAACTCCAACCCTGCTCGTCGCTGTTGCGCTCGCGCCACTCCGCCTCCAGCTTGGCGTAGCGGATCTGCTGCTCCTCTTCGGTGCGCTCTCGCCCGCCCTGCACCTTGAACCGGTTGATCGGCCCGTACTTGGCCACGTAGGAGTCGTAGAGCTTGTTGAGCTCCCTGCGATTGGCCTCCTTGTCGGCCGCGGTCGCGGTGGTCGATCGCTGGGTGGTGATGGCCAGCTCGGCGACCTCCCGCAGCTGCAGCAGGTGCCGGGTCTCGGTGACGCGACTCTTGGGTAGGGCCACCGGCTCGATGCCGCCGAGACCTCGGCGCTCGAAGGTGTCGGCCGCGGCGTTCCAGCGGAGCCGGCCGATGGGCATTTCGCCGGCGTCGCGGGTCAGGTCCGCGGACGTGGCCAGGCCCGCGGTGGTGGTGACCTCGGCGGCGCGCAGGCTGTCGGCGTTGGCGGTCAGCCCGTGCCCGCGGTCCTTGGCGTCGGCGACAATCTGCCGGAGCCGGGCGCCCAGCTCGACGGAGACCTGCTCCGGCGAGGACGACGACAAGACCGTGAGTTCGCCTTCGCGGTAGAGGCCGCGATCGGCGCGCAGCTGCCCGAGCACGTTCTGCGGGTGGTCGACGAAGTACCTGTTGATCGGCAGGTCGACCTGTTCGCCGTCGCGATCGCGGACCGGGAGATCGACGGTGTCGAGCCATGCGGGCTCGACCGGCACCGGGTGGTCGTGCTCGCGGCGCCGGAAGATGAGCACGTCGGTGACGACCTCGGTTCCCGCGACGCGGCGGAACGCCCCGGTCGGCAGGCGCACGGCGCCGACCAGGTCCGCCTTGTCGTGGATCGCCTGGCGTGCGGCGCGGGCCTTGGGCCCGCCCGCGTCCATCGTGCCCTTCGAGGTCAGCACGGCCACGTACCCACCGGGTGCGGTGAGGGCGAGGGACTTGTGGATGAAGTAGTTATGGATGTGGTGTCGGCCGCTGTTGTAGATCGGGTCGGGCACCTCGAACGCACCGAACGGCACGTTGCCGATGCTCAGGGCGAAGGCTCCGTCCGGGAGGCGGGTCTTCTCGAAGCCTTCGGGGCGGATCTGCGCTGAGGGGTACAGCAGGTGGGCGATCTGCGCTGTGGTGGGGTCCAGCTCGACGCCGACCGTGACCGCCTTCTCCGGTGCGAATCCGAGGAAATTGCCTGATCCGCAGCCGGGTTCGAGGACACGGCCGTCGGTGAAACCTGCCGCGGTCACTGCCTCCCACATCTGGCGGGCGATCGCCGGATCGGTGTAGTGGGCGTTGACCGTCGACGCCCGGGCGGCGCGCCAGGTCTTCTCGTCGAGCAGCTCGCGGAGTTCGGCGCGCTCGTCGGCGAGCACGTCGTGGTCGTCGGCGAACATACCCGGTAGGGCACCCCAGCCCGACCACTGCACGAGCACTTCCTGTTCGTCCGGTGTGGCAGCGCGGTTCTGTTCCGCGCACAGGTGAGCGACGCGGAGCGCGTCGATGTTCGCCTGTGCTCGGGCCTTGAGCCCGGAGGGGACGGTGACTGATCCGGTCGGGCGGTAGTCGACGGGCTCGACGTACGGGACCGCATCGGCGGCGATCTCGGCGTCGTTATCCGCTCCGGTCGCGGGCTCGGCGGGTTCGGGGGCCGCGGTGTCGTCGTCGAGGCCTTCCACCGCGTGGTTCGCGGCGACGTACACCAGCGAACCATCGGGGCGCAGCGCCGGCTCGACGCGAGTGGTCGCCCACTCCTGGAGGGGCAAGCCCTTCTCCCCCTGTGCGACTCGGCGAGAGACGTCCTGTTCCGCGGTCGCGCGCGACGACGGCGGCAACGGGGTCCCGCCAGGGTCGATCACCGCGGGATCGGTCGGCTGGGTGAACTCCTCGAGGTCGAACAGGGACCCTTGGCCGGCGTCTAGCTCAGCTTCGATTGCGCGTTCGCGGCGCGAGCGGCGGCCAGCCGGGCGTCCCGCCGGGCCAGAGCCTGCGTGGCTTCCTGCAGCAGCTGAGTTGCCAACGGATCCGTCGGTGTCGCCGGGACCGGCAGTTCGTCCTCGATCCTCGCCTGCAGCAGCAGTTCCAGCGCGACGATCACCGCGACCGGTTCCGTCGGCCACAGCTGCGCGACCTTCTGCTCGGTCTCCCGGCTCGGCTGCGTCGCCCGATCGCTCATCCACCTCGACATCGCCGGCGTCGCGCGCCTGATCGACTCGTTGATCTGCAACTCCCTCAGCTCGCTCAGCTGGTCCGGGCCGTCCTCCGGCGCCTGGTACCCGTCCCACACCTGCGCCAACGTCTTCTCGATCGACATCGGCCGCGCCTGCTGCTCGAACATCGTGATCGGCGCTTCGTCCGGCGACCGATCCGGATTCTCCTGCTCCCAGCGACGCAGCATCTCCGCCACGATCGACTCCTCGGCCGCGATCGCTTCCCTCTCCCAGCGCTGCGCTTCGGCCGCGATCTGCTGCGGGGCCAGTTCCCCGGTCCACCTGCTCTGCACCGCGTGCGTGATCTCGCTCATCTGCTGCCGTCTCCTGCTCATCGTGGTCGATTCCATCACTGCTGCGTCCCTCCCTCAATCGTTGGTCCTGCGGCCGGAGCGTCTCGAGCATCAGCTCCGGCTCGGGCACGTCGTTCAATACCGCCCGCAGCTCGTCCAGGGACAGGCGGGTGGTGAACTCCACCAGCACCTCAATGTCCTCGTCGGACTCGGACTCCTGGGTGATCGTGTAGCTCACCGCGCCGTCCCAGCCTCGCGCGTCGAGGGCCGTGTCGAGCTCCTGCAGGTCGATCTCCGCCTCGCAGCGCATCGACCAGACCTGCTCATCCCGGGCGTTGGACGCTGAGGGCTCCGGGAACCGGCTGAGATAGGGCTGCGCCGCCTCGATGCCGCGGACCATCAGGTTCACCGCGGCCGGCAGCAACGGTGAGGGCGGAAGATCGCCGACGACCGAGTGTGTGCGGGCCGCTGCGGCGATCCACGTGAGGGCCGGCTCCTCGGTGCCCGGCCATGTCCTGCTCACCCAGTCGAGTTCGATCTCGGTGGGCGGGAGGGCGAAGACGTCGAGCGTGGCCTGGCGATGCCGCGCCACCCACTGCTCGCGCGTCGTGCTGGTGAGAACCTCCTTCCCTGCGATGTTTTCGGGTACCTCAAATACACCCCCGTTGGGGGTTGCCATTTCATCCATGAGAGTTTGCGCTGTCCCTGGTCGATGTGAAGTTGACCAAGGCAGCATCCCACGGCACCCGGATGGTCACCAGGGTTCCCTGCGACAAACCTGCAGAACACACACTCCGGCGGGTCGGGCTCCTACTCCCCGCGGCAGGTGTTGGGCGACCATAGGCCACGCCCCTGCTCTCGGGCCACGCCCTGGGCGTCGCGGAACGCAGCGAGGTACTTGTACGGAGCACCGTAGCTGTACTCGTGAGCGAAACCCTGCTCGATGAGGTGGAGGTTGATCAGACGGTGATCGGCGGTCCATACGTAGCGCAGGCTGCGGCCGTACCTGTCGATCTGGTCCTGGCTCGCGTCGGACTCGAGGTAGACGCGCTGCCCGGTGAGGAGGCGACGAGCCTCCGCGCTGGCCTCAGTTCCGAAGCACTGCACGGGCTTCCGCGGATCTTTAACCTCCGGCGTGTCGATCCCGAGAAGCCGAACTGTCACCGTTGCACGATCACGGCGGACAGTGATGGTGTCGCCGTCAACGACTTTGACCACGGGGTACGGCCCGTCGATCGCGGTCGTGGGAAAGGTCGGCGCCGCTGCCTGGGCGGGATTCTGTCCGAGCGTCGAGCAGGCCGCGACGGTGAACGCGAGAGCCCCTGCCGTCGCGATGCCGCGGGTGCGGGCGATGCAGGGGCCGGCGAGACTCCGGTACGACCGAGGTCCGCGCTGGGGGCGGGATGGGGGCCGGGATGAATATGGGTGCCACTCGTTTTCATTGCGCATGGGGTGAGCATAGGCGGCCACCGGCCAAAACGACAAGGCCCCATTGACATATTGGGCAATGCGCTGTTGCGCAGCGGTGCAAGAGGGGGTTGCGGGTAAGATGCGGGCCATGGCGAGCTCAGTGACTGCGGTCGTGTCGCGGTTCATGGATCTTCCGCGGTTCTACGTGGTGACCGTCGGCGCCGAGAGCGTCGGCCCGATCCGGTTGCGCGAGGTACGCGCGGCGGCGGCGGACCTCGTCGACGATCCGGATGCGGACATCGAGGTGGTGTTCCCACCACCGCTGGATGACCTGGTCTCAGAGTCCCGGGCGACAGCGCTCGTGGCTGAGCAGGCCGTGGCCGCGGCACAGGACGCGAAGCTGCGGGTGATCGATGAAGTCACCGGGGACGGGGAGTCGGAGGCGACGGCGGGCGTCGTGCTCGGAGTGACGCGGCAGCGGGTGCAGCAGCTCCTCGCGACGCGGGCAGCGCGACAGGAGCCGGACCGGTGATGGACCCCAAGACGTCGCTGGAGACGTGCGAGAACGCGTTGCGTGAGCTGATGCAATACCGGTACCGGGCCGAGATCGGCGAGGACTGGCTGGCGACGGTCTCCAACAGTGACCAGCGCCGTTCGTGGAAGATGCGGCATGACGCCGAGCAGAAGGTGCGCCCGGGCGTGGCGTCGCTGCCGCCGCTGGGCCTGGCCTACAGCGATCTGACGGATCTGGTGACGATCGCCCGCAAGTACTGGTCCGAGCTCGATGGCGCCTTGGGCGAGCAGGAGATGACACTCCCGCTGCTGGTGCGGTTCGACGAGCTCAGGAACAGCGTGGCGCACAACCGTCGGCTGGTGGCGTTCGAGAGGGAGTTGCTGGCGGGGATCGCCGGCCAGATCCGAAATCAGGTGACGATCTACATGAGCAGCCAGGACCCGTCCGGGGAGTACTACCCCCGCATCGAGAGCATCACGGACTCCTACGGGCACACGTTCACCCCGAGTGACCTCGGCAAGAACGAGGCGTACAACGCGCGAGTGGAGTGGGAGATCACCGTGGGAGTCGGCGAGCAGGTGCGGTTCGCGTGCGTGGGCACCGACCCCCAGGGCCGGGAATTGGTGTGGGAGCTGACGCACGCGAACATCGGGTACTGCCCGCCGTACCTGTTGGAGGGCAACGAGGTCGAATTCGTGTGGGAGGTGGGCGACGAGCACGTGCGGTGGAACCCGACCGTCGTCATTGAAGTCGGCGCCAAGGACGCGCCGCACCATCGCTACACCAAGTTCGACGCCAAGGTGGATTGGGCCTACCGGGAGGTTCGGCCGGCCCAGGCGTAAGCCGCGAGCGGATCAGCCGCGGCCGTGTTCGGCCGCGGGCCGTTGTGCGCCCGTGGTGGACCGTACTGGGCGCCGCGAGTCGAGCGCCGTGACGGTGGCGCTGCGGGTGCGGCGGGAGCTGGTGGATGCGCCGGCGGCTGCTCCCAGGGCCGCCGCTACGCGGTGCGAGGCGCTGGACCGCTCTGCGGTGACCGCGGCTTCTGGCGGGGCGTCGCGTCGGCGGGGCGGCTGAGCGGGCGGGAAGTCGTTGAGGGCCCGGTAGCGTTCTTCGAGGCGGCTCTCGCGCATCGCGGTCGACGATCGTTCGATCGCGGGGAAGATCTCCTCGGGGTCCGTCTCGGCGAGGATCTGTTGCACGCGGGTGGCATGCATGACGGCCTGGCGGCGCATGGCCTGGTGCAGGATGGTGCTCGCATGGCCGCGGAGATCGGCGGGATCGCCGTCCGCGACAACCACCTGTAGCAGGGCACGATGAGCGGTATCGCGGTGGTGTTCGGTCGGGAATGTCATGCGCTGCAGCGCCTCGTTGACAGCCTCGGCTCCGGAAGCGCCGGCAGAGGCACGGCGGGCGTCGATCGCAGCGGTGTAGAGCAGGCTGTTGACCGGCCTGTAGAAGTCGTCCGCGCGCAGGTACCTGGCGATATGGCGGGCCTGGTCGACGGGAGCGTTGATGAAGGCCTTGAGCGCCTCGTGCTCGACGCGGAGGTCGTCATCGTCGACGAGGTACGGGTCGACCGTGCGGGGCGGCTCGGTGGCCTGTGGGGGGCGGTGGTCGTCGCGGAGGTCCGCCGCATCGGAGGGAGTCGAATCAGTGGACGATGTTGGGCTGCCAATCCCTGTGTCGTCGTGGTGTTTCTGATCCGGTTCCGTGCCGGTGGGGGCGGTGTCCGCGGCTGAATTCTGACTCATGGTCTGCGCTGTCCTTGAGGGGTCAGGGTTTTCAACTGCGTGACTGGGATGCTACGCGCGTTCGGCGCCCAGTACCACAGGCCACGCGAATGTGGCAAGATGACCGGCAGTGGACCCCGGTGAGTAGTGACACCGGCCTGAGTGGCATCTCGGGTGTGTCCACCGCGGCTGGTCGACCGCCCCGTCGGTGGCGAGCTGTGACAAGTCGACCAACGAGGTACAGCGCACATGTCCGCAGCTCCGCTGCGGGACCCTGGTGGGTCCCGCGTATCCGCATCCCTTCCTTCCAGTTCCCCGGCGCCGCAACGTCGGCAACACCTTCTGGCATTGCTGCTGGCGGTGTTCGTGTCGATGGCGATGGTCGCACCGGCGCCGGCGGCGCACGCAGATCCGACCCTGCCGTTCCCGATCCCGGCGCCGATCCCGCTTCCGACGGGCTTGCCCTTCCCTGTGCCGCAGTTGCCCGGGCAGACGACGCAAGCGCCGACGACGCCCGCGGGGCCGACCACGGCGCCCGCTGCAGCACCTACGACGCCGGCCACTCCCCCGGCCGCCGCCACGACGACGCAGCTCGAGGCAGACCCCTGCGCTGCGAGCAGCCCCGACGTGCGACCGAGCAGCGGGCCGGTTCCGACGAAACGTTCGGACAGTCCGAGGCTGATCCCCGGTTCTGACCGGTTCGGCGTCGACAGCGTGCTGCTGGAGCCGGCCGGGAAGATGCTCGGGATGGGCAAGCCCCTTGCCTCGGGCAAGGTGTTTCCCGAGTTCGTCGTCTTCGACGGCTCCACGCAGGGCCAGGGGATCTACAACGAGAAGACCCGGTTGCAGTCCGGGCTGATCTGCGCGATCGCTGACTCGCTGACCAGCTTGAAGCTGCGCCGTGATGTGCCACAGAAGCTCGGCGCCGGCCTGCTCGCGACCCCGACCCTGCTCGCCGGCCTTGAGGGTCCGGATATCGCCGCGCTGATCATGACCGGCTCGACGTGCGCGATCTACCTGGCGCAGGCCGCGGCCTCGGCGGCGATGGCCGGCGGATCGAGCGGTGCCGCCGCGGCGGCTGCCGCGCCCGCGGCCATCTCCGCGATCCCCTCGTGTGTAGCGGCAGGCGGTGACGCCGCGAGGATCGCGGGCAAGGTCATCAACATCTGGGAACACAATCCGATGTTTCCCCAGGTCGTGGAGTTCGCGGCATTGCTCGATCCGGACACCCCCATCGGCGCGAAGGTCTGGTCCAAGCTCCCGAAGGAGTTCCAGGTCGACGAGGTCAAGGGCATCCTCAAGACCCTGAGCCGGTTCAACCTGAAGCTCAGCGAAGTGTGGATCGGCAAGTCCATCAGCATCTTCGGCGATGCCGTGAGCAAGGCTGCCCAGGGCGATTCCAGCGGCGTCCCGGGCGCCGCGATCGCTGCCGTCGAGCTGGGCATTCAGGTCGTCTCGGCCGCCGCGTACGCGCTGACCGGTTCCGACGAGCTGAAGTTCGGTGGCGAGACCATCGTCGATACGAAGATGCTCGTCAACCAGATGAGCCGGGTCTACTCCGGTGGACTGACGCGTCTGCCCGGTGAGAGCAGCGGCGTCGTGCAGGGCGGCACGCTCGGCGGCCAGACCGGAACGACCCAGCCGTTGCGCGAGCTCGACCTGGCATCGCTGAACGGCGGCAAGGTTACTGGTCCGATCGGCTGCATGATGGGTACCGGGACGGGTGCCGTCGGCATGACGCAGATGTTCAACACGGGCTACACGATGCAGCAGAGCGTCACCCCGGCCGCCGCCACGAGCACGACCAGCAACCAGCCGGTCGTCAACGCCTACGCGGGGAAGGCGCAGACTCCGGACCAGCTGATCGGCCCGGTGCTCGCGCAGATCCCCGGATCGTCGTCGGTGACCACCGGACAGGGCTCGTCGACGACGGGCCAGACCGGCGCGACGACCCAGCAGCTGCCGGAGCAGTGCAAGACGGTCGACGGTCGCACGTTCAGCGCCGACGGATCGAAGACGCTCTCACAGGCCGACATTGACGCGCTGCGCAACGTCCCGGGGATGGTCAAGGCGCCGGACCCGGCGAAGGCCGCCAACGGTGCCATCTGGGGCCTGGACGCGAACGACCCGAACGGCATGTTGTCGCGGCTGCCGTTCATCGGGCTCGGCGGCGGGTTCCCGCAGCTGCCGGTCAGCATGCCGGACATCCCGGTGATCTCGAACGCCCTGCAGACCGCAGGGGGCCGCTGAAGCCAGCGGCGTCATTTTCGATCGCATGAAAGGAACGAACCCGATGAAGATCAGACAGGCTCTGGTCGGCGCCCTCTCGGCGCTGGCCTTGGCGGTGTCCCCGGTGGTGCTCTTGGCACCGTCGGCCACCGCCGATCCGGGCGGCTGCGGGCCGATGCAGGTCATCGCCGCGCCCGGTACGACAGAAACGCATGTCGGGGACACCCGACCGATGGCCCAGCGCGGCCTGATGGGCAACTGGGGGCAGCAGCTGCAGCAGCGTGTGCCCGGTGCACAGGTGCAGATGGTGTCATACCCGGCCCAAGTGGGCGGGCCGGTCGCCGGCCTCGTCACCGGGCAGCAGACCGCTGAGAAGGCGTCCGTGGGGCAGGGCTACAGCACCATGCAGACGATGCTGCAGCAGACCGCAGCGCGGTGCCCCGGAACGCCGATCGTGCTGAGCGGATACTCGCAGGGAGCGCAGATCGCCGGCGACCTGTGCTCGAGCGTGGGCCAGGGCAAGGTGGCTGGCGTGCAGGCGCGGCAGATTCGCTCGTGCGAGCTGTTCGGCGACCCGAAGAAGGGGTCCGGCGACAAGACCATGGGCGGGCGCGAGACGCCGTTCAGCGGTCTGCTCGGCAACGGGCGGGACATGGGCGAGCTGGCCAACCGCACCTACCAGGCGTGCGAGATCAGTGATCCGATCTGCTCCTATCGGGCCACCGAGGTCGCTCAGGGTCTCGGAGGGAACCCCCAGGTCGGGACGACTGGCCCGCAGGCGCAGTCGATCGCCACCCAGCTGCTCAGCTTCAAGCCGCAGTACGGCGGGTCGAACTCGATCTGGCAGGTCGCCGCGGACGCAATCGGTCCGTGGGCGGCGTTTCAGTCGCAGCACACCGGGTACGCGACCGGCACGAACTTCGGCGGCACGTCGGCGGTCGGTTCGTCGGTGGACCGGCTGGCATCGGGCAAGGTGTCGCCGCTGTCGGCACCGAGTCAGCAGGCAGCGACGCCGGTGGCGCAGCAGCAGGCCCAGACGCAGCAGGTGGCGCAGGCTATCCCCGGCCTGACCGCACTGTTCAGCGGGGTGCGTCCGATGGCGACATCGGCGACCCCCTCTGCCACGTCGGTGACGCAGGCAGCTGGCCGCGCTGCGCCGACCGCGTTCGCCGGCGGGGTGCAGCCCTACGGGCTGCAGGTGCAGCCGGGGGCCGGGATGGTCGTGCCTTCGGCGGGCGCGAGCACGCCGGGCCTGCAGAACGTCGATGCCCAGGGTTTGGGCACCGTCGCGGGGATCCTGGCGGGGGTCCGATGATGCGGTCACGCATCGCACACGTCGCGGCGGCGGGCGCTCTTGCGCTCGCCGCCGCGGCGGCGGTGGGACCTGTGGCGCATGCCGACCAGTTCATCGGCGGGAAGTTGGTGCGCGGCCAGATCGAGGTCACCTACTTCGCGCTGGGCGGGCCTACGCCGCAGAAGCTGTGGGGGCGCACGCTGACCGACGAGCTGCCCGACCGGGCCGGCGGTCGGTTCCAGAAGTTCGAGAATCAGTCGTCGATCTATTGGAACCCGTTCGTGGACGGCGGCAACGCACACCAGGTCGGCGGTGCCATCGAGACGAAGTGGGGCACCGTCGGCTGGGAGACCGGCCCGCTGCGCTATCCGGTCAGCGACGAGCGGCGCGTCACGCAGGGCGGTGACCCCGTCCTGGGCTGGGGCAAGGAGGTCGCAGGCGCCTGGAACGACTTCCAGGGCGGGAAGATCCTGTGGTCCCCGCAGGGCGGTGCACGGATCGTGTGGGGCGAGATCCTGCGCGCCTTCGACACCGCCGGCGGCATCGCGAAGTACGGGTGGCCGGTCGGCGACGAGCAGCGAACGGCCGATGGCAGGTTCACGCAGAGCTTCCAGAAGGGCACGATCACGTGGCCGGCGCGGGAGCAGTAGGCCGCGGGCGGCTGATCCTCGATCGGCTCCGCGAACGCGCGCAGGCGCGGCGACAGGCGCTTGAGAACATGTCGGCGCGGGAGCGGGACGCCTACCTCCACCAGGTGCGGGCGGAGAACATCGCGGTCCTGATCGCATTCAGTGTCGGGCTGATCGCCTGCGGGCTCCTCTTGGGGCTCGTGGTGCGGTGTGGCGAGATCATCTCCCCGCTGCTCACGCCTGTGGCAACGGCGAGCACCGGCGGTGGCGTTGCGGCCACCGACGTGGGCTGGGCGTTCACCGCGCTGGTCTGCGGATCGATGGTGACGGCCATCCTTGTCGGCTTCGCGCTCGGCCGAATCAGCTACAACATCATTCACAATATTCAGTCCCGCAAGGGAATCCACGACCGAAAGACGCCCCTGACATGAACAAGTCCTCGTGCGCGCTGGTCGCCTCGCTGCTCGCGCTCGGCATGAGCGGGACCAGCTTCGCCGCCCGCGCCGACCCAAGCCCGGCCGCGTCCGCGGTTCCGGCAATCCCTGCCGAGTACCGGGCTCCGCTGAGCGATGCAGGTAAGACGTGCCCGCAGGTCGACGCACCGCTCTTGGCCGGAATCCTCAGTGCAGAGACAGGTTTCCGTACGGACCTCACTCCACCCTCCGGGGCGGTGAGCGTCGGGAACATCCCGCCGATGATGTGGGCGAAGTTCGCCAAGCCCGGTGAGCAGCCCTCCGATCCGGCAGCCGGCACCCGCGTCACTGCGCGCTACTTGTGCTCGGTCGCGGCGGATGTCGAGAAGATTTCCGCCGGGACGTCCGCCGAGGGCAAGACCGCGCTGCTAGTGACCGCATTCTCCGCCGGATCGACCTTCGCTACTCGACTTCGAGACGGGAGCGCGCTCGCTGACACCTCGACGCCGGCGATTCTCACCGAGACGGCTGCGTACACGGCGAAGGTGCTCTCGGCGCGGGACGAGTACAGGAAGCAAGGCATCTAGAGGTACCTGCAGCACCCACACAGCGCCGCGGCCCCTGACAGGGAGCCGCGGCGTTTGTGTGCCGTCTCCAGCACACCCTGAAATGTAGACTATTCGGCACATTGCGCGTAGACTATAACGCACAGGGTGGCGTAGTGACCCACTCCAAATCTGCAGGAGGACAGCGCAAATGATGACTACGACCGGCTGGGCAACGCCCGAGGGGCTGAGCATCAACGGACAACGGGCCGCGGAGATCATCCGAGATTTCCTGATGGACAAGGACCTCGCGAACAACGCGGGAGGCCAGTTCTACTCGGCCAAGCAGTGGCGCGATCGCGGCGAGACGTACGGGACGGAGTCCCTGCTGGTGATCGTCCACGACGGCGATCCGTCGGCGACCGTGTTCAACTGGGACGAGAGCCCCGACGGGTACGCCCTGCGCGAAGAGCTGCAGAGCCAGCTCGACCCGCTCGGGGTGTACTTCGAGGCGGGCACCAACTGGTACACCACCGTTCACTACCAGCCGTTCCCCCGCAAGAGGTTCGACATCGACGGCGACGACCACGTGTTCGGCGCGATCGCGTTCGACAGGCCGTGGAACGGATGGGCGGTGCCGATCGTCGACGAGGACACCGTGCGGGCCGTCGTGGATCGGGTCAACAGCGTCAACGACGAGCGGATGCTCACGCTGTCCGCGGAGCACGGTCCCGTGGGCAAGATCCTCACCCTCACCGAACGTGACCGCCTGGACAATCAGGTCCTGGCCCTCACCGAGCTCGAACCGATCGACCGGCACTGCTACCGGCTCGATCTCGGGTGGACGTTCACCGAGCGAGCGGCCGAAGATCATCCGACTGCAGCTCCGCGGGTGACCGAACTCCTCACGCAGCTGCGTGACGACGTCGACTACCTACTCCAGCGCGGCACCCCGGGGGCCGACACGATCGACGTGCCGACATTCCTGTGGGTCGCGGCGTGGGCGATCCAGTCGCTCCGTTCCGCGCGCTCGTAGTCGGGTCGGACGGGGTGAGCGGACGTCGCAGAAATCGACTCCGCTCACCCCCGAGAATGGGCTCAGAATTGAGGCAGACTGAGCAGCACGAAGCAGACCTGTCGTACCCCGACGACATCATTACTGACGGGACGCCCGGTGGGGTGTTTGCCACCGGCACAACGAAGCGAAGGGACAGCGCCGATGCCCACACGGGAGCAATCGCGGCACGCGCGCGTCGACATGCGTAGCGTGTTCACCTCCGACGAACTGGCACTGATCGGCGCCTGCGGAGGAACGTGGGTGTGGACAGCCGATCTGGCGACGTTTCCGCTCGAGGCATGGAGTCCGCTCTTGCACCGTCTGGATCTACCTGACCTTGCTGCGCGAGCCCGCGACGCCATCGCGGCAGGAAGTGAGGCGAAATGAGTCAAGCACGCAGGCGCGCGGGCCAGCCGTCATCTCCGGTGTTCGTCAATCCGCCCGTCCACCCGAGTGAGGCCTTGCGCGAGCATGATCGGATCGAGCAGGAGCTGATTCATCATGCAGGGCGGCTATCCGAAGCCGCGTGGAAGGCATGGGAGGCGGAAGGGAGGCAGCTGCGCGTCGCACTCAGTGACGAGGCGATGGCGAGCGGGCGTGGCGGACCCGCCGCGTGGATCTCGCACAACGTCCGGATCGGCCCCGTGCTCGCCGTGCTGACGGACCCACTCGTTCCGACGCTCAGCGGGGACGCTCTCGATGAGCGTCTGCAGCTTCTCATCTCGGCACACTCGACCGGGCGGTTGCAGAGGGCAGGCGCGGCCGGCGTGGTGATCACCGGGGCGCTCACCACCGCGGGCCTGTACTTGACCGAGACCGCGTCGGGAATGGTCGGCCTCACTCCCCTGGCCCTGTGGGCGCTGGCGCCCCTGGTCAATGCATACCGTCAGCCTGTCGGCGGTCGTGGCCGGCGGTTCGAGTGGAGCGCGGTGGGATTCCGGCCGATCGACCTCGATGTGGCGCGGGAGTTCGCGGCAGCACGCCAGCAGCAGGGCGCCGCGGAAGCGAGGGGGCGTGCTGTTCCGGCGGCGCCCACGCAGCACCACGCCGCTGCCGAGCCCGACGAGGCGTCCGACACCCACGAAGCGATCGCCGCGGCCCGGACGGTCCTGGACGACCTCGACCAAGCGTGGTTGGAGTTCATCACGGACACCAGCCCGGATGGACTGCGTGCCTTCTACTTCGACATGCCCGCACTGTGGGCGAAACCGCCAGGGGAACCGGTGCTCCACTACCAGGCCGCGCTCTACGAGCTGCGTGAGTTCCTGGAGGGTGTGCCGTCGGTGCCGAGCGCCGACGAGGGCTGGCGAGCGGGCGTCGTTGCGGAGCGGGCGGTCACAGCCTGGGGCGCAGCGCGCAGCTACGCCGTCCAGGTCGGTGTGGGCGATGGACGGTCTCCGAAGGAGCTGTCGGCCGCGCGGCAGCTCCCCAAGCTCATCGCGCAGTTCGTCGACGCTGGCACGACAGCTGCCCAGGCCGGGCGCCTGAAGGTGCTCATCGAGGAGCAGATGGCCCAGCTAACGACGCGTCCAGCGACCGAGCATGTGGCCGCGATCAACGTTCTCGGTGGCGAGCTGCACAGGGTGCCGCTGCAGCCTGCGCTCGAGGCGCCGCCGGCGTCGCGCTAGTAGCCCTCACGCCCTTCTGGGGCGTAGTAGCTGACGTCGAGGAGGTCCCAGTGCATCGCGTGCGTCACGGCCTGACCTAGTTCTTCTCTCGACGTGAACTTGGCTCTGCTCACGCCTTTGGCGCTCGTGGCCAAACTGAAGGTGTACGCGTTCGCAGCCTGGTCGACGACGCCGATCACGCCGACGCGGTCGAAGCGAGCGAGGAGTGGCAACGAGTACGCCGGCCCGGGCAGTACCAGGCGATCGTTGTCGTCGAACGAGATCTGTTCGTCCGCCGACGCTAGCAAGTTCCAGGTCAAGCCAGTGAACGGCGACCGGTCGGCGCGGGCGCCAAGGATCCTCGCGAGCTCGCGGGAGAACGTGGCGGCGCGCTCGTCGACGTACGCCTGCACCGCCGCGGCGCGGCGTGCGTCGCGTTCTTCCTCCGCGCGCTGTGCTCGGGCAGCGGCCTCGCCCGCAAGCTCTCGGGCGCCGCGGAGGATGGCCGCCGCGCCCGAATCAGGACGAGATGCGCCTTGGGCCTCGGCGTGTTCGTACTCATCGAGGGCGCGGCGCAGCTCTGCGACCTGTGTCGTGTTGAGACGAATCTGGCACGTCTGCCCGCGGGCGCCGACCTCGACGAGGAGCGCAGGGGCTTGGCCGGCGCTCGCGCTGAGCCGCAACCAGGTGCGGCGCGCGGTCGGCGAGTTAGGCTCCCGGAGCTGCAGCAGGACGGCGGGCTCGGAGGGCATAGGAACTCCCATTCGACGGGGGCGGTCGGGGGCGATCTCCATCATGGTCCCGGCGCGCTACTTCGCGCACAGGAGCCAACACGTTGCCGGGGTGCGCTTGGGGCTACTCGACGAGGGTGCGGGCTTGGTCGTGCTGAAGCTAGTGGATGACCGCGGCGTCGGCCGACGAGTCGTGCTGCTGGTCGTCGGTGCCGCGCTGGTCGTCGTTGGCGTTGTGGTGCTCGAGAGAGCGGGCGGCGTCGACGTCGGGGTGAGCAGCTGCGGAACGATGACGATCGGAGGGAGCGGGATCTCCACGTTGACCGGCGGCGCCGCGGCCGGCGTGGAGGTGACGGTGGCCGTCACCGTGCGCTCGGGGCCCGCCGGCGGGGCTGGGATGACCGGTGCTGCGGGCTGGGGTGGCGGCGTGACCGCGGCCGGCGTGGAGGTGACGGCGGGCGAAGAGCTCGATGGCGGCGGCGCCGCCGAGGGTGTTGATCCAATGCTCAGCGATCCTGGGCGGGCCTCCGAGGTGAGCGATTCGGCGGCGATCGGCCGTTCCTGGACCGATTCTCCGCACCCTGCGATGAGGATGGTGGGGGCGAGCAGACCGAGCACGGCGTGCGCGCAGCGTCGAGTCTTCCGGTAGGTATTCATGCGCTGTCCTTGCGTGTCACGGGTGAGCCACTACACGTCACCCGACCTCAGTATGACCGACACCGCACAGGCAGTCCGCGGATCCGGGTGCTGGTCTCGGTAGCTACCGGTGATCGCGGTCGCGTCGGCGCATGCGGAAGCGGCGGGATGCCGGCGCGGCGAAGTAGTCCCGCACCGCGCTGGCCGCTGCGACCGCGGTGATGATCACCTCGTCGTAGATCGCCATGCCGCGATCGGGGTCCAGCATGCCCTCGGCGTTGATCGCGTCCTCAGCGTCGATCAACGCGCGGACGAGCCGGTACCCGTGCGCATCGTGCGCGACGTCAGCGAGGATCCTGGCCGGGTCGACGACCAGGGCGGCGGTGTCGATCCACCGATCGGCCTCCGAGTGCGACGGGTGCTGCGCGTTGCGGGCCAGCAGGTCGACCCGCGTCGCGTAGACCAGCGCAGCACGCCGGACCTCCGCACGGTGCACGGACCGATCGAGCAGCTGCCGAGCGACGGGATTCGCAGCAGCAGCGCCGGCGTCGACGGCCCTCTCAAACAGCGACATGTCGAACTCTCTCTCCGGCCCCCGCGGCGCAGCACGTGAACCGGCTGCATCAACGTACGCGAGGGCGCGCCCCCTCTTCCTAGACGAACAGGGTGCACACAGCCCCACACGGCGCGACCACTCCTACCCGCGGTGCGTGCTCTGGTGGCGCGTGTTGAGCTCCTTCATGTCGTCGAGGCTGACACCGACTCCAGCAGCAACAACAGCGCACTGCGCCCAACCGAGCCATCGTCCGAGCTTGGCGGGCGAGAACGCGTCCGACTGCTCCACCGTGTCGAGCATGCGGCGGAGGTGGTCCAGGCCCAGCTCGCTACCCGGTGCGGCTGCCATACCCGACTTCTCGGCCAAGGCGATCGTCTCCCGGAGCGCCTGCAGCTGGTTCATCTCCCCGGTCAGGACGGAGTGGGGCGCCGCGGCGCTCGATCCCGTCGCCGCCGGGTTCGCGGCCTGGTGCCGCGCGAATCCCTCGGGGTAGCGCAGCGCCATCTCAGCGGCCACTTTGGACCGTTCGAGCCTGTCAGCCGGGACGCCGTAGTCACTGTTCGGCACGGGTGTGTTCTCCTTCTCGTGGCCGCGTGCAGTCGCGGATCTAGCTGGTGGTGGCGTGCGCGGCGCGGATCGCAGCTCTGTCGCTCTCCCGCCAGATCGGCCCGCACGCTGAGCAATCCTCGTACTGCCACACGTACGGATCCCGGCGATGCAGGGACCGGCGGACCCACTTTGCCTCGGGCGACGTGATGAGCTGCTGGGCGCGTGTGCCGTGCGGGAACTGGGCCATCATGGTCGTGTAGATGCGCTGCCCGATTCCGATTCCCAGGTAGCGCCTCCACCAGTCGGGCCAGTCCCGGTCGTAGAGCGCGGCATGCTTACACGCTGCGTCCTCGATGTAGGGCTTCGAGTGCACCACCAGGAAGCCGTCGCTATCGAGGTACGCCCGTGCCCGCAAGCCGCTCTGGCAGTGCGTGACGAGCACCGAATGCAGATCGCCGCTGCGATCAACACCGGGGCGAATGCACATCCCGTCGGAGTCGAGTACGCGCTGCCGATCGGCTTCAAGCGCGGCGACGAGCGCAGGCAAGTGGTCGCGCCAGAGCGACACGGGCACGCCGCGCGGCGGTTGCACTGCGTGAGCCTGCTCGTTCCCCCACCGTCCGGCCGCTGCATCGAACAGCAGTGGCAGCACCATGCCGGGGGTGCGTGGGTCGAACGGGTTTCGTTCCTCGAGCGCCTGTCCCACGATGTACACGTTGGAGACGTCCTCGGTGTGAACCAAAAGCGATGTCCACGTTGCGCTATCCACAGATACCTCGCCCACTGCGCGCTCTCGCCCGTTCAGCTTCCGGACGCGTCCGGATCAGGTAGTTGCTCGAGGAGCGACCAGCCTGTCCATACTTCGGCAGGGTAGGTACGCCAGACCTCCCCCAGGTAGATCACTTCAAGCACACCCTCGATCGCCTCGGCTCGCACTCGTGCACCCTCGCCGTTCAGGTATCGAGTCCCGGTGATCCACTCAGTGCTGCCGTCGGCGAGGTCCACGCGCACCCCGCCTGCCCGGCCGTACGTCAGGCCCTCCGCGAAGTAGTCCGCGGAGACCTCGAAGACTGACGAGGCGAGCGGCCCCTCCGCGGCGTAGTACTTCTCGACCATCTCAACTCCGTTTTCTTGGTGTGGACCTAGTTCGACGGGATGCAGGGCTGCGCGACGTCGCGGAAGGGGTCGTCGCAGAACGCAAAGGGGCTGACCTTGGAATCCACCCCCCGCGGCGCCGGCGCCGTCGATGTTGGCGTGCTCATCTTCGTCGTCGGCGAGGCCGCGGGCGGGCCTGCCGGGGCACAGCCGACGAGGACGATACCCGCGAGCGCCAGGCCCACGACTGTGTACAGCTTCCCCATTTCGTTACTCCTAGCTCGATTCGACGGTGACCGCGCGGATTCCGGCGAACCATTCCCTGGTGCGGGGGTGGCCGGCTTCGGCGTCAGCAGCGCCACCGTTGATGCCCCACAGGTCTGCCGCCCATGTGTCCAGCGCCGCGGTCTCGCCGCCCGACACCTCGTCGCCGAGGACCAGGGTGACGCCGGCGACCTCACCGCTCGACCACGTCCAACGGAACGGGGCCCACCCCTCAGCCTGCACCAGCTGCACGCGCTCGGTGAGGCCGGCGGCGCGGCGCGCACGGTCCTCGTCCGACGGCACAGCGGCCAGCAGCTCGCTCAGCGTTCTGGGTTTGCTCACCTGGTTCTCCTTCGTTCGTTTGGTGGAACTCGGCCTACGGCAGGCGTTCGATGTCTGGGCCTTCGTTCTTGAATTGCCGCCGTGCCTGAATCTCCTGGAGTTCGCGCCGGTCACGAGGGCGTGCCCACTTCAGGTATTCACTGCCCGCACGGAACGCTGCCGCCAGGGCGCCGACGATAAGGATCAATCCGAGGACACCCCGTACCGAACTAGGAAGGGGCACACCTTGCAGGCCGAAACTGACGGCGATAATTCCGGCGAAGAATGCCAGGTTGAGGCACGCAGACAGCAGATTCTGGTCACCTGTGCCGCGCCGGCGGTGGTAGCTCCAGGTGAGCGCCAAGGCGATCGAGACGAGCGCGATCGAAGCTGTTGCGACGAGCAGAGGGGGTGTCATGAGATGAAGTCTCCAATCGGCGTTTTCAGATGACGTAGGTGGCGGGCCCGTACACGGGGAGCAGGCGAACCTCGCCGTTGGCGATGCCAGCGGCATGTGCCTCGGCAGCACTCTTGGTGGTGAAGGCACGCTCGAAAAACTCAACACTTGCGGCGCCGAACTCGACCTCGGCTTCACCCCACACTGCCCACAGTGATCCGACCTGAACCGTTCCATCGCCCTCGTCGACGTCCGTCTTCGTGCTCGTGTCGCCGATCGCGGCCTGCGCTGCGCGTCTGGCGTTCTCGATCAGCGGGGCCATGGCTGCCTGGATCTCGTCTTCGATCACTGACCTCTCCCTCCGTGCGTCAGTGTCCGTAGCCGGTTCAGCGCGAGTGCGGCACTACCGACAGCTCCGACGATCCCAACTATGAGCATCCCGAGGGCGATCTTGCCTATCAGAAACGGGGTGGCGTCGAAGACGAAGACCAGAACCAGCGCCGCGGCGAGGCAGGCCCCCGCCCCAATCAAGCTCCCGTAGAGTTTGGTGCGGGCTCCCTGCACAGCTTCCGCCTGATGGTTCGTGCTCACGTTGTGACTCCCTCGTTTTCGGTCTGTTCCGCGAACCGCTGCGCAAGGCCGCGCCATCCGCTGACGAGGCCCTCCGTGGTCTCTATGGCTTCGGGACCTGACCAACCAGCGGGGCGCGAGGTGAGAAGTCCGGCGAGGAGGAACTTGGCCAGGCCGGCGTGCTCGTTTCGTCGTGCTGCGGGTGATGCTGCCTCGGACAGTACGGCGGCCAGATCCGCCTCGGCGAACGCCCCGGCGATGCCGCCGCCGCACACGAGGACGGGGTCTATCACGTGGGGTGAACGCGAGAACACGTCGACCAGGACCCCGACCAACACCTTCGTGTCGGCGGTCCCGCGGTCAAGGACCGCGTAAGGCATCCTTAGCCCGTCCAAGCGCCGGGCGGTGAGACGGACGACGTCGACGTTCACCTCGCCAGCATCGAACCCTGCAGCATTGAGTGTGGCCACAGTCCGCACCAGCGGCCAGGAAGACACCTTGTCGTACTGGCGTTTCCGCATCAGACGTTGCGCAGTCTGCTCGTGTGGCGCATGGCCGCGTAGACCGCATCCTGCGCGAGAGCGACGGCGCGGTCGACGTCGCCCAGGCCGGCGCGGGCTGCCTGCACGGTGACCGCTGCCGTCGTGGTGTCTCCGATCTCGTCGACGTCGAGCTGATCTGGATCGAGGCGCGCGAACTCATGCTTGATCTCGGTGAGTCGGCGTCGGGTTCCCTGCAGGGCATCGAGCAGATCCACGACCTCGTCGTGAAGCTCTGCGGCAGTCTTGCTCATGGGTCCATCCTCCCTCGAAGATCGTCGCCTCGGCAGTGGGTCTGTTTCGTGACATGCGGACCGCGTTCCGTGACAATCGGTCATCCCGCTGCCTCGACTTCCGGAGCACGTCGCCGTCGACGCGCGAGTGCCGTGCGGCATGCGTCTGAACACGTGCGGCGAGGCCGCCCAGTGACCTTGCGTGACATCGGGCGCCGGCACTCCTCGCACTGCGGGGCGTCATGGTGGGTCAGTTCGTGCGCATCGTCAGGCGCGGTGGTGAAGGAGAGAGGTAGCGGCACATCTTCGGCCGGCGCGGCGTTCAACGGCCGATTCGACCACAGAACCTCGGTGCGGACCTGATGCGTTCCTCCCTGGCTCGTCGCGGAATCGAGCTCGTAGCGGTGCCAGCCGGCGTAGAGCCGGTCATAGAGCGGGCTCGGGTATCCGGAGAGCACTACCGTCGCGCGGCAGGCGACGAGTGCCGCCGCGAGTTCCTGGTGCTGTTCAAGGCGAGGCATCTCGTGCCGGTAGTTGTGCGCACCACCGGCGCTGCGGGTTTCCGCCAGGTAGGGAGGGTCGACGTACAGGAGGGTGTTGCGGTGTCGCCCATACGCCTCAATCAGCTCCAGCGCTGGTCGGCATTCGAGGGAGACGCCGCGTAGTCGGGTGGACACCGCGGGGATGCGATCGACATACGCAGCGAGGCTGCGGCTCATCGACGTCTTCGCGGAGTCATCGACGGTGTAGCGCCACCCGGTCGCCCGCAGGGTGCCACTGCGGCCCTGCGACAGGCACACCCACACGCGTCGGGCACGTTCGAGGTCGCTGAGATCCTCGGGACGATCCAGGGCGGCATCGCGTTCAGCGCGAGAGTGCGGCGTCAGGGCGCACACGTGGGCTAGCTCGTCCGGGCGATCGCGCAGCACGCGCCAGAACAGCATCAGGTCGCCGTCGAGATCGTTGACCGTTTCGAGGCGGGCGCGCGGCTTGGCGAGGAGGACCGCGAGACTACCCGCGAATGGTTCGACGTACTGCCGGTGCTCAGGCAGCATCACGGCGATCCGCTCCGCCAGGCGGGTCTTCCCTCCGTAGTAGATGAACGGTGGCATCAGCTCGGGCATACTGTGGCCTCCTCCCTCCTGCTGTCTCGGCTGCAAGGGTCTGATTCGCTGGACTTCGATTTGGCTCGCCGACAATCCTCGATGTGCTATTTAGTCTACATCGTATGTGCGGTATGGTCTACACGTGACGGAGGATCAAGCAGCCCGACTCAAGGAGCTCGGAGAGCGCCTCCGCGCGGCACGCAAAGGCGTCGATGAGACTCAGAGTCGCGCTGCGGAAAGCGTTGGCCTACATCGCACCTACATCAGTCGGGTGGAGAGCGGCGGCGAGAACATCACGGTCGGGGCGTTGTACCGTCTCGCGGATCACTACGGCGTACCAGCGAGCCGGATTCTGCCCGACTGACGCCCCTTCCAGGGAGTTGCGACGACATTGACCCGCCGATGACATCCGCAACTCCCTGGAGTCTGAGGGCGCTCGGTCAGTCGAACGAAATCACGTCAATCGGGGCCACCAGCTCCCAGTCAGGGATGCCCTTGCTCGGCGCCCAGCACGCCAGCTTCCGGTGCGGCTCAGCGATCCATCCGCCTCGGGCGTTGAGGTCACGCAAGCAGTCGGCCTCGGAAACGTACTTGCCACAGACGAAGACGAGCCCCGATGCGGGGCATGACTGCGTCGGTGTGGGTCCGGCGTTGGCGACGCTGATGGGTCCGATGGCGATCATGCCCACGGCGGTAGTCACCGCGGCAATGAGGCGCGTTGCGCGGGCACGCCCACGCGAGATCTGAGTGTTCATATGCGCTGTCCTTCTTCTGGTGGGCGGTCACTACTCCGCCCACGCCTACTGGTAGCGAACCTGCCGGTCCGCACCTTCGATGCTAGCCGTCGTCGCAGCTTGCGAGGGGTGTTGGCGCGGAACGGATGGCGGCGATGATCCGGGCGTCGAGGTCGGGTCGCTCCGGGAGATCGGGGGCGAATAGGCCAGCTTCCGCGGCGAGGAGGGCGTCGAGTGCGCGCTCGTGGATGTCGTCTCTCACATGAATTGGACGCACCAGCTCGGTGTTTGGTTCCGGTCAGTCTGTGGTCGCGTCGTCGAGGAGCTGGAGGAGGTCCTCAAGGAGTTGTCCGGCGCGGGCGTCGACGGCGTCGAGCACGTCGTCGACGTCGGCGAGGGCGCTCTGTGCTGCGCGGCGTGCAGCGATGCCGCGGTCGAAGGTCTGCGGGTCGAGCGGCGCGGGCGTGGGGTACTCGGCGGGCCCTGGTTCAGGCTCGGGGGCGGGTCTCGGGGCGATGTGTCGGTGGGCGGGGGCTCCGCCGGCCAGGTGTGCGCGGAGCAGGGCGCCGATCGCGCTCGCGCTGAGCGCCGCGGTGGTGTCGAGCGGCGGTACGCCCCATCCGTCAAGTGGGGTGAACATCGGGGCATCGTCGGGCACGGCCGGCACGGCGGGGGTCGGCGCGCCGCGGAGGGCGGTCGCGGTGATGCTCGGGCTCGGGATGTGGTGCTGGAGGGCGCGTAGGCGTAGCCACTCCTCGAGGACGGCCGTCGGCGAGACCTCCACGGTGTCGAGGTGGGGCGCGGTGTTGAACTGCTCGCGGCCCGTGGTGATGTGGAGCTGGTCGGCATCGCCGTCTGCGTAGACCTGCCCGACGGTGAGCCGGCTCAGTTCCGTCGGGCCTATTCCGCTGGTGGCGAGCACCAGGAGTAGCGCGTCACGGCGGGCGAAGAGCGCAGCGGGCCAGCCGTCCGGGAGGTGTCCCGCGACGTCGGCCGCGAGATCGGTGAGGGCGCGGCGGCGGGCCGCGCGCGCCGCGTCGATCGATTCGCGCACCGTCTCGGCGATGCCGGGTGGTCGGTGGCCGGCGCGGCGGTGCGCGCCGTTGATGACGGCGACCCGGCGCCGTTGGGTGCGGTGTGCTGCGGGGTTGGCGGCGATGAACCGGGCCAGCACTGCGGGCGGCGCGGGGATCGCGGGCTCGTCGACGGCCGCGCACCAGTCGCTCCAGAGTGTCCAGGTGGCGCGTTCGCGCACGCCGAAGTCGTCAACCGTGGGCGCGGTCATAGGCCGAGTTTCGTGACGGAGTTCGCGACGAGAGGCGCTGTTTCGTGTCGGTACCGCAGGACCGTGGCGACGTTGGTGTGGCCGGTCTGGGCCATGACCTCCTCGAAGGTGGCGCCGTTGCGCAGGGCCTGGGAGACGTGGCCGGAGCGGAGGCTGTGTGCGCCGAGCTGCTCGACGACGGCGGGGTCGACGCCGGCGCGCTCGGCGCGGCGCCGCACGATGGCGTGCACGGACGACGCCGCCAGGGCGTGCTCGCCCACCAGTCCGTTGCGGCGGATCGACCGGAAGAACGGACGGCGAGCGGCGACCCAGCGGCCGGCGAGCTGGTCGGGGTCGGCGCAGACGTGCCCGGTCGCCTCGAGCGACGGTGCTCCGGTGAGCAGGCGGATGACGCCGCGGCGGCCGTAGCGGTCGCTGGCGGCGACGACCTCGGCCCAGCGGACCGCGGCGCAGACCGCGCACCGTCGAGGATCTTCGGCCCGCGGTGCGGGGTGCAGGCGCCCTTCGCCTTCCTGGTCGGTCTTCGACCGCGTGACGGTGACGTGCAGGCCGTCCGCGCGGTGCAGCTCCACGTCGGCGCCGACCAGGGCGACCAGCTCGGACCGGCGGATGCTGGTCGTGAGGCCGACGAGCAGCAGGGCGCTATCGCGGCGCTCGACGACCGCGTCGGCCCAGCCGAGCACCTGCTCGCGGGCCGTAGTCACCAGGTCCATCACGTCGTCGGTGAGCAGCGGGGCGCGCGCCTGGCGGGGCCTCTCCCCCGCGGTCGCGTACTCCCTGCGGATGCCCGCGAGGGTCTCGCGCACCAGTTCATGCCGGGTCGGCAGCGGCGATAGGCTGGCGCGGCGGTGCCGATCGGCGATCGCGCTGACCCACTTGCTCAGGGTGGCCGGCGCGTACGTCCTCTCCCCCGATGGCTGGAGGGTGTCCCGAGCGACGACGAGGTACGCGGCGATCACCTCGGGCCGCGCCGGCAGAGCGACGTGGCCGTGGCGTGCGCACCAGTCCTCGAACCGGGTCCAGGCGGCGCGGTACGCCCGGCTGGTGCCGGTCGCTTGTGCGTGCTCAACAACCTCGGCCATGCGCGCGAGGATCTCCGGCGGCAGCGCCACCGGGCCAACGTGGGCGCCGCGCTCGATCGTGGTGTCACGTGACGTGACGTTTTCCGACGGTGCGATCACCGCGGCGCCGCCGGCGGTTCGACCTCGGACCGGGTGAGCCCGGACGCCGGGCAGCGCAGGCGGCCGCGCGGCGCCGGCAGCGGATGGTCGGCGTAGACGCGCTCGGTCTCGCCGGGCCACGCCGTGGTGGCCACGCTCGACCTGCACCACGGACACGTCGCCGCGGTGGCGGTCTGAGGCGCCTTCCGGGTGCTGACGTGCGCGTTCATGCCCATGACGGTACCAAATCGTCGTTGACCTGCATAGTGTCCGGTTTGGCTGCGGGAATGGAAATTCCCGCATGCTATCGCATCTAAACCAAGTGCAACCACTCTCAGTTCAGGTGTCGGGTCCCAGATCTCTCTGTCGGGTCCCAGATTTCGTGGCCAAATCTCACGCGACTTGTCATGTGGTTACCCTAAGTCGGCGTTCGTGCAGGTCAGGCTCATGATGGCCGCGCGGCCACCGAAGAAATGCCATGTATCTGAGACTGGCGAGATGCCAAGTACGTGAGACAGCTTGCATCACCGCAGGTCAGAGGACTGTGAGATGTCAAGCAGCGTGAGACGCTATATCAGTGCGATCGCCGAAGATGTGTCGAAGAAGAAGGAGAAACACACTGCACAGGCGCGATGCTCCACGGCGCGCCGCTCAACAACCTGCGGTGCGGCGCGCCACCCGCAACGACGACTGCTGACCAGTCAAACCGATGGCACGGGCACACAGGGATTTCGTCACTGTGACAGTAGAACCTTGTCTCGTGATCGTGCGCCCCCCACCCTACCCTCCCCCGGCGCCGAAGAGCCCCCGTGATGGCACTACCGTTCGCGGGCGCGGCGGCGCATGCGGAAGCGTCGCGGCGCCGGCGCGGCGAAGTAGGCGCGGACCGCGCTGGCCGCTGCCGCCGCGGTGATGATCACCTCGTCGTAGATCGCCATACCGCGATCGGGGTCCGCCATCCCCTCGGCGTTGATCGCGTCCTCGGCGTCGATCAGCGCGCGGACAAGGCGGTACCCATGCGCATCGTGCGCGGCGTCGGCGAGGATCCTGGCCGGGTCGACAACAAGGGCGGCGGTGTCGATCCACCGGTCGGCCTCCGAGAAGGACGGGTGCTGCGCGTTGCGGGCCAGCAGGTCGACCCGAGTCGCGTAGACCAGAGCAGCGCGCCGGACCTCGGCACGGTGCACGGACCTATCGAGCAGCTGACGAGCGACAGGATTCGCAGCAGCGGCGCCGGCATCGACAGCCCTTTCAAACAGCGACATGTGAGTTCGCCTCACTTCCCGGCCCCCCGCGGCGCAGCACGCGGACCGGCTGCATCATCGTGCGCGAGGGCGCGCCCCCTCTTCCTAGCCCCTCGGGGTGCACACAGCCCCACGCGGCGCGACCCGCCCCGCCCGGAGCCAGGCCGCCGTCGGGGCCGCCCCACGCGGCGGCTTGACGTTCGTCGAACGCGACACTGAGGACGGATCGGCAGAACGCCTCCAGGTGTGGCCACGCGGCTCCGGTGACGCTGTTGAACACACCCTCTTCGCGCCGCTACGCCCCTGACGGCCGTGACGGCTCGCCTTTACCGCGGTAAAGGTGCCCTGGATCAGGGTGTCCGGTCGTCTTTACCGCGGTAAAGATGGCAGCAACCCCCGGCCTTTACCGCGGTAAAGGCCGGGGGTTGTTTAGAGTAGCACCAGTTCAGAGGCTATTTCCGAGCGCGGGCAAGCTTCGACAGGGTTGTCGCCAGCTCCTTGAGTTCGCTCGCGTCGAGCGTGTCAGCGAGGCCGGCCGCGAGGATCGCGGGCGGTGCGGCCATTCGCCTCACCGCCTTGGCGACCGACTCAGGCGTAGCTTCACGAGCGCCCCGCTTGCTCTTGCCTCGCTCCGCCTGCTTCGACGTGGCCTGTTCGGCTCCACCCTCCCCTGCTGAGTCTTCCTCGGTGCGGAACCGTGCTCTGGCCGCGGCCTGCTCGCCTGGAGGAAGTGAGGCAATGGAGCGGGCATCGCGCACGGCGAGGGTGCCTGCGCCGACTTCGTCGCGCAGCGGCTCGATGAGCTTCAGGAGCGCCCGGCGCTGCGAGACGAAGCCTTCGGTGCGCTTGAGCTGTTCGGCCGCCTTGGAGGCCGTGCCTACCTCCGCGATGAGCAGTTCGATCGCTTCCGCCTCCTCGATCGGGTTGAAGTTGCGGCGGTCGATGTTCTCGACGATCGCTGTGCGTACGAGGTCTGCGCGGGTCTTCGCAAGGCTATCGCGAACGAGGATGTCGAGACCGTTGCGCCCGAACTCGTGAGCGGCGGCGAGTCGGCGGTTGCCAGCGATGACGACGTACTTGGATCGGCCAACGACCTCGACGTCCTCCGGGAAGGCTGCAAGCCACCGCGAGGCCGTGATTGCGGTGGCGGGTTGGAGCTGCTTCTCGACGATGGACGCGAGGTCGCTGACGTCTCCAACCTTGCGGTTGCGCGGGTTCCCGACGAGCTGGTCGAGTGGGACGTTCGCGTAGAACTGGCCGTCGACGATGCCGTCCACTGGCGAGTGCTCGCCCACGGAGGCGACCAGCGAGGCAAAGTTCGCTCGCCCGCCGCGGGTACGGCCGGCCGGATCTTGCTTGTTGGTGGCCATATCAGTTGCTCCTCGACTCGATCTCGAGCGCCAGATCGGTGAAGTCGGACCGGGCCTCCAGACCCACACGGTTCTTGGGGTACTCGGTCACCAACTGCCCGGTGACTGCCGCGCGCGTGTGGAGCTTGTACCGCCGGATGACCGTCTTGGCCAGCGGCCAGTTCATCTGGCGGATGAACGCCTGCGTCTCTTCGAGGTCGGCCTTGCCATCTCGGGGGTCGTAGACACCAATGACGACCAGGTAGGGCACGCCGGCCGGTTTGATGACCTGTTCGATCGTCCGAGCGGTCGGATCGAAGCAGAGAGGCTCTGTGGTCATGGGAACGATCACGAGGTCGCTCATGGCCACGGCAGCCCGGATCGCGCTCTTGGTGTTCTCATTGCCGTCGTCATCGAGGCTGCTACCGATCCAGCCTGGGGTGTCCAGGAGGACGCGCTGCAGACGTCCGCTCTGCTTGAGCTTGGGAAGATCGTCCGGCCGCGCCAAGTCGACGTCGGTCATATGGAAGGGGAGGGCTTCGATGCGTGACCCCCACCAGATCGCGGACCCCTGGGGATCGAGGGAACCGAGGAGGACGGGGGAGTCCTCTGATTCGGTGTAGTTCGCACTGAGGCTCTTGTTGAGGACTGCTGCGAGGTTGACGGCGGTCGTGGACTTCGCGACCCCGCCCTTCTGGTTCACGAAGCTGTAGACGCGTGCGGACATGTGATGGTTTCCTTCCGTATGCTTCGCCTGTCGGCTACTTCGGAGGTTGATCGTCTTTACCGCGGTAAAGACGACTGAGGGGAACGAACGTAGAATTCCGCAGGAGACTGAGAAGTCATGCAGGAGAATGCGATTCATTCTCACCGTTCGTAGTTCCTACGATACAGCGCGCACGAACGTTTGGGAAGCGACTCGCCGAAGTTTCCGCGTGATTGGTGCCGCAACGAGCGCGTTCAGCGCCTTTACCGCGGTAAAGAGGCTCCACTAGAGGTCTTCGTCGCAGGTAGAAACCTCAGCGGGCACGCCGAATCGGGGGAGTGTTGAGGTTGCCGTCCGGCCAGGCGGATACGGCCTCCTGGGTGACCCAGAGTTCCATGGATACGGTTCCGGCGGTACCGACGCGCGGGCGGATGCGGACGTTGATGAGCCACTGTCCGTCGCTGAGGCGGCAGACCCCAAGGACTTCTCCATCCATGGTGAGTTCGAGCTGAACCCCGGCGCCGCGGAGCCACAGCGGCAACCGGTCCGCCCGGGTCGCAGCGCGGGCGAGGTTCGGGAACGCCTTGCTGATGTCGACGCGCACGGGGCGGGGCGGATTCCGCTCTTGCCACACCCTCGGATCGAACATGTTTTCATAGTAACGCGGGCAGCGAATCGCTCGCCAGAAATGAGGGGTGACCTGCTGATAAAGGTGTAGCCTGGCGGGTTCGTCTTCCCTACGCCCCCGCCAGGCCTACAGCTAAACTAGCACGCGCGTGCGATATAGGCCTGTTGCGGAGCCTGTTAGCAGGTGGCGACTGCTGCCGGGACGTCAGCCCCCCGCGCCGGAGCTCGATACCGGTCCGGAGCGCTGAGCTACCTCTCGATCCCGTGGTCGCGGTCAGTGCTACGCGCGGTCTTCGGCCGCGCAACTGGGGTGCTGGCCACCCGTGTCGTCGTCGAGCGTTGACTGCCGGCGGCGCGCAGCGCCGCGTACATGCGAGGCGTGACGGCGGGCGCGTCGGTGCGCGGCGCGTGCGGGTTCCAGCTCAGCTCGGACGGGCTCCAGGTGAGGTTTCGCGGCGCCGCGGTGGCGTCCGCCTGCAGGAGGGTGTCGTAGCAGCGGCGTCCGTGTGCGAGGGCGGCGTCAAGGTCGTGGAGGCTGGCGGGCAGCTGGCTGGTAGCGGCGATCTTGGGCCATTTCGTGTACCAGTCCGGGTCGGGCGCGACGAGCTCGTCCGGTAGTGCGAGACCTTCGCGGACGCGTTTCTGGTTGTCGAGCGCGGCGACGGTGACGTCGTGGTCGATGGGGAAGTGGTCCTCGAGGAGCAGAAGATCTGCGAGGTCGTGGTGGCGGGTGCTGGCGAGGTCGCGGCCGTGGCGTTCGTACATCGCTGCGAGCTTGTCGGCGACCTGGTCAGAGACGGGGTACACGGCGACGTTGACGCTGGCGCTGAATTCCGGTGGCGCCGCGAACCGGTCGACGGTGGGGTAGTGCTCGACCGGCCCGATGAACCCTCCCTTGCCGACCACGAGGTCGATCGGGAACTTGTCGAACTCGGTGGGCCCGAGCCAGCAGCCGATCGTGACACGAAAGCCCTCCAGGTCGTCGCGTTCCTCGGCGCGGGTCACTCGGAACGTGAACGGGTCTACGTCGGGGTGGGCAGCGGCCTGGCGAAGGTCGCGGAGGGCCTGGTCCAGGTCGGTGCCGTCGCGGCGTAGCAGATCGAGGTCCTTGGACGGTCGGGCGTTGGGCAGGCGCAGCACCATGGCGGTGCCTCCCTTGAGAATCCACTGGTCGGGCTGGTCTGCGAAGACGCGGGTGAGGAACCGTCGCAGCACGAACTGCCGGCGCACGTCCTGCAGCTCGCGTCCGGACCTGCGACCCTCGGCTTTGAGGCGGTCGGTCAGGGCTGCGCGGATCGCCCGTTCGGAGCGGGGCTGCGGACCGGTCATGAGGCGATCAGGTCGTCGAGCTGCAGGACCCCTGCGGCGAGCGCGGCGCGGACCAGTTCGACGCTGGTCTTCGAGATCGCGCCGTCCATGGTGACCAGGTCGTCGAGGAAGGCACGGCCGGTCATAAATCCCCAGGTCTCGGCGACGGGATCGAGCGCCTCGGCGAGCGCGCTGTAGCGGGTGAGCCCGAACCACAGCGCGTCCTTGACCACGCTGGCCAGGTGCCCGCCGTCGCCGGCGTGATCGCGCGCGAGGTCGGTGATCGTGCGCTCGACGGTCGTCACGTGCATCCCGTCGACGATCGTCCAGTCGTCGGGTTCGAGAGGCTGCGTGTGCAGCTGGACGCCGGCCAGGCGGGTCTTGCGTGGAGCCGGCACCGCGAACTCGATCCGGTCGGCAGGGATGTCGCCGATCCCGCTGTGCAGTGCGGCGGCGGTCGCGCCGCGGGCGACGACAGACGGAGCGGTGTCGCGGATCCGATCGGACAGCGTCCGCTTCGGGTCGAGCCCGATGTAGGCCTCATGCTCCAGCTCGTGCGGGTCATCGGGGAAGCGGACCAGCCGATGTAGGCCCTGCGCCCGGCGCTCCAGCACGCCGGCCTGCTGCAGGCGACGCACCTGGACGGTCGTCGCCCCGCGCGCGACGAGCTGCGCGGTCGTGACGAATCCCCATTGGTCCAGCGCAAGGTCGACTGCGAGCTGCTCCACATCCTTCTGCGACATGAAACAAAAATATCATCCATAGGATGATATTTCCATAGCGATTGAGCTAGACGACGTGCAGCCAGGCGCGCGCCGCGCGGTGGTCCCGACGACCACCAGGCCGCCGCGGATACGGTGCTCGGTCCACCCAGCTCGGCGCGCCGACGTCGAGGGTCTGCTGGCCTAGACGCCTGCGTGCACTGCGATAGCCGCGGCGTCGCTCCGAGCGGCCCGCTGTGGTCGTCCACATCATCTCGTCGAGCCACCAGGCCCACAGCTCCCGCTCAAGGCGATGCTGCTCGATCCGTGCGTCGAGTGTCCCGACGGTGCCAGCGACCGCGGCGTAGCCGTCCCTCGCCGCCTTGTGCAGCCTGCGGACCGTTCCATCTGTCTCCAGCTCTATCAGCCCGCACGCGTGGAGTCGCTCCACTGCGCTCACAAGAGCCTCTACGGGTGTGCTGCGGGGGAGAACGTCCTCGATCCGCGCAGGGACTATCGGCAGTCTGGAGTACACCAGGGCATCCCACGTCGACAGGTCCTCCCGCCCGGTACCGGTGAACGCGTCATGCGTAGCGAGATCGCGGCGGCGGGAGGCTTCGGCGATCGCCCGGCGCCGTTCCATAGGGCCGTCCTCGGTGGCGAGCGGGGGGTTGCTCGGTAGCGGCACAGCCCCATCGGGGCCAGTGGCCCCGAGTGACACATGAATGGTCCCCTCACTGGAAGAGCCTGGTGGCCCTCCTGCGGTGCAGGTCTCCGCGTCTGGTGTCGTGGTGGCCAGCGCTGGTCCATAGGCCGTTGTGAGGCTCCAGACAGCCGCGTGCGGGCCGGCGTGTTCGGTGTGCAGGCTCACCCATGCGCCGTTCTGGGCGAGACGGATGAGGGCGCGGCGGCTGGTCTCGCGGGAGACGCCGGCGCGCTCGGCGAGGGTTCGGATGTCGGCGCCGACGGAGAGCTGGACGACGGTGTCGGCGATCTCGCAGAGGGCGTCCAGGACGAGCCGATCCGCGGCGCCGCCCCGGATGCTCCAGCGGCGCATGTCGGCGTCGGCGCGGCACTGGATGGCTGCGGTCTGGGCGCCGACGATCGCGGTGCGCCGTGCGAAGTCGTGGTCGTTGATGCCGTCCTCATCGAACGTGACGCTGTTCGCCTCGAGGAACCGCACCGCGCGCTGCCAGTCGGCGGCGAGTACACGCTTGGGGGACTGGCTGCCCTTGCGGGGCCTCGGCTCACGCACGTCCGGGTTGTGCTTGCTGCGACGGGTGCGGGCGTGCTCCATCCCGGGGAGCGCGGCGAGCCGGGTGTGGACCTCGGTGAAGGTCCAGTGCGCCCGCGCGCAGCTGCACAGCAGCGAGAACAAGACGTCGGAGGTGTCCACGTCGGGGGCGATCGGGGCGTGCAGCTTCGCGAGGGCCTGGCCGGCGATCTCGCGGCGGGTTCCGGGGATCCAGAGATGCCCGTCGTCTGCCTCGGCCACCGTGACGGTGCGCGCGGCCCCGTCGGCATAGCGGTCATCGACGGGCTGAGCAGCGCGGGCCGCGGTCAAGAGCCGCGAGAGCGCGGCGACCTGGGCGCGAGTCGTCGACCGACCCGCCGGCAGCAGTACCGCCGGGTCACCAGCAAGGATCGTTGACGCGCCGCCGGCGGGGTGCGGGGCACCGGGCGGGCGGAGCAGGCCCATCGTCCGGTTGCACAGCATCCCGATGTCGAGCACCCACGCACCACCTTCGGTGACGCGGCCGAACACGCTGCGGGCGAGGTCCGCGAGCTCCACGACGTCGTCCAGGTCCATCGTCTCGGCGAGGGCCACCCACACATGGCGTCCACGCGAGGGACCGGACTCGCACGCCACGTACTCGATGCCGCACTGCTGAAGCATCCGCGCCAGCTCGTCGGCCGCGTGCTGCGCCGCCGCCCGCGCCCGGGCCCGGATCTCCTCGGTCGCACCCTTCGCGTCGAAGTCGAAGCCCAGCAACCGGAACTGGAAGCGCGCATCCGTCAGGTGGACAGCCCATGGCTCAGCCGGTGCCGCAGCGCCGCGGGGGGTGATGCCGGCATCGCTGTAGCCGTCAGGCATGAGCTGGCGAAGCTCGTCGCGCGGGGACATCGCGCAGGCGAAGTCCCAAGCTGTGTCTCGCGACACGCCGACAACATCAGCAACAGAAGTAACACCAGCACCAACGGCGTGGCCGTTATCGCAGGTAGGCGAAGTTTGCGAGTAGGCATCCCACCCGTCGGGGTGTGACGACGCGCCCACACTCGCTGAATCACTTGCAACGTGCTCAGAGTGCGCGCTACCCTGAGACCAGTTGCTGCGAGACAACGGTCCCTTTCGGGTAGTGCGGAGACGCATTCAGGGAGCAGAGCTGGTAACTCTGACACCCGAGAAACTTCGGAAAGGCCTCCTAGTTCGAGCTAGGGGGCCTTTTTCGTGCCCGACGAACGTCGTAACGGCTTGGTAGGCCGCACTTGTTCTGCGCTTCCGCTATGAATCAAACCAGATGGAGCGCACGACTATTCGCCGCCGTGCGGGCCGAATCTCATGAGGCGGTGCGGTAGCCCTTCCCGTTTAGTTCGAGTTGGAGTGCCGGCTGCCGCAGGGAGCTGATGTCGATGTCGCCTCGGACGACTCCAGCGAGGATCTCCTCGATGAACGGGCTCAGCTGCGTGAAGCCGTACTGAGCCTTGAGCGCGGTGAGTGCGGTCTTCTGCTTCGTCGCCATGTACGAGGTGACGACCGTGCGATCACCGTCCCCCTTGGGCGGGCGTCCCATACGTGCAGCCATGGCGTCGATTCTGCTAGTAGAAACTTTCCGGGCGTGGGAGGCGCGCCGTGCTTGTAGAAAGTCTGTCGACTACCTCCCGCAGACACATAACTTACACGCAAAAACCACACGTGCCACTCTTGTGGAAGCTGGGCGGGTCTGCGGGCGGCGGTACGATGCCGCCATGACGCAGAACGACCAGGCCAGCTTCGCTGTCGGCAAGATGCACGAGCCCGAGGTGGAGCGGTTCGTATCCGCGCTCGACCGCCAGGGACAGATGGACGTCGTTCAGGCGCTGCGGGAGTGGGTGCGCGACCGCCTCGAGCTGACCGTTGGCGGCACCGTGGTCGATGTCGGGTGCGGAACGGGCGAGGAGCTGCTGCAGCTGGCGAACATCATCGGTCAGTCCGGCCGGGCGATCGGCTTCGACGCTAACGACCCGATGCTCGAGACGGCACGCACACGGACTGCGGCCGTGTCGAACGTCGAGATCGAGAAGGCTGAGGCGTCAGACCTGCCGTGCGCGACGGGGAGTGTCGATGCACTGGTGTCCGAGCGGGTGCTGCAGCACCTTCAGTACGATCCCGCGGTGGCCGTGGGGGAGTTCGCGCGGGCGGTGCGCGCCGGGGGCCGGGTCGGGCTCACTGACACGGATTGGTCGAGTCTGCAGGTGCTGGTCACTGATGATCCTGCTGCTACGGCGGAGCTCGACGAGGTGCGGGCGCGGATCCCACTGCCTTTCACATCGAACCAGGAGGCCGGGAAGCACCTCGCGCAGTACTGCACCACGGCGGGCCTTGCCGTGCTGGAGCGGCAGAGCTTCATCCTCGCGGAGTTCGCACCAGCGATGATCCAGGGAGTTCGGGCAGGGCTGTCGGCCGCGGCTGAGCAGGTCCTGGAGCAGCACGAGCTCGCGGCGGCGAACAAGCTGCTCGACGACGCGCTGGGGCGCAATGCGCTCAGGATCGCGGTGCGCCTGCATGCGGTGATCGCGCAGCGCTAGTTCCGGGGGTGCGCCAGGGGTGGGAGTCCGACGAAGTCCGCGTCGGACAGCTCGATCATCATGCGATAGGTGGCGATGCTGTTCTTGGCCGCTCGCCAGCAGGACAGCCGCGAACGGCGGGGCGTCGGCACGTCGCTCCATTCCAGGCTCGGGGCATTCTCGCGAACGTAGATCCACGTGTCGAGTTGGGCGCGTAGCGCACGGTAGCGGTAAAGGCGCGCACGTAACGCCGATACCGAATAGGTCGACACTGCCAGGATGAATAGTCCGAGGACGCCCACCATGATCATGGCGGACACGGACATGGCGTTTCTGCCATACCACCATTCTGACACGCGGTCGGGGTAGCGCGCGATGGTGCGTGAATAGACCCACGAGTGCAGCCCGAAAAGGAAGCACAGGACCATCATGAGCGAGTACGAGATGAAGGTTATCCGAAGATACCCGCGAGTCCACTTCACAGCAGGAATCGTAACCATCAGCGAAACCGACCCCGTGAGCATGCAGATCATGGCAAAGAGGGCGAAGAACATCGTTTCCATTACAGAGCCGTCATAGGCAGCAGGAAGATATGTGACCTCAGCCTTACCGAGGTCACTAAAGGCGAGTGTGAGCGTGACCGCGGCTACATACCCCACCTTGAATATGTCCGATACCAGGTGTCCTTGAGCGGTGCGGAACCAGGGAAAGAGCACTTCGCAGTTCAGGACCAGCAGAATAAGCAGCGCCAGGACAACGAATACTTGGCTGAGTATGTAGCCGGCGTTCTGGATGCCAATCGCTCCGCCGACGAGGGCGTCGAACGGCTCACGGACCACTGGAGCACGAAACATGCGGCCAGTCACGATGATGAGCGCTATGAGGGCCACGCGCTTGCCGAGTGGTTCGCGGCGGGGTCGTTTCAGAACTGCGACGTAGCAGGCTGCCAGGGCGCCTCCGCCGAGGATGACGAAGAGCCATGAGACCATGCCATCTGTCACCATCCGAGACCTCGCTGGTAGTAGTCGAGGATTTCTTGTGTGCGGCGCGGCGCATTTGAGGCGACAGTCGGCCGGCGGAATGCATCGGCCCTATCGCTGGCTAGCAGCGCGAACCATTCGGCCTCGATTTCCAGAACCGAGTAGGTGCACGGATTGGCCTGATGCATGTCTAGTGTCGCACCGTTGAGTTCGTCGATGAGACTGGCCGGCACCGTTGGAAACTCGTCGTATGCGAACTTCTTCATCGGCGGGTGATCGGGGCCGGAGACGGCAGGGCGCGGGTGTCCGCACAAAATATGACCCAGCTCGTGCAGAATGATAAATTCCTTGGCCTGCTCGGATACATCCGCCGATACGTGAATGTAGTCTGCGGTCGAAGCGGGTCTCCAAAACCCGGTTGTTCTGGTTGCTCCAACGAGCAGGTTATTGTCCATAACGATGACCGGTCGTGCCCGGTCGATGGAGACTTGCATAACGAACGCCTCGATCGTCCACGGGCGCCTGAATTCGATCGAATCGAGTGCGATGCTTGCATTCTGGCGTGCACGGGCCTTGATTTCGGGGGAGAGCTCCGAGGGTCCAAAGAGTGCGCGCTTCACTAGGTACTCGTCGTCCTCGGGTGCGATCGGCTTCGACTTGGACCCGAACGACCTGAACCACATTGCAGCGGAAGACCTCTCAGGGGGTGACGCGCCGCATACCGTGGTAGTACTGCTGACGCAATGCAACAAGGAGTGACTGAAGGTTCTCGACGGAGCGGGAGTAGACCGCCGGGTCGACGGAGAATAGCTGCCAGTTCTCCTCACCATATCCGAGAACAATCCGGTAGGCGCGCAGATCTTGTTGCGACGGTTCCCGGGTGCCGTTGAAGTGCGTACGGACTGCTGCCACGGAGAGATCGAAGCCGGCGGCCTGTGCGAGGCGGGCGATCGTGTCAGGATCGACGTTCCGGGTGAACGCGGCGACGTCCCGCAGGAGCTGGAGGCGGTCAACGATCGTCGTATCGGCGCGTCCCGGGTGGGCGCGGCGGTAGACGATCCGCCCAGACCCGCTCTGTCGCAGGTCAGCGCGGTCGGCGGGGACCTGTGGCTGGGTTCCGTACATCAGTGATGCTCCTCACGTGCCATGTACAACGCCTGCTTAGCGTGCCATCGCGCGGTGAACTGGGCCACTTGGGGGTCGCTGAGGCCGGTCGCCGGGGTGGCCAGTCCGGCGAGCCAGCGGCGGTAGAGCCGTTCCTCCCACTCCGCGTGTTCGAGGGCCGTCGCGCCGTCGTCGGGCGGCGCGGAGCTCTCCGCGAGGTACGGCAGGTAGGTCTGGTGAAATATCGGCGGCAGCTCTCGCCCCGGCCCGCCGGCTCGCTCAAGAACTTCAGTCGTGTGGGCGGCCATCAGCGCGCTGGCCGCGGCCTGGAGGTCTTGCGCCCACTCGGAAGAGCGGTTCTCCGCGGGGATGCTCGAGATCGCGCTGACGATGACCCACAGGGTCTCCATCCTCAGCTCGACCCACGCCAAGCTGTCGAGGCCCGACACGGAGGCCGGTGCCTCCCGCAGGGGAGTCGGCTCCTCGCCCCGATTGAGAACCGCCTCGGCCGAGCCAGGCATCCATGAAAGAGCAATGTCGAGCCTGTCAAGGGTTGCGCGCTTGGGGAGCGTTGTTGCTTCGGTGGGGAACTCGATCCGAACCAGTGTGGTGTCGGAGGGGCCACCTCGTTGGGCCACCTGATCCCTGCTTAGGCCGAGGTCGGTACGTCGTTGCAACACCTGTTGTCCCAGGTTCTGCAGCTGCACCAGTCGATCTGGACCCTCGCTAATCACGCGAGTTAACACTAGTCGACTAGGCGCGGCTAGGACCATGGGGGCGCGCCAATTCGCGCAAACATTGCCCACTTCGTCGAATCAGTTGCCACACGGGTGGCACGTGTGTAGCGTACGTGTTGGTCGCGGCGCTCGCGTCGGACCAACAACCGAGAAGCAGGGGTGGGCCTGCCGCCGGAGGACAGCGCAATTTTCGGTCGCGATAACGAGTGGCATCTCGTCGTGACCTAGACCAAACGGCGGCAGGACCCAGTGCGCAGAGGTAGTGATTCTCTGCGGCGTTCAGTGTACCCACACTGAGCGCCGCGGCGAGTAACGATTCTCTGCGCATCCAAAGAACACGGGAGTGTCTGGATGCACGCAGGCAAGCGGCGTCGCAAGAACACTGCTCCGCTGGGCAATTCAGCCCGCGGACAGTGGTGGCTGAGCCGCGCTGCGGCCGTTCTCATGGCCACGACGGTGACGGTTGCCCCCGTCGGGCTTCTCGGCGCTGGCACGGCGCTGGCCGCTGAGCCATGCACCCCGCTGACCGTGTACGGCATCCAGGGCACGGGGCAGTCGTCGCCGAACGCGCCGGCGGACATCGATACAGGCTTCCTCGCGGAGGTCATGAAGCCGCTTAAGCGCACGGCCGGGTCGCTCGTCGACCGGAAGTATGTGCCCTACTCGGCGTCGTTCGGCGGCGCCGGTCCCTCCACCCCGGGCCAGACCGCCAGCTACGCGGACTCCGTCCAGGGTGCCGGAAACAAGGCCATCGAATGGGCCAATGCCCGCGTGACTCGCTGCCCCAGCACGAAGTTCGCGTTCGTGGGCTACTCACAGGGCGCACACGCGGTCAAGGGCGCCCTTGACATGATCCTGGAGGGAAAGGCCAAGGTCACGCCGGAGCAGGTCGCGGCGGTGGCCAACTTCGGAGACCCGGCGCGCCCCGCCGGGGCTTCGCTGTTTCCCGGCCGTCCTGGACAAGTGTCGCCGTCCCCGATCCCCGGCACGAGCGGGAGCGAGGTGACCAAGGTCGTCGCGGCCAGCGCGTCGGGCCCGACGGGCGGCGGCATCGGACCAACCAAGGATCGGAACGTTGACCTCACGCGGATCGCGGGCCGATACGCATCGTTCTGTGCTGCGGGTGATCCCGCATGCGACATTCCGGCCGACTCGCCCCTGATCCGCGCGGTGACCAACGTCGCCGGGCAGATGCAGTTCGACCAGGGCGATCCGATCCGATCGATGCAGACGATCGCGAACGCGATCGCGTCGACGACCATCAAGGCGATCGTCCCGATCGTCACCGAGGACATCCCCGGCGGGAACGTCACGAGCTACGCCCCGAAGCAAACGATCGCCGAGCGCATGGAGTGGGCATCCGACCCGCGCAATCCGATGCCTCCTCTGGGACAGATGCTCTCGGCGGTGTTCCGCGTAGGCATGCTTGGCGGGGGCGCCGCGTCGAACACTGCACCGCTGACGATCACGCCCGACAGGATCATGAGCGCCGTCGGCGCCGGACTGTCGGGAAACCCGCTCGGGCTGGTGACGATGCTTCTTCCCGGCACCGGTACCGGTCAGCCCAGCGTGGCCGGCGGGCAGGCGGTGAGCCAGGCAATCTCGCGGCCGCTGACAGGTGATCGCGAAGTGACCGGTGCTTTCGATGAACTCACCAGAGAAGCCAAGGACATTGGCACGCTCATTCAGTGGGCGTCGACCTTCAAGTTCGCGGAGGCAGGCGCGCTACACACTTCATACGGCTCGGCCTCGTCGACGCCCACCGGTATGGCCCCGACTCAGTTCGTCGCCCGATGGCTCGCCGCAGCCGCGAAGGACTCCGCCGCCGGTAGCTCGAGCTCCACCACGGCGCCGACGGTGCTGCCGCAGAGCCCCATCCTCCCGCTGCCGATCCTGCCGGGTCTCGTATCGACCGCCGGTATCAAGCCGGACATGCTCGGCGGTCTGACCGGTCTCGGAACTGGCACGCCGGCGCCCACGAGCGCACCCGCGACGGCGACCGCCTCGACGGCGACCGCGACGACCACCGTGGCGGGGCCTGACCTGTCGCAGGTCGATCTGACCAACATCATCAACTCGGTCACCGCCGCCGGTAACGCCGCGGTTCCGACCCCGACCACCACTGCTCAGGCCCCGGCCGCACCGCGGTAGCGACCCATACGAATGAGAAAGGGAGGCACAATGTCCCGCAGCAGCCGACGAGTAACCAGTACGCATCGCGTGCGCTACCTCGTCAGTGACCTCCGCTACTGGTGGCGCCTGCACGGCCCTTCGGTCGGGGACCACAGGGGCGTAATGGTGGTAGCGGCCTCCGCTCTGGTCCTGCTCGCGCTGGGCGCCGGAGCGGTCATCGGCGTCACTTCCCTTCTCCCCTCAGCCAGTGTGCCGCCTTCGGCACCCGCGATCTCGTCACCGATCGCGGTGCCGGTCGCGACCGAAGCGCCTGCGACACAGGCCCCCTCGGCGAGGGCCAAACCGCCGCCCGCGGCCCGCCCGCTCAAACCACCGCCCGCGACTCCGACCCCACCCGCTTCCCGAAAGGACACTCCCAATGACGATCACCACGAACAACTTCGACCCGCACGAGGACGGTGAGGACGACGTGAACACGAACCTCAATGGCGCCGATCCCCAGGACCAGCCCGAGGCGGACGAGACCCCCGCTTGGGCCAGGAAGTGGGCCGCGGCCCCGGAGGGACCGGCGGATCCGGACCACCGCCCGGTGGAGCCGGGATTCGACGGCTTCGACCAGGAGGCTCCCGGGGCCGACGAGCTCGGCGATCGCGGGGACACCGGAGGATTCTCGGGCTACTTCGACCCGAACCAGGGAAGTCGGCCGCTGCATGCGGTCCCCGGTCCTCCTTCCGCCGCGCAGTTCGATCCCCAGCGATGGGTCGGCCCGCAGGCACAGCCTCAGCCGGGTCAGCAGCAGCCCGCCTACAGCGCGATGCAGTCGAACGAGCCGCCGACTGTGGCCTACCGGCCCGCCCCGCCCCTGGCGCCGGCGCCGGACAACGGCCCGCCGCACACGCTGTTCAGCGACGGCGCGGGCGATCTCAAGCAACCGCCCAGCAGCGGCATGCGCCGCCTGATCTTCAACCTCAGCGGGGGAAGTGTGAACCCCGGCCCGTCGAAGGCCGACCTTCGCCGCGCAGGTCTCGTCCAGCGCGTGAACGTCAGCCCTGGCGTCTGCGGCTACAAGGTCGTCGTGATCACCGTCAAGGGCGGCGCCGGGAAGACCACCTCCGTAGCGACGCTCCTCACCGCGCTCGGCCTGCACGTCGACGCGAGCGGCGTCCTCGGCATCGACGCCAACCCCGCGACCGGCACGCTCGCGGACCGCCTCGATCAGCCCAGCCGCTACGATATTCGTCACCTGCTGGCGAACAAGGAGCTGTTCAGCCACGGCCCCGACGGGCAGATCGACGCCCGGGACAACGTCTCGTACCCGACGTTCACCACCTACACCGGAAAGAGCAGCGGCAACTTCGAGGCAGTTCAGGGCAGCGACAACCTCGCCGCAGCGCACATGCTCACCGCGCAGGAGTACGACGCTCTCCTCGACGTGGCGGAGAAGATCTTCCCCATCATCGTCACTGACTGCGGCACCGAAATGCACCACGACGTGACCAAGGCCGCGCTCGCGCGCGCGGACCGCGTGGTCATCGTGACCGGTACCGCCCGTGGGACGGTCAAGAAGGCGCGCCAGGCTCTCAAGTTCCTGAACAACTACCCGGCGGATCTGCTCACGGAGAAGCCTCTGCAGGATCCGAACACCGGGCGCGACATCGCCGAGTACCGGCACCTGGTCTCGCGTGCGGTCGTCCTGGTCAACAACACCGGTCAGAAGGGCACGTTCAAGCCCAAGCAGCTGCACGAGGACTTCGCGGCCGAGATCGAGCAGCTGCGCAAGAACGACGACCGCCCGGCCGAGATGCAGGCCCCGAACACCTCCAAGGTTCTCGACCTGCCGTACGACGACCACCTGGGCCTGGATGGCCCGATCGTGCACGACCTGCTGCAGAAGTCCACCCAGTGGGCGATGCTCGAGCTCGCCGCGACGATCGGCGACGACTTCGAGGCGTCCGCGCACCGGCACTACAACGCCGCCCAGGCTAAGCGTCATGCCACGCTCGTCGGAGCACGGCGATGACGGCGCGGCCGGTGACCGGTCCGATCCCGACGTCCGGGATTGCACCGCTCGCGGACCACGAGGAGGCCATGGACGTCCGTGTGACCCCGAGGCGGGGCGGCGCGGAAGCGTTGCTGTGGCTCGTGTCGCCGCACGGTGGAGCGGGTGTGTCGACGCTCGCGCGGATGCTCCCGTTCGCCGGCGACGGGGGGCGGAAGTGGCCTGGTGTGCCCGGGCAGCACGAGTCGCCTCTGTGCGCTCTGGTGGTGCGCGACAGCATGGACGGGCTCGATGCCGCCCACGTGGCGCTGCGCCAGTACTACACCGAGCAGATCCCCTCCGCGCTGATCGCGCTGATCGTCGTGGCGGCAAACCGCGGCGAGCGGAGCCCGCAGGTGCGGCGCAAGCGGGACCTGGTGTTCTCGCTGGCTGATCGCGCGGCGTTCGGTGAACCACTGCGGATCTTCTCCGTGCCGTGGCTCGAGCAGTTCGTGGAGATCCCCCGGAGCGACCTCCCTGTCGTGCCGGACCGGTACGTCGCACCCCGGCGCGCCCCGAAGGACCTCCGCCAGGGCGTCCATCCCGCAATCGGAGAGCTGGCCATGGCATTGCACCAGCACGCCGTCGACGAGCTCCCTCACGTTCTGCCCAGCTAGGGCAGACACCCCTCGAAAAGAAGGACAGCGCACATGACCACCATCCCCACCCTCGTCGACGTCGCGACGCAGCTGCACGCGGCGACGAACACCGACGTGCTCGCCGACACGATCAACGTCACGACTCAGACCCCGCCGTTCGCCGAGAAGTTCCTCCGGCTGCTCGGCTGGGGCAAGTGGGTCGTCTACTTCGTCGGCGTCTGCGCCCTGATCGGCGCCGGCGCGATCTTCGCCGTCGAAAAATACTCCGAGCGCAACGACAACAAGGCCATGAAGATCGTGCTCTGGGTGTGCGTGGGCGCGGTCATCGCGGCCGGCGCCACCGGCATCATGGACGCCGCCACCGCGTAGCAAAGGCACTGTGCTGATGATGAATTCGCTAACGACGACGGTCATGGTGGCGTACGTCCCCATGCCCGACACGATGCGTAAGCCGATCGAGCTGATGCTCGGCTGGGGCAACTGGATCTTCTACGCACTCCTGGTCGCGCTCCTCATGGCTATCGGCGGTTTCTGGTGGCTGGAGCCGGCCAGCAAGAGCATGCCGCTCGGGATCCCCGCCCAGGAGCGCCTGATCAAGGTGCTCGCCGCCGCCGTGCTCATCAGCAGCGCATCCCCGATCGCCGACGCGATCATCAAGTGAGGAATGAAGATCGTGATCGATTCTGCAGTCACCTTCCTACGCACCCGCCGCGGAGTGCTCATCACGGCCATCGCAGTGGTGGCCGCGATCATCGTGGTGGCCACCAGCTGCGGGGGCGGCGAGAGTACGACGGGGTCGGCTGGCGGCCCTACGAACCTGTCGTGGACCAAGTTCAACGGCGTCGAGGTACCTGTCGCCGACCAGGGGCCCAAGAACCGCACCGAGCCGGCCCCTACCGGGTACGAGCGGGATAGCGCCGGCGCCGCCCTGGCGGCGATCAACGCGGCCACCCGCAACGGCATCGCCCGCAACGACAACACCGGTCAGGGCGAATGGATCGCGGTAACGCGCGACCTCATCGCCCCAGGTCGGGGGAGGGACTGGTGGATCGCTCAGCGGATCCGGATGAACACGACCACCGTCAACCCCACTCTGGCGCCCACGGTGATGGCCTACAAGGTCACCACCTTCACCAACGACGGTGCCAAGATCGACGTCTTCGCGCGCCAGACCGACGGCTCGCTAACGGTCAACCACCTCGAGGTGGTGTGGACAGCAGCGAACGACTGGGGCCTGGTCATCCCGGTACCGCCCTGCAAGGCAGGAACGGAGACCACTCCGACCGCGCTGCCCGGTCAGGTGACGCCGCAGGCGACCTGCCAGCCCGATCTCTCGAAGCTCCCGCCCGCCATTGAGGCCGTCAAGGAGATCCCGAAGGATGCGGTGCAGCTCCGCAGCGCGTAGCTGCGGACCCCCACCGAAGGAGCCAACGATGACAACACCCCAGACCCCCTCCCCGTCGCCGACCGGAGGAAACGACGAGAACGGCCGCACTCGGCGTCTGAACTGGACGCTGATCAGTGGCCTGTTCATTGCAGTGATCGTGATCGTGGCGGTCGTGATCCTCGCGGTCCCGAGCACTCGGCCGAAGCTCGACGGGCCGAACGCAGCGGGGCCGAGCACGACGGTCGCCCGCCCGCCGTCAGCCGATTCGGGCGCCGACCTGCGCGGCCAGTTCGGCACGCCGCGCGTGGACATCAACGGACGGCGCCTGGAGGTGCCGAGCAACGCCGTCGGAATTGCTCTCCCCCAGGCGGGTGGCTCTGCCTTCATTGCGACCGACCCGGAGTGGCTCACCGGCCCGCCGCGCGGTCTGATGTGGCAGTACCTGTTCAACGGCGTGGCGATGCCGTTCTCCACCTCGGACGGCCCCTCGAAGATCGTGAACGGGGTGCCTGAAGGGTTCGCTCGCACACCCCAGGGCGCGGTCATGGCGGCGTGGCAGCTGACCTTTCGGCTGACGTATGAGACGGACGGCGGACGGCGTCAGAGTCTTCTCGACCGCGGAACGATGAGCGACGGGTCTGCTGGTGCCGCGGATGCGCGTCAGCAACTCGAACGACTGGATGGACGGAACCAGTCAACGACCTGGGCCGGCGGCGGTGGTCCGGGGAATGTCCCGGTTGGAGTCAGGGTTTCCGAATTCTCCGGAGAGTACGCGCTGGTGAGCTTCATCTTCGGACTTCCCGGCGACACCTCCAAGGGTGTGCGAACCGATATGCAGGTCGTCTGGCGCGACGGCATGTGGAAGCTGCCCCTTCCCGCGCTCGGCACGGGCGCGGTTGAGAACCAACTTGATGGGAGATGGTCCCGGCGATGGTGACTGCAACCTGCACCCACGAGGACGACGAGACCAAGCGCAGTAGGGTCCTGCGCGCCTTCGTAGCTCGAATTCCCTCACTCACGATCGGGCTTCTCACCGTCGCGGCCCTGAGCCTCGGGAGCTTTGTCGCCGGGGCCGGCCGGGCATCGGCGGATCCCGGATGTTCGCCCAACCCCCTCACCGTCGTACCCTGCACCGTCTTCAACAAGACAGTTGGTGCGGCAGTTGGCGGTTCGTTCGACAAGATCGTCGAGTCGATGAACGAGGCCATGGGCAAGGCGCTGGAGCTATCGATGTCGTGGTGGATCGCGATGCCGAGCCCGAAGCTTGGCCCGCAGGAGAATTCGCAGTCGGGGTCGATCCTGCAGATCGTCAGGGACTACACCCTGGAGCTGCAGATCGTCGGCTTGATCGTGTCGCTCTCGTTCGTGGCGCTCCGCATGGCTGTCTCGCGCAAGGGGCTCGTCGAGGAATCGGAGGCGGCGTGGACCTCGCTGGTCCGCGCTGTGTTCACGACGACGATGTTCTCGAGCTTCGTCATGCTGGGGACGGCCATCGGCGATGCCTTCTCCAACTGGGTGTTGGGATCGGTCGTGTTGAAAGGCAACACCGGCGGCGAGGTCATCAAGACGATGCAGCTTGCCACGGTCAAGGGCCTGATGCCCGTAGCGGGTGTCGCGATCATCGCGCTGGTCGGCTTCCTCGGCGCGTTGCTCCAGCTGTTCCTGCTGGTGATCCGTCAGGCAATGTTGATCGTGGTGATGGCCATGATCCCGATTGCTGCGACGTGGGCCGGGACCGGTCCGGGATCGCAGGCGTACCAGAAGCTCCAGGGGTGGGTCATCGCCTTCCTCTTGTTCAAACCAGTCGGCGCGCTGGTGTACGTCGTGGCGTTCACGGCCGCGGGCACACCGTCCGAGGATCCGCAGATGAAGCTGTTGGGGATCGTGCTGTTCACGATGGCCGCCTTCGTTCTCCCGTCGCTGATGAAGCTCGTAGCCCCTGCTATCGGCGCGATGGGTGGTGGCGGCTCCGGACTCGCGGCGGCCGGCATGGTGGCGGGCGCTGCGGTCGCGGTCGGCTCGCTCGTGGCGACCGGCGGAGCGTCCGGTGCGGCAGGCGCGGGCGCGGGGATGTCTTCGGTGGCCAGTCGTGGCCCGTCGGCGGTCGGTGGCAAGCCCGGGCCTCCGTCGGGACCGCCCTCGGGTGGCGGGCAGGGCGCACCCGGGCCGAAGCCTTCGCCTGGACCGACGTCGGGATCGGGGAACCCGTCGTCCGGACAGAGTGGTGGCGGCGGGCGCAATCCTGGGCCGGCGAAGTCCTCGTTGCCCGGTGGTGCTGCTGGTGGTGTGGCCGGCTCGGCTGCTCAACTCGCGCAGAGCGCGCCCGAGGGTGAGTCCAATGCGTCGGCGCCGGCGACGCCCGTAGCGGCCGGCGCCGCGGCAGAACGACCGGCACTGCAGTCCGGCTATGGCGCACATGCGATGAAGGGATAGGACGATGGCTGAGACGGAACAGCGGTTGCTGTACGGAGGCTGGACCCAGCCGCGCAAGAGCGGCATGTTCGGCGGCACGAGCACGGGCACCTACGTGTTCATCGCGGCGGCGATCGTGGTGCTGCTGTGCTTCGCGCTGCCGCTGCCCGGGCTGGTGCGCATCGGGGCGGTCCTCGTCGCCATCGTGATCGTCGCGCCACTCTGGCTGTCATGGGGCGGGAAGAGCTGGTGGGAGATCGCCTTGGAATCGCGGGGCCGCGGTGGTTCGCTGCGCTCCGGGGAAAACCACTACCGCTCCGGTGGCGGCACTCAGGTCCCGTCAGCCCGGTGCCCGGGGGTGATGGCCAATTCGCAGCTCTCGGAGCATGTGGCGATCGACGGCACGCGGTTCGGATTGATCAAGGTCGGTGACTTCTACACGGTCGTTCTCAGGACCTGGCCGCAAGGCTCGGAGTGGATCGATCAGGCCCGGCTCGATCAGATGGTGCAGCAGTTCGGTGGAGCGATCGCCTTCAACGGCCAGTCGCCGGATGTTGAAGCTCTGGTGGCCGTCGTGGAGACGCTGCCCGAGTCGGCTCAGCGCGTTGCGCTGCAGCACGAGAAGCAGGTCAAGGAGAACGCACACCCGGTCGCGAAACAGATCCACACGGAGGCCAACTACGCTGTCCCCTCCGCCGAGGTTCGCCTCGAGGGACGGATGGCGATCACGTTCAATGCGGACATCGGGATGCGCCACCGCGACACCGTCGAGCAGGCGGACGATATCGCTCGTCGGCTGCCGCGCATCGTCGACGTGATCGCGACGTCCGGACTCCCGTGCCGTCCGATGGGCGAGCGCGAGATCATCGCCATCACGCGCCGCGGGTACTCACCTGCCGACGAGTTCGATGTGGAGACCGCGCTGCTGCAGGGCCAGGACCTCGGGTTCAGTTGGGCCGATGCGGGGCCGCTGTCGGCCGACGACAAGCGCGGCTACTACCTGCATGACGCAGGGATGAGCGTCAGCTACGTGATGCGCAAGCCGCCGGCCTCGGCGGTCGACGCACACGTGCTCGAGGAAGTGCTCGCCCCACGGTCGGAGATTCCTCGCAAGCGCGTCGTGGTCTGCTACCGCCCGCACACACCTGCGGAATCGACCCGCATCGTCGACGAAGACCACATCGACGCCGAGCGCGCGGTGACCGGCCGCGTCGGTCGTCTCTCGGAGGAGGCGCGGCTGCGCGTCGAGCGCACCCGCCAGGCGCGCGAGGAGCAGGCGCTGGGCGCCGGCGTGAGCCGCTTCATGATCTCGGTGACGGTGACGATCCCGACCGACGGGGACTTGAGCAAGGTCGAGTCGCTTCTATCGGACCTCGGCACTGCATCCCGCCTGGACCTTCGGCTGGCCTACAACCAGCAAGCCGCGCTGTTCGCCCACGGTATGGGCATCGGCCTGGTTCTGCCGTCCCACGCAACGATCAGCGACCGCGTCGCGGCCTGACCACCTACCGTTCAGAAAGGAACGCCCTGATGGCACGCAAGAGGCGCTCGACGACTCTGCATCTCCCCGGCATCCGTTCGGGCCTATCCGTACGCGACGCGCAGAGCGCCGGCGGTCAGCCCTTTGCGCTCGTCGCGAGCCCGGATACCGGCGACCACACCGTCGTGCTCGCGGTCTGGCCGGGTACCAGCCCGGACCTGGACCTGTGGTGTCACAGCTGGTTGCAGTCCGTCGAGCTGGTCAGCAACTCCCCGGACATCACCGCGGTGACAGCAGTCTGGGACCGGAACGGGGACAACGAGGTTGCGCGGTTGGGCGTGACCTTCCGTGCTGCTGCCAAACAGCACCGAGACCTCGACGAGCATGCCGTCGAGATCGGCCGCCGTCTGCCGAACCTTCTCGGGTCCCTGGCGCAGAGCGGGTTGGTGTCGGACCCGCTGCCGGAAGAGCGGATCGCGGCGTGGATCAGCGACGCATACACCGGGCACCTGACAGCAGACGAGAACATCCCGACTTGGCCCGGTTGCGGACCGATCACACCGCACGAGACGCGGGATTGGTTCTCCCACGACGGATACGTCTCGGCGTCCTGGGTCCACCAGCCCGCGGACACCGTTACGCCGGAGGTTCACGCGATGCTCACGCAGACCAATGCCTCCCGCGCCCGGGTCGCGATCACGTACCGGCCGACGAACGAGGAGGGGACCATGCTCGAGCGGTTCCTCGTCTCGACGACGCTCACCGACTTCGACGCCGAGCCCAGCACCACCACCATCCGGTCAGAGCACCTGCCGCTCGGCGCGCGCCTGGCCGCACGTCGCGGATTCGACCGCAACGCTGAGCTGTTCGCCGCGTCGCTCGGCGTGGGCGTCCTACTCCCCGAGCACGGCACCGTCGCCGAGCACCCCAGCCGCCCCTACCACCGCACGGAGGAAGCCGCATGACCACCGTTCTGCCGGGGCGACACGCCCACTCGGCCACCGATGACCACGGAGTCGGACTCCGCCTCGACGCGGGCGAGCTGTCCGTTGAGGCGATGCGCCGCAAGAACGCGGTCAAGCAGGCCCAGGCCTCCATGCTCAAGCCGACCATGACTGAGCGCGAGCGCGACGACCTCGAAGACCTCGCGCGCACGGGCAGCGGACCCAAGCGTCTGCACGCCCGGATCCTGATCAACCGAGACAACGTGCGCCGGCAGCGGCAACGCGATGCTCAGGAGCGCGGCGTCAGCTTCGACGTGCCGCTCCTGGAGTCGTCGCGGCAGGGCTTCATCGGCCGCGGCGGCGGCCGTATGGCGACGATCGAGCGTATGCCCGAGTGGCGCGCCACGACCGCTCAACTGCCGGGTCTGTTCCCGTGGGCGATCGGCAGTAACTCCCCGATCGTCGGAACTCCGGTCGGCACTCACCAGGAATCCGGGCAGATCGTCGCCTTTGATCCTCTGTCCTGGTACGCCGCGGGTCTCATCAGCGCTCCCGCCGCATTCATCCTCGCGCTCAACGGATTCGGCAAGTCCACCCTCGCCCGCCGCATAGTTGTGGGCGACTGTGCCCACGGGGACGTGCCGCTGCTGCTCGGCGACATCAAGCCCGACTACCGCGCCGTCGTGGAGGCACTCGACGGCCAGGTCATCGACTTCGGCTTCGGCGCCAGCAAGATCAACCCGCTCGGTGTCGGCGCTCTCGGCCAGATCCTCAACCGGGGCCTGCCCGCGGACGTCGAGGCCGCCGTGCGTCTGGAGATCGAGTCCCGCCAGGTGCTGGTGACAGCGTCCCTGCTCGAAATGGTCCGCGGCGGACGCCTCGAGGACTTCGAGGAGACCATGATCGCCGCCGGCCTGCGGCAGCTCTATCGCAGCGGTAACTTCAAGGGGAACAAGGCCCCCCTGCTGGCTGATCTACTGAACGTGTTCCGCGATGGCCCCCAGGATCTGGTCGAGGCATCCGGCGCCTACGACGGAACCGCGGAGAACCACTTCGGTGGCCGCGCGACGGATCAGTACTTCGACGCGACGCTGCGCCTGCGGCAAACCCTCACCGCGGTGATCGCCGGCCCCTTCGGGTCGATCTTCAACGCACCGACCAGCGAGCAGCTCGACATCACCTCGGGCCGCCCGATCTGCATCGACATCAGTCGCATCCCGGAGGGCAACGGCAAGCTCCGCGCCGCCGCACTCATGACCTGCTGGGCAGAGGGATTCGCGTCGATCAAGGGCGCGAATATCCTGGCCGACCAGGGCGTGATCCCCCAGATGAACTACCACGCGGTGATGGACGAGCTCGCGCGCGTGCTCTCGGCCGGAGGCGGCGTCGTCGACCGAACCGACGAGATCACTCGTACCCAGCGCACCGACGGTGTTGCGACCACCATGATCACGCACACGATCAAGGACCTGGAGGCGTTCGATTCACACGCCGAGCGGCAGAAGGCCCTCGGGTTCATCGAACGCGCCCGCGTGAAGATCTACGGACCGATCCCACCCGACGAGGTCGAGCGCAACCGAGCGGTGACCCACTTCTCCAAGAAGGAGGCTGCGAATCTCTCGGCGTGGGCCGCGTCAGGCAATCCGATCGACGATCCCCTTTCTCAAAACGACCCGGTCCGCCGTGTCGCAAGCGGAACCGGCAAGTTCCTTCTCAAAGCCGGTGAATCCGACACGCAGCCGGGAATCCCGTTCAAGCTCGACGTGGTGCCGACCGAGACGAACAGCCACATGCACGCAACCAGCAAGCGGTTCGAGCACCGCATGGCCGCCGCACCGCAGTAGGAGGACGAACGAAGTGACGGCAGTACAGAACCCGCGGTTCCCCCGGATCGCGACAGCGGAGATCCGCGACGCGGCCCTCGCGACGGTGCGCGAGATGCTCCAGGACGCGTCGATGACGCGGTGGGCGGCATGCGTCGAGGTCTCCCGGCACATCCCTTACGCGGCGAGCACAGTGCAGAAGTGGTGCGTCGAAGCAGAAATCGGACGGGACGCGGAGAGCGACCGCGTACGAGAGCTGGAGGCAAAGTTGAAGGTGGCCAGGTTGATCAACAAGCACACCACGGGCGCGGAGGCGGACTTCTAGACCGAACAATTTTGGGTGGCTGAACTTTTCGGCTGACCGGGGCGGCATCCCCGACAGCGAGAACGATTACTCGACCACCCACTGAACGAGGGACAGCGCAGTGAGTAGTAAGCCTGGTGGTGGTATCGGCGTCGCGGTCGGCGCGGCGCTATCCTGCCTTCTCTTGGTCTTCGGCCTGATCTCCATCATCGCGAGTGATGATGACGCCTGCTCGCCGTCGACCACGAACGGTGCAGCCGTCGTGGGCGGCGGAACAGCTGCGATCCCGTCGGCTGAGGGCACGGTCAAGCCGATGAAGCAGGGGACGTATCAGATCACCTCGCCGTTCGGCCCCCGCGACGGAGCTATGCACTGGGGCATGGATGTCGCCGGCCCCGAGGGCACCCCAATCTATGCGTTTGCTGACGGACTGGTGCGATCGGCGGGGCCTAGCGGTGGCTTCGGCAACTGGATCATCATCGACCACAACATCAAGGGCCAGAAGGTATCTAGCCTCTACGGTCACATGTACAACGACGGTCTGCTCGTGAAGGTCGGCCAGCAGGTCGCTGCGGGCCAGCTCATCGCCAAGGAGGGTAACGCGGGCGCGAGCTCGGGTGCTCACCTGCACTTCGAGATCCACCCCGGCGGCTACAAGGGCCCCGACTCGTCGACGTCCGCGGTGGACCCGCGCCCCTGGTTCGACGCTGCCGGTGAGCCCGGCGGCCAGCCGGCTGCAGCTCCCGCACCGGCACCGGTCGGCGCCACCGCGCCGGCGGCGCAGGACCCGTCCGCGCCCCGCGCGCCCCCCACCGACAGCGCGGCTGCCCCGACCCCATCTCCGGTTGCCGCACAGCAGGCCACCGTCACCCAGTTCTCGCAGAACACCGGCCCCGGGCAGGTCGACCGCACCGGGGGCATCGAGGGCGGTCACGTCAGCTTCGGCAACATCTCCGGCACGGGAATCACCACCGCCGGGCAGCAGCGCTCGTGGGACCTCGTCCGCAAGGCCTTCCCGGAAGTCACGCTGGTCTCGGCCACCCGTATCGAGCAGGTCCTCGGCCGGCCGGATAACCACAATCGTGGCATCGCGATCGACATCGGCGGCGACGTCGCTCGCCTACCCGCGGTGGCCGCGTGGATCGCCCAGAACTTCCCCGATTCTCGGGAACTGATTTGGGGCGTGCCGCCGTTCGATGCGAACATTTCGATGGGCAAGCCCTACAAGTTCGACCAGGGCACCCTCAACGACCACAAGGACCACGTCCACTGGACGGCACCCGACCGGGTCCTCGGTGGCGACGTCGCCGCGGGATCGGTCGCAGGCCCGGGCGGGGCACCGTCGCAGCAGTGCGACACCGGTTCGAGCGGCTACCCCGGCGGCGGTACCGACAACCTCGGCCCCGGCAAGGTCCCGCCGGCGTTCGATCCGTGGATCCGCAAGGCCGGCACGATGTGCCCGCAGATCTCCAGCTCCCTCATCGCCGCGCAGCTGGAGCAGGAGAACGGCTTCAAATATGGCCCTGGAGCCCCAGTATCGAAGGACCAAGCCATGGGCCCAGCGCAATTCATCCCGAGCACCTGGGCCAGATACGGCAAGGACTGGGACGGCGACGGGAAAGTCGACGTCAATGCGATCGGCGACGCGGTAATGAGCCAGGCCGACTACATGTGCACCCTCGCGAAGATCATCGACGGGGCGATCGGCTCGGGAAAGGTGAAGCCGGGGATGGGAGGCGCCCAGGGCCTCTACCTCGCTGGCTACAACGCGGGAGAGGGTGCCGTCCTGAACGCAGGCGGGATGCCCAGTGGGGGCAGGTATTCATCCGAAACTCAGCCGTACGTGGCGCGAATCCTCTCGCGCGTACCGGCGTTCCAGGCAGGAGGCCTGACCTAATGCGCCTGATTCCTACTCTCAACGGCCGCGGTGGCGGCAACCAGCGCCGGCTTCTCGCGGTGGTCACCGTCGCGGCGATCGTCATCTTCGGACTGGCCTTGGCCAGCTGGATCTACACCTCGATCGGCGGTGACGACAGCGGTTCGGCGGGGCAAGGCACCGAGCAGCACGAGGGCAGCGAAGGCGTCGACCGGGGCGACGCCCGTGAGGTCACGTCATCGGTCTTGACGACGATGTTCAGCTGGACTCCCGGGACGGACCGATCGCCCGCCGACGCGGTCGGTCGCGCCCTCCCGCAGCTGACCGGCACGGCCCGCGCGAACGCGGAAGCCACGTCCGGCCCCGTGCGACCAATTTCCCAGTGGTCGCAGTGGGCCGAGCAGAAGACACTCGTCGTCGCGACGGCGCCGACGGAGACGATGACGAGCGTCCCGATCTCAGCCGGCCCGAACACGGTGACGCTGTTCGCACCAGTGACCCAGTTCCTGCAGCCCGTGTCGGGCGCTGCAACCGGGTACGCGAAGTTCACCGTCCGGGTCACCCTCGAACAGGTCTCCGGGCACTGGCTCGTCTCGAACTACACGTTCACCACCATCGGCTGAAAACAACTACACGAGAAGGAGTTCCGAAATGCCCTCACCGTCCCCCGGCAAACCGCTCCAGCCACGAGACCGGGACCTGACGCCGCTCGCGTTCGGCTGCGTGGCCGCGGTCGTGGTCATGCTGGTCCTGGTCTGGCTCGCGACCGCGATTCCGGCCTTCCTCGCGGGCCAGGCCGCGCCGGCGAAGAACCCGTTCGCCGTACCGGCCGCGGTACTTCGCGGCAGGCTCCACATCGGCCTCGCCGAGGCCGTGATCTTCGTCGTTCTGCTGCTGATCGTGGCGGGCCTGGTCTTCCTCGGCGTGCGGTACTGGCTGCTGCGCAAGAAGACCATCAAGGGCACATCGACGTGGATCGACACCGCCGTCCCGCACATGGCACACGGTTCGGACCTGGAATCGCTCTCGGAAGCCGCGGTGACGGCGAAGGCCGACCGGCTGCGCGCGTTCACCGCACCGGGCGTGGTGCCCGGCATGCCGATCGGGCGGGACCTGACCACCGGCGAGATGCTCTACGGATCGATCGAGGATCTCCAGCTCGACATCTGGGGCCCACGGCGCGGCAAGTCGACCTCACGGGTCATTCCCGCGATCTGCGCGGCGCCCGGCCCCGTGGTCACCACCTCGAACAAGCGGGACGTGCTCGACGCCACGCGACTGCACCGCGAGCGGCAGGGAGTCGCGTGGATCTTCGATCCGCAGCGGGTCGCCAACGAGCCGCCGACGTGGTGGTGGAATCCGCTGACGTGGGTGACGGACGACGAGCGGGCCGCGAAGCTCGCAGACCGGTTCGCCAACTCCGCCGCGGGTGATGCAGCGAAAAAGGACCCGTACTTCGAGCCGGAGGGGCAGGGGCTCCTGGCCGCGGTCATCCTGGGCTGCGCGCTGAACAAGGACTCGATCATGCGGGTCTACGAGCTCGTCAACGACCCTCTAGCGTGCCGGGATCTGCTGCCGATCTTCAGCGCGTATGGGTACGAGTCGTTCCACCGTGAGATGGCCGGCTGGATCAACCTGACACCGAAGCAGCGAGACGGCATCTTCGGCACCGCGAAGAAGATGGCGACAGTGCTGCGGTACAAGGCGATCCAGCCGTGGGTGACCGACGACGGCACCGGACGCCCTCACTTCAACCCGGATGAATTCGTGCGGTCCAACGACACCCTCTACAGCCTCTCGATGGAGGGCCCGGCCGCGGCCGGGCCGCTGGTGACCGCGCTCACCGTCGCCGTGATCGAGGCCGCGGAGGAGCTGGGGTCTCGCTCTCCCGGCGGTCGTCTCCGCACGCCGATGTACGTGCCACTCGACGAGTGCGCGAACGTCGTGCGCTGGACTGAGCTGCCAGACAAGTACTCGCACTTCGGCTCCCGCGGAATCCTCGTCGACACGATCCTGCAGAGCTACGCCCAGGGTGTCGCCTGCTGGGGCGCCGAGGGCATGAAGAAGCTGTTCGGCGCCGCGAACGTCATCCTCTACGGCGGCGGGTCCAAGGAGCAGGACATGCTCAACTTCCTGTCCGAGCTGGTCGGCGACTTCGAGTACGAGTCGCGCAGTGTGAGCGTCTCCTCGGGCCGCGGCGGCGGGTCCCGCTCGCGCTCGTATCAGCGGCAGAAGGAGCGCCTGCTCACCTCGCACGACCTCGGTGCCATGCCGCCGCACCGCGCGCTGGTGCTCTCCAGCGGCAACCGACCCACGCTGATCCGCACGGCCCCGTGGTTCGAGGGACCGTTCAAGGAGGTCATCGAGGAATCAATCGCACGGTACGAGCCGACGGACCAGCCGGAACTGCCGGCCTCGACACTCGCACTCCCGGTCGGCCCGAACGGCTACCCGACGTTCGAGCCGATGGACCAGATCATCATCAACCCCGAATTCGAAGGAGAACACCATGGCTGGCAAAACTAAGGCGAGCGCGTGGGACGTCGCGGAAGCGTTCGTCTCCGAGCACGCGGATGAACTGCGATCGGCGGAGACATCGGAGACGATCGTTGAGCTGATCCGCACGTCGGAGGTGATGAAGAAGGCCAAGGGCGTCTGGCCGAAGATCATCGCCGAGCTCGACAAGCAGCTCGACATCGACTTCCCCGCGATGCGCACCCGCGAGCACAACGAGCGCGCGGCGCACCTCGAGTCCGTGACCGCTGGCGAACCGGTCCTGCACCTGTTCACCGCTGGAGACGCGGAGGCCAACTCCTTCGCGATCTGCGACAGCGAGGGCGCCGTGCAGTGGTACAGCGAGTTCTTCGAGTCCGATCGTCTCTCCGACGAGGACCCGGAAGCCAGCGCGGCCGGCCAGGCCGTCGAGAAGGCCCTGTACTTGGCCCGACAGGTCCGGGAAAAGTGCCACCTGGACGGGCTGGCCGTGGTGCTCCACCACGCCCACCCGGAGCCTCACGGGCTGGACGCGAAGACGCGGAAAGCGTCCGCCGGCGGCGTGCTGGTCCGCTTCGCCCACGACAGCGAGAGCAACCCGGCCGTCGAGTGGTGCCGGGAGCCGGGCTACCGCAGCTGGCGCGAGATCAAGCTGCAGAACCTGCTCGCGACGGCCACCGTCGCCGAGCCCACCCCCGATTCTGACTCCGCTGCTGAGGAGGCCGTGGCATGAGCGATTTCGACCCCGACGAGTACGAGGATCTCGACGGCACAGGCGCGGACGACCGCAACGACGCCGACAGCGGCGGCGAGGAGGAGCTGGAGCTGCAGTTCGAGAACCAGTTCGCCTGGTTCAACGAGGTCATGCGGCCCGTCGTCGAGCGGTACATCGAGGACTCGAACGAGATGATGTGGTGCGCCGAGTGGCACCGGCACCCGGAGGCGCTGCTGGTGATCACCGCCCTGTGGCGCGCATGGGAGCACCTCTCCACCGACCCCGACACGGGGATGAGCGTGTGGCTGCGCGATCACCTCTATCCGCACCTGGGCGTGCTGCTGTCGCCGTCCGGGCCGTTCGCGAAGTGCCGTACGACCTCGGTCGAGGGCGGCACGAAGCACGAGATCTCGCCGGCACTGCCGAGCAATCTGACCGAGGATGAGGCAGTTCGTGTGCTGCAGGAGCTGGAGCTGCAGGGGGAGGCGGCATGACGACTCAGCACGGTCCTGCAGAGATGGACGAGATCGGGCAGGAAGGCGGCCGGATCGCGATGAAGGTGGGCATGATGTTCTCCCGGATCGCGGAGATGGATGCCCGGCGCCGCGCGAACAAGGCCCAGCAGCGGGCTCAGCAGGACGCGAGCGCGGCGCGCGCGGCCCAGGCGAAGATGCAGGCCGCGCGCAGAGTAGCGCAGCAGAAGCTGAGCATGGTGATGCAGCCGGCCTGGTCGAAGGCCGTCGGCCGAAATGACGCTGCCATCCTCGACGCTGCGCGCCTGGCCCACGCGTACCGGAACGAGTTGCCGGTCGCCGGTCAGGCGCTCGGGAAGCTCGACCAGCACGTCAAGGCCAACTACGGTGTGCCACTGCATCAGTGGCAGCCGAAGGTGCCCGACATGAAGCAGGACATCGACGAGCAGGAGACCACCGTGCACGGGCAGGACCACCCTGTCCAGGCGCAGGCCACCGTCACCGCGCTCGATAGCCGCGACAGCGCGGAGGCCGACGCCACTCAAGCGGAAGCGACCGCGGCCAAGAGCGCGCGAGAAGCCCGCGATGCGGAGGGGCAGGCCGGTCAGGCGACGGGGCGGTCACACCTCGAGCAGACGGTCAACCCCGTCGAGAACCGGCACCGGCAGGTCGGTTCCGAGGAGTTCCGCAACGCGCTCCGCACGACGTCGAAGGCGTTCCCCGGAGCGAACAAGGCGAGCTGCACGCGGGCCAGTGCACCGAAGGCGCGTAAGCAGCGAGGGCAGGGTCGCGGGCAGGGCCGTTCCCGCGATCTCGGCATGTGAGCGCGGCGCACCGAACGCGACCGCACGGCAACGCAACTCCCGCACCGTTCGCCCGGTGGCATCCGGCGCCGCGGGAGCACCGCACGATCCGAACCTCATCGAGGAGGACAGCGCAAATGACCATCATCGACACCACCCCCAGCGCCCAAGCACCGCCGGTCGAACGTCCGGCCGCGGAGCCGTGGGCCACCGTGTACACCCTGCCCGATTGCGGCATGTGCATGATGACCGAGAAGCAGCTCACCAAGCTCGGTGTGCCGTTCCAGGTCGTCGACCTGGACAGCGATTCGGCCGCGGAAGCCCGCGCCAAGTTCAAGGCCGAAGGGCTCCTTGGTGCCCCGGTCGTCGAGACCCGCGACGGCACTCGCTGGAACCAGTTCCGGCCGGAGAAGATCAAGGCCACCGCGGTGGCCTACCAACGGTCGGGAACCAGCACCCGGGCCATGGGCGCGTGTTTCGGCGCCGCGCCGAACACGACCGCGCGGCCCGCGGCACCGCCCGAAGCGGGACGCGCCAGCGCGACCACCGGCGGGCGAACCCTCGCTCATGAGGGCAGCACCGCCGCGCTGAGCCGGTAGCTCAGCACCCTCCCGGTGGTGGGGGGGGGCCCGCGGGCGGGGCCGCCCCCCCCCCCCCCCCCCCGCCCCCCCCCCCCCCCCCCCCCCCCCCCCCCCCCCCGCGGGGGGAAAAAAAACAACAGCCG
>NZ_JBNCLV010000015.1:0-83801 GCF_049844855.1 Tsukamurella sp. DT100
TAGGCACGATGGCCATCCTTCCAGGCCCACCCCTCGGGCAAGCCAGATCAGATGTCACCTATCGGTGCAGCAGTCCCAACCCGGTGTCATACGACGGATGGCTCAGCAGTGTCTCGTCGGGAGGTTCCGCGCGTGCTTGCGAGCAGATTGTCTAACATCGATCTGGTGTGGATGAGTTGGTCGATGTCGCCGGTGTTCAGGCGACGCTCTCCTTCGAGGCGGTCCCGGCAATGAACCGCCCCGGGTAGTCCGAGACTCCGAATGTTGGAAGGTTGGAGTCATGGCAGGGAGCACATTGAACCGCCCCGGTGTGTTCGGAGACTGACTCAAACGGTCACCGGCACCTGATGGTGGGGTGCCTTCGAAGCGTAGTACGCGGCCTCCAGCTCCGCGGGTGGGATGTCGCCGCAGTATTCGTAGGGCCCGCGGTGGTTGAACCAGTCGACCCATTCCGCGGTGCCGTATTCGACCTGCTCGACCGTATTCCACGGTTTGCGGGGCTTGATCAGCTCCGTCTTGTAGAGCCCGTTGATCGTCTCCGCGAGTGCATTGTCGTACGAATCACCAACGCTGCCAATCGACCCCGAGATACCGGCGCCGACAAGTCCTTCCGCGAACCGGACGGAGGTGTATTGAGATCCGGCGTCGGTGTGGCGAATGACCCCGGCCGGATCATGCCCTTCGCGGCGGCGCGACCAAACCGCGTGATCGAACGCGGCCAGCACGAGATCTGTCGTCATGGTCGAGCAAACCGACCAGCCGATGATCCGGCGCGCGTACGCGTCGGTGACGAAGGCGACATAGGCCGATCCGGCCCAGGTCGACACGTACGTCATGTCCGCAACCCCACAACTGATCCGGGCGGGTCGGTGCGAAACCACGTTGGACCAGGTCTGGGTGCCGGTCGGCGCCGCGGTCAGCGATCGTGGTGCGTTTCACCTTGCCCCGCACCGCCCCGGTCAGGCCGGCTTCGCGCATCAACCGCTCGACCGTGCAGCGGGCCACCGCGATGCCCATCCGATTGAGGACGATCCACCTCTTCCGCGCCCCGAACACCGAATAGTTCGCCGTATGAACCTCACGGATCTGATTGGACAGCACCGCCTCCCGATACTCCGCGGCAGTCACGGGGCGATCGACGTGCTCGTAATAGGTGGACGGGGCGATCTTCACACCATGCTCAGAAAGGACCGTGCAGATCGGTTCGACACCCCACCGCAGACCACCCGCCTCACGCCGGCCGACATGAGAACGGATGAAATCCACGATCAGCCGCGTGGCCGGTCGAACTCGGCCGCGAAGAAAGCCGACGCCGCCTTCAAAATCGCGTTCGCCCGCTTGAGCTCGGCGTTCTCCCGTTTGAGCCGGCGGATCTCCTCCGACTCCGCCGACGTCACCCCGGACCGTTCACCCGCGTCGACCTGCGCTTTCCGGAACCACTTGCGGACCGACTCCGCCGAGGTCACCCCCAACAACGCAGCAACCCGCTGCATCGCCGCGTACTCCGTCTCCTCCTCCGGCCGCTCCGCGACCATCCGCACCGCCCGCGCCTTCAACTCAGCCGGGTACCGATTCGATGTGCTCCCTGCCATGACTCCAACCTTCCAACATTCGGAGTCTCCGGACTACCCGGGGCGGTTCACTGGTGACTTCGCCCGGATCGTCGGACGACGCACGCGACATCAGAAGACGAGGCCGTACACCCCGCGCCACAACGGGAAAGTTGAGCGCTACCAGCGAATCCTGGTCGAGGAGCTGCTCTACACCCCCGGGTTCAATAGCGAGCAGGCCCGTAGTTCCGCGATCGCCGTCTGCAACGTCCACTACAACTACCACCGCCCGCACAGCGGAGCCGGTGGGCGGCCGCCAGCATCTCGACTTCGGGGCGTCGTCACCAACGTTCAGCCCTCATACAGCTAGTCGTCGCCTAGCGTCCACACAGATCGCCGTGGGCGGCGCGACCACACAGGGCGCGAAGCCTCACGTCGTTCCACCAGGCCGATGAACGCTCGACATGGATCGTCCGTTGTCGCCACCTTTGCCGCGAGATGCGCAACATCGTCAGCGACCATCCAACATTCGAGGTTCAAATCACGGAACCTGATTGGCATCTCCAACCCGTCACGATCTAGATAGATTTCATCATCCGAAAGAGTGTATATCCATTCCTCAGGGATGATATGGAAAGAGTAATTCATTGGACCGTTGTCGAGCTGATCAAGATTGATGTAGATCCAGCCCGAACAGTCAACAAGAAGATGCGCTCGTGAAATCAAGTCGGCTACGCCCGTGAATACCGTCGGTACTGAAATCAACACCCCTCCCCGTCAGTGAAGACAAACAAACCCGACTCGCGAACTGCCTGCGCAATTGTACACATCATTCTGCAAGGCTACACGATTTCGTCCGACGGCAATAGTGTCATGCGAGCACCGAAGCAGCTGCGTCAGCACGCTCGAGCAGGCCTACGGGAAAGTCGCGGCAACCCCGGCTTGACCTCAACTTACACCTAGGTTCTAGAGTGTGAACACAACCAAAGGAGCTGAAGACATGGACAATACCGAACGAGTAGAGCCCATCATTACCTCAATGACACACGTATGAAACTGCGGCAATGTAGACGCATACGGAGAGCTTTTCAGCACCGACGCCCTATTCATCGACGTCACCGCAGAATCCAGAGGGGGAGGCACACCATATCCTCCGAGCACTTAAAGATATTCGAGACGATCTATCACGGAAGCACCTTCGAAGGCCTGGTAGAGGACGCGGAAGTTCTCCGCGATCACACGGTCGCCACGACACGCTCCCGAATCTGGTTCCATCGGGCCCACGACAGGGCACGCGGGATTCAATTCAGACACTGATAGTAACCAGGGGGCTGATCAGCCAATTTCACAACACGCTGCAAACCTCGCTCGCCGACTTCGCTCTCCACGACGCCGACCTAGCCCGCCAGAAGCCTGCTGGTTGGGAAAGCTGAATGCTGTCCGCACCCATGCCCAGCCCCAAACACCCACAGGTCGGGGATACGGGTCAGCCATCAGCTCAAATCAGAATGGCGCGGACCGTTCTCGGGTGGCGTGTCGAACAGCGCTGGAGCCACCTCGTGGCGGGCAGGCACCGCTTCCTCCCCGACGAGCCGGCGTATCGGTGGCCGGACGGCGCGGGAGATCTGCGCCACCAACTGTTAGTCGTCGCCCCTCGCTGCGAAGCGCGACAGATGGTAGACGCCAGGCCGCCCCGAGTTCCGCGCCACGGCCTCCACGGTTCACCCAGAATGAAGGCGACAGGTCAGTAGCGCTAGGCCGACGACTACCGCCATGAGTATCCAGCCGCCCGGCAAGACTGCGCGGCGGGTGCATGATCTCGTTATGAGTATTAGGGCCGCCGTGTCGCCCGAAGACCACGCCAACGCGTGCTGCACCTCCCTTGCCCGTCACAAGTCGGCAGTTCAGTCAGGGACCAGCATCCACCAGATGATCGCGAGAAGGGGCGCCGCAAGCACGATCAGGACCGCGCTGCCCGTCAGCGGTACCGCTCTTGACGTTCTCGGTCCATGTCACCCAGCGGGACATATCGCTTCCCGACTCGGAGCGGATACGCGCATCGAGCAGCGGCTGCGGATTCGTGGAGCCTGTTCACCACCGCTCCGTCGCACCGCGCGTACCCTCCGCCTGACCACAAGTTCGGAGGAACTGGCACCATGGTCACTGTGCGACCACATCTGTATCCGCAGATCGACACTCGTTGGGAGCCTGCCATTGCAGCAGCGTACGAGGCGCTCGAAAGCGGAGCCGATCCGTCCGTCACTGCTGCCGAGCTGACGCACGTCGACCTAATGACGGATGGCGCTTGGCTCGACGCAGCTTTCGGTTCCATGTCGCCCGGCGACGCCGCGATAGCCGCGCACACACTCTCAAGTTCGAGCGAGATCACCGGCCTCGATCCGTCCCCGACCGAGCTCGCGGAGATGGTCCGCCTCATCATGTCTGCGGACCAGCTGTCATCGTGGTGGAGTGAAGTCCTCGCGGCGCACGTCCCGCACCCATCGCCGATCGATCTGATCTTCCACCCACCTGCAGACCTCCCCGTCGCAGAACAAACACCCGAACGGATCGTTGCCCGAGCGCTCGCCTACCGAGCAATTCAACTCTAAGGTTGCGAACTCAGCAGCCGGCGCCTCCCTTAAGGTTGGGGACGTCCACCGCCTCCGGAACCAAGGACCTGATCCTATGCGTCATGGATGCTGTAGTACATGATGCGGTTCACGAGCTCCTGATCGATCACCGTCGGTACGTCAAGCATCATTTCCTTGATGATCGTGAGGTCCAGCACGTACGTCCACTCCCCCTCGTCCATCAAGTCCGAATCGATTACGCACGCCGCTGCGCCGAGCGGAATCTCCCCGGCCTCGTACACGACTGCCGGGACGTACATGCTGCCGTCCGGTATGTCCGCGTACTCGGTCGCGAGCACGCGATGGAGGATCTCTTCGACGCGAACAGGCGTATCGCGGTCGTACCCCCATGTACCGTCACGCCCCACCTGCGCTCGGTGGCCCCCAGCGCGTGCCACGTTCAGCTCTGAGCTGCTTTGTCGATGGATTTCGCGAGGAGCTCGTCGAAGAGCTTCTTGTCCGGGGAGCCGCTCAGCGCTTTCACACTCACCGTCACCGCATAACCGCCGACCTGGGCGTAACCCTGGTACGACTGCTGCGTCACGCGCTGGCCGGCGGCGTTCGACGTCGAATCCTCACGCACCACGAGCAGGTCGGTCGCTTTCCCCTTCGGGGAGTCGAGCACGGTCCTGGTGATCTGCGACGACACAGATACTCCCTGGGAGGTCAGGTCCGCCGTCATCGTCTTGCACGGGCCAGTGAAGGCCGCGCGTAGCTTCGCGATGTCCGGGTGGGCCACGAGTACGGACTCCGACACCAGGCCGGACTTCGAACTGCCGGCGATCATCCCGAATCTGGAAACGTCTAGTTGCGCGGTGGCGCCGACGATCGCGGTCTTGGAGCCGCATTCCGCAGGAGCGGCCTTGAGGGTGTCGGCGGAGGTGGTGATCTGGTCGAGCGCTGACTGTAGCTGCGCATCCGTCACCGGGAGCACCTCGATGCCGGCCGGAAGCTCCGCGGCGGTCAGCACCTTGTCCTTCGCGGGCTTGCTGACCGTCGGGGCTGCGGCTTCCGTCGTGCCGCCACCGCCGACAGTCGACGTGCTCGATCCACCGCACCCCGCGAGGAGGGCCGCTATGGCCCCCACGGTCGTGATCACGCAGGCGGGACGCTCTATTGTGGTCATCTGAGTCTCCTTGGGTCGGTTGAGGTTCGGGCTTAGATCTGTACGCTTTTACTTGGGCATTCGTGTCTGGCGGACGGACAACGCGGTGCCATATCTCGCTATTGGCCGCCATAGCGTCCTGATCTGCAGTGCAAAGTCGTGGGGGATTCCGTTCGCAGACAGCCTGCCCAGTTTCGTCAGAGACTCTGGCCTGGGTGCATCGGCAGCCGTCATGCCGTAGAAGCGATGCAGTTCAGCGTCTCGAGATCCCGAAGATCGTTCAGGGCATCGGCATTGGTCAGTCTCCCGCTGTCCGCGCCTGTGTATGGCCGGAACGGGTGATCGGGCGTTCCCGACAGGAAAAGATGCACCAACTGAGGAAATCTGCTTACGAGATCCGCACAATCGAGCTCTTCGATCCGGTGGAGGAATAGAGCGAATACCTCGCCGTCCGGACGTCCCGCCAGGGCCGTACCGAGCTCCGACTGATTGCAATCGACGAGCCAGGGGCACGGCGGTGCTCCGGCGGCATGTCGCTGCGCTTCGTCCAGCAGAAAGCCCACCGTCCAGTCTCCCAGCACGTTTCCCGGCGGAAGTTCGAGGGGCGGCGTGTTTCCGAGTACTCGATACGACGTCGGCAGCAGTCTGGGTACGTTGATCTGGGCAAAGCGCGGAAGCTCACACCGCCCCTGTGGATTGACTAAGGGGCTGATCTCGCCCAGATCGGCGACCGCACGTGGCTGTGTTGGTGAGACCCAGTCGAGGTCAACGATCTCCACTGTCTTCCCTCCGTAGGAATCGCGGAGCACTTGGGCGCCGGTCCATCCAGCCAACCATGCGCAGTAGGTGATCACCACGTCGCCCGGTACCAATGGCCGCAGAAGTTTCGCCATGTCAGATGTGCAGGTCCGGTCGATAGTGCCGCAGCCACGCGCCGACGGCGCCTGCGGTCCAATTGTCCTCGAACTCCGCGGGGAAGATCAGGCCGTTTGGACTCTGGTGCGGCTGTCCCTTACGAAGATTCGATCCGCCCGACCGGTCGTGCGCCTGGAGCATCTTGCGCGAGGCGCCCTGCAGCGGCGTGATCGTCGCCTGCCCGACAATGCCCGCAGCGATCTTGGTATTGGCCGCGGCGATCGCGCCGTTCGCTGCGCCGCCGAGGGCCCCTCCACCTACCACACTCCTCCCGCTGGCGAGCGCCGAGTTCCGCACTTCGATCCGGGATATCCCACTCCAGGGCATCTCGATCGCGATCGTTCCGTCGACCTTCCGCAATCCCTGAGGAGTCAGCGTCAACCGCTGCTTCTCACTGTAGGTGTGAGTGAGCTGCGCCCTCTTCATCGAATACATCAAGGTCGCTGAGCCGATCCACGCGACCAGTGCTCCGATGGCTGAAACCGCGCCCACCGACGGGAACGCCAACCCCAATACCAACGCCACCAGGATCGCCACCGCGAATCCAAAGATCACAGCCAGCGGAATCATCCGCTTCATCGTCGACGCCGGGTCGAGGATGCACTTGAGCTCGACCGGCCGAGTGAAGTCATTCGCGGTCTGCCCACCCACTGGCATCCGCGCCGGGAACCGACCGCCAGACGGATGCCCCGGCGGCAGGAACCCTCCCTGTGCAGGTGCCGAGGGCTGGAACCCGACCTGTGGCTGACCCGCAGGCGCTCCGCCGTGCACCTGCTGCGGGCCCGGATATCCGTCCTGCTGTGACGCCGGTGGGACCGACCACTGCGGGGCGGGAAACCGACCCCTCTGGGTACCGAACTCACGGCTTCGTGGATCCTGCGGTTGATTCATGACCCCAGTACACTCCTTGAGGGTTCTCTCCGCCTTAAGAATCGCTTGTCCTCGCAGACCACGGTGCAGGTCAACGTCGGCGACATTGCGCCGAATCGGCCGCGATCTAGCCCCGCCGTCAGCCGAAGTACGCATAGACGACGCTAAGCTAGACTTATCCGGTGCGCCATCTCACCGAATCCCAGGCTCGGGCTGCGATTCGGCGTGGCGCAGTTATCGAGCAATTGCTCGCAACCTCGACTGCGGGAGTCGTGTCATGGTTGACAATCAGACCGGGCCCGAACTGCGTTAATCTCCTGCGGAACGACCGACTGGACTGCGGCACGGATCACTTCTGCGATGTGTACGAGTTCGAACCCATGGATCCAGAATCGTACGATGAGCACAGGCTGCTGACGTGCGCAGATTTCGCCGAAGCATTCGCGGCAGCGATGAGCCTCGGCGCGCGGGCGGACAGATGGGTGAACGAAGGGCTGATCGACGCGGAATACAGCGATCTACGCCGTGCAAGTCGCCAGTCATCGATCGACTAGTCCCAACGAAGAGACCTTGAGCGAACGATGATCAGAGCAAGAAGTCGCGGCCTTTCAAGTCCCGGTCGCGTCCGCCGACAGCAACGATTCATGCAGACCGCCGAGGCTCCTGCCTGTGGGACGCGGGCCGTGACGCGTAGCGATGCCCTCAAAGTCCTCGCGCCGCATTTGGGCGCTGATCCACAGTTCCGGGCGAGGTTCGAGCGCGAAGCCGATCTCGCGGCGTCGATGTCGCATCCTGCGATCGTGAAGGTCCACGATCGAGGAGAATCCGGCGGGCGGTTGTGGATATCCATGGACCGTCGGGACCGTGAACTACGCCTCACCGGAACAGTTGCAAGGACGTCCTCTGGACGGTCGCTCCGATCAGTACTCCCTGGCGTGCACGGCCTTCCAACTGCTCACCGGAGAGGCGCCGTACGCCGATTCGAACGCCGCGATCACCATCGCCGGGCACCTCGGGCGGCCGATGCCGTCGGTACGAGTGCGGCGGCCTGATCTCGCGCCAGTGGTCGACGACGTCCTTGCGCGCGCCACCGCGAAAGCGCCTGACGGCCGCTTTATCTCGTGCAGCGAGTTCGCGGAGGCCCTCGAACAAGCCACCGCTGCCCCTGCCCCGGCGGGCGGGTTCCTGGCACCGCCACTCTCGCCCAGCGACGATCCCGATCGCACCGTCGTCCCAGGTACCGGCGACCCGAATCCGACTGTTGTACGGGCCCGCCCGGCCGGCCCGGGCGATGACGGCCCCACTGCGCTGCGGCCGCAGCCTGGAAAGTCTCGACGCCGAGTGATGCTCGTGGCGGGCGCGGGTGTCCTCGTGATCGCCTTGGTGGCGGGTGTCGTCGTATGGCAGCGGGGCGGATCGGACGCGCCACGGGTGTCACCCGAGGCCGCCGGCTTGCCGAAGATCATGGCCACGCCGTACCTAGGATCGCTCGCTCAGAAGCCGGCAGGTCCGAAATGGACCTACACCCCGTCCCCGACCCAGGACTATCAACGGATGACCGGCGTGATCGGCGGTACCACCGCGACTGCGATGATCTCACGGACGGCCGGCTCGGATGAATTCCTCGACCTCGTATCAGCCGATACGGGTAGCCTGCAGCGGAGCATCCCGCTCGGACGGGACCGTCTCGACACCTGCGCCGTAGCAACCGACGGAAAGGTGGCGCTATGCCGGGACACGACCGGTTCCGACGGCAGGATCGCTGTCATTGATCTCGTCAACGGCACCAGCGCCATCGTGCCCACAGGACTGAGCGGGATTCAAGAGCCCTACACCGATGGGGACCGCTTCATCATCACTGGATCACGGCCAGGCGGACCTCTCGAGGCGCGCGCGTACGACTCCCTTGGGAAGCTTGTGTGGCGAGAAGCGATGCCCTCCGTGATCCCACTACCTGGCTCAGGTGTCGTGGCCTCCGTTGCGGATACCGGTGGCCCGTACTCCAAGATGGTCCTATCCGTCCGCCGGGTTAGCGATGGGAAGGAGGTGCTCCGCCGCGAGGCGACCTCGGCCGATCAGCGGCCGACGGTCGCGGGCTTCGCAGGCGGCTTCGCCGTCACCACCGCTCGCACGACGGAGCTGTTCTCATCCGACGGTGCGCGCACCGCACAGATCCCGATGGGGTGGACGGTGCTCGATGGAGAGACCGCGTTCGGCTTCCTCTACCGGGTGCCCTCGCTGCCTGTTCTCGTCGACCTCCAGACCGACCGGATCGCCGCGTTCAATCCGCGAACGGGAACGGTGCTGTGGAGCGGAGAAGGAGTCGACAGCCCGTTCAGCGGCGGCATCGGCGGTCCCGGGGTCGCTGTCGGGTTCGGGACGAAGATCGTACAGATCCGATACCGAAAGCACTCGCCCGAAGACGGGTACTGGGATGCGCGCTGGTTCGACACCTACACCGGGACGGGGAACTCCTTCAAGTTGGCGGGCACGGGGCTCGCCGACGGTGCGAAAGCGAAGGTTCTCGGTACCGACGGCTCAACTTTCGTGACGTCCATCAGCGCTGGGCCCTCCGAGGGTTCGAGCCTGTCCGCCCCGCTTCCTGGCGGCTCTGATGCCTGGACGATCACCTACGCGAACAATCTGAATGGGACAAGGGTCACCGCATGCGCAGGCCGAATCTATGCAGGCGCCACCCGGGTGCTGTAGCAGAAGATGCTGGTGCCGAAATGGCGCGCGCCGCGCCACGGATCCCGTCTCGGTATTCCCGCCGCTCTGAGCGAACTTTCGCACGGCGGGGGTTGCATGGATCATGTTGTACCAGGCAGATCCAACTTAGGCCATAGGAGCTGCACGAAATCCTCGTTTGTCACGGCGATCTTGAAAGATCGAGGGTTAAGGTCGTTGCATGGCACGAGTTCGCGGATTCATGCTGGCCATCGTGGCCGGCGCTATTGGTCTAACAGGGTGCGAGAGCGACTTGTCCTCCGGATCTGCCGCGAGCAGCAGCGCCGTGGCGGACACTCACGTCACCAGCACGCAGGGGCCCGCACCGGCTTCGCGCTCCGAGGCGGTGAGGTCGGCTCGAGATCTCGCTCTGACGGCGTCGGAGTTGCCGTCTGGTACGACTGTGGCCGATTTCGAGATGGACGAGGACACGGTACGGGCGGTGATCAACCCGCTGACCGGTGTGAGGTCCGCCGGCTCGACCGTCGAGCCTGCTGAGTGCGCGATGGTGGTGTCGATGTTCGCTCAACCTGTCAAGATCGAGCCGTCCGACGCCGGTGTCGTGGCCGGCGAGGGGAGACGTTTCGAGACCTTCACGGAGATTGTCCTCAACCGGCGTCCGGATATCGCCGCTGTTTCAGAGCGCTTCCAACGATGCACTTCGATACGGGAGTCAGTCGAAGTACAACCTGCTCCCGCGGCTGCGATAGCGCCGGTGACGACCAAATACACCGTCCTCGATGGATTCCGCTCCCGAGCTGATGAACTGGTTATCGTCGACGAGGAGCCAGAGGATCCCCTCTCGAAGCAACGTGCGCTCTTGGCGTATGCCCGCGTCGGCGACTACGGCATCTTCGTAAGGCTACGCACTTTCCAAGGCCGCCCGATCGACCGAGAGCTGTTCGACCGACTGTTGACGGCATCGATCGACAAGGTCATCCGCGCCGGGTAATCCCGAGCCGCTGCAGGCATGAGATCGCGCCCAGCGATGGCTCGCGGATGTGGTCGTCTGCAGGCTGGAGTCCTGCCAGCGTCGATGCAGCGGCGAGCCGCTGGTTGGAAGTCGGCGGGCGCCTCACCTGTTCGGTGCTCGGAGGTTAGGCGAATGCTGCGAAATGCATGAGCGCGGTGCCCAAGAGCGCGGCCGCGGCGATGGTTCCGAGACCCTTGCCCGCAGCGACGGCAACCTTCCTGGGATTCGTATCGGCACGGACGAGGCTGTAGTGGCCGATGGTCAAGCCGGTGACGCTGCCGCCCCACCACACTGCGATGGCGAAGAAGAACAGAAAATCGTTGCATCCTCCGTTGGAGGAGCAGGATATCGATCCGAGGCTCGCCACGAGCATCGACCAGATCACGGTGGCAATGCTCGAGATCCACATCAGGATCACCGCTACGATAGTGAGTGCCGCGCCGAGCGGATGGCCCTTACGTGGGCTGCGGCCTTCGCCAGGAGGTGTGTCGTTCATGTCTTCTAGGTTCGCCCGCGGCGTGGGTGCCGCGAATCCGTAGTCACCCTCGGATCCACAGGGGGAACTACTCAGTCCTCAACCTCACGGAGCGGGCATTCCCGATGCGTGGGATGCCCGAGCTCACCAACGCCCTAGCAGCCGACGATGGTCGTATCACCCGGCCCCCGGCTGGGCCGCGGCCGCGTTTCTACAGGATTCTCGCCGGCTTGTCGCCAGACGTGTAGAGGCCACTGCCGATCACCGCCGGCTGCGCGTCCAGCGACATGGACCATCCGGGCTCACCTGGCCTGTCGGAGACGATGATCATGCCACCATTGCCGGATCCTCGTTTCCACGCTGCCACCCTCGAGCCGTCGGTTCCGAGGATCGGGTCATCTCGGTTGCTTCCGACCGACGTCTCGTCAGCCGTGTACGCGTCGTACGCGAACGTGCTTCTGTTGCCCCGTATCACGATCTTCGAACCGACGCCCTGAACCTGCATCGACCCGATCGGAGCGTCCACTGCCCGCCGCCACAGTTCGGTACCCGTAGCCGGATTGAAGACCCCGATCACTGTCCGGCCCTGATCGTTTCGAACCAGCACCGGCAACGGAGGAGACGCCTGCTGATGCCCGCCCCCGACCGTTCTCGGCGCGTCCGCGACCGTCCAGCCACCATCCGCTGCTGCCAACGCATTCCCGTCGAGGTCGTAAAACTGAACGCTTCCGACGGTACCGATGGAGCCCTTCGGCGTCACGGCGAATCCGCCACGATAGGCGAGGACCGACGAGCGTGCCCCCTCGTAGAGCTTCTTGCCATCGGAGATCCGGAACACTCTCGTCCCGTCAGTCTCAGCAGATAACGGATCGGCAGCTTCCGCTGTGAACGATGTCACGGCGATTCCCACGTCGGGAACGAATTGGTCTTCGGTACGTTCCTTTTCGCCCGACAGCCTCGGACCGACACGCCATGCTTCCGTACCGTCGAGCCGATACGATCGCGAGGTCACGGTAGGACCGTCGGGAGGGATGTACGCGTTCGCCGCGAACAGATTCCCGGACGCGAACACATCGCCGAACTTTCTGAACACGTGATCAGCAGTCACTCGCTTCGCAGCGACGTCGATCATGATGAGGTGCTTGTTGTCCCCTCTGGCCTCGTAGGCCACACAGGCGGCGGTGTCCGCCACCATGGCACATTGTGTGAGGCCGCCCAGGCTCGGCGAGAGGTCAACGATACCGGTTGATTGGCCGCTCGCCGCGTCGACGATATCCACCGCGGGGTTGGTGTACGACGAGGGCGCCGGAGCGTACCGCGTCACACCAACAAGTACGCGTCGATCGTCGCCGCCGTCGATGCGCGGGGAGCCGAAATTGAACCCTGCGGGTGCCGCGTAGACCCACCGAGACCGTCCCGGTTGCGAATTCAGTGATTTCAGCAGAGGCGTGGCCAGCGCAGGAGTCAGTGACCTCGCCTCCGGGGACACGGCGACTTGGTCACCGCCACCATCTGCCGCGCCTCGGACGATCACGACCACGCCCACGACCACCGCGATCACCAGGACGACGGCGATCCCAGCCAACACCGGACCACGCTTCCGCGATCGTTGCGCCGCGTGAAGCCGGGGACCAGGAACCACAGTCGCGGCATCCGGCGGTATCTCTCCCTGCACCACCGTGCGAGCAGAATCCACCCCGACGGTGTCGACCACGGGCGCGCCCACGGCGTCCTGAGGCACTGCCGCAGCAAGCGCCTGCGCGAACGCCTTGGCGGTCGGGAACCGCTGCTGAGGATCCTTCGCCATCCCTCGTGCGATTACCTGATCCACCGCGGGCGGCAGGTCCGGACGAGCCGTCCGCACGCTCGGCACCGGGCGGGTCGCGTGCGCGATGATCACCGCACCCGCATTGGTGTCCGCGAACGGAACACCACCCGTCAAGAGGTGAAAAGTGGTCGCAGCCAAAGCATACTGATCCGAGCGCGGGTCCAGGACATCACCACGCAGCTGCTCCGGCGACGAGTAGTTCATCGTCCCGACAGTGGTCCCCGTCGCCGTCAGCTCCGAGTTCTCCGGCCCCATCCGCGCGATACCAAAATCCGTCAGCAACACCCCACCAGCGGACGACAGCAGGATGTTCGCCGGCTTCACATCACGGTGAATCAGGCCCCGCGCACCCGCGTAGTCCAACGCATCCGCCACGGCCGAGACGATCCGCACCGCCTCCGCACCAGCGATGCCGCGCGGGCTACCGCGCAGCAGCGCACCCACATCCCGGCCGTCGATCAACTCAAGCGCCATCCACAGGTGACCGTCGAACTCGCCTCGGTCGTGAACGGAGACGATGCTGTGGTGCGAGAGCCCCGCCGCCAGATCCGCCTCCCGCTCGAACCGCGCCCGAAATTGCGGATCCATCGCGAACTGCGGCGCCAACACCTTCAACGCATCTGACCGCGGCAACCGCGGGTGCCGCGCGACGTACACCTCACCCATGCCACCCACGCCAAGCAACCGCTCTATCACGTACCCCGCGACGACATCACCCTGCTCGAACGCCACGGGCACTCCTAGTTGTTCTTCGTTGTGCAGGTAAAGGTGATCCGGAACGGCTTTGTCACCTCGGGCGTGACGTCCCAGCTCCGCGCCATACCCTCGACCACGAACCCGTCGCCGTCCTTCGAGGCCGTCGCGGAGGTGCCGGGCCGGTTCTCGGCCACGCTGTAGCGCACGCCGTTCACTCCGAACGATACGGCCGTGTCTGGTGTGGTCCTTCCCAGCGAGGCGGTGGCCGTCGGGCCATGTGTGGGGGTATCCGAACTCCAGTTGTACAACTGGACCTCGTCGCCCCGCTGCTTGCAGGAGTACTGGCGCGCCGGCTGCACGGGCACGTCAACACCGTCGACCGTCAGCGTCACCTTCTCACCGGTGGGGATCCGCGTCACCTTCGACGGGCTCCCACCGGAGTCCGACGAGGTCCCACCTCCGCACGCAGTCAGGACCAGCATCGCCCCGATCCCTGCGATCGCGCCTACCCGATTCATCGTCATCATCTCCACCCTCCGATTCTCGATACCATATCGTCCGCAGCTCTTCGAGACGCCAGATCGCTTAGTAGTTCTCGACCTCACGGAGCAGGGCATGCGCGTTTGCTGCCGCGCTGTCGATTCGATGGCGGGGTTCGCCCTAACTATATTTGACGATGATCCAGACCCCGGCGCCCGCGAGGACCAGTGCCGCGAGCAGGCCTTGGATGGCGCGGAACCGCATGCCAGACCGGCTCGGCCGGTTCGCGTCCGGATCCTGCCACTTCCAGCCTTCCTGAAGGCCCCACGAATCTTCCGGTCGCCGAATCAGGTCGACCGAAAGGACAGCGCCGATGATCGCGACCCCGATCAGACAAATTCCCAACACCCCCATCACGGCGCACCAGGAGCAAGGGCAGGGCGGACCAACGATCGGGTCACCGACACATCGTCTTGACCAGCGAAACTACGCATCGACACCGCCAGACAATGACGAGCGACAGCGCCATCATTGGCTACATGATTAATCACCCTCCAACCAGATCAGTAGGCGCTTAACCGCCACTAGTAGATGACCAGGCGGCGGAGCGCATACGCTGTTCAGCGTGTTAGGTCAGCGTTAAGTATGGGTGAAGCGTCTCCTGGTCAAATCTCCACGAACCGTCATGAAGGAGTGGGAAATGCGCAGAATCTATGTGCCAGCAATCGCGGTCGCATTCGTGGCATTGCTGGGAGCTTGCGCCACGACAGTGCCCGGTGATCCCGCGGCTCGCGGGGCAGGCAGCTCCGCCAGCACTGCATTGGACACCGTTGACGTACCGACCGGATTGGATACTGGCCAGTATCCGACGACGACGTCGGCGCCCGCGGCACTCGATAGCAAGTCCGGGTGGGTGGTGGAAGGAAACCGCATGGCGGATGCGTTAATCCAGGTCAGCGAGGTCGACAAGCGGATGTCGATCGGTGGCGTCGGTCTGCGTTCCTACCCTGTCATTGAGGGGAGTCAACTGAGCAGTCGGGTTCCCGACGCCACCGCGGCGGCGTTCGAGGCGTTCAACATGAAGGTGGGGATGACGACCACGCGGGGAGATGACTTCGATAGACCGACGATTGCTATGCGGATCGGTCTGTATCGGTTCGGCAGTATCGATGATGCGACCAAGGCGTTCGAGATGATCAAACGGTCCAGCATCAGGAACAAGCAGGCAGATGTGCCCCTGACCGGTGCGATGGCCAAGGCTGCCAGCGCCACCGAGTTCAAGCCCGGGACTGTCGACTCGTACCGGGTTGAAGGGCCTTTCGTCATCAACATCAGTGGAACTGCGGCGACCACTGAGGCTGCCGCGAAGCTCGTCGAGAGGGGCTACGAGCTAGAGGTGCCCAAGGTCCAGGACTTCAAGGGGACACCGGCTGATCGCGTGACGCAGCTGCCCAACGACGTCAACGGGGCGTTGGCTCGAACACTGGGTAGTACCGTCCGCAACGACTACACCGCCGCGATCGCAATCGGGGTATACGGTCTCAACGGACTTCTGCACCGCATCCGCAACATCAACGATGGCTCGATTTACATCAAAGCCGGCGTCGATTCGGTCGCCCAGGGTGACGCCGTCGTCTACCGCACCCGCGATGCTGGCGCAGCGAACCAGCTCGTGGCGGATCTCGCCGTTGTCAATGGCAGGACAGGGACGAAGGTCACTGCACCGCAGCAATTGCCGCAGATGATCTGTTTCGACCGGAAGGAGAACATCAACTGCGCGATCGCAGCTGGCCGATGGGTCACCACAGCAGGCGGCGCAACGCTCACCCAGGCGCAGCAACGTGCCTCTGCTCAGTACGTGATCTTGGCCAAGAATCCCTAGCCGCCAACGCAAGCTACGGTCCACTGCCTCCGCCAGAACGCACATCATCTTCCTCTGTCGACCATAATCTTTGCCCCTGTGGCGGCTGCGGTCGATCAATTGAGGAAGTCGGCTCCGGAATTTCCTGATGGGTCAGCTGACAGCAACGATTCATGCATGCAGTCCAAGGTCCGGCCGGTGGGGACGCGATTCGAATCAGTTTCCATCAACACCACACCCGGTAGACCCTGCGGCGACGTTGTCAGGTCCACGAGGGTGCCCTCCGACAGTTTGAGAAGTAATGCGAAGACGGTCTCGTACGCGATGAGGGTTGCCACCGAGAGCACGTCGGACGCGTCCGCTCCGCTCGCCAAAAGGCGTTTCCCAGCAGAATTCGCCGCGAGATAGTTGCTCGAGTCAATCGCCGACAGTTCGTCCCAAATCCCGCGAAGCACCAGAGCCTCAGCGACAACGGGCCTGTTGTCTTCGATCGCGAACCGTGAAAGAGGACCAGGGTCCGCTATGTCGAGGGTTCCAGCTGGGTGTGACATCTGTGTCGGGGAACCAGCTATGCTCGCCGTCCCGAAACCGCCAGGCGAAGCGTCGGCGCGACAGAGTGGGGCGGCGTCCAGCTGCCGTCGCCGACGCACGAATCTTGACCCCTCGGCGGCGGTTCGAGTTGGACGCTTCGCTGGCGACGAACGGCCACAAGTGGAACACCTCGCTCGTCACCGCCCCGGCCTCCAGCCTCACCGGAGGCTGTCCACGCCCCGTGGCCTGTTCCTGGGGTTTGTGGTCCCGCTCGTGGAACGACATCGGTACCGCGGTGCGTCGCCCGCGCCTGAACCACCGCGTTCGGCCGAGGTCCAGAGAGATGTTCTCGACCGAAACCGGCGACCGCCCCACGTTCGTCACTCGCACCCGAGCGCACTCGATGCCTAGCGGGTCCGCGAGCCCCAACGGATCGACGGCGGCCATCCCTGCAGACTCCCACGACCGACGCCGGGTGCCGGTGAGCGAGCGCGTACAACCGTCGTTCCGGAACTCGAACACCAACTGCACCTGCAACCGGGCGCCCGACAATCGATAGAGCGTCACCTGCCAGATGAGCCCGCCAAAGGTGATCAGCCCGCTCACGCTGGCGATGCACACCGCGACGATCGCGACGGTGGTTGCCTCCATCGCCTACCCCTCCATGAGCTGTGCCGCGACCGTCGCGCCGAGGTTCCAGCACGCCTCCAGGTCGGCCTTCAAGGGCTTGCCGGACACCACCACGTTGGGCGTGACCTTCTCCCAGCCGAGCCCGCCGGTGATCGAATCGGCCGCCCGCTCGGCCCCCTCGGTGCCCTCGTTGCCGTGGACGTAGAAACCCCACGGCCGCCCCCGCGTCGAATCCAGGCACGGGTAGTAGATGTTGTCGAGCCCGTGCTTGAGCGCGCCACTGAGGTACCCGAGGTTCGCCGGCGTCCCGAGCACGTAGCCGTCGGCCTCCAGCACGTCGGCCGGCGACAGAGTCAGCGCAGCACGCCGCACGACCTCCACGCCCTCGATGTCGGGATCGGTCGCCCCCGCCACCACCGCCTCGAACATCTCCTGGCAGTATGGAGACGGCGTGTGGTGCACGAGCAGGAGGCGACGCGGGGCGACGGAATCAGGCGCTGACATGGGCAAACTCCCTATTACAGGGGTAATTGACATTGAAGTGCTTGAGCGCCCCGGAGATGTAGCCGAGGTTCGCCGGCGAGCCGAGGACGTAGCCGTCCGCGGCCAGCACGTCCGACGCGGTCACGGCGAGCGCCGCGCGCCGCACCACCTCGACGCCCTCGATCTCGGGGTCGGTCGCCCCGGCGATCACCGCCTCGAACATCTCCTGGCAGTGCGGAGACGGCGTGTGGTGGATCACGAGGAGCACGGCCATCAGCGGGCCTTCTTCTCCATCGAGACGGCCTTTGTCATCCAGTCGCGGGCGCGGGAGCGGTCGCCCGCGTAGTCGTACGCGCGGGCGAGGCGGTAGGCGTTCACCCAGGACTCGGGCTCGGCCTCGTACTCGGCCTTGACCTGCGCGAACAGCTCGTCAGCGGCGTCCCGCTGCACGCGACCCGAGGGCATCTTCGGCAGCTCCGAGACGTCGAGGTCGCGCCCCAGCGCCTTCGCCGACGCCGCGAGCTTCTGGTGCGCGTAGCCGTTGCTGAGCACGGACCAGAGGATCCACAGACCGACCAGGCCGACCAGGACCATGCCGAAACCGAGGCCGAGGTTCGCGCCGCCGCCGCGGCGGGCGATCATCCACGCCCATGCGCCGATGAGACCGATGTACGTGAGCATCGCGACGGATAGGAACCCGATGACCAGCAGCTGGCCCAGGTTCCCCCGATCGCGGCGCTCCACGGGGCTCACAGGTCCATGAACGGCTCGATGCCCACGGTGAGGCCGGGCCGCGAGGAGATGCCGCGCACGCCGAGCAGCACGCCGGGGACGAAGGAGCTGCGGTCCAGCGAATCGTGCCGGATGGTGAGGGTCTCGCCCTGGGTGCCGAGCAGCACCTCCTGGTGCGCGACGAGGCCGGCGACGCGCACGGAGTGCACGCGGACGCCGTCGACGCGGGCGCCGCGGGCGCGGTCGAACTCCGCGGAGGTGGCGTCGGGCATCTTGCCGCGCCCGGCCTGCTCGCGCGCCTCGGCGATGAGCTCGGCGGTGCGGGTGGCGGTGCCGGACGGGGCGTCGGCCTTGTAGGGGTGGTGCAGCTCGATGATCTCGACCGAGTCGAAGAACCGGGCGGCCTGCGCCGCGAAGCGCATCGTGAGCACGGCGCCGATGGCGAAGTTCGGGGCGATGAGCACGCCGACGCCGGGCTTCTCCGCCAGCCAGCCGCGCACCGTGTCGAGCCGGTCGTCGGTGAAGCCGGTGGTGCCGACCACGGCGTGAATCCCGTTGTCGATGAGGAACTCCAGGTTGTCCATCACCGCGTCCGGGTGGGTGAAGTCGATCACCACCTGGGTGTTCGAGTCGAGGAAGCCGGTGAGCATGTCCCCCGCGTCCACGGTGGCGCTCAGCGCCAGATCGTCGGCCGCCTCCACGGCGTCCACCATTGCGCGGCCGACCTTGCCGCCGGATCCCAACACACCCACGTTCAGCATGCGCCCGACGATACCCTTGCCCGGTGACCACCCGACCGGACGTTCCCGACGAATGGATCGACCGCCTCGCCGACGTCCTCGAGGCCTTCCCCGAATGCGTCGCCGACCGCGCCTGGGTCGGCACGCGCTGGCGCGTCCGCGGCGCGACGGTGGCGCACGTCTTCGGCGGCGAGGACCAGCAGTTCCGCCTCATCTTCCGGGCCGAACCCAGCGAGGTCCCCGCGTTCGAGAATCTCGGCGACCCGTACTTCCGGGTGAACTGGGGCGAGAGCACCGTCGGCATCATCGTCGACGAGAACACCGACTGGGACGAGGTCGCCGAGCTCCTCACCGACTCGTACTGCGTGCAGGCCCCCGCGACGCTCGCGGAGCAGGTCGAGCGGCCGGAGTCCGACGGGTCCTAGGGTTGCCCCATGGACGTGACCATCCGGACCTTCGTGGACGACGCGGACGACTGCTTCGACGTCGTCCACCACGCCGCGACGGACGCCGCCACGCGGGCGCTGGCCGCACCGTCGGGCCTGATCTGGGTGGACGTGCTCGACCCGACCGAGGCCGAGTTCGCCCCCTTCGTCCAGACCATGGGACTCGACAAGCTGGCGGTGGAGGACGCGCTCACCGTTCATGAGCGCCCGAAGTCCCTGCGCTACGGCGAGATCCTGTTCGTCACTGCCTACACGGTGGCCGAGGACGGTGCCACGAGCCGACTCTCGCTGTTCCTGTTCGAGCACGGGGTGCTGACGGTGCGCCTGGGCGAGGGCTTCCCCGTCGACGACGTGGCGGAGAACATCTCCGACAACGCTGATCTGTTGCAGTACGGCCCGAAGTCGCTGGAGCTGATGCTGCTGGACGCGGTCGTCGACGGCTACACGGCGCGGGTGACCGCGGTCGACGAGCGGCTCGACGACGTGGAATCGATTCTGTTCGACGGCCGCTCGAGCGACCGGGTCTCCCAGGTCACGTTCGATCTGCACAAGCAAGTGGGCGAGCTGCGCCGCATCGTCCTACCGATGCGCGACGTGGTGGGCTCGGTGCTCCGGCGGGTGTCCGCGGCCCCCGATCTACACGATCTCCTGCCCTACGCCGAGGACGTCTACGACCACACCATGCGCGCCGCGGATTGGACGGAGGGCCTGCGCGACAACGTCGAATCCGTGCGCTCGACCAACCTGGCCCTGGTCGACAACCAGCTGAACACGGTGATGAAGAAGCTCACCAGCTGGGCGGCGATCATCGCGGTGCCGACCGCCATCACCGGCTACTTCGGCCAGAACGTGCCCTACCCGGGCTTCGGCAAGGAGTGGGGCTTCTGGCTGAGCCTCCTGATGATGCTCACCCTGGCCGGCGGCCTGTACGCGGCCTTCAAGCGCCGCGGCTGGCTCTGAACCCCGGCCACCAGTTGGCGGTGCCCGCGATCCGCATGAACGCCGGCAGCAGCACCAGCCGCACCAGGGTGGCGTCGAGCAGCACGGCGATCGCGAGGCCCACGCCCAACATCCGCATGAAGGACACCTCGGAGAAGCCGATCGCGGCGAAGACCACGGCCATGAGCAGTGCGGCGGCGGTGACCACCCGCGCGGTGCTCGCGATGCCGCGGGCCACGGCCTCGTCGTTCGCGGCGCGGTCCCGGCCGGGCGATCCCTGCCACTCCTCACGGATCCGCGAGAGCAGGAAGACCTCGTAGTCCATCGACAGCCCGAAGGCGATGCAGAACATCAGCACGGGCATGTCCGCGATGAGGTGTCCGGTCACGGTGGTCCCCAACCCGCCGAGGTGCCCCTCCTGGAAGATCCACACCATCGCGCCGAAGGTCGCCGAGAGCGAGAGCACGTTGAGCACCAGCGCCTTTAGCGGCAGCAGCACGCTGCCGGTGAGCAGGAACAGCAGTAGGAAAGTGGTGATCGCGATCGCGACGAGGACCCGCGGCACCGCACCGAGGATGGAGTCGACGGCGTCCCGGTCCGCCTGCGCCGCACCGGCGAACAGCGTCGGGGCGGGCGCGGGCACCGCGCGCAGCGCGTCCAGCTGGGTGCCGCCGTCCGCCGACCGCGGGTCGTGCTCGCTCGCCACCGTGATCAGGCGCGCGAAGCCCGCCCGGGACGTCGGATCCCCGTCGGCGACGCGGTCTCCGCGCAGCCATGTCCCGTCCGGCCCGACGACGGGGCCCGTGCCGGCGGTCCGGGACAGCTCCCGGGCGTAGTCCTCGGTGCCCGACGGTGCGCCCTCCGGCAGCAGGATCAGGACGTCTGCCGTGGGATTCGGGTGGAAGCCGGTGCGCAGGTCGTCGCCGACGGCGTGCGACGAGGCGGCGGTCGGCAGGGTCCGGTCGTCGGGGTAGCCGAGCTTCGCGCCGAGGAAGGGCGCACCGAGTGCGACCAGCAGCGCCACCACGGCGATCCCGAGCGGGACCGCTCGGCGTTGCACGGCCTTCACCGCGCGGTACCAGCGGGATTCGTCCGTCGGGCGCGGGCCGCGACCCACGCGGAGCCGATCGATGCGGTCGCCCAGCAGCGTCAGGATCGCCGGCGTCACGATCAGGGTCGCGATGGCGGTGAAGCCGACGACGACCAGGCCGGCGTAGGCGAAGGAGCGCAGGAAGTACATGGGGAACAGGACCATCGCGGCGAGGCTGAGCCCGACCGTGATCGCGGAGAACAGGACCGTGCGCCCGGCCGTCGCCATGGCGGTCACGAGCGCCTCCTCGCGGCCGCGGTCGGGCACCTCCTCGCGATACCGGCTCACCACCAGCAGCGTGTAGTCGATGGCCAGCGCCAGGCTCATGGCGGTGATGAGGTTGAGCGCGAACACGGAGACGTCGGTGACCTCCGCGACGAGCCGCAGCAGCCCGGAGGTCGCGATGATCGCCGCGACCCCCACCACGACGGGCACCGCGGCGGCGACCAGCCCGCCGAACGCCCACACGAGGACGAGGAAGGTGAGCGGCAGGGCGATCAGCTCCGCCCGCACCAGGTCCTTCCCGGACTGCTCGTTGATCTGCAGGTAGGTCATGGCCTCGCCGCCGGCCTCCACCCGCACCCCGTCGGGCGGGCTCGGCAGGCCGTCGACGATCGCGCGGGCGTGGTCGGGTGCGTCCCCGGTGCCGCCGGTCAGGTTCGCGACGACGAGGCCGGTGCGGCCGTCCGCCGACGTCAGGCGCGCCGCAGCGGCGGGATCGGTCCAGGCGGAGACGGCGGCCTGCACCGCAGGGGCGCGCCGGACCGCCTCCGCGATCGCGCGACCGTGGTCCGCGGCGGCCGCCGCCGCCTCGGGCGTCAGCGCGCGCACCGTCAGCACGAGGGACGACCCGCCGCGCCCGAAGTCGTCCTCGAGAACCTGCTGCGCGCGGGCGGATTCGGCGCTCGGGTCGGTGCTGCCGCCGCTGCGGAGCGCGCCGCCGACGCCGGCCCCGAGCCAGCCCAGCACGACGAGCAGGAGCAACGACGCCGTGAGCACCGTGCGGGGCCGCGCGGCGACGGCGCGCGTGAGCCGGGCGATCACAGCGCCGCGAGGAACGAGCGGACCTCGTCGAGGCAGCCGGCCGCACGCATCCGCTCGTCCTCGAACAGGACGAGGAAGTCCGCCATCTCGAAATCGGGGTCGTACGAGGGCATGCCGCAGACGACACCGCCGTACCGGACGGCGATGCGGATCGTGGGCGGCACCAGGTCCTCGTCGGCGCCATCGGGCCGCGGGAGCTCGCCGATGGGGACCCCGTCGACGGCGACGGGCCTGATCGGATCGGCGCGGACCGCGCCGTCCGCGAGGGCGTCGTTGTCGGCGAGGAAGCCGAGGGCGGCGCGGACCAGCGCGGCGCGCGGGTGCACGCCGTCCTCCATGCGGACGGACATGCAGCCCATCGCGAAGCGGAAGCCGGAGCGCTCGTAGAAGGCCAGCAGCGCGATCCGCAGCAGCACCGAGACCACCCCGCCGCGGTAGTCCGCCGCGATGGTGGCGCGCCCCCACTCGGCGACGTCGTCGGCCATCGCGGCGAACGCCGGGCTGAGCCGGAACATGCTGGTGGTGAACACCTCCCGCTGCCCGCTCGGGGCCGGCAGGATGATCCGGTAGCAGCCCACGATCTCGTCGGTCGGGTCGTGCCGCACGAGGAGGTGAGCGCTGTAGTCGTCGAACCGGTCCACGTCGATCGGCCGGCCGAGCCGCTCGCTGATCACTGCCCCGGGCAGCGGCGCGCCCAGCTCCGTGGAGAAGGCGTCGTACCGCAGGGCCTGTGCGCGTTCGATGTCGCGCGGGTCCTCGGCGACGAAGACCGTGAACGGGGTGCGTTCGGTCGCCGCGAAGAGCACGGTGCCCGCCGGTGTCCTCGTGGTCATGGCGACTCCTCCTGGTGCAGCGCGCGGGCGATCTCGCCCGCGCGGACGGCGACGTTGGACAGCAGCGTGGTCCCGAGACCGTGGCCCGGGAGGTCGGCGCCCTGCACGTACAGGCCGGGCACCTCGGCGCCGTCGATCACGGCGCGGTGCGTGCGGGCGACGCGCACATCGGCGGCCGGCGGCGCGATGCCGTCCAACCCGCTGAGGCCGCCGGGCCGGAATCCGGTGGCGCACACCACGGCGTCGTAGGTCGCCGCGGTCCGCTCGCCGGTGGTGAGGCGGCGCAGCTCGGTCGCGACGCCGCCGCCGGGCGCGGCGTTCGCGGCGACGACCTCGCTTGTGCGATGCACGCCCAATCGACTTGGGCCGCCGACCTTCTGCCGGTACCAGCGGTCGTACAGGTCGCGGGTCAGCGCGTGCTCGACCGCCGCGTAGTTGGTGTTGCCGTGCCGATGCAGCAGCGCCTCGCGGGCCTCCGGAGGCGCGACGGCGAACTCGTCGACCACGTCCGGGTCGAAGACCTGGTTGACGAAGGGACTCTCGTCCACGTCCGCGAGCCCGAAGCCGTGGAAGGCAAGGTCCACGCGCGCCCCCGCGTCGTGCAGGTGCAGCGCCACCTCGGCGGCGGACTGGCCGCCACCCACCACGAGGAAGCGCCCGCCCGCGACCCCGTCGGAGAGCTCGCGCTCCAGCTCACCGAGCCGCGGGACGAGGTCGATGTTGTGGAAGACGCGCCGCGGGTCGAGCCCGTCCGTCCACGCGGGGAGCACGGGCCGCAGTCCGCGGGCCACGACCACCGACCGTGCCCGGGTCACTCGTTCGTCGCCGTCGGGGCCCCGATGGGCGACGGCGAACCTCGGACCGTCGGCGCAGCGGATCAGACCCGTCACCGCTCGGCCGTACCGCACCTGATCGGCGAACGACGCGGCCGCCCAGGCCAAGTAGTCCGCGAACTCCGCCCGCTCGGGGGTGAGGACGGCGCGATTGACGAAGTCCACGAGCCGGCCCCGGGCGCCGAGGTACGCGACGAAGGAGAACGGGCTGGCCTGGTTGCGCAGCGTCACCAGGTCCTTGAGGAAGCTGATCTGCATCGACGTGCCCGGCAGCAGCATTCCCGGGTGCCACGCGAAGGCCTCGCGGCGCTCCAGGAACCGCACGGTGCCGATCCGGTCGGGCGACTCCGCGAGCGCGATCGCCAGCGCCAGGTTGGCGGGTCCGAATCCGACCCCGAGTACGTCGACGACGTCGCCGTCGTCCACCGGTTCCGTCGTGCGCATCACACCCTTCCCCACCGACGTCGGGGCGGTGCTGGGCATCCGCCTGAACGGATCGTAACCCTGCAAAGATCCTGTACACCGTACTTGATGACAGATTTTTCACGCTTTGCAGTGTGAAAAACTCCGCGCTCGTCAAGCCCCCGGAGCGCGCGGAGGCTCCATGGGTAGACGGGGGTTGTGCAAGTGCGCGACGAGGCCGGTCCACCCCGTCTGGTGCGTGGCTCCCAGGCCCTCGCCGGTGTCGCCGTCGAAGTACTCGTAGAAGGTGGGGTGCTGGGCCCAGAGCGGGTTGTCGCTGCCCTCGATCCGCCCGGCGTCGGCGGGGCGACGGGCGCCGCCACCGTCGGCCCGCGCGACGGGACGGAACAGCCCGACGAGGCCCCCGTCGATGACGTCGGCGGCCTCCTCCAGCGTGCACAGGTTGTCGGAGCCGGTGGGGATGGCGATGGTGAAGTCGTCACCGAAGTGCCGGCCGTAGGTGCGCAGCTTGTCGGCGAGCAGCACGTTCACCGGGAACCACACGGGCCCACGCCAGTTGGAGTTGCCGCCGAACATGCCGGTGGTCGACTCGCCGGGCTCGTACTGGATGGAGACGGTGTTCCCGTCCACGTCCTCGGTCACCTGTTGCTCCGTCTTGGACAGCGAGCGGATGCCGTAGGGCGCCAAGAACTCCGCCGGGTCGAACATCCGCTCCAGCACGCGGCGCAGCCGGTCGGGACCGACGAGGGACAGCAGCATCCGGCCGTCCCCGTCGCCGCCGGCCGAGGCGCCGGAGAGCACGGGCTCGACGAGCTCGGGGCGGCGGGAGCGCAGCCAGTTCAGGCGCGCCGTCACGTCGGGGCACTCCTGCGCCACCCACGCCGGCACGTCGGTGGTGCCCAGCAGCGGGAGCAGGCCCACCATGGAGCGCACCCGCATCGGGAGCGCGCTGCCGTCGGGCCGGACGAGCACGTCGTAGAAGAAGCCGTCCTCGTCGTCCCACAGCGAGAGGCTGTGCGAGCCGAAGTTGTAGGTGGCCTTGGAGATCTGCAGGAAGTGCTCGAGGAACTTGGTGGCACAGTCCTGCCACACCGGGTCGTGTCGGGAGAGCTCGATGGCGATCTTGAACATCTGCTGGCAGTAGAAGGCCATCCAGCTGGTGGCGTCGGACTGCTCGAGCCGGTAACCGGGCGGCAGCGGCGCGGACCGGTTGAAGAAGCCGATGTTGTCCATGCCGAGGAAGCCGCCCTCGAAGACGCCGGCGTCGTCGGAGCCCTTGCGGTTGACCCACCAGGAGAAGTTGAGCAGCAGCTTGGTGAAGACGCGCACGAGGAAGTCCTGGTCGCGCCAGCCGTCGATGCGGTAGACGTGCCACGCCGCCCACGCGTGCACGGGCGGGTTGACGTCGCCGAACTCCCACTCGTACGCCGGCAGTTGGCCGTTCGGGTGCATCGCCCACTCGCGGCACATGAGGACCAGCTGTTCCTTGGCGAACTCGGGGTCGACGTGGGCCAGCGGGATGCAGTGGAAGGCCAGGTCCCACGCGGCGAACCAGGGGTACTCCCACTCGTCGGGCATGGAGATCACGTCGGCCAGCGAGAAGTGCTTCCACGTGGTGTTCCGGCGGCCCGGGTCCGCCCGCTCGCGCGGCGACGGGTCCACCGCCGGATCGCCCTCCAGCCAGGACTCAACGTCGTAGCGGTAGAGCTGCTTGTTCCACAGCATGCCCGCGTAGGCGCGACGCGCGACGGCGCGGTCCTCGCCCTGCACGTCCTCGTGGATCACGGAGCCGTAGAACTCATCCGCCTCCTCGCGCCGGTCGGCGAAGACGGCGGCGAAGCCCGGGCCGAAGGTGTCCAGCGACGGCGCGGTGCGCGAGAGCCGCAGCCGCACCGTCACGCTCTCCCCCGCCGGCACGGAGGCGAAGCGGTACCAGATCGCCGCCTTGGTGCCGCGCTCCTCCGGGTTGACGGCGGCCTCGTCGCCCTGCACCACCCGCGTGGTGATCGCGTCCTTCGGATAGGGCGAGGCGTTGGCCGCGGCACCGAAGAGCTCCACGGCATCGGTCTCGTTGTCGCAGAACAGGAGCTGCGGGGAGCCCTCGGCCGCGAGGTGGTACTCGCCGAGCCACTGGTGCGTCACGCGGACCGCCTCGAGGCCGCCGGCCTGCGGCGAATGCACGCGGGTGATCTCACCGCGGCGCTCGTCGTGCCCCCACGCCCACGTGTTGCGCAGCCACAGCTGCGGCAGCAGATCGAGCGGCGCGGGCGACGGACCGTGGTTGACGGCCTCGATCTCCACGCAGATGTCGTCGGGCGCGGCCTTGGCGTACCGCACGTGCACGTCGAAGAAACGGTTGTCCGCGAGCACGCCCGTGTCGGCGAGCTCGTACTCGCGCTGCGTGCGGTCGCGGGCGGCGTTCGCGTCGCGGAGCTGCTGGTACGGGTACTCGGCCTGCGGGTACCGGTACATCCAGTGCATCCAACTGTGGGTGGGCGTCCCGTCGACGGGCCACCAGTACTCCTTGACGTCCTCGCCGTGGTTGCCCTGCGCGTTGGTCAGGCCGAACAGGCGCTCCTTGAGGATGGGGTCGTTGTGGTTCCACAGGCCGACGGCCAGGTTGAGGAAGCCGTAGCGGTCGCAGATGCCGCCGAGCCCGTCCTCGCCCCACCGGTAGGCGCGACGGTGCGCCTGGTCGAAGCCGAAGCTGGCCCACGCATCGCCGCTGCCGCTGTAGTCCTCCCGGACGGTGCCCCACTGCCGCCCCGCGAGGTACGGGCCCCAGAGGCGCCACGGACCGTCGGGGCCCGGGCTCTCCGCGAGGCGGCGGTGTTCGGCGGTGGATTCGGAGTTCTGCACCGGAGAATCCTCCTACACCGCGGGCCGCGCCGCAGGCGGTGGAGCGAGCCGAAGGCGAACGGGCCCGAACGGGCATCGCCCGTGCGCGATCAGCGCGCGGAGACCGCCTGCGCATGCATCTCCCAGAACAGGATCTCGGCGGGCTCGGTGGCAGTCGCCGTGAGGGCCCCGGTGTGGACGGTGCGCAGCGCGTCGCCCTCGGCGAGCCGGTCGTCGCCGACGACGACCGAGCCGGAGACGACGAAGAGGTGCCCGTAGGGCGCCGGCGGCAGGACGACCGACTTCCCTGCCGCCAGCCGGGCCGCGTGCAGCGCCGCGGCGTCGTTGTTGATCGCCACCGCCGGGTCGCGGCCCGCGATCCCGGAGGCGACGAGGACCAGACCGAGCCCATCGAGCGGGACGTCGGCGGTACGGTACTCGGGCTCGCCGCCGGGCTCGTTCGGCGGCAACCACATCTGGATTACCCGGGCGACCACGCCGGTGGAGCGGGGGTTCTGCTCGCGGTGATTGACCCCGCTGCCCGCGCTCATGGCCTGCACCTGGCCGGCGCGGACCAGGCCCGTCTCGCCGGACGAATCGTCGTGGTGCACCTCGCCCGCGATCACCCAGGTGACGATCTCGGCGTCGCGGTGGAAGTGCCGGTCGACACCCGAGCCGGGGTCGATGAGGTCGTCGTTGTGCACGAGCAGCTGCCCGTGCGCGTTCTCACCCAGATCGAAGTTGCCGGTGAAGGGCATCGACTGCCGCGTGTAGATCCCCTCGCCGCGCCAGTGCGTGCGGTCGGCGGCCGGGACGATCCTGCTCTCACTCACCACGACAGCCTAGGCCGGTGCCGCCGTCAGACTCCGGCGGGCAGCCCCGCCCCCGAGGGAGAGACGAGGATCTTCACCGCGGTCTCGTTGTGGTGCAGGAGCGTGTCGTAGCCGACGGTGACCAGGTCGTCGAGGCCGATCCTGCCGGTGATGAACGGCGCCAGGTCGACGGTGCCGCTCTCGACCAGCGCGATCGTCTCGGCGTGGTTGTTCACATAGGCGATAGTGCCGCGCATGTCGATCTCCTTGAGCACCAGCTTCTGCATGTCGACGCTGCCGGGGTGGCCCCAGATGGAGACGACGACGAGCACGGCCTGCGGCCGCAGCGCGTCGAAGAGGGTGTCGAGGGCGGGCTGCACCGAGGTGCACTCGAAGCCGACGTCGGCGCCGCGACCGTCGGTGAGGCCGCGCACGGCCTCGACCACGTCGACCTGCGCGGGGTCGAAGACGTGGTCGGCGACGCCGGTCTCCGCGGCCCGGCTGCGGCGCAGGGAGCTGGGCTCGCTGATCGCGACGGTCAGCCCCTTCGCCTTGCACACCGCGGCGGTCAGCAGTCCGATCGGCCCGGCGCCGGTGATGAGGGCGAAGGCGCCGGCGCCCGCACCGGAGCGCTGCAGCGCGTGGTAACCGACGGCGAGCGGCTCGATGAGCGCCGCCTGGTCCAGCGGCACGTCCTTCGAGACCCGGTGCACCCAGCGGCGCTGCACGACGATGCGCTCCGAGAGCCCACCGCCGCGGCCGCCGAGGCCGATGAAGTTCATGTTCGGCGAGAGGTGGTAGTCGGTGCTGTCCGGCCCGGTGTCCACGTCGTCGGCGATGATGTACGGCTCCACCACCACGTGATCGCCCACCTGCAGGTCGTCGACGCCGGCGCCGACGGCCGCGACGACGCCGGACATCTCGTGCCCGATCGTCAGCGGCGCGGCCTCGCCGCTCACCGGATTCGGGTGGCCGCACGGCGGCACGAAGATCGGGCCGTCCACGTACTCGTGCAGGTCGGTGCCGCAGATCCCGCACCACGCGATGTCGATGGCGACGGTGCCGTCCGTCACCTCGGGCGCGGGGACGTCCTCGATCCGGACGTCGTTGCGGTCGTAGTAGCGCGCTGCTCGCATGGGATTCCTCCGGTCGTGGACGTGTGACCCGTCCCACAGTCGCCGCGGTCCGGCCGCCCCGTCGATCGTTGCAGCGGGTTGCAGCCTAGAGCGGCGCCGAACCGCGGACGTGCTCGAAGACGAGGGAGGTGTTGGTGCCGGCGACCTCCTCGCGGGCGCTGAGGTACTCGACGAGGTGCCGCAGGTCGTCGGTGTCGACGGCCGCGATGTGCAGGAGGTAGTCGTCGCCGCCGGCGAGGAAGTACGCGTCTATGACGGGCGGCAGGTCGATCACGGACTCCACGAACTGCCGGATCCGGTGCCGGGCGGTCGAGCGCAGCGTCACGGAGATCATGGCGCGCAGCGGCCGGCCGACGGCCGCGGGATCGACGTCTGCGTAGAAGCCGCGGATCACGCCCGCGTCGGTGAGTCGCCGGACCCGGGTGTGCACCGTGGACGGGGCCAGGCCGACCTCCTCCGCGAGGGCGGCGTTCGAGACGCGTCCGTCCCGCTGGAGCACGAGCAGGATCCGCCGGTCGGCGTCGTCGAGCAGCGGTCGACGATCGTTCGACGATGGTGGGCGATACGCCGTTCTCACAGAATGTACGTCAGCCACGTCTCGACCTTTCAGAATCTTCTTCCGTGCCCTTGATCAGTTCTCGATGTTTCTTCAGACTATGTGACACAAGCCACCCGCCGGACAGGAGCATACGATGCGCGTCGGAATCCCCACCGAGATCAAGAACAACGAGTACCGCGTGGCGATCACGCCCGGCGGCGTCGCCGAGCTGACCCGCCGCGGCCACGACGTGCTGATCGAGGACGGCGCGGGCGTCGGATCGGCGATCGCCAACGAGGACTTCACCGCGGCGGGCGCCCGCATCGTGCCGACGGCGGACGACGTCTGGGGCGAGGCCGACCTGCTGCTCAAGGTCAAGGAGCCCATCGAGGCGGAGTACGCCCGGATGCGCGCCGACCAGACGATCTTCACCTACCTGCACCTGGCCGCCTCGCGGCCGTGCACCGATGCGCTCCTGTCCTCGAAGACCACGTCGATCGCGTACGAGACGGTCCAGCTCCCCGACGGCTCGCTCCCGCTGCTCGCCCCGATGTCCGAGGTGGCGGGCCGCCTCGCGCCGCAGGTCGGCAGCTACCACCTGATGCGCTCCAAGGGCGGCCGCGGCGTGCTCATGGGCGGCGTCCCCGGCACCGCGCCCGCGAAGGTCACGGTGCTCGGCGGCGGCGTCTCCGGCATCAACGCGGCGCAGATCGCCGCGGGTATGGGCGCCGACGTCACCGTCTTCGACCTGGACGTGCGCAAGATGCGCGCCGTCAACGCCCAGTTCGGTGGCCGCGTGCACACCAGCTACTCCACCTCGCTCGCGCTCGAGGAGGCCGTCGTCGAGTCGGACCTGGTCATCGGCGCCGTGCTGATCCCGGGCGCCGCGGCGCCGAAGCTGGTCTCCACGGACCTGGTGCACCGCATGCGCCCCGGCGCCGTGCTCGTCGACATCGCCATCGACCAGGGCGGCTGCTTCGCCGACTCGCACCCCACCACGCACGACGACCCGACCTTCACCGTCGGCGAGACCGTCTTCTACTGCGTCGCCAACATGCCCGGCGCCGTGCCCCGCACGTCCACCTTCGCGCTGACCGGCGCCACCCTGCCCTACGTGCTGCGCCTCGCGGACAAGGGCTGGAAGACCGCGTGCGCCGAGGACGCCGCCCTGGCCGCGGGCCTGTCGACGCACGACGGCGTGCTCCTCAACGCGGGAGTCGGAGAGGCCCTGGGCATCGAGTCGAAGGCGCCCGAGGCCGTCCTCGCCTGAGCCGCGACGTCACCCGCGCCGGTTCACCATTCGCCGGCGTCGAGGTACTGCGCGAGGTTGGCCATGCGGCGCTGCACCGCGGCCACCTCGCGCACGCACTGCTCGAGGAGCCCGCGATCCAGGGAGGACATCCGCCGGATGGACAGGACGTCCCCGGGCGCGCGCCCGGCGCCCATCTGCTGCACCTGATGCTCCAAGCGGAGGCGCTCGAGGATCGAGAAGGCCTCGCGCAGCACCTCGGCGGAATCGTCCGGCAGCACGGGCGAATCCGCGCCCGCGGCGAGCCGGTTGCGGGTCTGCAGCTTGGTCGAGCCGCGGCTCAGCGCCGCCCAGCGCGCGATGTTCACCACCGGCACCAGGGCGTGCGCCTTGATGTCGAAGGTGCCGCCCCGCAGGGAGATCACGTCGCGCACGGAGCGCAGCCGCGCCTTCGCCGTGAGGGCCTCGCGCAACATCAGGATGAAGGCACGGGGATGCTCCGAAAGATGCTGATAGACACCGGCCACCGGTTGCAGAGTCAGGTCGCCCCACACGGGGCGGCCGTCCACCAGCAGCGAGGCCATCATCATCGCGTTGTTCGAGAGCGGCGCGTCGATCCACTCACCGGCGGCGTACAACCACTCCGACTCGGTGCGGCAGAAGCGGGGCTGCGCGGCGACGGCGCCGTTGGTGTCCGACGGGATGCCGCACTCCTCGAGCCGCGTGTGGACCGCGGCGGCCAGGGCAAGGGCGGCGGACCGTCGGACCTCGATCTCCTCCGCGGACGCGCCGGGCAGGTCCTTGAGGATGATCGCGCTGTCGACGTCCGAGCTGGGCACCACCTCGCGGCGCGAGACGCTGCCGAGGGAGAGCCAGGTGAAGTCGCCCTCCCGGAGCCCCGTGTGCACCGGCAGCTCGAGCTCGATGCAGCGGCGGACCATCGCCTCGATCGCCACGGCCGCGACGCCCGAGATGTGCCGGACCGGCGCCTGCTGGCCCCACAGCACGGGGAAGATCTCGCGGATCGTCGCACCGATCTCGGGCAGCTCCGCCGCCTCCGCGCGCTCGATCCGCCGCTGCAGCGCGAACGTGGACGTCGTGGGCACCGTGAGGAAGTCGACGTCCTGGACGACGCCCCGCACGGCCGCGTGCTCGTCCAGCACCGCCATGTAGTGGAGCTTGCGGTCGAGCATCTCGATCAGCACGTCGGACGAGAGCGCGGACTCCGGGACGGCTGCCAGCGGCGCCGTCATCACCGCCGTCACTGGGTCGGTCACCGGCCGCCCCACGGAGATCACCCGCGCCCGCAGGTCGTGATCGGTGACGATGCCGAGCGGCTCGCGGGCGGCGTTCTCGACCAGGATGTAGCCCGACTTCGCGGCCGTCATCGCCGTGGCGGCCTCCTGGACGGTGACGGTGGGCGGGCAGACGACGGGTGGGCGGCGCACGATCTCGCCCGCCGTGCGCTCGCGGATCTCGTCCGCGGAGACGGCCGTGGTCGGCTTGGCGAGCTCGGTCGCCAGGAACGCCGCGCCCGCGGGAGTGGAGAACATGTCGCCGACGGCCCAGGCCGGCAGGCGCAGCAGCGTGACCTCCGAGAGGGCGACGGCGCGGGGCCCACCCTTCGCACCCACGAGGATGACCACGTAGCCGAACACCCCGCCCGGGCCGACCACCTCGTCGACGTCACCCACGTCGGTCGGCGAAACCGCCGGGAAGTTCCACACCCCGACCCGGCCGGCGAGCACCACGAAGGCGTGGTCGGGCGAAGCGGACAAACCGTCCAGGATCGTCGCGCCCTCGGCGAACTCGCTGATCGACGATTCGGCCGCCAGACGTGCGCGAACGTCGTCGGGCAGGCCGTCGAAGGGCGCGTGTCCGGAGAGGAAGGCGAACAGCTCCCCGAGGTCCGAGAAGTCGGTCATGGACCTATGTTTACACGTCGGCGGCGATCGACATCCCCAAGTCATCTCTCGGTAACGCGTCCGCGGAAGCGTTGCGAGGTCTACATTCCCATCCAGCGCACAACCCCATGCGCACCGATACGTCGAGGAGAAAGACTCATCCATGACGCATTCCGTCGATAAGTTCGCCGCCGAGCAGGAGGGCTACAAGCAGACCCTCGGTCGGCGACACGTGCAGATGATCGCCATCGGCGGCGCCATCGGCACGGGCCTGTTCCTGGGCTCCGCCAGCCGCCTCAACAGCACGGGCCCGGCGCTCCTCTTCAGTTACGCCTTCGTCGGCGTGATCGCCTTCTTCCTGATGCGCGCCCTCGGAGAGCTGGTGCTGTACCGCCAGAGCTCGGGCGCCTTCGTCTCCTACGCCCGCGAGTTCTTCGGCGAGGCCGCGGCCTACGCCGCGGGGTGGCTGTACTGGATCTTCTGGGCACTCACCGGCGTCGCCGAGCTGTCGGCCGTCGCGGTGTACGTCCGGAAGTGGTGGGAACTGCCCAACTGGGTCTCCGTGATCATCGCGCTCGCCGTCGTCCTCGTGATCAACCTGCTCTCGGCCCGCGCCTTCGGCGAGTTCGAATTCTGGGCGTCCGTCCTCAAGGTCGGCGCCATCGTGATCTTCCTCGTCGTCGGCCTCGTCATCGTGATCGGCCAGGTCACGGTGGGCAGCGGCGATCTGGCGCACAAGGCGGGCATCTCCAACCTCTGGTCGAACCCCGGCGGATTCTGGCCCCACAGCGACACCTTCGGCTGGATCGCGCCGATCGTCGTGATGTCGGGCGTCGTCTTCGCCTACGCCGCCATCGAGATGGTCGGCATCGCCGCGGGCGAGATGCAGAACCCGCAGCGCGAGGTGCCCAAGGCCGTCAACTCGGTGATCCTGCGTATCGCGGTCTTCTACTGCGGCTCGATCTTCCTGCTCGTGTGCATCCTGCCGACCAGCCAGTACGGCAACAAGACCGCCGCCGGCGATCTCGAGTCCCCGTTCGTCACGGTCTTCGAGCGCATGGGCATCAGCTGGATGGCGACCCTCATCAACGGCGTGCTCATCGTCGCCGCCATGAGCTCGCTCAACGCCGGCCTGTACACCACGGGCCGCATGCTCCGCAGCCTCGCCGCCAGCCGCGAAGCACCGAAGATGTTCATGAACATGAGCAAGTCGGGCGTCCCGGCGACCGGCATCATCGTGACGTCGATCTTCTACGTGCTCGGCGCCGTGCTCAACGCGCTCGTCCCCGGCCACGCCTTCGACATCGCCCTCGAGGCCTCCGCCATCGCGGTCGTCGGCGTGTGGAGCCTGATCTTCCTGTGCCACATCCGCTACCGGAAGCTCTCGGACGCGGGCATCGTCACCAAGAGCCCGTTCCGCGCCCCGCTCGCGCCGTTCATGAGCTACGTCGGCCTGGTCTTCCTGTTCCTCGTCCTGGTCGGCATGGCCTACTCGGGCTACAAGTCCGACGGTGGCTTCTGGGACAAGACGAACCTCATCGTCGTCATCCTGGGCATTCCCGCCTTCGTCGCCATCCTGGCCATCGGCTGGATCGCGGTGAAGCCGAAGGTGGTCGAGCACACCGGAGGCGACCTCGCTCCCACCTGGTCGCTCAAGGACAAGAAGGACTGACCTCCCCGCTCACACGGACGCCCGCCGGTTCGCCGGCGGGCGTCCGTCGTCTCTCGGGACCTGGACGGGACGCGCCTGCGACCGGACGCGGATACGACGGTGACGGGACGCCCCTAGCGTCGGCACCGGCCGCCCGCATCCGGGCGCGGCGGCCCTTCACCAGGGAGAGAAACCATGTCGATCCTCATCGCCGGCGGACGCCGGTTGCTCCTCGCCGCCGTCGCCGCAGCCGCGCTGGGCGTCCCGCTCACGGCGGTGGCGCACGCCGCGCCGGGCCCGCTCCCCGCGCCGGCCGCTCCCGGCGCGCCGGCGCCGATCCCCGTCTCCGTCTCCGTCTCCGTCCCAGGGAAGCCCGTACCTCCGGCACCCGGGTTCGTCCTCCGCGCTCCGGGGGCACCCGCCCCGCCGGGAACACGGCGCCGGGCGCTCCGGCGACCGCTCCTGCCGCACCGCCGCTCGCCTGACCGCACCTCCGTACGGCGGCGCCCGCGCCCGTTCACCCGCGATTCATCGTGTGCGATTACGTTGCCGCCATGACCACCCGCTCCCGCATCCTGTCCCGCGCCGCCGCGCTCGCGGCGGCCGTCACCGTCGCCCTCGGCGGCGGGGCGGTCGCCGCCCCCGTGTGGGCGGCCCCGTCGGGCTCCTTCGACCTCCAGTCGCACCGCGGCGGGCGGGGCGAGCACACCGAGGAGTCGCTGTACGGCTTCGCGCGCTCGCTCGAACTCGGGGTGACCACGCTCGAGCTCGACGTCGTGCTCACCAAGGACGACGTGCCGCTGATCTGGCACGACCCGACGGTGCAGGCCGACAAGTGCACCGACACCGCGCCCGCGACGCCCGGGGACAAGCAGTTCCCGTACGTCGGCAAGACCATCCACGACCTCACCTACGCCCAGGTGCAGACGCTGGTGTGCGCCAAGAAGCTGGCGAAGTTCCCGACCGCGAAGGTGGTCGAGGGCAACCGCATCGCGACGCTGCCGCAGCTCTTCGACCTGGCCGCGCAGTACCAGGGCAACCGCGTGCGGTTCAACATCGAGACCAAGATCGAGGCCGAGGAACGATCGAAGTCCGCGGAGCCCGCCGCCTTCGTCGCGCAGATCCTCGGCGCCGCGCGCCGGGCGGGCGTGCTCGACCGGATCGCGGTCCAGAGCTTCGACTGGCGTTCCCTGCCGCTGGTGCGGGCGCAGGCGCCGTCGGTGCCGCTCGTCGCGCTGTACGACGCGACGACCTGGAATAAGAGCTCGGCGTGGCTCGGCCCCGTCGACTACGAGCGGTCCGGCGGCGACGTGGTCCGGGCGGCGAAGGACGCGGGCTTCGACGTTCTCTCCCCCGACTTCGAGCTGTCCGACGCGAAGACCGTGACCGCCGCCCACGCCGCAGGCCTGACGGTCATCCCGTGGACCGTCAACGAGGAGAAGGACATGCGCGCGCAGCTCGCGCTCGGCGTCGACGGCATCATCACCGACTACCCCACGCGCCTGCGCGGCGTGCTCGCTGCGGCCGGCAAGCCGCTCCCCCGGGCGTACGCGAAGTAGACGCGGACGAGGGTCACTCCCGCGGCGACGTGGTCGGCGCGCCGAGGAAGGCTGCGAGCTCGGCGGCGACGGCGTCCGGACGGTCCATCATCGCGAGCACGTAGGAGTCCGGCAGCTCGACGAGCCGACCGCGCGGCAGCAGGCCGGCGAGCCGGCGGCCGTGATCGCGCGGCATGACCGTGCCGTCGGCGATCCAGAGGACGAGGGCATCCCCGGCGAAACCGCGCAGCGCCTCCGTCTGCCGCGTCAGGACGGCGCGGTCGAACGGCGCGCGGGCGTGCTTGAGCAGGTCGCGGCGGATCAGCGGGTCCTCGATCGCGGGCCGGGTCCAGGCCCGCATTGTCGCGTCCGGGATGTCGTGCGCCATGCGCCCGAACAGGATCGGCAGGCGACGCACGGCGCCGATCCGCATGGCCCGCAGGCCGAGGGTGAGGCCGGGGAGCCGGGCGGCGACGGTGGCCGCCTCGCCGGGGAGGCCGGGCGGGAAGTTGTCGAAGGCGGTGCTCGGCAGGATCACGAGGCGCCCGATCCGCTCGTCGCGGCCGAGCGCCGTCAGGAGCAAGCCGCCGCCCCAATCGCTGTGCACGAGGGTGACCCCGCGCAGGTCGAGCGCCTCGAGGAAGTCCGCGATGAGGTGTGCGATCCCCTCGTTCGACAGGTCCGCGTCGGTATTCAGCGGGATCGGATGGGCGCCGAGCGGCAGGTCGGGCAGCAGGTAGCGGTGCCCCTCGGGAAGGAGCGGCAGCAGGGCGTCCCACACCGTGTGGTCCATGAGCAGGCCGTGCAGCAGGACGACCGGCGGGCCGTCGCCGAACTCCTCGTAGTGGACCCGGCCCGCGGGGACGGAGACCTCCGGCATTCCCATCACCTCCATTGGAGCGAACGCTCTAGAGTGGATACTCTAGAATCTAGAGCGTGATGGTCGACCGGTCAATGCCCACCCGCGAGCGCCTCGTCGTCGCGATGGGCGAACTCCTCCGCCGCCAGGGCTACGGGGCGACCACCGTCAAGCAGCTGACCGAGGCCGCCGGCGCCACGATGGGCTCCCTCTACCATCACTTCCCGGGCGGAAAGCCCGAGGTCGCCGCGGCTGCGCTGCGCTCCTCCGGCGCGGCGTACATGGCCCTCCTACCCGCCCTGCTCGACGGTGCGCCCGACCTCGAGGACGCGATCCCGGGCGCGTTCGCGCTGGCCGCCGAGCACATCGCGGAGGCGGGCTGGATCACGATGTGCCCCGTGGGCACCGTCGCGGGCGAGGTCGCCGACTCCGAGCCCGAGGTCGCCGCCGCGGCGGCGGAGGTCTTCGCCGACTGGATCAGTGGCGGTACCGCGTACTTCGTGGCGCGCGGGCTCGACGACGTGGCGGCGCGCGAGTTGACGCTGGCGGTGCTGAGCTCGCTGGAGGGCGCGTTCATCCTCGCCCGGTCGCTGCGCAGCGCGGCTCCCCTGCTGGCGGCGGGTTCCGCACTGCGCGAACACGTTCGGCTCGCCATACCCTCACCCGAGCAGGCGTAGCGCCACTGGCGACGACGACACGCTAACGGCTCAGCGCGCATCGTCGGACGACGTGCTGGGATCATCGGGACGTCCCCGCCCGTCGTTCCAGCGATCAGGTCGCACGAAGTCGATATTCATGCGCAGCGCCATCGCCGCCCACAGGAACGGAACGGCGACGACGGCGAACATCACCCCACCCGGGAACGGCCACGTCGCGACGACCACCAGCCCGGTCGCGGCCGCAAGTCCCCAGTACACGGACCGCGCGACACGGAAATGGGGCGACGACCGATCGAAATAGCCGGTACCGATGGCGAGGAACGTCAACGCGCTCGCGATGACGAAACCTGCTCGCTGCACGCCGGTCCACGAGTCCCAGCCGCCTGCAGCGAGGAAGTGCGTCATGTCAGCCCAGCCAGTTCCGGACCGGCGCGGGCACGCCCCGTCGACCACGGTGCGGGCCGAGGACCGCGCCGCCGAAGGGCTGCGAGAGCAGATCCCGCGCGACGCGGTTCACGTCCGCTGCCGAGACCTTGTCGATCGTCGCGAGCGTGCGGGTGATGGTGCGCTGGTTCTGGTAGTTGATCTCGCTGCGGCCGATGCGGTGCATGCGGGACTGCGCGTCCTCCAGGCCCAGCACCAGCCCGCCGCGGAGCGAGCCCTTGGCGCGAGCCAGTTCCTCGTCGGTGAGGCCGTCGTCGCGGACGTCCTCGAGGACCTTCCGCGCGACCGTCGTCACCTCACCCAGACGGTCCGGGGAGCACCCGGCGTACACCGAGAACAGCCCCGTGTCGGCGTAGGTGTCGACGGCCGAATAGACCGTGTACGCGAGGCCGCGCTGCTCCCGGATCTCCTGGAACAGGCGCGAACTCAGGCCCCCGCCGATCGCGGTGTTGAGCACGGACAGCGCCCATCGGTCCGGGTGGAACCGGCCGTACGCGCGGGTGCCCGCGACGAGGTGCGACTGCTCCCCGTCCCGGTTCACCACCTCGAGCGTCGGCGCACCCGGTCGGCGCCGGGCGCCCGTGCGGATCGGCGCGGAATCGGCGGCACCGTCGACCCGGCCCGCGAAGGCCTTGCGCGCCAGCTTGACCACCTGCGCGTGCGTGACATTGCCAGCGACGGCCAGGACCATCTTCTCCGGCGTATAGCGACGGCGATGGAAGCCCCGCAAGCGAGCGGCGGTCATCGCGGACACCGATTCCTCGGTCCCCAGCACGGGCCGCGCCAGCGGGTGGTCACCCAGCAGGGCCGCGGTGGCGGCCTCGTTGACCAGGTCCTCCGGATCGTCGTCGCGCATGGCGAGTTCCTCGAGCACGACCTCGCGCTCCACGTCCACGTCGGCGGGGCGGCACAGGCCGCCGAGGACCACGTCGGTCACCACGTCGACCGCGAGCTCGAGGTCGACGTCGAGCACGTGCGCGTAGTAGCAGGTGTGCTCCTTGCTGGTGAAGGCGTTGATCTCGCCGCCGACGGCGTCCACCTCGGCGGCGAGGGACGCCGCGTCGCGATGCGGCGTCGCCTTGAACAGCAGGTGCTCCAGGAAGTGCGCGGACCCCGCGGAGGTGGGGTGCTCGTCGCGCGAGCCGACCGCGACCCACAGGCCGACGGCGGCGGACCGGGAACCCGGCACCGTCTCCGTGACCACCCGCAGGCCGCCGGGCAGGACGCTACGACGAACGGGGGCACCCGATCCGGATGCCCCCGTCCGCGCAGCCCGTGATGTCAGGCTGCTCAGTTCCTACTCCTCGCCCGCAGGAGCGGCCTCGGCGGCCTTCTCCTCCACGACGGGGATCAGGCTGATCTTGCCGCGCTCGTCGATGTCGGCGATCTCGACCTGCAGCTTGCTGCCGACGTTGACCACGTCCTCGACCTTGTTCACGCGCTTGCCGCTGCCCAGCTTGCTGATGTGCACCAGGCCGTCGCGGCCGGGGACCAGCGAGACGAAGGCGCCGAACGCCGTGGTCTTGACCACGGTGCCCAGGAAGCGCTCGCCCACCTTCGGCAGCTGCGGGTTGGCGATGGCGTTGATCCGGTCGATCGCCGCCTGGGCCGACGGGCCGTCGGCCGCACCGACGAACACGGTGCCGTCATCCTCGATCGAGATGTTGGCGCCGGTCTCCTCGGTGATGGAGTTGATCGTCTTGCCCTTGGGTCCGATGACCTCGCCGATCTTGTCGATCGGCACCTTGATCGTGGTGATCCGCGGGGCGTACACGCTCATCTCGTCGGGCGCGTCGATCGCCTCGGCCATGACCTCGAGGATCGTGGTGCGGGCGTCCTTCGCCTGGGCCAGCGCGCCGGCCAGGACCTGCGACGGGATGCCGTCCAGCTTGGTGTCCAGCTGCAGGGCGGTGACGAAGTCGGACGTACCGGCGACCTTGAAGTCCATGTCGCCGAAGGCGTCCTCGGCACCGAGGATGTCGGTCAGGGCCACGTAGCGGGCCTGACCGTCGACCTCGTCGGACACCAGGCCCATGGCGATGCCCGCGACGGGCGCCTTGAGCGGCACGCCGGCGTTGAGCAGCGACATCGTCGAAGCGCAGACCGAGCCCATCGACGTGGAGCCGTTGGAGCTGAGGGCCTCCGAGACCTGGCGGATGGCGTAGGGGAATTCCTCCACCGAGGGCAGCACCGGCACGAGGGCACGCTCGGCGAGCGCGCCGTGGCCGATCTCGCGGCGCTTCGGCGAGCCGACGCGGCCGGTCTCACCGGTCGAGTACGGCGGGAAGTTGTAGTGGTGCATGTAGCGCTTCGACTTCTCGGGTCCGAGCGAGTCGATCTGCTGCGCCATCTTCACCATGTCCAGCGTGGTGACGCCCAGGATCTGGGTCTCGCCGCGCTCGAACAGGGCGCTGCCGTGGGCGCGCGGGATCACGGCGATCTCGGCGCTCAGCGAACGGATGTCGGTGATGCCACGACCGTCGATGCGGAAGTGGTCGGTGAGGATGCGCTGGCGCACCAGCTTCTTGGTCAGCGAGCGGAACGCCGCGCCGATCTCGCCCTCGCGGCCCTCGAACTGCGGGCCCACGGCCTCGAGCACCTCGGCCTTGACGACGTCGGTGGCGTTGTCGCGCTCCTGCTTGCCGGCGATCGACAGCGCGTCGTTGAGCTTCGCGGCGCCCGCGGCCTCGACGGCGGCGAAGACGTCGTCCTGGTACGGCGGGAACAGCGGGAACTCGCCGGTGGGCTTCGACGCCCCGGCGGCCAGCTGCTTCTGCGCCTCGCAGAGCACGGCGATGAAGGGCTTGGCGGCCTCGAGGCCCTCGGCCACGACGGTCTCGGTGGGCGCGGTGGCGCCGCCCGCGATGAGGTCGATGACGTTCTCGGTGGCCTCGGCCTCGACCATCATGATCGCGACGTCGGCATCCTTACCGGAGCCCGAGACGATGCGGCCCGCGACGACCATGTCGAAGACGGCGCGCTCGAGCTGCTCGACGGTCGGGAAGGCGACCCACTGGCCGTCGATGAGCGCGACGCGCACGCCGCCGACGGGGCCGGAGAAGGGCAGGCCCGCGATCTGGGTCGACGCCGAGGCGGCGTTGATCGCGACCACGTCGTACAGATCCTTGGGATCGAGCGACATGACGGTCACGACGACCTGGATCTCGTTGCGGAGGCCGGCGACGAAGGACGGGCGCAGCGGCCGGTCGATCAGGCGGCACGCCAGGATCGCGTCGGTCGACGGGCGACCCTCGCGACGGAAGAACGAGCCGGGGATGCGACCCGCGGCGTACATGCGCTCCTCGACGTCGATCGTCAGCGGGAAGAAGTCGAAGTGCTCCTTCGGCTGCTTGCTGTGCGACGTGGCCGAGAGCAGCATCGTCTCGTCGTCGAGGTACGCGGCCACGGAGCCCGCGGCCTGCTGGGCGAACCGGCCGGTCTCGAACCGGATGGTGCGCGTGCCGAAGGAACCGTTGTCGATGACGGCGACCGCTTCGGTGATGTCGTCGTCGTACTCGACCTGAGTGTTGTCTGTCATGAAGAGTGAAGAAACCTTTCTTCGCGCGGACCGTCCCCACCTGGCGGCGCGCATGCTGCGCGCGGCCGGAGTCGTTCGACATGGCGGCGGGGCGCCGAGGGCGCGGTCATCGATCGAAGCCGCCGGACCCGCTCGTCGAGACGACGAGGTTTCCGGCAACCACTACCGAGGACCACCCCGCGGGGAGTGACACCGTGACGGCGCACCGCAGAAGTCGGGGACCGGTTCTACCGGCACCGACGTCGGACGGACCTGCACCAAGGCTATCATCGGGAGTCTTTTCCACGTGAGTCGCACACGCCGTGCACACCCCCCGAGGAGGATGTCCGTGTCGCAGAGCAGCCGGGAACGCGTGCAGGAGGCGACGGCGACGTGGCTGGCGCACATGATCACGGCCGCGGGCATCGTCTCCCTGCTCAGCGTGGTCATCCGCAGCGACCGGATCCTGCCCCTGGTGGCGGACCTCCTCGGCATCGTCGGCATCCCCTCGCACCCGAGCCTGCTGCTCGTCGCGGCGCTCACCGTGCTCCTGGGCGCGCTCCGCCGGCGCCTGCGCGCCGCGCACACCGTCGCCGTCATCATGATGTCGCTGCAGGTGCTGGTGAACATCGCGACGCTGGTGATCGTCGCGACCGACCAGCTCGACCCCGACGAGACGCGCCACCTCCCGCCCTTCATCGAGGCGTACGTGTCCGTGCGCTTCTCCCTGCCGGGCGCCGCGCTCACCGCGGCCATCAGCGCCGTCTGCCTCGCGCTGGTCATCGCCGCCCGCCCGCAGTACCCCGCGAAGCTCGCCCGGGGTTCGCGCCGCGCCGCGTTCGGCGTCCTGGTCGGCGGCTTCGTCGGCGTCTACCTCGTGGTCGTCGCGCTCGCGTTCACCTTCCCGGGCCGAGGGTCGAATCGCCTCAACGGCACCGTCGAGATCCTCGTGTGGTCGCTCCGATCCACATTCGGCGTGGCGGTTCCGCGACGGATCGACGTCGCGCTCAACGGGCACTCCGGTCCGATGTGGCTCTACTCGCTGGCCGGCGTCCTGTCCGCGTCGGTGCTGATCCTCGCCCTCATGGCCTTCTGGCGGGCCGGGCGCGGCGACGAGCTGATGACCGAGCCCGAGGAACTCGAGGTGCGGCGGCTCCTGCTCGAGTACGGCGAGGACGACTCCCTGGGCTACTTCGCCACCCGGCGCGACAAGGCCGTGATCGCCTCCCCCGACCGGCGGGCCGTGGTGACCTGCCGCGCCGTCGGGCCCGTGTCGATGGCGAGCGCCGATCCGATCGGCCACCGCGACTCGTGGCCCGCCGCGGTCGCGGCGTGGATCGAGGACTGCCGCTCGCACAGCCTCTACCCCGCCGTGCTGGCGGCGAGCGCCGACGGCGCCACCGCCTACGAGGACGCCGGGCTGCGCACCCTGACCATCGGCGACGAGGCGATCATCCACGTCGACGCCTTCACCCTCAAGGGCCGCGACATGCGCGCGGTCCGCCAGGCCGTGACCCGCGTCGCCGGCGCGGGCTACATCCTCAAGGTCCGTCGGCACGGCGACCTGTCCGCCGCGGAGTTGGCGGAGGTGGCCGCGCTCGCCGAGCAGTGGCGCGGCGAGGAGACCGAGCGCGGATTCTCGATGGCCCTCAACCGGATCGGCGACCCCGTCGACGGCCGCTGCGTGCTCGTCTCCGCCCACAGCGCCGACGGGGTGGTGCGGGGCCTGCTCAGCTTCGTGCCGTGGGGCACGCGCGGCCTCTCCCTGGACCTGATGCGGCGCGACCGCGACGCCGAGAACGGCCTCAACGAGTTCATGGTCGCCAAGCTCATCGAGCACTGCGGCGAGATCGGGATCCGGCGGATCTCCCTGAACTTCGCGGTCTTCCGGTCCGTCTTCTCCGAGGCGGACCGCGTCGGAGCGGGGCCCGTCACCCGGATGGTCGACTCCGTGCTGAGCTTCGCGTCGAAGTTCTACCAGCTCGAATCCCTGTACCGCTCCAACGACAAGTACCGCCCGGACTGGGTGCCGCGGGTCCTCTGCTACGACCCCTCGCTCAGTGCGGTCCGCGCCGGTATCGCCGTCGGCACCGCCGAGGGCTTCCTGCCGCAGATCGGCCCGAAGTTCCTCGCGGGACCGTCGATCCCGGACGAGTTCCCGCGCGACACCGAGTTCGTCGACCGGCTGCTCGCCGAGGAGGAGCGCCTCCTTCGTCGGGAGGCTCCGCCCGTCCGGCTCTCCGAGCAGCAGCGGGTGCGCCGGCGCAAGCTCCGCGCCCTGGAGGACGCCGGGATGCCCGGCTATCCCCCGTCGGTGCCCCGCACCACCTCGCTCGCGGCGGTCCGGGAGCAGGCGTCCGGCCTCGCGCCCGACGGTGCCTCCGGCACCGTCGTCTCGGTGACCGGGCGGGTGCGCGCGGTACGCGACTACGGCGGCGTCACCTTCGTCGACCTGCACGAGGACGGCGCCCATCTGCAGGTGATCGCCGAGCGCACCCGAACCCCGGACGACGCTCGGGCGCTGTGGCGCACGGCGATCGACATGGGCGACCTGGTGTCGGTGACCGGCGAAGTCGTCCGCTCCCGTACCGGCGAGCCGTCCGTCCTGCTCGGGTCGTGGGCCATGGCCGGCAAGTGCCTCTCCCCCGTCCCGAAGACGCGCGCACGGCTCGGCGACGAGACCCGGGCGCGGAACCGCCCGCTGGAGCTCATCACCGACGACGGCGCCGTCGACCTGCTGTACCGGCGCTCGCGCGCGGTCGCCGCGATGCGCGCCGTGTTCGTGGGCCGCGATTTCACCGAGGTCGAGACGCCGATGCTGCAGTCGGTGCACGGCGGCGCCGCGGCCCGCCCCTTCACCACGCACATCAACGCCTACGACATGGGGCTCTACCTGCGGATCGCGCCGGAGCTCTACCTCAAGCGCCTGGCCGTGGGCGGCATGGGCCGGATCTTCGAGCTGAACCGGAACTTCCGCAACGAGGGCGCCGACGCGACGCACAACCCGGAGTTCACAGCGCTCGAGGCCTACGAGGCGTACGGCGATTACACGACGATGCGGACGCTCACGCGCGAGGTGATCCTCGCCGCGGCCGTGGCGGTCAACGGGCGACCGGTCGCCGTGCGGCCCGACGGTGCCGGGGGCACGCGCGAGGTGGACCTCACGGCGGAATGGCCCGTCGTCACGGTGCATTCCGCGGTCTCGACGGCGGCGGGCGTCGACCTGACGTCGGCGTCGACGCTCGAGGAGGTGTCCGCGGTGTGCGCGCGGCACCACGTGGCGGTGCCGCGCGGCGCGACCGCAGGCAAACTGGTGATGGAGCTGTACGAGGCGCTGGTCGAGAAGCAGACCGAGTTCCCGACGTTCTACTGCGACTTCCCGGTCGAGGTGTCGCCGCTGGCGCGCAGGCACCGCGACGATCCGCGGCTCACGGAGCAGTGGGATCTGGTGGGCTTCGGCGCCGAGCTCGGCACCGCGTACACGGAGCTCACGGACCCGATCGATCAGCGCGAGCGGCTCACGAAGCAGTCGATGGCCGCGGCCGCCGGCGATCCCGAGGCGATGGAGCTCGACGAGTCCTTCCTCGACGCCCTCTCCTACGCGATGCCGCCCACCGGCGGCCTGGGCATCGGCGTGGACCGCATCGTCATGCTGCTGGCGGGCGTGAACATCCGCGCCACCCTGGCCTTCCCGTTCGTCAAGCCGCAGGACCGCTGAGCGCCCGCGTTCACGACCTGGGACGGGGTGGCGATCCTGCTGACCACGGCCAGATTGCGACCGGATCAGGAAGCCGCTGTGAATCCACGGCTCAGATCCACACGAGGCAGATTCTGGCTTCGTGTGCGCCTGAGCCGTGGATTCACGGCCCGCCGGCGATGCGCGCCCCTGCGGGCTCGCCGAAATCGTGAGACATTCGAACGATGACGAGGCGTGCAGTGGTGACGGGCGGCGGAACGGGGATCGGGCGGGCGATCGCGCACCGTCTGGCCGCCGACGGGAACGACGTGGTGATCGTGGGCAGGCGTGCGGACGTGCTCGCGGAGACCGCGGCCACGATCAACGCCGCGCTCGGTGCGCAGCGGGTATCCGCCGAGGTCGCGGACGTGGCCGATCCGTCGGCCGTCCACGCTCTCGCCGACCGGATCGGCGCGGGCGGCACCGTCGACGTGCTGGTGAACAACGTGGGTGGCAACCCGGCCCGCGAGGGCGCGCCGGGCGGCCTCGCAGGGACGGCGGAGGCGTACGCCACGACGTTCCGGCTCAACGTGATCACGGCCGTCCTCGCGACCGAGGCGCTGCGGCCGCACCTCGCCCGCCCCGGCGGCCGGATCGTCTCGATCAGCTCGATCGCGGGGCTCCGCGGCCCCGGCGCGTACGGCGCGGCGAAGGGCGCGCTGCACGCCTGGTCGGCGGGGCTCGCCCTGGAATTGGCGTCCGAGGGCGTCACCGTCAACGTGGTCGCGCCCGGGTTCGTGCCGGCGACGGAGTTCTGGGCCGACCGACTCACGACCGAGCTCCACGACAGCCGCGTCGCGCAGATCCCGGCGGGCCGCCCCGGCACCCCCGAGGAGGTCGCCGCGGCGGTGGCCTACCTCGCCGCGCCCGACGCGGGCTGGACCACCGGCCAGATCCTGCAGGTCAACGGCGGCACCCTGCTGGGCCGCGGCTGACGCGCGCCTCGTGCTCGCTCACGATGTCGAGTTCTGCACGGACACAGGTGCGTGAGAACACGCGTACCCGCCGGAACCTCGACATCGTGAGGCGCCCGGGATCGGCGGACCCGGAAACGCCGAACGGCCCGCCCCCGGGGATCCGGGAAGGAGCCGTTCGATGAAGGCTCTTAGCGACGCAGGCCGAGGCGCTCGATGAGCGCGCGGTAGCGGTTGATGTCGACCGAGGCGACGTACTTCAGCAGACGGCGACGACGGCCGACCAGCAGCAGCAGGCCGCGGCGGCTGTGGTGATCGTGCTTGTGCTGCTTGAGGTGCTCGGTCAGGTCGGTGATGCGCTTGGTCAGCATCGCGACCTGCGCCTCGGGGGAACCGGTGTCGGTCTCGTGGAGGCCGTACTCGGCGAGGATCGACTTCTTCTGCTCAGTGGTGAGCGACATGGAGGAACTCCTTGTTTCAGTATCGCGTCGTCATGGATCCGTGCCGCCACCGCGAACCGCAGCAGGCACGATCGACCACGTTACCAGGAGTCAGGGGATTCCCAGAATCGCGCGGGTCTTGTCGACGTCCCCACCCATCGCGATGAGCAGCGCATCGATGGAGTCGAACCGCTCCATGCCGCGCACCCGGTCCACGAAGTCGACGGCGACGTGCTGGCCGTAGAGATCGGCGGACGTGTCCAGTACGAAGGCCTCGACGGTGCGCGTACGCCCCGAGAAGGTCGGGTTGCTGCCCACCGACACCGCGGCCGGATAGCGCTCGCCGGGCGTGACCTGCCCCACGACGGGGCCCGCGCCGAGCACGGTGAACCACGCGGCGTACACGCCGTCGGCGGGGATCGCGGCGAACATGGGCGGGGCGACGTTCGCCGTCGGGAAGCCCAGCTCGCGGCCGCGGCCGTCGCCGCGCACGACGACGCCCTCCACCCGGTGCGGGCGCCCCAGCGCCTCGGCGGCGGCCTTGACGTCGCCCGCGTCCACGCAGGAGCGGATGTACGTCGAGGAGTAGGTCACCGAGTGCTCGGTCAGCAGCGGCACCGCGTCCACGGAGAAGCCGAACTTGTGCCCCAGGCGGGCCAGCATCTCGACGTTGCCGAGGGCCCGGTAGCCGAAGGTGAAGTTGTCCCCCACCACGACCGCGGCGGCGTGCAGCCGCTCGACCAACACGGAGTGCACGAAGTCCTCGGCCGGTTGCGCCATGACGGTGGCGGTGAAGGGCATCACGCAGAAGACGTCGATGCCGAGCTCCTCGGCGAGCTCGGCCCGCCTGGTCAGCGTCGTCAATTGCGGCGGATGCGATCCGGGCCGCACCACCTCCGCGGGATGCGGATCGAACGTCATGAGGACCGCGGGGAGGCCACGTTCGTGGGCCTCCGCGGTCGCTCGTGCGATCAGTTGGGCGTGTCCACGGTGAACACCGTCGAACACGCCGATCGTTACGACACACCGTCCCCAGTCCGCGGGAACGTCATCGAGCCCTCGCCAGCGAAGCACGCACTCACCCTATCGGACGGCCTATGGTGGGTGCGTGCCCAAGCCTCCCCTGCCCGATTCGCCGCGCCCCGTCGGCGAGCTATCCGCGGTCACGCAGGACTACCTCAAGCAGATCTGGACCGCCCAGGAGTGGTCCGATGTGAAGGTCACGACGAAGTCGCTCGCCGATGCGCTCGGCGTCTCCGCGTCCACCGCCTCCGAGGCCATTCGCAAGCTGGCCGACCAGGGGCTGGTCGACCACGAGAAGTACGGGGCGGTCACCCTCACCGACGACGGGCGCGCCGCGGCCACGGCGATGGTGCGCCGGCACCGGCTCCTCGAGACCTTCCTGGTCTCGGAGCTGGGCTACGGCTGGGACGAGGTGCACGACGAGGCCGAGGTCCTCGAACACGCCGTCTCCGAGCGCTTCCTCGCACGCCTCGACGAGCGGCTCGGCTACCCCGACCGCGACCCGCACGGCGACCCGATCCCCCAGCCCGACGGCACCGTCCCCACCCCCGACGCCTGCCTGCTGTCCGAGCTCACGGCGGGCCAGTCCGGCACCGTCGCCCGGATCTCCGACTCCGACCCCGAGATGCTGCGCTACTTCCAGGAGGTCGGGATCGCGCCCGACGCGCGGATCGAGGTCGTGGAGCTGCGCAAGTTCCTCGGGACCGTCGCCGTCACCGTCGACGACGGTGCGCCGCTGGACCTGGGCGACGTGGCCGCGCAGGCCATCTGGGTCAGGAGCTGACGGGCCAGGCGCCCGCGGCGATCGCGGCCACCGCCTCCAGCTCCTCCAGCGGCACCCCCTCGCGCGCCGCCGCGGCGAGCCCGTTCAGGGTCGCGAAGACGAACCGCGCGAGCGCGAGCGCGTCGACGGTGGCGGGCAGCGCACCGCTGTCGATGTCGCGGGCGATGCGCTCGGCCAGCCGCGCGACGTTGGCGGACCGCATCGCGATCATGTAGCCCGTGACCTCGGCGTCCGCCGTCCCGGCGTCGCCGCTGACGACGAGGCAGCCGCGGGGCAGGCCGGCGCGCGTGTACCTCCGGGGCCCCTCGGCGAGGAGGCGGAGAACCACCGCCTGTGCGGTGGACTCCTCCGCGAACGCGAGGTCGATGAAACCCCCGTAGGTGCGGTCGTATTCGGCGACCGCCTCCTCGAAGAGGCGCCGCTTGTCGCCGAAAGCGCGGTAGAGGCTCGGCGCCTCGACACCGAGCCGCTCCGTCAGATCGCGGATCGAGGTGGCTTCGAAGCCCTTCTCCCAGAACAGCAGAGCGGCGGCGCCGAGCGCGGCGCCCCGGTCGAAGGAGCGCGGCCTGCCTCGGGTCGTCGTCGCCATGACCCCATTCTATAGCGATCGCTACGCATTGCTGCTAGATTCCTTTTCGTAGCATTCACTACGAAAAGGAGCGGAACACGTGAGCGACGATCTGGCAGGCAGGTACGCCCTGGTCACGGGAGCGAGTCGCGGGATCGGGCGCGCGATCGCGGACGACCTCGCGGACCGGGGGGCGACGGTGGCGGTCCACTACGGCGCGGACCGTGAGGCGGCGGAGAGCGTCGTGCATGCGATCGAGGAGCGCGGCGGCCGGGCGTTCCCGATCCGCGTCGACCTCGCCGACGAGGAAGCGCCGGCGCAGCTGTGGGAGCAGTACGACAGGGAGGCCCCGCGCGCCGACATCGTGATCAACAACGCCGGAATCCTGGGCGGGCGAATCCCGTTCGCCGACGTCGAGCCGGACGTCTTCGAGCGAGTCATGGCGATCAACACCCGCGCGCCGTTCTTCGTCCTCCAGCACGCGCTCCCGCGGCTGGCGGACGGCGGCCGGGTGGTGAACATCTCCACGCGCTTCACCCACGGCTCGTACAACCCCGCGCTGCTCCCCTACGCGATGTCCAAGGCGGCGGTGGACGCGCTGACCCACGCCCTGGCCAAGGAGCTGGCACCCCGGGCCATCACCGTGAACGCGGTCGGACCGGGCGGGACGGCGACCGACATGAACGCTGCCCGGCTCGCGACGCCGGAGGGGCGCGCGGCCATGGCGGCGGACTCGCCGCTCGGACGGGTCGGACAGCCTGCCGACGTGGCGGGGATCGTCGGCTTCCTGGTCTCCGACGCAGCCGGTTGGGTCACCGGGCAGTGGATCGACGCGAGCGGCGGGTCGCTGCTGTGATGCCACCGGCCGTCGTCGTCCTCGGATTCGGCATCTTCGCGCAGGGGACATCGGAGCTGATGCTCGCCGGGATCCTGCCCGACGTCGCCGCGGACCTGCAGATCTCGATCCCCCGGGCGGGCCTGCTCATCTCGGTCTTCGCGCTGGGCATGATGATCGGCGCCCCGATCCTCGCTCTCGCCACGCTGCGCTGGCCGAAACGGCGGGCGCTGCTGGTGTTCACCGGGATCTTCGCCGCCACCCACCTGGTCGCCGCGACCACCGACTCCTTCGCGGTTCTCCTCGCGACCCGGTTCGCCGGCGCCTTCGTCTACGCCGGCTTCTGGGCCGTCGCCGCGACGACGGCGATCGCCCTGGTACCCGCCGACCGCCGCGGGCGCGCGATGAGCGTCGTCGCCGGCGGGCTCACGCTCGCGACGGTCATCGGCCTCCCGGCCGGGACCGTGCTCGGCCAACACCTCGGCTGGCGCGCGACCTTCCTCGCGGTCGCGATCGCGACCGTCGTGGCGGGGGTGGCGATCGCGACCACGGTCCCGGCGCGGATCACGGCGAGCGGACCGGCGCGCCCCCGGGAGGAGGTGCGCGCGCTGCGGACCGGCCGGCTGTGGACGTCGTACGCCATCACCGCGTTCTCCATCGCCGCGCTGCTGATCAGCTTCGGCTACCTCGGCGCGATGCTCGTGGAGAGCTCGCACACCGCCCCGGGCACGGTGCCGGTCGTGCTCGCGCTCTACGGCGTGGGCGCCGTGGCCGGGATCGCCGCCGGCGGGCGGCTGGCGGACCGTCGACCGGGCTCGGTCCTGGTGGGCGGCACGGCGGCCCTGGCGCTGTCCTCCGTGGCGCTCGCGGTGGCCCTGCCCCATCCGGCCGCTGCCGCGGTCGCGGCGGCGCTCCTCGGGGCGGCGGGATTCGTGACGAACCCGGCCCTGAACTCGCGGGTCTTCGCCCTCGCCCCGGGTGCGCCGACGCTCGCCCCGGCGTTCACCGTGGCGGCCTTCAACGTCGGGATCGCGGTGGGGCCGTGGCTGGGCGGAACCCTGCTCGACCTGGGGGCGTCGTACCGCGCTCTGCCCCTCGCGGGCGCGGTCCTCGCCGTCGTCGCCGCCGCGCTCGCGGCGCTGGACGGCGCCGCCGCACGGCGGCCCCGGCCGCCCGCGGAGCGAGCGGCCGTGTGTCTCACAGGTTCTTGAGCGCCTCGCGGCGGGAGAGGCCGCTGAGCTCGGCCTCGTGAGCGGCCACGTAGGCGCGGACCCAGTCCGGGTCGGTCTTGGCGTGCTCGCGCAGCGCCCAGCCGATCGCCTTGCGCAGGAAGAACTCCGACTCGGGCAGGGCGGGTTCGATCACATCGGTGAGCAGCGCGGTGTCGAGTCTGTCCTTCCGGCCGAGCTGGGAGACGATGGCGAGCCGCCGCAGCCACAGGTCGTCGCCGCGGCTCCACGCGCGGACCACCGCCGCCGTGTCCTCGGGGTGTGCGTCGTGCAGGGCGGCGATGTGCCGGGCGGTCTCGTCGACGTGGTCCCACCAGGCCCCGGTGACGGCTATGTGCTCGTGCAGCTGGAGCAGCGCGGGGTCGCCCGTGCCGAGGCGGTAACGCAGGAGATTCTGCGCGGCGTAGCGCTCCTCGCGGTACTCCGCGTCGTCCCACAGCGCGAGGACGACGGCGCGCAACTCGTCGAGGTCGGCGGGCGGGTGCCGACGTCGCACGGCGGCGGTGATCGTGCGCACCTGTGGCGAGGGCACGCCGAGGAAGGGCATCGCGGACTTCATGTACGCCTGCATCTTCGGCGCCCGCGCGGGGTCCGCGGCGGCGCGCAGCTCCGTCCGGATCCCGTCGACCAGCTTCACCTCGTCATCACGCGCGCGATGCTACTCGCGAGGGTGTCGACGACGGTGGGAATACTGAGCACCGTGCCCCAGGTCCACGCACCCGACACCACGGGGTCGTCGATGAACACGGAGCGGCCGGAGCGGACCGCGGGCACCGTGCCGTAGATCGGCAGTCCCTCGATCTCGTTCCGGATCGCGGGGGTGCTGCCGATGTTCCACACCAGCACGTCCTGGTTCAGCTCGGCCATGCGCTCATCGGGCAGGTTCGTGCCGTCGTTGCCGCCGGATCCGCTGCCCGCGACGTCCGGGACGGTGAAACCGAGCTCCGTGAGCAGCCGTGACCGCGGATCACCGGGGGAACGCACGAAGGTGGATCCCGGCTGAAAGCGCTCGACGACCACGGCCGTCCGCCCGGCGAACTCGGGATGCGCGCCGCGCACCTGCGCGACCTTCGCGTTCACGGCGTCGACGGCACGGTCGGCGCCGTCGCGCCGACCGAGAGCGTCGCCCGCGAGGCGCGTCGCGACGTCCCACGGAGCGGTGAACTCCTTGTACCCCACAGGCGGGCCGACGGTCGGCGCGATGCGCGAGAGCCGTTCGTACTGTTCGGCGTTCATCTCCGTGTACAGGCCGAGGATGAGGTCGGGGCGGAGCGCGGCGATCTCCTCGTACCCGTAGTCCGGGGTGCCGGTGAACTTCCCCTTGTTCAGCACGGCGGGGCGCTGCGCGCCGAGCGCCTCCTGCGCCCACGGCCACGTCGCGAACTCGTAGTCCCCGTACCAGTCCGTGACGCCGGCGAGGGACCCGCCGAGCGCGAGGACGGGGTCCTGGTCGCTGAAGCCGACGGTGACGATCCGGCGCGGATCGTCCGGCACGACGGTGCTCCCCCGCAGGTGTTCGACGGTCCGCTTCCCGGGCGCGGCCGGGTCCGGCTCCCCCGCGCCGCAGGCCACGGCCAGGGTCGCCGCCCCGAGGAGTCCCGCGCCGCGGAGCAGATCGCGGCGGGTGGCGGGGCGAGCGAGCGGCGCGGCGACGGGCATGCGATTCTCCTAAGGTTTGGCTAACCTAGTGAACCACAGGCGTCAGCGCACGCCCCCGCTGTTCGTGCCCCGCCAGCGCAGCGGCGCCTCCTCGTACTCCTCGGCGATGTGCGCCGCCATCCCGACGGTCCGGCCGTACTGGAACAGCACCTCGGTGGCGCGCGCGGGGAGCCCGAGCGTGTGCGCGACCGCCGCTCCCGCGAGGTCGATGTTGACGGACCGGCCGGTCCGGGCGGCGAGGTCCGCGACCGCCCGCAGCGCCGGTGCGTCGGGGCGGTCCGCCCGCATCAGGCCCAGCACGACGGTGGCCCGCGGGTCCTCGCCGGTGTAGACGATGTGGCCGAAGCCCGCGAGGTGCCCGCCCCACGCCGCGTCCGCGATCGCCGCGTCGATGTCGCCGCCGTCCAGCACCCGCCCGAGCATCGCGTGGGCGGCGGCCGGCGCGCCGCCGTGCAGCACGCCCGCCATCGCCCCGTACCCGGCCAGCAGCGCGTCGTAGAAGCCCGCGCGCGCCGACGCCGCGACCCGCGCGGCCGTCGTCGACGCGGCCAGGCCGTTGTCGATCAGGCACGTGGCGAGCGCGTCGACCCAGGGGTGATCGAGGCGGGCCTCCGGTACCAGCCCCGCGAGCACCGGCAGCAGGCCGAGCGTGCGCTCGGCGACGTGGGACCGGTCCGCCCGCACCGGATCCCGCGCCGCGAGCAGCGCGACGGCCAGCGGGATCCTGCGCTCGAGCGCCACCGTCCGCGCGACGTCCAGGTCGACGGCCGGCGGGGCGGCGACCTGGTCCGCCTCCAACGCGAAGCGCGCGGCCGCCGCGAAATCCATCGTCGCGCAGACCTCCGCGATGGGACGGCCGCGCAGATACAGCGCGTCGCCGCGGAGCGCCGAGACCCGCGTGGTCACGGCCCGGAACCGGAGCAGGCGGTCGGCCTCCCGCCGGCCGTCGTGCTTGACCGCGGCGAGGGAGTCGACCTCGGTGCGGTCGAACAGCGACTCCGCTTGCCCCGGCATGCGCCGCGAGTGCAGCACGCCGCGACTGACGTAGGAGTACAGGGTGCCGCGTTTGACCCCGAGCCGCTCCGCGGCCTCCGAGGTCGTGATCCACCGGTCCACGGGTTGATTGAATCAACATTGCGGGTGTTGATCAATATCGCCCACACTCGGGGCATGACCACACCGCTCATCGCCCCGGCCGGGCTCAAGAACGTCATCGTGACCGACACCGAGATCGGCGACGTCCGCGGCGAGGAGGGCTACTTCCACTACCGCGGCCACGACGCCACGCGCCTCGCGGCGGAGGTCACCTTCGAGGACGCCTGGCACCTCGTGCTGTTCGGCCGCCTGCCCGGGCCGTCCGACGGTGCTGCCTTCGCCCGTCGCGCCGGCGCCCTACGGGTCCTGCCGGGCGGCGTGCTCGACCTGCTGCGGGCCACCGTCGGGCCGAATACCGAGCCGATGCACGCACTGCGCCTGGCGCTCGCCGGCCTCGGCCTCGGCGACCGGCCGCTCATGGACGTGCCGGAGGCCGAACGGACCGAGGCCGCGCTGCGGTACGCCGCGGCGACTCCGGCCATCCTGGCCGCGGCGCACCGTCTGGCACGGGGCGAGGTGCCCCTCGATGCCGACCCGGACGCCGGCCACGCCGCCGACTACCTGCGGATGGCGACCGGGACCACGGACGCGGCCGCCGCGGCCGCGCTGCAGACCTACCTGGTCGCGACGATCGACCACGGCTTCAACGCCTCGACCTTCGCCGGCCGGGTGATCGCCTCCACGGGCTCCGACATGTCCTCGTGCCTGCTGGGTGCGCTCGGGGCCTTCCTCGGGCCGCTGCACGGCGGAGCGCCGAGCCGAGCGCTGGCGGCGCTCGACGAGATCGGCGATCCCGCGAACACCCGCGCGTGGGTGCGCGGGAAGATCGCCCGCGACGAGAAGATCATGGGCTTCGGGCACGCCGTCTACCGCACGCACGACCCACGGTCGGAGCTGCTCAAGGAGGTGGTGACCCGGTTCGACTCCCCGCTGGTGCGCCAGGCGCGCGCGGTCGAGGCCGAGATCGAGGCGGGGATCAACGAACTCAAGCCCGGTCGGCGCCTCTACGCGAACGTCGAGTTCTACGCGGGCGTGCTCATGACCGAGGTCCGCCTGCCGCCGTCCATGTTCACGCCGACGTTCGGCGTGGCACGCGTCGTCGGCTGGACCGCGAACATCCTCGAGCAGGTCCGCCAGGGCAAGATCATCCGGCCCTCCGCGCAGTACGTCGGGCCGGAGAATTTGCAGTAACATCGCCTGGTGGGTATCGATTCCGCATCCGGTCGCTACCGGATCGGCGACCACGTCCTCGAGCTCCGCGCACCGCGGCTCGGGGACGCGGACTCCTGGCGCACCACCAACCTCCTGCACGAGAAGCGCCTCCGCCCCGCATTCGGCACGGCGATGACGGACTGGAGCACGGAGCACTCCGCCGCCGCGTGGGCGGATCGGTGGTGGCGGGCCCACACCGACCCCTTCGTCGTGCACGCCCGGGTGCTCGTCGCCGAGGACGGTCCCGTCGCCCATGTGGTGGGACAGGTCGACCACGTGGGACCGGACCGGCGCACCGGTCACGTCGAGAGCTCCATCTGGCTCGCGGGCGTCCCGCATTCCACCCCGGTCTCCCGGTGGGCGCTCGCGACGACCGTGCTCGACGTCCTCCGGACGCATCCGGAGGTGCCTCGGATCGTCGCCCCGGTGTACGTGCACAACCGCCCCGCGATCGCCCTCCTCGAGGCGGTCGGCTTCCACCACGTGCAGACCCTGTTCCGACTCCGCGAGTACGCCGGGGAGCCCGTCGACCACGACGTCTTCGCCGTCGAGAACTCCGCGGCAAGCCGGGTGGAGCTGGAACGGATCCTGGACGCGCTCGCCGCGCAGCCCCTGCCCGCACGGCGGGCCGAGAAGCCGTCCGTGTCCGCGGCGTTCGGCGCGGCCCACCTCGTCGCGCGCCGCCTACGTGCGCGCACGACACCCTCGCGGCCCGCGGACCCGCTCCTGCCGGCCGTCACCCACACCGCCGACCGGCACACCGTCGCGTTCGACGCCGGTCGCGATGCGCGGTACCGGGTGCACATGGACGGCGCCCCCATGGGCGACCTGGAGGTGACCGTCGACCTGGGGACCTCGACCACCGAGATCATCGACCGGCTCGCCCCGAGCGCGGTTCCCGAGGTCGGCGGCGTCGTCGCCGCGGCGTGTCGCGCGGCCGCAGCACGCCAGAGGACGCGGCGCCTCACGATCGCGCTGGCCGATCGGCATGCCACCGCCTCCCAGGAGCTCGTCGGCCTCGGCTTCGTCTCCGAAGGGCCCGCGCTCCCGTCCCGCGGCGACGAGCGCACCCCGCGAGAGTCGTGGACCCGACTCCGGGAGTGAGTCGTCGATCACTCGATGCAGCCGCCACGGCGCATCACAACACTGTTTGCAGTAGCATCGTCGGGCGTGACGATGCCCTCGCACGCCGGCCGCTACAGGATCGGCGACCACACCATCGAACTCCGCGCTCCGCGCCTGTCCGACGCCCGATCCTGGCGGCGCACGGTACTCGAGCACGAGGAGCGACTCCGCCCCGCGTTCGCCACCCCGGACACGGACTGGGCGACGGAGCACTCCACCGCCGCGTGGGCGGAGCAGTGGTGGAACTCCCGCAACGCCGAGACCACCGTGCTCTCGCGCGTGCTCGCCGTCGACGACGGCTCGAGCCAGCGGGTCGTCGGCCAACAGGCGATGCTCGGACCCGACCCGCGCGCCGGACACGTCGAATCCCTCACGTGGGTCGTCGGCCTGCCCGAGTCGAAGGCGGTCACGCTCTGGATGTCGGCGGTGAACGTCCTGGACACGTTCGCGCAGTCCCCCCACGTCTCGGCAGTCCTGGCCGTGCAGCCCGTGGAGAATCGTGGCTCGCTCGCGCTGGCCAAGGCGCTCGGCTTCACCTATCTCCAGACCGCGCGCTCACTGCGCATCTACGAAGGCGAACCCGTCGATCACACCATCTACGTCATGCACAACACCACCGAATCCCGGCGTGACCTGCAGCGGATCATCGACTCGGTCGATCCGCAACCTTTGCCGGCGAGCCGCGCGCCGCTGCCGCCCGCCCACGCGGCGGTCGACCTGGCCCGGATCGGCGTCCGACGCCTGCGTGCCGGTCGCGCGGCGGGACGGGCCGTCCCCACCCGCGCGTTCCCGTCGCTCGCGCGCACCGACGACGGACTCGACATCGCTTTCGGGGCTCCGCGCGACGGAGGCCATCCCGTGACCGTCGACGGTGCGCCGCTCGGTGCGCTCGAGATCGACGTCGACGGCGGGAGCTCGACGACCACGATCATCGACCGGCTGCGCGCCGACGCGCCGTCCGCCCTCGCGGCCGCGGTCATCGTCGCCGCCTGCCGCGCCGCGGCGGAACGCCAGGACACCCGGCGCCTCACCGTGGCACTGGCCGATCGGCACTCCCCCGCCCACGACGCGCTCGCCGCGATCGGCTTCGCCTCCGAAGGACAGACCCTACCGACACTCGGGGACGAGGGCACGCCGCGCGAATCGTGGACCCGCCTCCGGGCGGAGTGACCGCGACCGCTCGGGCGACGGGCCGGACCACGAGGACGGAGTTCACGCACTTCCCCTACTTCTTCGCGCGTCACTGCAGAGAGTATTTGCAGTAGCATTGTCGGGTGAGAACTCAGTCGGCCTCCGGCCGCTTCCGCATCGGCGAACACGTCGTCGAGCTCCGTGCGCCCCGGCTCTCGGATGCCGACTCGTGGCGCCGCACCTGCTTGGAGCACGAGGAGCGGCTACGCCCCGCTTTCGGCCAGGCGAATGCCGATTGGCGCAAGGAACACTCGTCGACCGCGTGGGCCGACAAGTGGTGGTCCGCCCGTACCGACCCGTTCGTCGTCCACTCCCGGGTCCTGATCGCCGGGGACGGAGCCGGCGCACGCGTGGTGGGGCAGGTCGAGCACGTCGGACCGGACCCACGGACGGGCCACCTCGAGTCCTCGATCTGGATCGCAGGAATGCCGCGCAGTTCCCCTTCCATCGCGCAATGGGCACTCGCGATATGCGTGTTGGACATCTTCCTCGCGTTCCCGGATGTCCCGCGCATCATCGCACCGGCGTGCGTGCAGAACCGCGCCGCGGCCACCCTCGCAGAATCGGTCGGTTTCCAGCACGTCCAGACTCTGCGCCGGCTGCGCGAATACGCCGGAGAGCCCGCCGATCACGCGATCTACGCGATCGAGAACACCGCCGAGGCCCGCGCTCGACTGGCCGCGACACTCGACGCGATCGGGGCGGTGCCCCTGCCTCGACGGAGGGCGGCCGCGCCATCACCGGCGGCGACGTTGGGAGCCGCCCGCCTCGGCGCACGCAAGGTGCGTGTTCGCATGCGCCCGTCGAGGCCGGAGGAGGCACTCCACGCCCTCCCGCGAGTCACGGGCACCGGCGATGCAACCACCGTCGAATTCGAGCCAGGGCGTGACGGGCTGTACGAGGCACACGTCGACGGCCGTCCAGCCGGCGCGGCCCAGGTCTCCGTCGACCTGGGGACCTCGACGACCGAGATCATCGACCGCACGGCACACGAGGTGCCCGACGGAACGGCCGACGCCGTGATCATCGCCGCGTGCCGGGCCGCTGCGGAGCGCCAGGACACCCGGCGGTTGACGATAGCCGCGGCCGACCCCAGCCCACATCTCACGGACGCGCTCGCAACCATCGGCTTCCGCCGCGAAGGCACCACCTGGCCCACCCGCGGCGACGAATCCACGCCGCGGGTGACATGGACCCGCCTGCGTGAGTAGTCGATCCGGCGTTGCCGTAGGACGATGCGCACGGCCCGGGCCTGCCACTCACCGGGGCTAGTTCGCCTAGAAAATCACCCCAAATGAGTGATTAGTCGCATTTTTGCGGTACCATCGCGGTCATGACCATGACGCCGACCGCCGGTCGATTCCGCATCGGCGAGCACGAGAACAGCACTTGCGCAGTGACGTTCGAGGCGGTGAGCGACGGGCTGTATCAGGCGTTCACGGATGGCCGGCGAGTCGGCGACGTACAGGTGTCCGTCGACCTGAGGACCTCCACGACGGAGATCATCGACAGGATCCCACCCGACGCGGCGACGGACGCGGCGGTCATCGTGATCATCGCCGCCTGCCGCGCGGTCGCGGAGCACCAAGCAACCCGACGGCTGACGATCGCTGTGGCCGACCGGCACATGTCAGCTGCGCCCGCGCTCGAAACTCTCGGATTCGCCTCGGAGGGCCCTACGTGGCCCACGCTCGGCTACGAGTCCACGCCCCGCGCATCGTGGACTCGATTCCTGGACGGCTGACCGCTCAGGCGGCGGGGCGGACCACGAAGACCGAACTCGCGCGCTTCCCCGACTCCTGGAGCAGCGCGAAGACGCGGCCGTCGGGGGTCGCCGCGGCGTACACGCCGGGGAGGCCGACCGGATCGAGCCATCGCCCCAGCGCGAGGTCGACGGACTGCTCGTCGGTGATCTCGCGAACGGCGAAGCCCGCGGCGATCGCCTCATCGATGCCGTAGGACAACCGCGGGGTCTCGAAGAGCTCGTCGAGGGTGATCGCGTGGTCGAGCCCGTACGGCCCGACCCGGGTGCGGCGCAGCGCCGTGAGGTGGCCTCCGACGCCGAGGCTCGCACCCAGATCGCGCGCCAGCGCCCTGACGTAGGTGCCGGAGGAGCACTCGACGGTCACGTCGACGTCGAGGAAGTCCCCGTCGCGACGGAAGGCGTGCGCGACGAACTCGTCGACGGTGACCGGGCGGGCTTTGAGCTGCACGTCCGCCCCCTCCCGGACCAGCTGGTGCGCCCGCTTACCGTCGACCTTGATGGCACTCACCGAGCTCGGAACCTGCTCGATGTGGCCCGTCAGCGGCGCCATCGCGGCGCGCACGGCGTCCTCGTCCAGGCCGGTCGCGGGGGCGCCGCCCGTGGTCTCGCCCTCGGCGTCGTCGGTGGAGGTCGACGCGCCGAGCCGGACGGTGGCCGCGTACGCCTTCGTGGTGAGCGCGAGGTGGCCCAGCAACTTCGTGGCGCGCTCGATGCCGATCACCAATACGCCCGTCGCCATCGGGTCGAGCGTGCCGGCGTGGCCGACCTTGCGGGTGCCCATCGCACGCCGGCAGCGCGCGACGACGTCGTGGCTGGTCAGGCCCGCAGGCTTGTCGACGATGACGAGCCCGGCGCCGTCGGGCTCGAGAAAGGTCCTGGCGGTGGTCATCTCACACCACCGCGATCGAGGTCACGATGAGGCCGTCGGTGATCCGCCACCGACCGTCGAACGCGGCGACCGGCGCGCCACCGTCGACGGTCCTGCCGTCGATGAGGATCCGCGAGTGGAAGGTGCCCTCCGCCGCGTCGTCGGCGCGCTCGGCGAGGTCGAAGGTGATCTCCGCATCCTCGAAGCCCAGCCAACGCCCGGTGATCGGGTTCCACGCCTTGTACGTGGCCTCCTTGGCGCAGAACAGCAGGCGGTCCCAGTGCAGCCCGTCGTCGGGGCGCGCGGCGAGCACCTCCCGCTCGGACTCCACGGAGACCGTGGGCAGCACCTTGTCGGGCAGGGCGAGATGCGGCTCGGCGTCGATGCCGATCGTGCGCACCCCCATCCGGTAACCGACGACCGCGCCGCGAAAGCCGTCGCAGTGCGTGAGGGCGCCCACCACGTTGCGCGGCCAGTCCACCCCGCCGCCCTCGCCCTTGACGAGGACGGCGTCGCCGATGCCCAACTCGCCCAGGGCCTCCCGGGCCAGGTGGCGCACCGTCGCGTACTCGGCCTGCCGCTTGGGCACGGCCTTGGCGATCTGCGCCGCCTCGCGCGGATGCAGGGGCGCGTCCAGATCGGCGTGCGCCTCCCGGGCGACCACGCCGCGCGGCAGCATCGACTGCAGGATCACTTCTCCCCCTCCTTCGCGCGCGCCGCCCGGCGCTCCGCGATCCGTTCGCGTGCCGCGACGCGGCGGTCGCCGAGGCGGGCCTGGGCCTTCGCGCGCTCGGCGGCGAACCGCTCCGGGTCGTCCCGGTACTTCGGGTCGACCCGGAAGTGGACGCCGTAGTGCCCCAGCGACTCCTCGGTGTAATCCGGCGCCGGCAGGATCCGGCGCAGCAGGGGCTCGGGCAGGCCCCGCTCCTGCCATTCCCGCGGGTAGCCCACGGAGACCTCCTCGAACCGCACCCCGTCGTACCAGGTGGTGCGCGGGATGTGCAGGTGGCCGTACACGACGGCCTCGGCGTTGTAGTCGACGTGCCAGTCCGCCGTCGCGGTGGTGCCGCACCACAGCGAGAAGTCCGGGTAGAAGAGCACCTCGGTGGGTTCGCGGCGCAGGGGCCAGTGGTTCACGAGCACGGTGCGGGTGCCGGCGGGCAGGGCGGCGAGCCGACGGCGGGTGTACTCGAGCCGGGCGCGGCACCAGGCGTCACGGGTGGCGTAGGGCTCGGGCGAGAGCAGGAACTCGTCGGTCGCGACGACGCTCTTCTCCTTCGCTCGGGCCAGCGCCTGCAGCACGGTCAGCCCCTCGTCGCGGAAGCTGTAGTCGTAGAGCAGGAACATCGGAACGATGGTGACGGGCCCGGCGTCGGCGTCCTCGAACACCGGGAACGGGTCCTCCGGCGTGAGCACGCCGTGGTGCCGGCAGATCTCCACCAGGTGGTCGTACCGGGCCTCGCCGAAGACCTGCATCGGGTCCTTCGAGGTGGTGTAGAGCTCGTGATTCCCCGGGACCCAGATCACCGTTGCGAACCGCGGGGCGATGGCGGCGAGCACCTCGTCCAGCTGGTCGGTGCGTTCACAGAGGTCGCCCGCCAGGATCAGCCAGTCGTCGGGCGACTCGGGCCACACCGTGTCGACGACGCCCTCGTTCCCTCGGTGCCCGACGTGCAGGTCACTGATCGCCCAGAGCTTCGCCACCCCTCCACGCTACCGGGCGGCGCCGGGGAGATCGCACACCCCGACCAAACACCAAGGCAAGCCTAACCGAATGCTATCTTTCCGGCATGACGATCGCATCAGGACCGAACCGCCGCCGATTCCTCGCCGCCACCCTCTCGGTGGCGACCGCCGTGACGCTCACCGCGTGCGGATCCGGCGGCGGCGACGCCGCACCCGCCCAGACGCGCACCGTCGCCCACGCCATGGGCGAGACCCAGGTACCGGCGAACCCGCAGCGCATCGTCGTCATCGACTCGCCGCACACGGACGCCCTGGTCGCGCTGGGCATCAAGCCGGTCGGCGCCGCCGTCGCGGCCGCGAACGAGGGCTTCCCCGGCTACCTGCGCGACGAGCTCGACGGCACGGAGAACGTGGGCCTGATCGCCGGTCCCGACATCGAGGCGATCGCGAAGCTCCGGCCCGATCTCATCATCGGCTCGAAGGTCCGGCACGAGAAGCTCTACCAGCAGCTCTCCGCCATCGCCCCCACCGTGTACTCGGTGGACACCGGCACCAACTGGAAGGAGCAGGCGAACATCACCGCACTGGCGGTGAACCGCACGGATCAGATGGCCGCACAGCTCGCCGCGCTCGACGCGCGCGCCGCCGAGGTGGGCCGCAAGGTCGGGGCCCCCGGCAAGTCGGTCTCGATCGTGCGGTGGCGGGCGAACGGCACGTTCCGGATCTACGGCCCCGGCACGTTCTCCGGGAGCGTGATCACCGCGATGGGCTTCAGCATCCCGCCGAAGCCGTGGGGCGAGTACTCGATGATCGAGCCGTCGCTGGAGAACTTCGCGGAGATCAACGGCGACTACGTCTTCCACACCCCTGGCGCGAACTCGTCCGCCACCCAGCGGACCGTGACCGACCGCTGGGGCGCGCTGCCCGCCGTGGCCGCGAACCGCGCGTTCGCGGTCGACGACGAGACCTGGATGGTGGGGATCGGCGTGCTCGGCGCCGGCCGCATCATCGACGACGTGCAGCGGCACCTGCCTCCCGCGGCGTGATCGCGTCCCCCGGGGCCGGTCCGCACGGACCGGCCCCCGGGCGCGCGGCCGCTCAGTAGTGTCGGACGCGATGAACGCCACGACCGACGCCCGACTCGCTCCGTACCCGCGGAAGCCGCCCGTCCTGTGGACCGACTGGGCCATGGTCGCGCTGGCCTTCGTCTCCGTGGGGCTGATCGTGTGGATCACGTTCTTCGACGTCTCCCCGACCACTCTCCGGACGGTCCTCATCGTCGACGCCGTGATCTGTGCGGTCTTCGCCGCCGAGTTCCTGTGGCGGTGGCGCCAGGTGGGCTGGCATCGCCGGTTCCTCCTCGTCAACTGGTACGAGATCCTCGGCATGATCCCCGCGCTGATCGTGCCGAGCCCCGCGCCGCGACTGTTCCGACTGATCCGCATCGCGGTGGCCCTGGCCCGGCTCGCGCGGGCGATCGACCGGCTCTACGGCGACCGGATCACCGCGGCCGTCGTCAACCGCGCCACCGACACCGTCGTCGACGCCGTCAAGCGCCCGATCACCGTCGCCGTCCTCGACGAGGTCGCCGAGGTGCTCAAGTCCGGGCACTACACCAAGAACATCGCGGCCGCGCTCGAGGAGAACAAGCCCGAGATGACGGGCATGATCCTGGAGACGATCAAGAACGACCCGCAGACCAGGCGGGTCAAGTACATCCCGTTCCACGACGAGATCATCCAGCTGATCGTCGACACCAGCTTCCGAATGGTGCTGCAGGTGCTCGCCGACGAGCGGACGGACGAGCTGGTCGCCGACATGCTGCGCGAGAACATCGACCAGATCCGGGACTCGGTCAAGCGCAAGGAGGACGCGGTGGCGAAGGCGAACGCGGGCAACACCGCCGTCACACGCCGCCCGGCGCCGTAACCGACCCGTTACGACGCAGTCACCCCCGCTGAACGCCGCGGCAGCACGATTTCCCCAACCCCGCACCGGGTGGTGCGGGCCGGAAGGGAACAACCGTGACCGCACTGCAACCCGCGGAAGCCGACGGCGCACCGTCGACCGCGCTTCGCGACGCCGCCGCGCGCGAGACGCTCGAGGACTACACCCTGCGGTTCGCGCCGCGCAGCTACCGCAAGTGGGGGCCCGCCGTGGTCGCCACCTCGGCGCTGGGCGGCATCGCCTACCTGGCCGACTTCGCCATCGGCGCGAACATCGGCATCGCCAACGGCACCGGCAACGCACTGTGGGGCATCGGCTTCTTCGCGCTGGTCATCGTGCTGACCGGTTATCCACTGGCGTACTACGCGGCGCGGTACAACATCGATCTCGACCTGATCACCCGCGGCAGCGGCTTCGGCTACTACGGTTCGGTACTCACGAACGTGATCTTCGCGTCGTTCACGTTCATCTTCTTCGCCCTCGAGGGCTCGATCATGGCGCAGGGCCTCGAACTCGGCCTGGGCATTCCGCTCTGGCTCGGGTACCTGCTGTCGTCCGTGCTGATCATCCCGTTGGTGATCTACGGCATGAACACGCTCGCGAAGCTGCAGGTGTGGACCACCCCGCTGTGGCTCGTGATGATGGTGCTGCCGTTCGGCTACCTGCTGTTCAAGCATCCCGAGGCCATCGGCGACTTCTTCGCCTTCGGCGGCATCGACACCGCCACCGGCGAGCCCCTGCACAAGGGCGTCAGCTTCGCGGGCACCATGCTCGCCGCGGGCGTCTGCCTCTCCCTCATCGCGCAGATCGCCGAGCAGATCGACTACCTGCGCTTCATGCCGCCCAAGACCCCCGAGAACTCGCGGCGCTGGTGGACCGCCGTGATCACCGCGGGCCCCGGCTGGGTCTTCTTCGGCGCCATCAAGCAGATCGTCGGCCTGTTCCTGGCCGTCTACCTTATCGGGATCACCATCGACAACGCGGGCATCGCCAACCAGCCGGTGCACCAGTTCGTGGAGATCTACCAGGACTTCCTGCCGCACTGGCTCGCGCTCACCCTCGCCGTGATCCTCGTGGTGATCAGCCAGATCAAGATCAACGTGACCAACGCCTACTCGGGCTCGCTGGCGTGGACCAACAGCTTCACCCGCGTCACCAAGACCTACCCCGGTCGCCTGGTCTTCCTCGTGTTCAACGTGGTCATCGCGATCGTGCTCATGGAGGCCGACATGTTCAGCTTCCTCAACAACCTGCTGAACTTCTACGCCAACTGCGGCATCGCCTGGATCGTCGCCGTCGCCAGCGACATCGCGATCAACAAGTACCTGCTGCAGATCTCGCCGAAGGTCCCGGAGTTCCGACGCGGCATGCTCTACGACATCAACCCGGTCGGCTTCGTCTCGGTGATCGTCGCTGCCGGGCTCTCCATCGCCGCGTTCTTCGGGCTCCTCGGCTCCGGCCTGCAGCCCTACTCGCCGCTGGTCGCCCTGGTCCTCGCCCTCGTGCTGCCGCCGGTCCTCGCCGTCGCCACGCGGGGCAAGTACTACCTGCGTCGCGGCGACGACGGCATCGACCTGCCGATGTTCGACGAGTACGGCAACCCGTCGGGCGAGAAGCTCCTGTGCTGCGTGACCGGCGTCGAGTTCGAACGGCCCGACATGGCGGCCTCCGCGGTGCCCGGCCCCGACGGCGAGAAGCAGTACATCAGCTCGCTGGCCCTCTCGACCGACAAGTCGGGCGCGCACGTCCTGCCCGCGGATCCGCCGGTGAAGTAGGGACGCGTCTCCCGCTCAGGCGTCCGACGGTGCGCCGACCTCCCCGGTCGGCGCGCCGTCGTCGGCGTTCCGCTCCCGCAGGTGCATCAGGATCTCGGCGTGCCCCTGCAGGAAGGCCCGCTCGTCGAGCTTCTTGCGCCGCATCCACCCCGTGACCTCGGAGTTGCACTTGCTCGCATTGCACGAACGGCACGCGGGTACCACGTTCTGCTGGGTGTAGCGACCCCCGCGCGAGATCGGGAGCACGCAGTCCTTCTGGTAGGGCCCCGTTCCCCCGCAGTAGGCGCACGCACCCCACAGGCCGACGAGCTCGTCCCACTGCGCGCCGGTCAGGTCGTTGTCGGCGGCGGCGACGCGCTTCGCGCGACGCCGCGCGATCCGCGCCTTGCGGGTCCGCGACACGGGCGGCCTCGCGCGTTTCGGCGGCGGCGTGGACGACTGGGCTGGCACGGACTCACGATACCCACCAGATTCACTACCGATTCGGTAATTACCCTCCGGCGGCCCAGCGAAAGGAATACCGTCCACTCATGCCTACGTATGAATTCCGCTGCGCCCGTTGCGGACCGTTCGACGCGACCTTCAGCATGCGCGACGTCCCCGACGCGACGGCGTGTCGCTGTGGCGATCCGGCCCCGCGCGGGGTCACCGCGCCGCAGATCGGCCGCGCCGACCGCGGCGCCATGCGGCTCCTCGACGCCACGAAGGCCACCGCCGAACGACCGGCCGTCGTCGGCTCCCCCGCCGGCGCGCCGCGTCCGGGCCGGGGGCCGGCACCGTCGGACCCGCGGCACGCGCACCTGCCCCGCCCCTGAGTTCCCACCCGAGAAGGTCCACCGAAGAAGAGAGGTCCGTCCCATGCCAGAGGTCGTATTCCCGCTCGACTCCTCGAAGAAGTTCACCGATCAGGAGAAGATCGGGCACAACCGGTGGCACTACGCCATCCCGCCGGCGGTCACCGTCAAGCCCGGCGACACCTTCCGGGTGCACTGCCGCGAGTGGTTCGACGGTGCCATTCACAACGACGACTCCGCCGAGGACATCCTCAACGCGCCGCTGACGACGGTGCACACGCTGTCCGGGCCGATCGCCGTCGAGGGCGCGAAGCCGGGCGACCTGCTCATCGTGGACATCGTGGACGTGGGCCCGATCCCGCAGGAGGACAGCGGCCCGCTCGCCGGGCAGGGCTGGGGCTACACCGGCATCTTCGCCAAGGAGAACGGCGGCGGATTCCTGACCGACCAGTTCCCCGACGCCTACAAGGCCGTCTGGGACTTCACCGGCCACACCGCCACCTCGCGGCACGTGCCGCACGTCAGCTTCACCGGCATCATCCACCCGGGCCTGATGGGCACGGCACCGTCGAAGGACCTACTGGCCCGCTGGAACGCCCGTGAGGCCGCGCTGATCGCGACCGATCCGGACCGTGTGCCGCCCCTGGCGCTGCCGCCCGAGCCGAACGACGCCATCCTCGGCACCCTCACCGGCGACGCCTTCGCCGCGGCCGCCGCGGAGGGCGCGCGCACCGCGCCGCCGCGCGAGAACGGCGGCAACCAGGACATCAAGAACCTCACCCGCGGCACCCGCGTCTTCTACCCCGTGTTCGTCGACGGCGCGAACCTGTCGGTCGGCGATCTGCACTTCAGCCAGGGCGACGGCGAGATCACCTTCTGCGGCGCCATCGAGATGGGCGGCTTCATCGACCTGCACGTCGACATCATCTCCGGCGGCATGGAGACCTACGGCGTCAGCGAGAACGCGATCTTCCTGCCCGGCGGCGACGTGGGCCCCCGGTACGAGCAGTTCCTCGCCTTCTCCGGGACGTCGGTGACGCTCGACGGCGAGCAGCGGTACCTGGACTCGCACCTGTCGTACCAGCGCGCCTGCCTGCACGCTATCGACTACCTCACCAAGTTCGGCTACAGCCCGGAGCAGGCCTACCTGCTGCTCGGTGCGGCGCCGATCGAGGGCCGGCTGTCCGGCGTCGTCGACATCCCGAACTCCTGTGCCACGGTGTACATCCCGACGTCGATCTTCGACTTCGACGTGACCCCGGGCAAGAACGGTCCGGTGCAGATCGATCCCGGTCAGGGGGCGCCGCGCGCCTCGCGCTGATCCGCCCCTCCCCCGGCCCCGGGTGCACGGCCACGGCGAACCGCCGCCCGCGCCCCGGGGCCGAGGCGTGCCCGGGCGACGAGAGGGCCGTGCCGAGGCGCGGTCAGCGCGGGAAGGGCAGGCCCGGGGGGATGGTGATGGTGCGCGGCGCGCCCGGCGGCAGGTCGATGCCGGGCGGGATGACCACGGTCGTCGGGTACGGCTGGGTGGTCGTCGGGGCGGCCGTCGTCGTCTCCGCCGTCGGGTAGGTCGTGGTGGGCGCGACGTACGGCGTGCCGCCCGCCGGCTGCTCCTGGGTGGCCGTCGGGGCGGGCGCCGTGGTGGTGGCCGCCGCCGAGGCGGAGGACGACGCGCGGGACGACGGGCTCGCGGGCGCGCTCTGCGCCGCCGAGGGATTCACGGTGAAGGAGGGCACCGACTCGGGGTCAGACGGGGTGCAGGCGACCGCCGCGCCGCACGCCGCGAGGACCGCCGCACCGGCGAGGGTCTTGCGGAACGCGGCCGTGCTCGTGATCACAGTGAATGCCATATGCGCTATCCGATCGTATTCGGGGCCGCATTGCAAGCCGGTCACGCCGGCGCGGTGCCCACCCGTTCCCACCGGTGCCCCTGGAAGCGGACGACCACGGCGGCGCAGCGGAGCACCATGAACGCCGCCAGGCCCGACCAGATCCCGGCCAGTCCCCAGCCGAAGGCGTACGACAGCCAGATCAGCGGCAGGAAGCCGACGAGCGCCGCGGCCATCGTCGCGGACCGGAGGTAGGCGGCGTCGGCGGCCCCGAGGAGCACCCCGTCGAGCGCGAAGACCACCCCCGCCACGGGGATCATCCCGACGAGGAACCACCACGGCACGGTGAGGGCGTCGAGGACGGCGGCGTCGGTGGTGAACAGCCGCGGCAGCACGCCCTGCAGCGCGGCGAGCGCCGCGGCGATCCCCACCGCGAAGACCGTCGACCACGCGGTGACCCGGCGGCCCAAGGACCGCGCTGCGCCGGTGTTCCCCGCCCCGAGGGCGGCGCCGACGAGCGTCTGCGCGGCGATGGCCAAGGAGTCCAGCACGAGTGCCACGAAGTTCCACAGCTGCATGGCGATCTGGTGCGCGCCGACGTACTGCGCGCCCGCCCGCGCGGCGACCGCGCCCGCGGAGATGAAGCAGATCTGGAAGGAGAGGCTGCGCACGATCAGGTCGCGCCCCAGCACGAGTTGCGCCCGCACCAGATCGAGGCGCGGCCGCAGCGCCGCGACCGAGCCGCCCCCGCCCGCCCGGGCCGCGCGCACGACGGCGCCGAGGAAGAGCAGCCCGCTCACGATCTGCCCGGCGAGGTTCGCCCACGCGGAGCCGACGAGGCCGAGCTCGGGCGCACCGCCCCAGCCGAAGACGAGGGCGGGGCACAGCACCGTCGACAGGCCCAGCCCGACCAGCACGAAGACCAGGGGCGCGCGGGGCCGCTGCACGCCGCGGAGCCAGCCGTTCCCGGCCATCGTGATCAGGATCAGCGGGATCCCGAAGGAGGCCACGCGAAGCCACGACTCGGCGGCCTCGGCTATCTCCGCGCGGCCGGCGATCACCCGTGTGATCGGGCCGGCGAATCCCTGCACGAGGGCCAGCAGGACGGTGCCCACGGCGAGCGCGATCCACGTCGCCTGCACGCCCTCGACGACGGCGCCGCCGGGGTCGCCCGCGCCGTAGCGGCGGGCCGAGCGCGAGGTGGTGCCGTAGGAGAGGAAGGTCAGCTGCGTGGAGACGGTGGCGAGGATGAGGCCGCCGACTGCGAGGCCGGCCAGCGGCAACGCGCCCAGGCGACCGACGACGGCCGTGTCCCACAGCAGGTACAGGGGTTCCGCGGCGAGTACCCCGAGGGCGGGCAGTGCCTGGCCGACGATGCGCCGGCCGAGCCCGGTGGGCACGGCTGCGGTCTCGGTCACGCGGTTCCCGTCATACGGGAGATCAGACCCGGGCGAGGAAGGCGACGACCACGTCGTCGCTCGTCCCGGTGGCGGAGTAGCCCGCGGCGAGCCGGTGGCCGCCGCCGCCGAAGCCGCGTGCCACTTCCGAGACGTCGAGATCGGTGCGCGCCCGCAGCGAGGCGGACCATTCGCCGCTGTCGCTCTCCTTGAAAAGGGCGGCGACCTCGCAGTCCTCGGCGGTGCGCAGCAGGTCGATGAGCGATTCCGCGGCGTCCCAGCCGAGCGGCCCGCGATCGGCCGCGCGGCACACGGCGTACACCGCGCCCCGTCCGCCGAAGGCCTCGGGAACCGCGGTCGCGGAACCCAGCACCGCGGCGACCATCGAGAACCATGCGCGGGGGTGGCTGTCGAGCAGGTCGCGCGAGAGCTCGCGCCCGCGCGCGCCCGCGGCGAGCAGGCGGCCCGCCACGACGTGCCCGGCGGGCGTCGCCCAGCGGAACGAGCCCGTGTCGGTGATCAGCCCGGCGTACAGGCAGTCGGCCGTCCCCGCGTCCAGCTCCGCGCCGAGCGCGTCGATGACCGCGAGCACGAGCTCGGTGGTGCAGTTGGCAGCCGGGTCGATCAGGTCGACGGTGCCGAATCCGGTGTTCGTCGCGTGGTGGTCGATGACCACCCGCACGGGGTGGCCGTGGAAGGACTCCTCGAGTCCCGCGAGCCGCTCCGAACTGGCGCAATCGACCGCGACGGCGACCTCCGCATCCGCGTTCGGCGCGGTGAAGCCGTCGACGCCGGGGAGCAGGCCGATCCCGGACGGCAGGTCCGGGCCCGGATGGCTGACGGTGACGTGGGCGCCGCGGGCGCGCAGCACCCGCGCCAGGCCCAGTCCCGAGCCGAGGGTGTCCGCGTCGGGGCGCACGTGGCAGTACACCGCCACGCTCCGCGCACCGTCCAGCGCCGCCGCAGCGGCGGCGGCGTCTGTCACCGCTCGGCCCCGTCCGGTTCGTCGTCGGCGTCCTCGTCGTCGTGCTTGTAGGGGTCCGCCTCGCCCGCGGGCTTCGCGGTGGCGGCGACGGCGGCGACCCGCTCGTCCTGCTCACGGGCCTTGGCGAGCAGCGCCTCCATGTTCGCGACGGCGGCGGGCACCCCGTCGAGCTCGAACCGCAGGGTGGGCGTGAACCGCACGCCCGTGCCCGCGCCGACCTTGCTGCGGAGCTGGCCACGGGCCTTCTCCAGACCGGCGGCGGCCGCCTCGTAGTCGGGCTCGACGTCGAGCGTCGGGCCCATGACGGTGTAGAAGACCGTCGCGTCGTGCAGGTCGTTGGTCACGCGGGTATCGGTGACGGTGACGTAGTCGAGCCGCGGATCCTTGATGTCGTGCTCGATCGCGGTCGCGACGATGGTCCCGATCCGCTTGGCGAGCCGAGCGGCCCGTGCCGGGTCAGCCATGGCCAGTCCCTCCCTTACGCGTCGAACGGTCGATCAGTGGAACGGTGTGATCAACCGATGGAACAGCGAGCATATCCCGGTGTGGGACTGCAGCGTCGGCACCTGCGTCCACCACACTCAATCCCGTGTCGGGCGCTTCAGTCCTCCGGCCCCCAGAGGCGCCGCCGCACCGACAACAATTCCACCTCGGGGTGCCCCGCGGCGGTGCGTTCGCACCGATCGAGGACCTCCCCGACGTGGCCCGCATCCGGCCCGACGAGCCCGACGCCGATCAGGGCGCGTCGATGCAGGTCCTGGTAGCCCACCTCGGCGGCGCTGACGGAGAACCGGCGCAGCTCCGCGAGGATCGGCCGGAGCACGGAACGCTTGTGCTTGAGCGAGTGCACGTCGCCCAGCAGCAGATCTATCTCAATGACACCTGTGAACATCTGTCGGGCCACCCGGCCCTGGGGATAGTCGGGCGGGTGCGGCCGGCGCAGGTCGCGCCGGCCGCACCCGGCCGAAGGAACATCAGTCGCGCGGCTTCTCGACCAGCTCGTAGGTCTCGATCACGTCGCCGACCTTGATATCGGAGTACGAGAGCGTCAGACCGCATTCGTAGCCCTCGCGGACCTCGGTCGCGTCGTCCTTCTCGCGCTTGAGCGAAGTGACCGTGAGGTTCTCGGCCACGACCTTCGAATCGCGGAGCAGGCGCGCCTTCGCGTTGCGGCGCATGATCCCGGACTGGACCATGCAACCCGCGATGTTGCCCACCTTGGACGACTTGAAGATCGCGCGGATCTCGGCCTGGCCGAGCTCCTTCTCCTCGTAGACCGGCTTGAGCATGCCCTTGAGCGCGGCCTCGACCTCGTCGATCGCCTGGTAGATCACCGAGTAGTACCGGATCTCCACGCCCTCGCGGTTGGCGAGCTCGGTGGCCTTGCCCTCGGCCCGCACGTTGAAGGCGATGATGATCGCGTTCGACGCGGACGCCAGGTTGATGTTGGTCTCCGTGACGCCACCGACACCGCGATCGATGACCCGCAGCTGCACCTCGTCGTCGATCTCGATCCCCAGCAGGGCCTCCTCGAGCGCCTCCACGGTGCCCGAGTTGTCGCCCTTGAGGATGAGGTTGAGCTGGCTGGTCTCCTTCAGCGCGGCATCCAGATCCTCCAGCGAGACGCGCTTGCGCGACTTGGCCGCCAGGGCGTTGCGCTTGCGCGCCGCGCGCCGGTCGGCGATCTGCCGGGCGATCCGGTCCTCGTCGACCACGAGCAGGTTGTCGCCTGCGCCGGGCACCGAGGTGAAGCCGATGACCTGGGCGGGACGCGAAGGCAGTGCCTCCGTGATGTCGTCGCCGTTCTCGTCGACCATGCGCCGGACGCGACCGTAGGCGTCGCCCGCCACGATCGAGTCGCCGACCCGCAGGGTGCCGCGCTGGATGAGCACGGTGGCCACGGGGCCGCGGCCGCGGTCGAGGTGCGCCTCGATCGCGACGCCCTGCGCGTCCATGTCGGGGTTGGCCCGCAGGTCCAGCGAGGCGTCGGCCGTCAGCAGCACCGCTTCGAGCAGCGCCTCGACGTTCGTGCCCTGCTTCGCGGAGATGTCGACGAACATCGTGTCGCCGCCGTACTCCTCGGGGATCAGGCCGTACTCGGTGAGCTGGCCGCGGATCTTCTCCGGCTGCGCGCCCTCCTTGTCGATCTTGTTCACCGCGACGACGATCGGCACGTCGGCCGCCTGCGCGTGGTTGATGGCCTCCACCGTCTGCGGCATGACGCCGTCGTCGGCCGCGACCACGAGGATCGCGAGGTCGGTGGCCTTCGCACCACGGGCACGCATGGCGGTGAACGCCTCGTGACCCGGGGTGTCGATGAACGTGATCAGACGCTCGTTGCCGTCGAGCTCGGTGAGCACCTGGTAGGCACCGATGTGCTGCGTGATGCCACCGGCCTCGCCCTCGCGGACGTTCGCCTTACGGATCGTGTCCAGCAGTCGGGTCTTACCGTGATCGACGTGACCCATGACGGTGACCACCGGCGGGCGCTGCTCGAGGTCGTCCTCGTCGCCCTCGTCCTCGCCGTAGGTGAGGTCGAAGCTGTCGAGCAGCTCGCGGTCCTCGTCCTCGGGGCTGACGACCTGGACGACGTAGTTCATCTCCTCGCCCAGCAGCACGAGGGTCTCCTCGTTCACCGACTGGGTGGCGGTGACCATCTCGCCCAGGTTGAACAGCGCCTGGACCAGCGATGCCGGGTTCGCGTCGATCTTCTCGGCGAAGTCGCTCAGCGACGCGCCGCGGGCGAGACGGATCGTCTCGCCACCGCCACGGGGCAAACGGACGCCACCGGCGATCGGCGCCTGCATGCTTTCGTACTCGGCGCGTTTCGCCCGCTTCGACTTACGGCCACGACGCGGCGCGCCACCGGGACGACCGAAGGCACCCGCGGTGCCGCCGGGACGGCCACGACCGCCGCCGCCACCGGGACGACCGCGGAAACCGCCCGCGGGAGCACCCGTGCCTGCACCGGCACCGCCGCCGGGACCACCGCGGTAGCCACCGCCACCGCCGCCGGGACGACCACCGGGCCCACCACGGCCACCGGGGCCGGGACGGCCCTGTGCCGCCGGACGCGCAGCGCGCGAGGGCATGGCACCGGGGTTCGGGCGGGGAGGCATGCTGCCCGGGGTCGGACGCGGGCCGCCGGGGCCGGCCGCCGGGCGACCGCCCTGGGGACGGGGACCGCCCTGGCCGGGAGCCGGACGGGCGCCGCCCTGCGGACGGGGACCGCCCTGGCCGGGAGCCGGACGGGCGCCGCCCTGCGGACGCGGGCCACCGGGGCCCGGCTGCGGACGCGGCGCACGCTCTACGGGAGCCTGCGAGGAGAACGGGTTGTTGCCCACCTTCGGGGTGCGCGGACCGGGCTTGGGGCCGGCCGGGCGCGGGCCCGGACGTGCCGCCGGAGCGGCGGGCGCCGCCGCCTCGGGCGCCGACGGTGCCGCGCTCGCGGCGGGAGCCGCGGGAGCGATGGGCGCCGCCGGTGCGGCGGGCTCCGGGGTCGGCTCCGGCGCGGCCGGCGCCGCGGGACGCGGGCCGGGTCGAGCCGAAGTGGGACGGGGTGCATCCGCGGCGGGTGCCGAGGGCGCGGGGGTGCTCGCGGCCGCGGGGCCGGGCTTGCGGGCCGGGGCGGGGCCCGGCTTGGCGCCGCCGTCGGACTTGGGTCCGTACGACTCGCGCAGGCGTCGCGCGACGGGGGCTTCCACCGTCGACGACGCGGACTTCACGAACTCGCCCTGCTCACTGAGCCGTGCGAGAACTTCCTTGCTGGTGACACCGAGCTCTTTAGCCAACTCGTGCACGCGGGCCTTGCCTGCCACTCTTCTCCTCAAATGTGAGGTCGAGGGCATCACTGGTCCCGCCGACCTCGGTTAGTTACTCCGATTGCCGTTCATCGCTGGTGCTTCACGGTGTGCTCATGTCTTCAGCTCGATTCCTTCATCTCCGAGTAGGTCGGCCTTGGGAAAGACCTACCGTCTTCAGACCGCTCATAATCATAGCGCGTCCTGGCAAGTCGTTTCGCCGAGGGAGTCGTCGAGCGGTCCGGAGACGCGCAGCGCCCGGCGGAACGCGTTCCGCTTGCGCGCGAGCTCGTGGCACGACGGGTCGTCGTGCAGCCACGCCCCCCGGCCCGGGAGGCGGCGCCGCGCGTCGACCACGACGGTCCGCGCACCGTCGTCCGCGGCGGGCGCGACCACCCTGATCAACTCGCCCGCGGGCGCCCGGCGCCGGCACCCGATGCAGGTCCGGACCGGTGCGCTCACTTCGGCTCGGCGCTCTCCGCGTCCGAGCGGATGTCGATCCGCCAGCCGGTGAGCCGGGCGGCGAGGCGGGCGTTCTGCCCCTCCTTGCCGATCGCGAGCGAGAGCTTGAAGTCGGGGACCACCACACGGGCGGCCTTCTCCTTGGGGTCGACGATGGTGACGGACACCACCGACGACGGCGACAGGGCGTTGCCGACGAAGACCGCGGGGTCGTCGTCGTAGGAGATGATGTCGATCTTCTCGCCCTCGAGGTCGCTCATCACGTTCCGCACGCGCTGACCCATCGGTCCGATGCACGCGCCCTTGGCGTTGAGACCCGAGACCGAGGTGCGCACCGCGATCTTCGAGCGGTGCCCGGCCTCGCGCGCCACCGACGTGATCTCCACGCTGCCGTCGGCGATCTCGGGCACCTCGAGCGCGAAGAGCTTCTTGACCAGGTTGGGGTGGGTGCGCGAGAGGGTGATCTGGGTGCCGCGCTGGCCGCGGCTGACGCCGACGACGTAGAACTTCATCCGGTCGCCGTGCGCGTAGGACTCCCCCGGCACCTGCTCGGCGGGCGGCAGCAGGCCCTCGTGGCCCTCGCGCTCGCCGCCGATGCGGACCACGACGAAGCCACGGGCCGCGGCGCGGGCATCGGCCTGCACCACACCGGAGACGACCTCGCCCTCGTAGACGGCGAACTCGCCGAAGGTGCGGTCGTTCTCGGCGTCGCGCAGGCGCTGCGTGATGAGCTGGCGCGCCGAGTCCGCGGCGATGCGGCCGAAGCCCTCGGGGGTGTCGTCCCACTCGGTGATGATGTTGCCGTCGGCGTCGACCTCCTGGGCCAGCACCTTCACCTCGCCGGTGCGCCGGTTGACGTCGATCCGGGCGTGCGACTGATGCCCGTCGGTGTGCTTGTACGCGGTGAGGAGGGCCACCTGGATCGCGTCGATCACGGTGTCGACCGAGATGTCCTTCTCCGCCTCGATCGCCCGCAGGGTCGCCATGTCGATGTTCATCTAATCCTCTTCTTCTTCGGCGTCGTCGCCAGTCAGATCTGCGGGTTCGGCGCCGGGGAGCACCCGGCCCGGGGTGATGCCGGAGAGCTCCAGCTCCACGGGGTTGGGCTTGCGGAACTCCACCCGCGCGGCGGCGGCGGCCACGTCGGCGAGGGTGAGGTCGCGGGTCGTCGGAGCGCGCCCCTTCGCGCCGGGCAGGACGACGGTGACCGTCGTCCCGTCGTCCGCGAGCGGCCCGATCCGGGCCAGCAGGTTCGTGCCGTCGGCCAGCTCGATCGCCGCCTGCCGGCCGCGGGCGCGGCGCCAGTGGCGGGGTTCGGTGAGCGGGCGCTCCGCGCCGGGCGTGGTGACCTCGAGGGTGAACGCCTGGGCGCCGAAGACGTCGTCCGCGTCGTCGACCGCGGCGGACAGCGTCCGCGCGACCTCGGCCAGTTCGTCGAGGGTCGGGCCCGCGTCGCTGTCCACGACGACCGCGATGGAGGACTTGGTGCCCGCGTTGTTGATCTTGACCCGCTCGAGATCGAGCCCGGCCGCGTCCAGGTGGGGCGCGATCACGGCCTTCACCGCCGATTCGTCGTAAGCCATACGCGCCTCCCTGTGAAATTGTCACCGGACGTGCCCGGTGTCGAACGCTGCGGCCAGTGTACCCGGGCGCGCCGTTAGACTCGCCCCCGTGATCGCCCTACCCCCGCGCCGCGGCATCGACCGACGCACCGCCCTCACGTCCGTCCTCCTCGCGGGCGGCGCGCTCGCGGGCGGGACGGCGCTGACGGGGTGCACGACGCCCGCGGACCGCGCCGACGATCCGCAGGCCGTACGGCTGCAGGCGGCCGCCGCGCAGGCCCAGGCCGACGCGGACGCCGCCCGCGGCCTGGCCGTGTTGGACGGCGCCTCCGGACCGCAGCTGCGGCTCATCGCCGATCAGCGCGGGCAGCACGCGTCGGCGCTGGCCGACGAGTTGTCGCGGTACGTCGAGCGCCCGACCTCCGTCACCGCCGCACCGTCGTCGACCCCGGCGGCCCCCTCGCCTCTGTCCCGGGCCTCGCTGCACGCCCAGCTGACCCGCTCGGCGAAGGACGCAGGCGATGCGGCGGTCGCCGCCTCCGGCTATCAGGCCGCCCTGCTCGGCTCCGTCGCGGCCGCGACCCGCGTGCACGCGGAGGTGGTGCTCGCATGACCCCCGCCCAGGACGCCGTGGCCGCCGCCCTCCAGTCCGAGCACGCCGCCGTGTACCTGTACGGCCTCGTCGAGGCCTACGCCGCGCCGACTCGGAAGGCCGAGATCGCGACCTATGCCGCGGAGCACCGCTCGCAGCGGGACGCCCTCGCCCGGGTACTCAGCGCCACCGGCGCCGAGGTCCCCGTCGCCGCCCCCGCCTACGCGCCGCCGGAGCCGGTCACCGACCCCGTCAGCGCCGCGAAGGTGGCCGCCGCCGTGGAGGACGACTCGGCGGCCGCGCATCGGAACCTGCTCTCCCGCGCCGACGGTGACGGGATCCGGCACCTCGGCGTCACGGGCCTCGGCGGGGCCGCGGTCCGGGGCGCCCGGTGGCGGGTGGCACTCGGGGTCTCCCCCGTGACCACCCCCTTCCCCGGCATCCGCACCTGACGTTCCGTTTACGGGCCTTTACACTCGGGGGATGACGTCCAGTGATCCCCAGCAGCCCGGCGACGGGACCTACGACCCGACCGCGATCCGCCCGGTGGAGCCGAATCCGTCCACGCCCGACCTGACGAAGCGCGACGGCGATCAGAACGTCGGCGGCGATCCCGACGCCGCGACCACGGTGCACCAGACCGCGCAGCCGGATCCCTACGCCGCGCCCTCGGCGTACACCCCGCCGGCGGACCCGTACGCCGCGCCCGCCGATCCGTACGCGGCGCAGCAGAACCCGTACGGTGCCCCGGCCGATCCCTACGCGGCGCAGCAGAACCCGTACGGCGCCCCCGCGGATCCCTACGCCGCGCAGAACCCGTACGCCGCGCCGCCCCAGTACCCGGGCCAGGACCAGTTCGGTCAGCAGCAGTACCCCGGCCAGGCGTTCCCGGGCCAGCAGCCCGGATACCCCGCGTACCCGGGGCAGCAGGCGGGCTACGGCGGCTACCCGGGCCAGCAGCCGCAGACGGGGACCAACGGCCTCGCGATCGCCTCGCTCTCGACGGGCATCATCGCGTTCCCGTTCTCGTGCATCCCGTTCCTCGGTTACGGCTCGATCTTCATCGCGATCGCGGCGATCGTCATGGGCGTGATCGCCATGAAGCAGACCAAGCAGACCGGCCAGCAGGGCCGGGGCATGGCCATCGCCGGCGTGGTGCTGGGTGGCGTCTACCTGGCCCTGTTCGTGATCGGCCTGATCTTCGGCATCGCGTATGTGGCGACCGACGGTTTCGGCAACGGCTCCGATTTCCTGCTCACGCTGCTCGGCTGAACGCAGACCCCACGAGGGGCCCGCACCGATCCGGTGCGGGCCCCTCGTGGTTGTCGACTACTTCGCGGCGGCGACGATCTCCGCGGCGGCGTCGGCAACGGGGATCTCGCGGGACTCGCCGGTGAGCCGGTCCCGGAGTTCGACGACGCCGTCGGCCCAGCCCCGGCCGACCACGACGACGGTCGGCACGCCGACCAACTCGGAGTCCTTGAACTTGATGCCGGGCGAGGCCTTGCGGTCGTCGAGCAGCACCTGCAGGCCGGCGGCGTCGAGCTCGGCGGCCAGCGACTCGGAGCCGGTCCAGGCGCCCTCGTCCTTGTTCGCGATCACCACGTGCACGTCGAACGGGGCGATGCCCTTGGGCCAGCGCAGGCCCTTGTCGTCGTGCTGCTGCTCGGCGATGACGGCGACGAGGCGCGAGACGCCGACGCCGTAGGAACCCTGGGTGAGGCGCACGGGCTTGCCGTTCTCGCCCAGCACGTCGACCTCGAAGGCGTCGGTGTACTTGCGGCCCAGCTGGAAGATGTGGCCGATCTCGATGCCGCGCGCCGACTGCAGCACGCCCTTGCCGTCGGGCGAGGCGTCGCCGTCGCGGACCTCGGCGGCCTCGATGGTGCCGTCGGGCGTGAAGTCGCGGCCCGCGGTGAGGTTCACGACGTGCTGCCCCGGCGCGTCGGCGCCGGTGATCCAGGCGGTGCCGGTCACCACGCGCGGGTCGACGAGGTAGCGGACCTCGTTCTCCAGCAGCGCCTTCGGGCCGATGTAGCCCTTGACGAGGAACGGGTACTTCGCGAAGTCCTCCGCCTCGATCAGCGCGACCTCGGTGGGCTCCAGCGACGCCTCGAGACGCTTGAAGTCCACCTCGCGGTCGCCGGGCACGCCGACGCCGAGGAGCTCCCAGTCGCCGCCGGGGGCACGGGTCTTGACCATGACGTTCTTGAGCGTGTCCCCCGCGACCACCTCGCGGCCGAGGACGGAGGCACCGTCGGCGGCCTCGTTCGCCCAGGCGACGAGCGTGTCGATGGTGGGCGTGCCGGGGGTGTCGAAGACCTGCGCGGCGGGCAGCCCGTCGAGCGGGATCGCGGGCGGCGCGGGCGTGACCACGGCCTCGACGTTCGCCGCGTAGTCCGACTCGGTCGAGTGCACGTAGGTGTCCTCGCCGACGGGGCTCACCGCGAGGAACTCCTCGGAGGCGCTGCCGCCCATGGCGCCGGACGTGGCGGAAACGATGACGTGCTCGACGTTCAGGCGCGCGAAGATCTTCTGGTACGCGGCGCGGTGCTGGGCGTAGGCCTCGGAGAGGCCCTCGTCGGTGGTGTCGAAGCTGTAGCTGTCCTTCATGACGAACTCGCGGCCGCGGAGGATGCCCGCGCGGGGCCGCTCCTCGTCGCGGTACTTGGTCTGGATCTGGTACAGGATGACCGGCAGGTCCTTGTACGAGTTGTACTCGCCCTTCACAGTGAGGGCGAAGATCTCCTCGTGGGTGGGGCCGAGCATCATGTCGGCGCCCTTGCGGTCCTTCAGCCGGAAGAGGCTGTCGCCGTACTCGGTCCACCGGTTGGTGGTCTCGTAGGGCTCGCGCGGCAGCAGTGCGGGCAGCAGGATCTCCTGGCCGCCGATCGCGTTCATCTCCTCGCGGACGACCTGCTCGACGTTCCGCAGGACCCGCAGGCCCAGCGGCAGCCAGGAGTAGACGCCGGGCGCGATGCGCCGCACGTAGCCGGCACGGACGAGCAGCTTGTGGCTGGGGACCTCCGCATCCGCGGGGTCGTCGCGGAGCGTGCGCAGGAACAGCTGGGAGAATCGGGTGATCACGACGCCACAGCTTAGTGTGTCCGGTGTGCTGATCCTGCTTCCCCCGTCCGAAACCAAAGCCGGCGGCGGCTCGGGCGCGCCCCTCGACCTGGGCGCGCTGACCTTCCCGTCGCTCACCGCGACCCGCGAACGCCTCCTCGACGCCCTCATCGCCGTCTCGCAGGACGACGGTGCCGCCCGCGCCGCCCTGGGCCTCTCGGACGGGCAGACCGACGAGCTGGAGCGCAACCGCGCGCTGCGCACCGCCGCCACCCGGCCCGCGATCGAGCAGTACACAGGGGTGCTCTACGACGCCCTCGACGTCCGCGGGCTGACCAAGGCGCAACGCGCGAAGGCCGACGCCCGCCTGGCCGTGGGCTCGGCTCTGTTCGGGACGGTGGGCGCGCAGGACCCGATCCCCGCCTACCGGCTCTCCTCGAGCTCGAAGCTGCCCGGCCTGGGCACGCTGGCCGCCGCCTGGAAGCCCGCGCTGGCCGAGGCGCTCGCCGCCGCGGACCGCGGCCTCGTCGTGGACCTGCGGTCCGGCGGCTACGCGGCGCTGGGCCGGGTGCCGGGGGCGGTGACCGCCACCGTCGTGACGGAGAGGGCCGACGGCTCGCGGTCCGTGGTCTCGCACTTCAACAAGCACCACAAGGGGCTGCTGGCGCGGGCGCTGGTGGTCAGCCGCGCCGAGCCCGGCGACGCGCGGGGCGTGGTGAAGGTGGCCGAGAAGGCCGGGCTGCGTGCGGAACTCTCGTCGCCGACCGAGGTCACGATCGTCACCGCGGGGTGACTCGGGCTCGCCGCTAGTCCTCGTCGAGGCGGTGCCGCCGGGCGCGGCTGACGCGCTCGGCCTGCGCCGAGGTCTCGGGGTGGTGCATGGCGTCGGGCTCGGGCAGCGCGTGCCGCCCGCCGTTCGACGGTGCCTCCGGCTCCTGGGCGGCGGGCGGGCGCTGGATCGGCGCGCTGGGCCGCTGCACGGGGCCGCTCGGGCGCGGCCCGGGACCGCCGGGCTGCGGCGGCGCCTGCCGACCGGGGCGCTGGATCGCGCCGCTGGGCCGGTGGACCGGCGGGCCCGCCGGACCCTGCGGACCGGGCACCGGCCCGCTCGGGCGCGGCATCTGCCCGCTGGGACGCTGGACCGGGGCGCTCGGGCGCGACACCTGACCGCTCGGGCGCTGGATCGGCGCGCTCGGGCGCTGCCGGGCGTGCGGGGGCACCGGGGGCCGGTACTGCGGGTCCGCCGCGGGGCGCGGGGGCTGCGGCGGGCGCGGCAGGTCGGTGCTCTCGCGCTGGATCGGGCCCGACGGCCGGGCGACGCCGGCGAGGCCCTCGCCGGGCTGTCCGGTGCGGGGAAGCGGGTCACTGGGGTGGGAGTACGCCTGCTGCGGCTGCGGCGGCGCGACCGGGGGCGCCTGCGGCGGCTGCGCGGCCGGTCGGTGCTGCACGGGTTGTTGCCCCGTGGCCTGCGGGCGCTTGATCGCGCGGAAGCGGTCGGTGAAGTACATCGGCTCCGGATCCCCGGGCTTCTCGTTGTACGCGCGGTCGAAGTCCTCGCGGCGCACCGCCGGGAACGAGCCGGACGTGACGTCGCCCTCGAGGGGCTCCCAGTCGTCGTCGACATCGTCGTCGTCGTGGTCGAACGCCTGCGCCGGGAAGGAGGTGGACGGGATCGATCCGCCGGACTTGCTCGATTCCTGGGCGGCCTGCCCCTCGGCGACCTCCTCCGGGGTGAACCGCATGAAGGGCACCACGACGAGGCCGGCGAGGATGAGGATCGCGGCGCAGGCGATGAACGCCAGGCCGTAACCCGACGCCAGCGCGCTGCGCTGCGCGTCATCGAGCATCTCGTGGGTGATCTCGCCCTTGGTCGGGCCGCCCTCCTTCATGATCCGGGAGGTCACCAGGACCTGCACGGAGGCCAGGCCGACGATGCCGCCGATGTTCTGGCACACCTCGACCAGCGCGGACATCGGACCGGTCTCCGACGGACGCACCCCGGCGAGGGCGCAGATCGGCAGCGGGATCATCGCGAAGCCCACGCCCAGGCCGATGAGGAACACGGGCAACCCGATGTACGGGAAGTAGCTGACCGCCGACGGGTCCTTGGTCATGAGCGTCGGCACGTAGAGGCACGGCAGGAAGACGATGAGGCCGCCGATCGCGACCAGCCAGCGGGCCTGGAACTTCAGCGCGAGCTTGGACGAGATGGGGGCGGCGATGCCCATGCCCACGGCGAACGGGATCAGGGCCACGCCGGACTGCAGCGGGGTGTATCCGAGCACCTGCTGGAAGGTCTGCGCGACGTAGAAGCCGAGTGTCGGGATCAGGGCGCCGCAGACGAGGATGGCGACCATCGCCGCCACGCGGTTGCGGTTGTGGAAGAGCGAGAACGGCAGGATCGGGTTCTTGGCGGTGCGCTCCACCACGAGGAACGCCGCCAGGCAGACCACGCTGACGGCGCCGGCGATGTAGATGCTCGCGCCCTGCCAGTGGGACTCCGGCCCCATCGTCAGGGCGTATACGCCGGCGACGCAGCCCGCCACGGCGAGGAAGGCGCCCTTGATGTCGAGGGCGTGGCGACGCTCCGAGGTCGACTCCTCCAGGGCGATGACAGCGCCGATGACGCACACGATGCCCACGGGGACGTTGATCCAGAAGACGAAGCGCCAGTCCCACGTCGCGAGCAGGCCGCCCGCGACGAGGCCCGACACCGAGCCGAGCCCGGCCATCGCGCCGAAGATCGCGAAGGCCTGGTTGCGCGCCTTGCCGGGCGCGAAGGTGGTGGCGATCAGCGCCAGCGCCGTGGGGCACGCGATCGCAGCGAAGAGGCCCTGAGCGGCGCGCGCGACGAGCAGCGACGCCTCGTTGGTGGCGAAACCGGTGAGCAGGGAGGCGAGGGTGAATCCCGCGACGCCGAGGATGAACATCCGTTTGCGCCCGAAGGTGTCGCCGAGGCGCCCCCCGAGCAGCATGAAGCCGCCGAAGGTGACCGCGTAGGCGCCGAAGACCCAGATCTTCGCGGCGTCCGAGAGGTGCATCGCGTCCTGGATCCGCGGCAGCGCGACGAAGACGACGGTGCCGTCGAGGACGGCGAGGAACATCATGCCGGAGAGGACGACGATGGCGACACCGAGAGCGCTGCCCTTGACGCGGTACGTCTGCGCCGGGGCCCCCGGGGCCATCGTTGAGGTCATGGAGACCGAGGCTACCGGCTGAGAGAAGTCGCGAAGAAATCGCTCACGCCGGTTTTCGGGTCGTGTCGCCCGGCCGGACGCCCCGATGCGTGCACTCAGCAATCATCGGAGCCGGCGCTTTCCGCAGACCAGGGACGGTATCGGGAGGAAGCGGCAGGATTCGCTCGCCCCATCGATCACATCTCGAGCGACACGCCCGGGGCGCGAACCGACGCTCCTATGGGTGTCAAGTAGTCCACGGGTGCTCAAGTAGGCGGTAGAGGTCGCGGGCGATGTAGCGCTTGAG
>NZ_JBNCLV010000016.1:0-37537 GCF_049844855.1 Tsukamurella sp. DT100
GCTTCACCTACGTCGCGTTCGTCGTGGACCTGCTTCTCGCAGCGGATCGTCGGCTGGAACATCTCCACCCGCCGCGATGTCGAGCTCGTCGATGTCCCCGTCCGGATGGCCCTGTGGCAGCGCGACCGGGCCGGGCACCCCATCGAAAAGAACCAGCTCATCGCGCACTCCGATGCCGGATCGCAGTACACGTCGATCAGGTTCACCGAGCACCTGCACCTTCAAGGGATCCGCCCCTCGATCGGCTCCGTCGGCGATGCCTACGACAACGCCCTGATGGAGACCGTCAACGGCATCTACAAAACCGAATGCGTCCGCACCGACGTCTTTCACCAGCGTCCCTACAAGACCAGTAAGGACGTTGAATTCGCCACTGCTGCATGGTTTCACTGGTACAACACCCGACGGCTGCACGGCAGCCTCGGAATGCTCACCCCGGACGAATACGAAACCGCCCACTACGCTGACCAGCAAGACGTGTGTGAGCTACCCGCCCACACGTAAACCACCGGCAGGAAAGCCGGGACGGTTCATGTAGAGGGCATTGCAGATCAGGATGGAGGGCGCGTCCTAATTGGGAATGTTCATTGGACGGTGGCTGGCAGTACCCACTTGCCGAGTTCAGAGTGGATACTGCACCTGCGTGGGCCAGCCACCTGGCCGAAGGCTGTGAAGTGCGACGCCACGGCAGAGTTCATCGTGAGCGAGGAGGGAGACTGACGGCTAGCTTGCCGCGGAGAGTGGGTGCGGAATGGTTGCGTAGCGACTCTCGGCGGGACTGGAGCGCTCGGCGGGCGAGCTTCGCCAATTGAGGGTCGCGCTGAGCGGCCTACATGCTCACTCGCAAGCATCGATCCATACAGGCGAATATACCCTTCGATGCAAAATATGGCCCGGTGGGTGGCTGCGTACGTCGAGATCGGCGACGCCCTCAGAGCGTAGGTCCGCACACACGGGGCCAGCGAGGCCGCCCGCGGGGCGAACGGTGCCTCGAACAGACTCATTTCGTCGGCCATCACATTTCCCTTCCACTCTGAACCTCTCGCCCATGAGGAGCGCGAGTACCTGCGGACCGCTCGGTGGCTCAACTCTCGGCGTGCCCGCGGAGGGGTCGCCCTCCTCATGGATCGCGGCTACGGGAGGCAAGCACACGTCAGGCACATTGGTCAGCCTGCTGTCGACGTAGTTCACTCGCGCTGTCGGCGCCGATACTGAACGGCTGACACCGCGGCCACTGCCCACCCAATCGGTGCCACATCGATGATCCATCCCGGTCATTTACGGCGCATTGATGCGGGCCATATCTACGGCGCCGAAAGCGGCCCCTGCCAACATCATTACGTCTGCCCCGACTAACGTGCGAGTCGCAATCGTCCCGACCCGAGAGGCCGCAAGTCGAACCTGCAGCGCACCTGCCACCACGACCACGCCTGCTGCGACGGCGACCGCGATCAACGCCAGCCGTGTGGCAAGGCGCCTGGATCGCCGACTAAACGAAACTCGAACAGAGAAGCGAATGCCACACCCGGCATAGTGAACGCCAGTACAACTTTCACGGTATTCGTACCCTTCAGGGGCGTGGCATGGACGAATGCTTCACTAACGATGCTGGCGCACCGGCGCGGTCTATTGAACCATGATCAAGGGTTATTTGCGAACCACATCGATGGGGTCTTCCACGCCTTACGGATCTTCACTTTGGTGAGCTTTCCGTCCCGCTGCTGGAGCGTAAAGGAGTTGAGCCCGTTGATGTGGCCGCTGCGATACACGCCGGTCACGGTGATGACACCATTCTTCCTGTTCTTCACCCTCTGGGGGGTAAATATGCCTCCCGCGCCGATGAGCTCTTTGTCGCTCCAGGACCTGATGGAATCGCGGCCGGTATACGTGCGCCCCCAGTCGTCGACAATTCCGTCGGGTGTGAATGCGTCCAGGAAGGCGGATGAATCTTGACGGTTGATCGCATCGAAGAATCTGTTCGCGTAGTCTGGAAGTGTGGATTGAGCCAATAAATTCTCCTAAGTAGTCAGTAGCTGCGCGCCCAGTGCGCGGGCATCCATTGTCGCGATAGCTTTAACATTGCGCTGTCGGCTTCGCCCACCCTGAGCCTTATGTGAGGAAGGGCCTACATCAACGGTGCATACCGTGGGAAGAACGTTGATGATCATTTTGATGGTTCGCCCCAGGGGCTCGAGCCATAGGAGCAAGAGAGCGAGGTCGCCTGCCATCGCTGCGACCAAGAAGGCCACGAAAGATACCGCCGCTCTTCGTATTCCGGTGTACTCTTGGCGGCATCCGATGGCCAGAAATGTGCAGGTCACCGCGATATCTAGAATGCTAATACTAGGCGTCCGCACGCGATTGCCCTCCAGAATTGTGCGAGAGTAGTCCGCGCGGTTCGCGGATGACTATAGATTACGAATCGTCATCAGCGCATTTTTTCTTAATTCCAACGCCGAGGTAAATCGTCGGACGCTCGCGGTGTGGTGGTTGCTGCTTAAGTCGCCGGCTGATGGTTTGTCCGTTGTTGGTTGCTGCGGCGGTGGGTGAGGACCCGCTAGCTCCGGTAGGGTCGATGCTGCGCCAGTATTTAATGGCGGCGCGGCCTGGGAGACTCGATCCGAGTGGTCGACGAAACTGGAGCGGGAAGAATGCGGTCTCGTCGCCGGCATTGACCGCGTTAATGAAGGCGTCGATAGGTGCAGGGATCTTAACGGCGGCCATCTGTCTCCTAGTATGCGTGGCTGCTGGGCGTGTGGGTCCCCAGTTGCTGCCAAGGTTTCGCTCTGGCTCGCCAAACTGCTGCCTCGCTCGTGTGTATGGAGATCGGCAGCCGCCCCCGCCCATACTTCGCTGCAGTGTGCACTACGGCGCCTCGGTTCAGTAGAGTGACGCCGCTCTTTGTCAAGAGCTATGAGGTTGCATCCTTTGTGCAGGTTCGGCTCGACGAGTTTGCTCCGGCAGCGGTTGCTGCAAACGGGGGCAGTGTGCCGCTGCGCGCGAGCACACTGCCCCCTCGGATCAAGCCGCGATGGCGGCGCGAGCGAGAGCCGCGTCTTGTTCGGGCGTGCCCCCGGACGCGCCGAGACCACCGATGAGTGCACCGTCGTCGTCGAACAGCGGCACACCACCCCCCATCAGGAGTAAGCCGGGGGAGTGGATATGGTCGAAATGCGTTGCCGGAGCGCCGATTTCCACCGGCGCGGCGAGCGCCTCCGTCGGCGCTTGGAACATCACCGAGGTTCGGGCCTTCGCCTGCGCCAGCTCGTTCGAGGCCAGCCAGGCACCGTCCATCCGAACGAAGGCGACGAGATTGGCGCCCTTGTCCATGACGGCGAAGACCGCATTCAGTCCCTCCGTGCGTGCTGCGGACACCCCTTCGGCAATTAGGCGATTCGCGTGGTCGAGAGTGATATCAGGCATTCTGCGTCCACTCCGTGTCCTGCCACTCCTTGGCGGCGTCGATCGTCGTGAGCGGCCGCATGGTTCGGTATAGGTGCTCGTCGGCCGGGATGATCTCCACCATCGCGTCGATCATCTCCTGCGGGTCGGCCTGGTTCTCGAGGCTGTCGCCGAAGTCGGGCATCGGTACGACGGCCGTATCGGGGTCATACCATTGCACGTAGCTCTCGGCCCCGGTGTCGTTGAACCCGGTGCCGAAGACGCCGGGGTTCACGGTCGCGACCTGGACGCCGTGCGGCGCGAGCTCGGCCTTCATCGAGCCGGCGATGGCCTCGATGGCGTGCTTGGTCGCGCAGTAGGCGCCGAGGAAGGGCACGACGAGGATGCCTCCCATTGACGAGGTCCACACCACCTTGCCGGACTTGCGGGCGACCATCTTCGGAACGATCGCCTGTACCAGAGCCAAGTGGCCTATGACGTTGATCTCGAACGATTCGCGGACTCGCTCGAGCGGGATATCGACCACCGATCCGGCCTCCATCACGCCGGCGTTGAGCACCAGCACGTCCGGGTCGAACTTTGCGGCATGCCCGATGTCGATGTCGTCGAGCAGATTGAGCTTGATCACCTCAAGCTCGACGCCCGCCTCCGCGGCGTCCGCACGGAGCCCGCGTACCTGGGGCCAGGTCTCCGCCGTCGCGACCACCGTGTGGCCGGCGCGGGCGAGCTCGATCGCGCTGCCACGGCCGAAACCGGAGCTAGCACCGGTGATCAGGATCTTCTTCGACATTAGTTGTCCCTTCAGTGATGTGGGGTGTTTACCCAGCTTGTCTGAAAGCGGCCGCAATGTCAATAACTGGTTAGTTATGATGTTCGGCAGGCTATACTGGACGGATGCCGCCTGACGCCTCGGATACGAAGCGGCGCATTCTCACCGCGGCGCGGAGTGAGTTCGCGCAATCCGGGTTTGCCGGTGCCCGAATCGATCGCATCGCGGAACAGGCTAGGGCGAACAAGCGCTCGATCTATGTTCATTTCGGCCCCAAAGAACAGCTGTTTGACATCGTTGTGGCCGGCGTGCTCTCCGAGATGGCTGAAGCCGTGCACTTCACCCCCGATGACCTCCCAGGCTACGCGGCCCAGCTCCACGACTACCTCGCGCACGCCCCCGATACGATGCGGCTCATGAGCTGGGCGAACCTCGAACGGCCTATTTCTACCACCGACGAGGTTGCCACCTATCGCGCGAAGATCGATGCCCTCGGCCACAGGTTCGGGGGCCGCGAGCCGGAAGTCCTGGCTCTCATTCTTGGCTTGGTAACATCCGCGTTCCACTCGTCGCCAGCATTATGGGCCGCAGCGCAGGTCGCCCCACGCCCGCCTCGATCCACGACGACACGCCTGCTCAGAGACAGCGTCAGCGCAGTGTTGGCTGCTGCCTTGGAGGCCTAGAGCTAGACCTGGTGCGTCACTGTCGCTCCTGATGCGTCAACACGAAGTTGCCCGGGGGCAATCCGACCGCCGCTGACGAGTGTGGGCCGCTGCTTACCTGACGGGGGTGAGCGGTAGGGCTCCTCTGATGTGTGGGGGGTGACATGGCCTCCATTCAGTCCTGCGACAACGATCTATCCCACTCCGAGGCTTCGTGGTCGGGCGAGCCGCTTGCCGATGGGACGTTGCTACCTAAGCGTTTGACTCGACACCTCCGGTAATCGTCAGTAGCAAAGCTTCACATTGCAGGAAAGATGTCAGTGAGCCCTGCCGCTGCGGGATGCGAGCGTCGGACCCAGTTGGGTCAGGCCGATCGAAGCCGGTATTTCAACACTGTTTTCATCGCAGGCCGGGCGAACACGCCGGTCCATCGCAACGGCAGGAATCCCACCCATTTCGGAGTGGCGGCAACCGTCCATCGAACCATAGTCTGCGTTCCCTCGGCGTGGATGGTGAACCGCTGGGCGAAGGAAGAAATGATGAGCGGGATGGAGATTCCAGTCCCGATCGTGGTGAGCTCGTCGCTGGGACGTCGGTCCACGATGCGCTCTTCGAAGCTTACCATCTTGAGTCGAGTCGCCCGGATATCAGACGGTGCCGCGGAATCGATCACGCTCCAGATTGCGTCGGGTGTGCCCCGCACCGCGACCTGCGCCGTCGCCGTCCAAGTGGCGTCCTTCGCGAGGAACCGTGAGACGTCGCCGGGCGGAAGGTGGAGGGGGGAGCGGCGCGGTCCGTTCGGCCCCGACGCCAGTCCGATGAGGATCGCCGCGCCGATTGCAGCGGCAACGATGACGGCTGCACCGGCAGCGATGAAGAGTGGATTCACTGTGCGTACTCCTGTTGAGGTCTGGATCAGAGGTTGTGACTGGTTGCGCCACCCAACCCCAGTCAACATTATGCGACTGAGGTGTCAGTCTACGATAGTGCTGCCACGCAGTACTCCGATTCTCGGGATCCGCACAGGGTGTTGGACAGGGGCGGCGTCTGGGCCTCGGGGGTTCGATGGAACTTCGAGGTGGACTCGCATTTCCGGAAACAGCCTGAACTGACACTTGATTCGCTACGCTTGATGGCGTGAAGCGGTATGTCAAACATGCAGGGATCCGGGTGAGGTTTTGAAGGCCGGTTCGGGCTCAGGACCTATCGACCAGGCAGGCTGGTCGGTGAGCAGAGTTCGCCGCGGCGCCCAACTGGGGACGGTCGCGGTCAAGCATGCGGTGCGGACCGCGACCGTCGCGGCATCGGCGACCTTTCGCGACGAGGCTGTCGACCGGGCGGTGCGGGACAAAGCGATTCTCGATCTCGCGGACGATCTCGTGGTGGTGCTGGGCGGAATGCGGGGCGCGGCGATGAAGCTGGGGCAGCTGCTGGCCGTGGTCGATATCGGTTTGGCGAGTTCGGAGGCGCACGAACAGTTCGCGGCGCGTCTTCAGCCGCTCTTCGCCGCGGCGCCGAGATGGAATGACGTCGCCATGATGGAGCTCCTTGCGGCCGAGCTGGGATCGCGACGATCGCAGCTCGCCAGCATCGAGGGGCCGATCGCTGCCGCTTCGATCGGGCAGGTGTATAAGGGTACCCTCACGGACGGCACTCTTGTCGCGGTGAAGATCCAATATCCGCGGATCGACCGAATGGTGAAGGCGGACTTGAAGAACCTGCGACTTCTAGTGAAGGTGCTCGGCAAACATATCCCGACCGCGAACGCCAAGGAGCTGGTCGATGAGGTGGCAGATCAAGTCGCCGGCGAGCTGGACTTCGATGCCGAACTCCGCAATCTGACGTACTTCGCCGATCGATTCCGAGGACACCCGGCGATCAGGATCCCTCGGCCGATCGAAGAACTGTGCACTCAACGTGTGCTGGTGATGGAATTCCTTGAGGGGCAGCCGCTGAGCGCTGCCGGAGGCTGGTCGGCGGGTGTACGAAATCGGGTGGGAGAAGCGGTCTACCGATTCTACTGCGGCGAAATGTACGAGGTGGGCAAGTTCTGTGCCGATCCGCATCCCGGCAACGTCATGTTGCTGGACGATGGACGTGTCGGCTTCATCGACTTCGGGATGTGTGTTCAGCTGACCGCGGAAGAGCACGGATTCGAGCGGGCTCTGTTCGGAGCGATTCTGGACGAGGACTGGCCGGCCGCGCACAGGATCGCCGTGGAGTTCGGGTTCATCCGCCGCCCGGATGTCATGACGCCACATGACTTCGCGGAATACGCCCGGGAGGTCGTCGGGTGGCACTTCGTGGATGGCGACGTTGAGATTACACCGGACCGAGCTCGCAGATCGGCAACAGGAGCGTTTATGCCAGAGGGCGGATTCCGCGATCGTCTGGCGGGGCAGATGATGCACGAGGCGCATGCGTTGGGGCGTCGGAACGAACTGTCCACGTGCGCCTTGCTTGGCCAGCTTCGGGCGACCGCTCCGTGGTCGAGGATCGCACGGGAGACGCTCGGCCTCGGAGCGCCCAGCACTGAGATGGGACTTGCGATCGCCGACTGGCGGGCACTTTAGGTCTGTGGGCACAACGGCCAGTTCGGTGATCTCTGCGAATTACGAGACTGAGGCATCAGTCTGATATATACTGATCGGGTGCGATGCGAGGAGGGTCACGTATGAGTCCCCACAATGGTGGCAATCACAACCGAGGGTTGTCTGGTGTCACGACGGTGTACCCGACTGCCGGCTACCGAGCGCGCTTCGGTGCGCTGCTAGCGCGTCTGTTCGCCCGGCCTGTGATCGACGTATGGGCGCATCACCCGAGCCTGCCCTGGCCGTATCGGGTCGTCGACATGGCCGCAGTCTTCCTTCCTGCGGTACGGGGTGTGGAACGCACGCGAGTTCGGCTCCGCCACTGCGAGGCCGAATACTCTAGGCCCGTAGGAGCGGAACCTGGTGGGGCGATCCTCTATCTGCACGGCGGCGCCTGGGTCGTGGGCGGCTTGCGTTCACATCGCCGACTCGTTTCACGGCTGGTTCGCGATACTGGGCTGCCTGCCCTTGCGGTGAACTATCGCAAGCTGCCGGGCGTCCCCGTGACCGAGGCGCTCGAAGACTGCCTCGACGGCTATCGTCGGCTGTTGGACGGGGGGATTCCCGGGGACCTCATCGCGGTGGTGGGAGATTCCGCCGGCGGACACCTCGCGCTGCAGGTGGCCCTGCAGGGACGACGCCGCGGATTGGGTTCGCCGGGTGCGGTGGCCTGCATCTCGCCCTTGGTTGATATTGATCCGACTACCAAACTCGCTGGAATCAACGCGGGTCGCGATCCGCTGTTTCCGCCCCGGGCCTTCGAAGCGATCAGGAAGCTCTCCGTCGCAGCTGAGAGAGATCCGGTTGCCGCAGAGGCGATCCTGCGCCTACCGGTGGCAGCGCCCGATGCTGATATTGCGGCGCTGCCTCCCACGTTGATCCAAGTCGGCGGGGGTGAGATGTTGCAGCCCGACGCTGAGGGAATGGTGGAGCGGATCGTGGCCGCCGGGGGAGCCGCGCATCTCCAAGTCTTCCCCGGGCAAGTCCATGTCTTCCAGATCGCAGCCGACGTGCTCCCCGAAGCGCGAGTCGCCGTCGCCGCTTTGGTGGACCACATTCGGACGAACCTTGTCGAGACCGCAAGGCGGGCAGCATGATCGCAACGATCGACCATGCGGCAGGCCGTGTCAGGGGCTACCTCACGCGAACCGTCGTCGATTCGATGGCGACGTTCGGCCGGGCGATTCAAATGGCCGTCGGGGCGCTGTTCTACATGGCGACCGACATCGTGAGGGGACGGTTCTCCTGGCGAGAGTGCATCCGGCAGGCTTGGTTCATCATCACCGTGACAGCCACGCCGACGGTTCTCGTGGCGATCCCGTTCGGCGTGATTGTCGCGGCCCAGGTGGGCAGCCTCACGCAGCAGGTCGGCGCGACCAGCATCTCGGGCGCCGCAGGAGGGCTCGGCGTCATTCAGCAGGGTGCGCCTATAGTCTCCGCGCTGCTGCTCGGGGGAGCGGCAGGTGCAGCAGTCGCCGCAGACCTGGGGGCGCGGACCATACGTGAGGAGATCGACGCGCTCAGGACGATGGGAATCGACCCGATCCGACGGCTCGTTGCGCCCCGGGTCCTGGCCATGGTGGGCGTGGCGCCGCTGATCTGCTTTCTCGCGATCATCATGGGCGTCACCACGGGGTACTTCATCTCGATCCTCTTCATGGATGTGACGCCGGGGTCCTATCTCTCCTCGTTCTCCTCGTTCTCGTCCCTGACCGACATCGTCATCGCCGTCGGGAAGTCGATCGTCTTCGGATTCACCGTCGCGATCGTCGCGTGTCAGCGTGGTTTGGAGACCAAGTTCGGTGCGAAGGCTGTCGCCGATTCCGTAAACGCCGCCGTTGTCATCGGAGTGATCGCCGCGTTCGGATTGAATCTCGCGCTCACCCAGTTAACCACCATGTTCTTCCCGGCTCGGACGATCGTCTGATGGCCGCCCCCTACGCGCCGTTCGGGCTCGGTAAGGCATGGCGCACTGCGGCGGCGGTCGGCTCCAAGCCCGTCACCGCGGCAGCGATGGTCGGGCACCAGGCCAGGTTCATTGCTTTGAGTCTGCGGGCGATTCCGTTCGTGCTCGTGACCTACCCCAAGCACGTGCTTGCGCACATCTCGTCGGTCGTGTTCGGTAACGGGGCGATCGTGGTCGGCGGCGGGATGCTCGGAGTCCTAGCGTTCATGGGGCTCGCCATGGGCGGCACCATTGCCATCCAGGGCTTCTCCCTGCTCGACATGGTGAACATGGGGCCGCTCACTGGAGTGATCTCGGCTTACGCGACCACCAGGGAACTTGGTCCGTTGATCGCCGCGATCGGATTCGCGGCGCAGGTCGGATGCCGGATCACCGCGGAGATCGGCGCGATGCGGATGGCTGAGGAGCTTGACGCCCTTGAGGGATTCGCGATACGGCCGATTCCTTTCGTGGTCACGACGAGAATCATTGCGGGAGTCGTCGCGATCCTTCCGCTCTATCTGCTGACGTTGGTGGTCGCGTACCTCACCTGTGAGGTGATGGTCTCGGTCGTGAACGGCCAGTCGAGCGGCACCTATTCGCACTATTTCTCGTCGTTCATCGGCATTTCAGACATCGTCTTCTCGTTGATCAAGGCCATGGTGTTCGCGATTGCGGTGGTCTTGATCCATAGTTACCAGGGTTTCTATGCGACCGGCGGGCCTGAAGGTGTGGGTGTGGCCGCCGGCCGCGCGATCCGAGCGAGCCTGGTTGCAGTCGTATCACTTGACATGCTGATGACGCTGTTGTTCTGGGGCTTCGATTCTGGCATGAGGATCACGGGGTAGATCATGGCGCTCTACAAAGACCCATCGGGGCGAGAGCCGTCCGTGGGAGTGTTGGCCCGAACAGGTGTGATCGTCCTCATCGTGACGGTTCTCCTTGGTTCCCTTTTGACCTTCTGGACGAAAGGCGGGTTCAGAGAGACGTTCACGGTGACTTTGATGTCCGATCGAGTTGGCGACGGGCTCAAGGCCGGAACCGACGTTCGTTTCCGCACGCTGCGCATCGGCAAGGTCGAGAGCGTCACGGTTACGAACGCCGGGAAGCAGCGAGTTGTTCTGACGATCGATCCTGCGCAGGCACCCGCACTCACCACCGACGTCGTGCCGATCTACACTGCGGCGAGCATCTTCACCGCGACCGACATCGAGTTCGTCCCCGGTCCGCAGCGGGGGCAGAAGCTCCGTGACAACCAGGTTCTCAACGTGCGCACCGACACGGCGCTCGGCACGTTGACGAACGTGCTCAACCGGGCAGGCAAGTTGACCAGCATCCTCGGGGATCCTGCCGTGTTCGAATCCATGCAACGCCTTTCCAATGACTCGGATCCGTACGTCAGGCTGCTCCGCGAGCTGCTGCCGCTTGCGTCGGATCTCACCCGCGATCAGAAGGTTTCGATGCCCGATCTGCTGGCGCATATGGCGGACATGGTCAACGGTCTGCGTCCCATTGTGGTTCCAGTGCTGGACACCGTCGATTTCGCTATCGCGAAGTCGGCGTTCATGGATGATCCGAAGATGTTCAGGGCCGCCAACGATGCGATCAGCGACCTGTCCAAGAAATTGGTGCTCGGGATTGGTGGCGTCCTGAGTAGGCACGAGAAGTCGTTGACCAGTCTGATTGCCCTGCTTCTGGATGTCGCAACGCCGACCGTCGTATCGCTCGGCAGTATCCCGAATGCCTACAACCGCCTCGGGACACTTCTGGCGGGTACATCGGATGCCTTCACCACTGGGCAGGACGGCAGAGTCCGGCTGAACGTCGAGCTGATCCTCGCGAATGCCCCGCAGGTCGCGGGGCCTGCGCTGATCCAGAAGGTAGGGGGGGCGCGATGACACGCTTTCGAACGGCGATCATCAGTGTCGTGGTGTTCACGCTGGTGATCTGCGGGGCGCTGTACGTGGTGGCGCGCACAATGGTTGCTCCGGTGGGGGGAAAGCAGGACACGTACACAGCTGTCTTCAACGACGCCTCGGGCTTGTATGCGGGCAGTTCTGTGCGCCTGGCAGGCGTCGCGGTGGGCAAGGTCGAATCCGTCGCTGTCGACGGAACACTCGCCAGTGTGCGATTCACAGTGCAGAAAGACCATGCCCCCGACGACAACTCGGAGTTCGCGGTGCGGTACCAGAATCTCGTCGGCCAGCGCTACCTCGAGGTCATCCGCAAAGAAGGTGCGCACGGGCGCCAGAAGCCGGGGCAACTCATCACGACTGCACGCACCGTATCGGCTTTCGACATCAGCGAGTTGTTCAGCAGTGTTGCCCCATTGATCGGGGACCTCGACCCGGCGGAACTGAACAAGTTCGCCGAGAACGTCGGGCTGGTTCTCCAGGGGGACGGCGCGGGGATGGCACCTGCACTACAGTCGATTTCGAAGATCGCCAGCTTCGCGAAGAACCGAGACGAGTTGATCGTGCTCATGGTGGAGAACCTGAACCGCGTGTCTCAGCAGATCGGCGGCAGGTCCGAACGGGTGGCGATGCTGGTATCCAACCTCAACGACGCGATTCTGCGGCTCACGACCAGGATGACCGCGGTCCAGGAATCGCTGGACTACGCCGACGGCGTGCTTCCGCAGTTCGTGGACGTTCTTCAAACGCTGGTCGGTGCTCTCGACAACAACCGCCCGGCTCTCGAGGCGATGGCGAAGCGGCTCGTGCCGGCCACGCCGGAGATCATCGAGGCAATCAAGTCGATCCCGGGTCTGCTGGAGAAGTTGAACGAGCAACTCCCCGCTGCGCCGGATAAGAAGCCCGAACTCGTCTGTTCCAACGGCCGGATCGACCTCTCGGACACCGTGCAGGTCCTAGTAGGGGGACGAAAGGTGGTGGTGTGCAAATGAACTGCGACGAGTTGATGGAGAGAGGTCGGGACTTCCTCGGCGCCGGGCGCCTGCGGCCCGCCCAGGAGCATCGACGGGACGAGATCGTACTGGGGATCGGCGCAGCGATCATCGTCGCGATCGTCACCGCGGTACTGGGGTTCGTCTACCTGCAGCCTCCGGGGTACTCGTCTTACCGAGCGGAGCTCAGCAACTCCTCGGGAGTACGCGCCGGAGATCAGGTCCGCGTAGCCGGGATAACCGTGGGTAAAGTCGACGATGTTCGACTTGCCGGCGACCACGTTGCAATGAAATTCAGTGTCCGGCGGGACATCCGCATGGGCGATGCCAGCTCGATCGCGGTCAAGATGCTGACTCCCGTGGGCGGCCGTTACCTCATGGTGGCATCCAAAGGCGGTAAGCTCCTGGGAAGCTCGGTGATCCCCAAGGAGCGCGTGACGGGTACCTACGACCTCAGTTCGATCATCGAGACCGCCACCCCCAAGGTCGAGAAGCTCGACGGCGCCAAACTGCGCTCCGTGGTGGTCTCGGCGCGGAAGACGCTGACCGGCGACACCGGCGCGATCGAGACGATTCTGGAGTCGGCGGCGAAGCTGTCTGATGAACTCGGCCAACGCGCGGAACAACTGCAGGGCGCGATGAAGGTCTCAGACGAGTACCTGGCGGCCACGACAAAGGATCGTAACGTGCTGATGGCGCTGATCAAGAGCTTGGGTGACCTGGGCGTCGGGCTAGGGCCGCGGTACGACCAGGTGCGACGAGTCTTCAGCGACCTCGGAAAGTTCTTCATCCTGATCAATCGAATCACGACGTTCTACGAGGTCGGATTCGAGAAGTTCGTCATTGAAGGGTCGAAGATCCTGGCGCGGCTGCAGCCCCAGGTCGATGCCATCGGCGCGACCCTCCGGAACGTCGACGGGGTGTTGGAACGGCTGCGGACGTCGCTCACGGTGGACGGGGTGACCGTCGATCAATCCGGACAGCGCGTGCAGGGCGCGCGCGTGTGCGTCCCTAATGCCGCGAAGAGGTGCTGAGATGGTCTTCAAGAAGGTCTCGAATCGCGGCTGGATACTTCGGGCCTCTGCCTTGGTGCTCGTCCTGCTCGTGGCAGCGGGAGTCGGCGCCGGCTGGTACCTCGAGCGCAATGGGGTCCTCGGTGACCGTCGTGAGGTGTGCGCAGACTTCACCGATGCGGTGGGCGTCTACACCGGCAACACGGTGAGCATGATGGGCATTCCTGTGGGGAATATCAAGGAGATCACGCCGCGGAACGGCGGCGTGCGCATGGTTTTGAACGTCGACAAGAAGGTACAGCTCAGCGCGGATGTCGGAGCAGTCGTCATCGACAGCTCGATTGTGACGGATCGGAGGATCGAGTTCACGTCTGCGTACACGTCCGGTCCGACCCTGTCGACCGGGGCATGTATTCCGGTGAACCGGACCAGGACCCCCCGAGGGATCAGCGAGACCTTCACTTCGACCAGCAATCTATTGGGGGACCTTCTCGGATCGGACCTCGTGTCCAGTCAGTCGGGTTCGAAGCCCACGAACGAGGTCGGAGAGCTCGTCGCCGCCGCCGATGCCGCAGTGTCGAAGCGCGGCCAACAGATCAACGACATGATGCGTAGCTTCGTCCATCTCCAAGGTGATGCGCCGGAGACTGACGCCGTGCTGCGCCGCCTCGTGGAGAACTCCGAGACCATGACGACGACGGCGAATGAGCGGTGGCCAGAGGTGAGCACCTTGGTCCAAACGGTCAATGACGCCATCCTTGCCTTCACCTACTTCTCGGAGGAATTCAGCAAGGACCTCGTGACGGCGATCTCGTTCCTCCCACCGTTGGCGCGAATGGCCGGCCAAGTTGGCGATCGCCTGATCGTGATTCTCAAGTTCCTCGGTCCGTGGGTGCAAACATTGGCCCCGCACGCCACGAGTCTCGCCGATATCATCGCGAAGCTCCCAGGGTTGAGTACGGCGACCGACCAGATCTTCGACAAGAAGACCGGCGCCATCCGCGTGATGTGGAAGCCGCCGTCGTTCGACCTTCGCGGCGCGGACGTGGCCGGCGTCTGCCGGGCGCTTGACAAGCCCGCCGGATGCATCGTCGATTCGTCGAATGTCGGACTGGTCCAGTTGATGTTGGGACGTGCACGATGACGGCCGTAATGCGGCGTTTCCTCGCGATGGCGCTAGCGGCGATCATGATCACCGTCACCGGGTGCTCCGTATCGATGGAATCGATACCGGTCCCGGACGGAGTCACTGGCGACACCTATGAGGTCAACATCGAGTTCAGCAATGTGCTAAACATTCCCGGAGGCGCGAAGGTCCTCTCTAACGGCTCCCAGGTGGGGCGGCTTGAGCGGGTCAAGCTGGACAATCGGTCCGCGACCGCGACGGTGGCGATCCTAAAGACCGTGCAGTTGCCGGTGTCGACTCGTGCCGAGCTTCGGCAAACGACTCTCCTGGGCGACCTGTACATCGCGTTGTCGGAGGCGGGGAACCGCAATGGCACAATGCTCGCCGACGGTTCCACTATCCCGATGTCCCAGACATCCCCGCCCGACAACGTAGAGACCGTTTTCATCAGCATGGGGCAGCTCATCAACGGTGGTGCTATCACCAAGTTGCAGCAGACTATGCGCGAGACCAACGCGGCGCTGCCGAAGGATCCGCAGGAACTGACGAGGATCGTGTCGAACGCCACCAAGCAGATCGTCGATCTGGGCCGGTCCACCGCTGTCATGAACGGACTGCTCAGTGACGGCGCCGCCATTCTCCAGGATCTGACCGACCGGATCAAGGTGATCGATCGCGGACTCACGCAGGGCCCGGAGCGCTTCAAAAAGCTCCAGGAGCTGTTCCTGGTGATCGTCGAGCTGATTTCCGATCTACGGTTCCTGACCAAGCCGGGCGGGGCACTCCTGACTCCGCCGACGTACCGCGATCTTAAAGCTGTAGTGTCTGCATTGGATCCGATGGTCGCCACGCTCGCCGAGATCGATCGATCGGTGGTTTCCAATGGGGATCTGATCAGCAAGCTCATCGCGAAGAAGATCGCCCCGTTCCTGAGCGGACCGGCGGAAGTGAACGTGGTGAAGGTGGGCGAGAAGAACGGCAAGGCCGTGGCACTGGCAGACTTCCTGCGTGCGATCGGGATGGTGTAGTTACATGCATAAGGGAATTCTGTCGATCGCCACTCTTGTGGTCGTGGCACTACTGTCCGGCGGATACGTGTTGACTTCGGTCCTGCATCTTGATCTGTCGCGGGATACGTACACGGTGGAGCTCGAGATGAACAAGTCCGCGGGGCTCATGGATACGTCGGTGGTCACGCTGTACGGGCTGCAGATCGGGAAGGTTAGATCGATCACGGCGCACACCGACAGGCTCAGTGTCGAGGTCGAACTCGATTCCGCGCAACGTGTCCCACTATCGACCGGAGTGTCCGTACGGAATCTTTCCGCGGCCGGCGAACAATATGTGGACTTCCGTCCCGAGACGTCGGCGGGACCCTACTTGAGCGCGGGATCACGTATCCCAGCGAGCCAGGTCACCGATATCGCGACGGCGGGCGACGTGACAGCCAAGATCGATCGCCTCGGCGAAATGATCGACCCGGCGGCGGTTCGACGGCTCGCCGACCTGATGGTTCAGATAGCCCAGGATCGCACGACTCTGGACAATACCAAGGTGATCGCCGGACTCATGGCGGACACCGTTCGCGACAAATCGAAGAACATCAGCGGCGTATACCGGCAGGGACAGCTGCTCGATGAACGGTTGACGGCCGCCGGGGCCGCCGAGAAGATTCGGACGACGGCGCCGATCGTGGACCGCCTCGCGCCGGCGCTGGGAGGGCTGATCGAGCAGCTGGGGCGACTCGCCGGGCTCGCGGTCGAGATCGATCCCTTCACGGTGGTGACGCCCCTGCTAAACACCCTGTATGCCGAGCTGGACCGTATGCTGCCGGGAATCGGCGCGTTGTCCGCGACGTTGACGCCGGCGACGGCACAACTGCGCGGTATCCGGGTCAATGTGGGGGCGTTCACCGACATGTGGGCCCGCGCGTTCCCGGTGGGTGGTCCTGCACGGGTCGAACTGAGCGTCAAATGACGCCGAGGCTGTTGCCGATGATGAGGAGTGAGAGATGACCGAGAAGGCTGATCAGGCGTCAACAGAAGAGACCGCCGCGTCGTCTGAGGTCGAGTCGAGCGAAGGCACGACGGAGGTCGCCACCGCGTCCGAGTCCAGCGCAGCCGTCGACTCGGATTCCGAGCGCGGGGGTGCGGACGAGGTGGTTGACTCCACGCCCACCTCGGAGGAGACCGGGCACAAGCCGGTCGCGGCGTCGCCGCGTGGCAGGCTGGGCTCGAATCGAGTGAAGGCGTTGTCGGTAGGCCTGGTAGTGGCGATTGCGGCCGGAGGAGGTGCCTGGCTGATTTCCGATGCACGAGCCCAGCGCGACGCCGCCGTCGCGAAGAATCGGTCGGCTCTGGAGGATCTCGCCAGTGCTCGGAAGGCCGCGGAGGCGTATACCACGAAGGCGATTACGATCGATTTCAATCGGGCCCCGGACTATGTGAAGGAACTCGCGGTCGGGACGACGAAGACCTTCGGAGACACGTTCGCGACAGGTCCGAACGGCGCCGGCCAGTTGATCATCGAACTGCAGCAGCAGCTGCGGATGGAGGCGACCGGGAGTGTTGCGTACACGCTTTTCGACGGTGACCTCGGCAACCCGCCGTCGGCGGGGCAGCCTTGGTCGATGGTCGTGATCGCCAATCAGACGAGCGCGACGGCGCAGCAGCCTGAGCGTGCGACACAGGTCATGGTGCTGAAGGTGACGGTGGTGCAGCTGGATGGCGAGTGGAAGATCGCCAACTTCGGGCCAGATCCGAAGTCCATGGGCGCCTCGGTCGCGATCCCCGGCGTGAAGTAGCGAGCTCGGCCTTGGCGCGAGCGGAGACTATTGACATTAAAGCGAATGACGTGTCAGTATGAATAAAAGCCTTGAGGAGGTATCGATGGCAGAGCAGCCGCAACACAGGATTGCCATCATCGGCGCGGGTCCCGGTGGGATCTGCGCTGGAGCGCAGTTGGTACGGCGCGGGATCCGCGACTTCGTGATCCTGGACAGGGAGTCGGAATTCGGTGGCAGTTGGCGCGACAACCACTATCCGGGACTCGGCGTCGATGTGCCCGGGTTCACGTATCAGTACTCGTTCGCGCGCAATCCCACGTGGACGCGGATGTTCCCGAAGGGGCGTGAGGTGTATGAGTACCACCGCAGCGTGGCCAGGCAGTTCGGGCTCTACGACCATGCGCGCTGGGGAGTCTCGGTCGTCAAGGAGCAGTGGGACGATGCGGTCGGCTTCTGGCGCCTGACCACCTCCGACGGTGATGAGATCACGAGCCAGTTCGTGATCTCCGCGATCGGCGCATACATCACCGCCAAGGATGATCCTGGGATCCCGGGCTACCGGGACTTCGCCGGGAAGATCCTGCGCCCCAACGCGTGGGACCATGACTACGACCTGGCCGATAAGCGTGTGGCCATTGTTGGCACGGGCGCCAGTTCGGTGCAGATCACCCCGTCGATCGCTCCGGAGGTGACATCGCTCTCGGTGTTCCAGCGAACGCCGGTCTGGGCGTTCCCGAAGCCGGACTTCCCCGTGCCCAAACCGGTTCGGGCGGCGATCGCTTCTCCGGGGCTGGGGGCGTTGCTCGGACTGATCGCGAACATCGTCGTCGAGATCGGTCTGCGGATCGTGTATCAGACGCCGCGACCGCTGTTCCGTTCCATTGCACCGAAGTTCGACTCCGCCGCTCGAGCCGGCTACCGAGGCTACCTACGCGCCGTCGTACGCGATCCGGCCACACGCGACGGGCTGATGCCCGGATACGGTCCGCTCGGAAAACGCCCGACGCTGTCCAACTCTTTCCTGCAGGCGTTCAACCGCGACAACGTCGAACTGGTCACCGACCCCATCGCTCGGATCGTCCCGGAGGGCGTCGAGACGAAGAGCGGCCGGCTGTTTGAGGTGGACGCGATCGTCCTGGCCACCGGCTACCACCTCTTCTCCGACCCGGAGAGTTACGTGCAGGGAACCGTGATCGGTCGCGACGGATTCGATCTCGGCGTCTTCTACAACACCGAGCGGCTGCAGGCCTACCAGTCGGTGTCCGTGCCGGGGCTGCCCAATCGCTGGATGCTGGTAGGTCCGTACTCGTGGATCGGCACCGGCTGGCACGAGCTGGTAGAGATCTCGTCCGGGCACGCGATCAACGTGATCGAGGCCGCGATGAACCGCGGCGCCGGCTCCGTCGAGGTCACCCGGATGGCGCATGACAAGTACCACTCGATGATTCGCCGCAACGACGAGAACATCGACTACTACTTCAACACCGTTAACGCAGGCCTGCGCACCTACTACGTGAACTCGGCCGGCGACATGCCATATATCCGTCCGACCAGCTTGTTCGAAGCGCGCAAGGACAGCTCGGACGTCGACCTGGGCGCATATCGATTCAGGTCTCATGACACCGCGCCCGAGGCGGTATCGCCCGCGGCGAAGGGGACCACCGACAACGACAGGGCTACGGCATGAAGTTCACCGAATTCCCGACCCGGGGCGCAGTGGCGCTCGTGACCGGAGGGGCCCGTGGTATCGGGCTGTCGATCGCGCAGCGGCTGGTCAAACTCGGCGCGGTCGTCGTCGTCGCGGATCTCGATGGGGAGGTGGCTCGGAACGCCGCGGCGACGCTGGGCCGGGGCGCGCGGGGCAAGCAGCTCGACGTCGGCGATGCGGTGGCCTACGAGGAGCTCGTCGATGAGATCGAGGCTGAGCTCGGTCCGGTGGACGTCGTGGTCAACAACGCCGGGATTATGCCGGTGGGGCCGCTCCTGACGGAGGAGTTCGGCGTGGCTGCGGCCACGATGCGCGTGAACTTTTGGGCGCACTACTACTCCTTCCAGATTCTCGCCCCCCGTATGATCGCGCGCCGGCGCGGGCACTTCATCAACATCACGTCCGCTGCGGGCGCGATCCATTCGCCGGGCCTGTCCACCTACGTGGCGAGCAAGCACGCCGCGACCGGTTTCGCGCGCAGCGCCCGCGAGGAACTCGTGGGGACGGGTGTCACTCTCAGCACCGTGATGCCTTCGGCCGTCCGGACCCAGCTCGTGGATGGAATTCCATTCAAGTGGTGGGAACGCCTGGGCGTCATCCCTCCGGGAATCGTCGCCCGACGGGCCGTTGGGACCCTGAAACGGCGCCCGGCTGTCGTCGGTGCGCCGGCCGGCACCGTCGCACTGCTGCGGCTCTATCACGTCGTTCCGGAGTCGATCTGGTTGTTCGGACGCAGTGTGACCGGAGCCAACCGGACGCTGGAACCGTACGACACCACGGCGCGTGGCGAATACGACTCGCGCATCACCCGGCAGGCCGACCTGGCTGCGAAGGAGCTGTCATGACTTCCGCGCGTAAGCGTCGTGCGGCGGCCGCCGCGTCCGCGGGGTCCGGTCCGGATCATCTAGTGGCGATCATCGGAGCAGGGTTCGGCGGCCTCGGGGTGGGGATCGGCCTGATCAAGAAGGGAATCGACGACTTCGTGATCCTCGAGCGCGCTGACGGAGTCGGAGGGACTTGGCTGGCGAACTCCTATCCCGACGTCGCAGTGGATGTTCCCGGAATCATCTACCAGTTCTCGTTCGAGAAGAACCCGGACTGGTCGCGCACCTTCCCGAAGGGCGCGGAGGTGCGTGCTTACATCGAGCGCCTGGTCGACAAGTACGACCTAAATGATCACCTCCGGTTCGGTCACGATGTGGTGGCACGCGAATGGGACGAGCAGAACCAGTGGTGGCGGCTGTCCATCGCTGGCGGTGCCACGATGACCGCGAAGTACGTCGTGACCGCGCTCGGGGCGTTCGTCGAGCCGCGCACTCCCGACATTGAGGGAATCGACTCGTTCCAGGGCAAGGTTATTCAGACCCAGCGATGGGACCACGAGTACGACTTCGCGGGCAAGCGCGCAGCGGTTATCGGCACCGGCGCCACCTCTGTGCAATTGGTGCCGCAGCTGGCGCGGATGGCGGGGCACCTGGATGTCTACCAGCGGCGCGCGATCTGGGTGTTCGCCAAACCGGACTTCCCGATCCCCCGGGTGGTGCGATCCGCGTTCCGGATCGTCCCGGCGCTGCAGACGCTGATTCGTGGAATCGTCGCCGCTGTGGTCGAGGTGGGCCTGGTAGGCGTCACCGTCTACGGCAAACAGGTGGCGCCCCTGACGCTGGTGCCTAACTGGGCCTGTCGGGCCTTCCTGTTCACGCAGGTCCGCGATCGCGATCTCCGAAGGCGATTGACGCCCACCTACGGCTTCGGATGCAAGCGACCTAGCGTGTCGAACGTGTACTACAAGACGTATACGCGCGAAGACGTGGAGTTGGTGACGGACCCCATCGCCCGGATCACGCCGAACGGCATCGAAACGCGGGACGGGGAGCACCGCCCGATCGACGTGCTGGTGCTGGCCACGGGCTTCGAGATGTCGCAGTCGCCCGAGCCCTATCGTCGCCGGCCGGTGCGCGGCCGCAACGGCTTCGACCTCGCGGACTTCTACGAGAACAACCGCGCGAAGGCGTACGAGGGCGTGTGCATGCCACAACTGCCCAACCACTTCATGGTGTTCGGTCCGTTCTCCTGGAGCGGCAGTAGCTGGCACGTGATGGTAGAGAATGCGATCCGCATCGTCACCAGAGTCATCGGTGAAGCAGAAGGCAAGGGTGCCACGTCGGTGGCCGTCTCCAACCGGGCGAACGACGAGTTCTTCGAGTTCATCTCCGACCTCGGGAAGGACACGCTTATGCACGGAAAAGCTTGTGTGAACGCGAACTCCTACTACATCGACAAGCACGGTGATTTCGGTTTCCTTCGCCCCACCACGGCGTATCAGTCGACGAAGGCGAGCAAGACCTTCCCGCTGACGGATTTCGAGTTCGACTATGGACCGCGTGCGGCGGGAAATACTCAGGAGGAAATGGCTTCGGAAGCCGTGGAAGTGAGGGACCTATGAGGTTGAGAGCAATGCACGCCGAGGACCCGGCGCTCAGTCCGTCCGGGGGACGGTGGGGGCGAAAGGCCGGTGTGGCGGCCGGGGCCGTGGTTCGACTGGGAGACTTCGGCCTCAAGATTTCTGGAGTGTTGCTCGCCGCCTCTGGAGCGGCTCACTTCGTCGCTCCGCGTCCGTTCGTGTTCATCTCGAAGCCGATGTTTCCGGATGACACGGAGAAGTGGGTGCGTCGTAACGGGGCTGCGGAGGCAGGGATCGGCCTGGCCCTCATCCGCAAGGAGACTCGCCCAATCGGATTCGTGGGGCTCATCGCGTACGTCGTCTACCTAGGCGATCGAGCCGTCTCCTATATCAGAAAACAAGTCTGGGGGGAGCGCTAACACGAAGCCCCCGCCGCGGCCGGCGGGCACGGCCGCCTGGGCGAACGACCAACGCGCGCTGAATTGGCGCGCTATGCAGCGTTGGAGGTTCTCGTTCGTAGGTACTATGAACGCGCATCGCTGGGCGATTCTGCTCGGCCTTCTAGAAGGCATCAGTTCAGAGGTCGAGCTCATTTGCCGCACTCTGCGTGCGACCGATGCGGTTTCTCGGTATGCGGGGTCCGCACGATCCACGCCGCGATGCGACGAGGTGGCTGGGACATCGGCCGTGACCGCACGGCACGACTGATGCAAGCTACTGGTCTGTGTGGTGTTCAACGGGGAAGGAAGGTGTTCACACCTACTTCGACCCCACTCAAGCCCGGCCACCGGACCTCGTGAAACGCCACTTCCGGGTCCCCAGTGTGATCGATCGCCGCTACTGCCACCCAACACTGGCTCGGCCTGAGCGCTATTACAGTAAGTGGACTATCAACCACCGCGCTGCCTCTGTAGTCTCCTACGAGGCCATAGCCTGGTCGAAGGCATTGGCAAGTGTACCGCAGAGTTCCCTGCCGCTTGCACTCGTAACCATTCGCCAGAGAACTTCAATTAGCGCTATGCCGAGGTGGACGACCTGCCCGACCGCTGCTTGTGCCGAATCCGCGACAGGGAGTGAAGATCATCGAGCGCGAGGGTCGTTCCAGCCTTCTTCTGAACGCTTTCGTTCGTTAGACCTCCACGGCATTTCGGCCCGACGCTCCGCGTGCACCGGGCAGTAGTGCCGCGGATCGTCGCGCTCCGACGGTGGCGGCAGGTTCCGGCGCGGTGACTCCAGTGCAGGCGCCCCCTGGGGGACCCGCCCGTGCACACGATCGAAGGCGTCCCGGGCGCGGGGGTGCAGGCGGTACCGCGGCGGAAGCGCCGTCATAACGCCACGCACGAGCACCCCGAATGCGCGGAAACCGATGGCGTCCGGTCGAGTCCACCGGAAGCCGAGCTTGTCGCGGATCGTCTGGTCGTACATGCCCACCGTGATCCACATCGCCAGCGCCCGGCCCGGCCGCATCAGCGCGGCCCACACGGGCTGCGGTATCCAGCGGAGGCCGGGCAGGGGCGGCAGAGTGGTCAGATCGAGAACCTGGCGCGCGGCGGCGTGGTCGACGAGGACCTCGCGGCACATCCGGTCCCAGTAGGCGAGGAAGTCCTCGTAGGTCTCGGGGACCGGCCGCATCGAGACGCCGTAGCGTGAGTACCACTCGCGGGACTCCTCGAACAGTGCCCGCTTCTCGTCCTCTGTGATCTTTGGGCCGAATTCCTCCGCGCAGCGGATGTTGCCGTACCAGAAGGTGGCGTGGGCCCAGTAGAAGACGTCGGGGTCGAGGGCGTGGTAGCGCGCCCCGTCGGGCAGTTCGCCCTTGATGTCCCGGTGGAAGTCCCGGACCTGTCTACCTGTGGTCTCCGGATCCTCGTCGAAGACGGTGCCGATGATTGGGTAGAGCGAGCGGTAAAGACGCTGCCAGCGCTCGCCGAAGAAGTCCGAGTGCTCCCACACCGCAGCGCCGAGCTTGGGGTGCATGTTCTGCATCGAGCCAGACCACGGACCTATCAACATACCCCGCCAGTCGCCGAAGTACAGCCAGGTTGCACTGTCGGGGCCGAGCGGTGCGACAGCGCTACGATATTGAGGATCGTTAGCCATGCCTTATAGTAACGCGGGAGTGGGTGCTGGCTGCGTGTTTGGGACTGCTGCACCGATAGAGATATCTGATTTGGCTTGCCTGTCAGGGCGGGCCTGGAAGGATGACTGTCGCGCCTCAGCCGTATCCGCAGGAGTTCCGTGATGATGTGGTCCGAGTGGCCCGTGAGCGCGAGTCGGGGGTGACGCTCGCTCAGATCGCGAAGGACTTCGGGATCCATGAGATGATCTTGCAGAAGTGGCTGCGCCGCGCCGATATCGACGAGGGCAACAGGCCTGGGGTAACTTCGGGGCAGTCAGCAGAGCTGCGGGAGGCCAACAAGCGAATCCGCCTGTTGGAGTAGGAGAACGAAGTCCTGCGAAGGGCTGCTGCGTATCTGTCGCAGGCGAACCTGCCGGGAAAAGGCTCTACCCGCTCGTGAAGGAGCTCGCCGCGGACGGCATTCCCGTCGCGGTGACGTGCCGGGTTCTCAAGCTCGCTCGTCCGCCGTACTACCGGTGGCTGACCGAGGCGGTCGCCACGGCGGAACGAACCGAGGCAGTGCGGGCGAACGCGCTGTTCGATGCCTATCGCGATGACCCGGAGTTCGGCTACCGATTTCTCGCTGATGAGGCTGAAGCTACAGGCCAGAGCATGAGTACGCGGACGGCGTGGCGAATCTGCTCCGCGAACAGCTGGTGGTCAAGGTTCGGAAAGAAGCGCGGCCGGAACGGGAAGAAGCCCTGCCTGCCGGTGCACGACGACCTCGTCGAACGCGACTTCACCGCCGACTCCCCAAACCAGTTGTGGCTCACTGATATCACCGAGCACTGGACCGGCGAGGGCAAGCTCTACCTCTGCGCGATCAAGGTCGCCTGCTCCGGCCGGATCGTCGGATACAGCATCGACTCCCGCATGTAATCACGCCTCGCAGTGGCCGCGTTGAACAGCGCGGTCGCCCGCCGAGGTAACGATGTCGATGGCTGTATTGTCCACTCCGACAGAGGCTCTCAATTCCGATCCCGCAAATTCGTGTCTGCGTTAAACCGACACGGCTTGGTCGGGTCGATGGGCAGAGTCGGCGCCGCCGGCGACAACGCCGCGATGGAATCGTTCTTCGCACTGCTACAACGCAACGACCGGCAACGCTGGGCCACGCGCGATCAACTCGCGGATCGCGATCGTCACCTGGATCGAGCGGACCTACCACCGCCGGCGCCGCCAGGCCCGCCTCGGCCAGTTGACCCCGATCGAACACGAGACGATCATCAACACAGCCGCATCAGCGGCATGACACCGAAACTGTCTCTATCGGTGCACCAGTCCCGATGCTCCTATTTTGATGCAAGGTGGTTTTGGTCGGTTCAGATGGCGCGGTAGATCTCGCGGACGAGGTATCGCTTGATGCAGCGGATGGCTTCGGGCATTATTTTGCCTTCGGCGACTCGGCGGGTGAAGTAGTCGCGGGTGGGTTGGTGACGGCGGAGTCGGACGACGCAGATGAAGTGCAGGGCGCGGTTGGCGTCGCGGTTTCCTCCGAGGTTGTGTCTGTGTCGCTGGCGCTTTCCGCTGGATGCTTCGACGGGCTAGACGGCGCAGAGTTCGGCGAGGGCGGCTTCGCTGCCGATCCGTTGTGGGTTGTCGCCGAGTGCTCTGTAGGGGGGCAGCGGTGTCGGCGCCGATTCCGTAGATCGCTCGTAGGGCGGCGCATGAGCGGGCGGTGAGGGTGTCGATGTGCCGATCGAGGGCGTGGATCTCTTCGTCGACCTGGCGGCAGCGCCGGGCCAATGATGCTAGCACGAAAGCTGTTGCCTCGTGCGGTGTTGCGATGGGTGCGGCGGTCTGGTCGAGTGTCTTGCAGGCTTCGAGGAGGCGCTTCTTGTGCAGGCCGGTGAGCTCCTCGCGCCGGGCAGCTGGTGCGGTGGCGATCAGGGCTTTGAGCGCGTTGACTGCTTCGGGGCGGGCTCGGACGGCACCGGTGCGGGTGGCTCGCAGGATGCGGAGGCTTTCGATGTCGGCGTCGGCGGTTTTCGGTTCGCCGAGGTCGTCGCCGGCGAGGACCATCGCTGCTGCTCCGGCCGCGTCGTTGGCGTCGGTTTTGCTGTGTCGGGCACGGCGTTGCCGGTTGGGGCGGCCGACTTCGGTGACTTGGATGCCGGCGGGGTGTAGGTGACGCCCGAGTCCGGTGCCGTAGTGGCCGATGCCTTCGATCGCGACGACTTGCACTTGGCCGTGGCCTTGGGCCCAGTCGAGCAGCTGCTGGTATCCGGCAGTGGTGGTCGGGATTTGGTAGGTGTCTAGCGGGCGCCCGAGCTGGTCGCTGGCGTGGGCGACGTGAAGGTCGCGGTGGGTATCGACGCCGACGACGACGGTCGTGTTGGCGCTGGTTGTTGGTTCGACGGAGATGTCGGCACGGTTCACTGACCCCACGCGAGCACCGCGCCATCGCCCGCGAACTACACGAGCTGCACAGCCAACTCACCTCCAACGGCATCGCGTGCAGTCTGACCACCACACCGGCTCTCACCCTGCTCATCGGCACCGACGGCGGGGGAGTGGTCACCATCGGCATCACCGCCCGCCACCCCGGATGGTTCGCCTCCGGGGCAGCCGGCGCCGACCTCACCACCACCAGGCGCAGCCTCACCAGCACCATCCACGACGAGCTCGAACACCGCGCCCACCGCGCCGACGCCGCCCACCGCAGCGACGTCCACCAACACACGATCTGGCCCAGCCCCAGCAGGGGAGAGGGCAGGGGACAAGAACGAGGGGGAGCGGCATGCACCGCCTGACCGCACCGATCCGCACCGCTGCCGCCCTCACCGCGGCCGCCACCGTCCTCACGGCGCTGACTGCCTGCACCGCCCTACGGCCCGCCGCGACGGCCACCGTCACCATCACCGCGCCCACGCCGGCCGCAACGCTCACCGGGCCCGTGCGCGTGATCGCCGTATCCGACGGCGACACCATCCGCATCGCACCACGCGATGGAGCCAAGGCGATCACCGTGCGTCTCGCGGGAATTGACGCCCCGGAATCCGTGCACCCGTCCAAGCCCGTGCAGTGCTACGGCCCCGAAGCCTCCGCACATCTGAAACAGACCCTCGCCGGCCAGAGCGTCCAGCTCGAGTACAACCCCGCCGGCGCCGGCGATCGCACCGACCGCTACGGCCGCACCCTCGCCTACATCTGGCAAAGCGGGCAGCTCATCAAGTACCAGCTCGTCGCCGCAGGCTACGCCCGCGCATACACCTACAACCCCCGACAACCCGGCCCACACGCCGACACCCTGCGCATCGCCCAACAACAAGCCCAAACCGCCGGCCGCGGCCTCTGGGCACCCGGCGGCTGCAACGGCCGCACCTAACCCCACCCCTACGAACGGAATCTCAATGACTGTGTCAAGCTGCCGAGACGGCCGCGGGTCGGTGAGGGGTGAACTCGCGGCCGTCTCGGAGCAGGGCCCACAGTACGTCCACGAGCCGACGCGCGAGAGCAAGCAGCGCCTTGGTGTGAACCATATTTTGAGCGCGTTTGCGGTCGTAGAACTCTCGGGAAGGTCCCCGCGTTTTCAAGCTCGACAGGGCGGCCATGAAGAACACCCTGCGGAGTCGTCGGCTGTAGCGTTTTGGCCGGTGCATGTTGCCGGTGATGCGGCCGGAATCGCGGGGGACGGGCACCAGGCCGGCGTAGGAGGCGAGCCTTCCGGAGTCGCGGAATGCGTTCATGTTGCCGCCGGTAATGACGAGGAATTCCGATCCGAGCCCGGGGCCCATGCCGGGCATCGATTCGATGATCTTCGCCGACGGGTGCGCCCGGAGCAGCGCGGTGATCTCCTTGTCGAGGTCTTTGATCTCGCGGTCGAGCTCGAGCAGTCGGGTGGCGAGCCTGCGGATCAGCTTCGCGGTCCCGGCCTCGCCGGGGAGCTGCCGAGTCTGGCCGTTCGCCGCCGCGACTGCCGCGACTGCCATGGTGGGGATGCTTTTGGGCCACGCCTTGCTCTCGCGAAGGTGTTCGCTCACTCCTGCTTCGCCGGCGTTGCGGACGTCAGCCGGTGTGCAGAACCGAGTGACAAGGATCAATGGCGAGCGGACAGAGTAGTCGAACGCAGCCTCCAGAGCTGGGAAAATGCTACCCAGCATTGCTCGAAGACGGTTGATCCCGCGGCCCCAATCTGCCATCAGATCGGTGCGGTAGGCGTGCAACTGTCGCAGCTCGGCGACCAGATCGTCCTCGAGAGCCACGGGCGAAAGATCCCGGCGCATCCGAACGGTATCGGCGATCACGCGAGCGTCCTTGGCGTCGGTCTTGGCCTCACCTCGGAACACCGGAGCCATCGCCGCCGTGGTGCGGCCCGGCACGTAGATCACGGTCTGCTCGCGCAACAACAGCGTGGTATTCAACAACGCGGCGACCGGCGAAACAAGGTCCACAGCCCACACGACCGGCCCGGAGCTGGTCGCGGCGCCGCGCGCGATCAAGACCTCGATAGCCCCCTCGTCGTTGGCGATTCTCTGATCTCACAACTTGGTGCCGCCGAAGTCAATCGCGCACGCATGGTGATGCGATTTCCCGACATCAATTCCGATCCAGATCGTCCCCGGATCGGGTCTCGTGTTGGCCATCAGGACGCTGCCTTTCGACGAAGAACATCGGCCATGGGTAACCCCGTCGTCAGGTCCTTAGAGCAGCGACCACAACCCGATCCGGTTTCACCGGGCAGCGTCAGATCTCAATCAGCGACCGAAGTCACCACAGCGGTGGAGCAGCCATTCCGTTCAAGCCTCCAGAAGGCAACCAACCATCAGCTACACCCCACCGCTCTGGCCATCCAGGGCACGTACCCCGGACGTAATCGACCCTAAGGACCTACCACCGCCGGCGGCGGCAGGCCCGCCTCGGCCGGTTGACGCCGATCGAGTACGAGACGATCATCGAAACAGCCGCATCAGCGGCATGACACCGAAACTGTCTCTATCGGTGCAGCAGTCCCGTGTTGCCCGGGCATGAGTGGTCGTCGATCCCGGCTTGGATGCAGTCGAGCCGGTGCCGCGTCGGTGTCCGGGTCGGGTTGTCGCAGCTATGCGGACGTCATCCTCCGCCGTCGGGGATGCGGCCGAGCTTCTTGACGTCAACGTGGATCAGAGAGCCGGGATGGTCGTGCTCGTAGCGCCGGTCGAACCGGCGTGAACTACGGATCCGCTGTCCGGTGACCGGGTCCAGCTCTCGCAGCAGCGGGGTGTGGTGACGACGCAGCACACGGCCGACCGTCGAGGACTGCAGGCCGAGACGGTCGGCGAGGAAGATCGGGCCGCGGCGGGTCAGCTCACGCAGAATCCGAATCCTGGCCTGCGCGCAGGGGCTGATCTGCCGCGGATGCGAACGGGCCACACTCGCGCGATCCAACAGGCCGGCGCAGCCCTACTCGCGGTAGCGGCGCCACCACCTCCACGCCGTGGTCCGCGACACGCCCATCTCGGCAGCCACATGCGCGACAGGCCGACCAGCAGCGATCCGCTCAACCATGATCAATCTTCCCGCCGGCGTCAGACGGGCGTTAGCGTGGGACATGAGAGACCTCCGGTGGTCCGAGTCGAAGACTTAAGCACCTCCAACTCGACCCCGAAGGTCTCTCCTACGTCAACAACGCTCCGGGTCAGTACAACTAGCGCCGGCCTGACCGACGTGAGCTGCGGACGAGCTGCCCGTACTCGAGCCAGACCCCGCAGCAGCGGGGTGTGGTGGCGACGCAGCAGGACCTGCCAGCCCCGTGGAGGCTGCGAGCCGAGCGATCAGCGAGGAGGGTCGCTCGCGGAGCCATCGGTCGCCTGGTAGAGCAAACCTCCATTGAGAAGTAACAGTGCCGACCCGGCTCGTCTGGCACGACTACTAACACCGTTCGTCTTGTACTACCGGGGGGCGCCGTGGGTGTCGAGCATGCGAGACAGCAGGTCGCGAAGCATATCGCGACTCTCTGGACCACTCGGCCAAGCAATCTCATGGAGGGTGTACCCGTCGAGCAGGCCGACCAATAATCGAGCAGAAATGCTAGGATCAGCGACTCCGAGCACCTCGAAGGTTTGGCGAGCGGCCTCCTCGAGCACGCCCATGATCCGCTGTACAGGCGGGCCCAGTTCCGGGCGTCGCCTGACCGCAAGGTAGGCCTCGAACTGCGCGATCGAGCCGCTATTGTCCTGGTTGGCTACGAGATCGACCAGGCTACTGGCAAGTTGCTCGTGACTAAGGAGCCCCTCGCGAGCCATCTGAAGCAGTGAGTCGACTCTGCGTGTAATGGTTTCAGCGACCCGATTGACAGCCGCGACAACCAACTCATCAACTGTGGCGAAGAAGTAACTTGTCGTGGATGGAGGATACCCCGCATGTTCGGCAACCATCCGGAAAGTGACACGCTCGAGGCCACGCTCGGCGATGACCTCGATAGCAGAGTCGATGAGCGCATCGCGTCGCTCGCGCCCCCGCGCATAGTGTCCCCGTTGCCCTCTGACCATGGCAGACATGATACGCACCACCTCAAGTCTGGCCATACGGCCAGACTTGAGGTACTGTTGGGTTTCAGCTGAGCACCGCTGCACGCACTCGCAATCCGCAGGTTGCTTCGGCACAAGCAATTCCGCTGCGCTCGGATTGGCAGCGCAAGTTCGATCGCGAGGATCCGGAGGATCGATGACTAGAAGTACCGATGTTCTCGTAGTCGGCGCGGGACTAGCTGGTTTGACCGCCGCTCGTGCGCTGCGCGCCAGTGGTCTTGACGTACACGTTCTCGAGGCACGGGCCCGCGTGGGGGGGCGCACAGTGAACCACCCTCTTGAAGAAGATCGCGTTGTTGAGGCCGGCGGGCAGTTTGTCGGTCCCACGCAGGACCATGTGTTGCAGTTGGCTAATACGCTGGGCGTCGAGACATTTCCCACATTCAGCGGCGGCGCAAGCACATACGTAAAGAACGGAAGTGTGCGAAAATTCAATGGCCGCGTGCCTCCCGACCTTCTCGCTCTGCCGGACGCCGCGCGACTAACATCGCGCCTGGATCGTCTGTCACAAACTATCCCGATTGAGCGTCCGTGGGAGGCGCCGAATGCGCGGGATCTCGACTCAGAAACGTTGGCGACTTGGGCATCACGGGGTGCACTCACCGAAGGGGGAGTGGACCTTCTTGATATCCTTCTCGGTTCTGCATTCGGTGGATCGGCCGCAGATGTCTCGGCACTCTTTGGACTGTGGTATGTCGCTGGAGCAGGCAACGAGTTCACCCGCGGCACGGTTGCGCGCATGACCGATGTTGTCGGCGGAGCTCAAGAATCACGATTCATCGGCGGGTCTCAACGGATATCGCTACTGCTCGCCGAGCACCTCGATGATTCGATCACATTGAACGCACCCGTCCGACGCATTGTGCAAACCTCGGAGCAGGTTGAGGTACGGACAGACCAGGCAACCTGGACCGCGCGGCGTGTGGTCGTTGCGATCCCCCCTGTGCTGGCTTCGCGGATCGCCTGGGAACCTGTGCTACCTGCCCCCCAGGAGGCGCTGTTCCAGCGAATGAATTTCGGTACCCTCGCCAAGGTCGAGGCGGTCTACTCAGAGCCCTTCTGGCGCCAGGAGGGGATCTCTGGGCAGGGTTTATTCCGTGATCCCGGTAGTGCAGTTTGCTCGATGTTCGACAATTCCCCACCGGAAGGCGGGGCAGGCGTGCTGATGGGTTTTGTCGGTGCGCATCAATGGCGTAGGTGGGCTGCGAAGCCAGCGAGTATGCGTACAGGGGCTGTACTGAGAGCATTCAGTACCGTCGTAGGAGAACGCGCCTTGCGGCCCTTGCAAGTCGTTGAAAAGGACTGGACCTCAGAGGAGTGGACCCGCGGCGGGCCTACTGCGGTACTCGCCCCAGGCGTTCTTACGAGCCTTGGCCGGTGGCGCGATGCCCCTTTCGGTCGAGTTCACTGGGCTGGCGCAGAACATGCCCACTTCTGGAACGGATTCATGGAAGGCGCGGTCCGGTCAGGTGAGCATGCCGCCGCCGAAGTTATCGAGAGCGAAAGCACTGAATCATGATGAGCAATGGTAGTTTCACCATCACCGCGCACCGAAATCTTGTTGTGACCCCAGAGGAAGTCTGGGCGGTTGTTAGCGATACGAGCCGCTACGTGGACTGGGTTGACACGGTTCTGGAAGTTCAAAGCCACCATGGACCAGCACGTGTTGGTGGTAGCTACACCGAGAGGATACGACCTGTCGGCCCGCTGGCTGCACATGTGCGATGGACAGTGCGACAGATCGAACCGATGAGTCTGCGCGTTGACACAGGTGAGGGACTGTCGCCACTTCGCGATGTAATCAACGTATTTCGCTTCGCGAGCCTTGCCAACGGTTGTACAGCAATGACCTACGAGTTCCATTTCAGCATGACCCCGCGTCCAGTTGGGGCACTTGTCCGGCGCCTACTGGCTCCGTCGATGCGGGAGAGTTTCGACGCTTCCATGCGCCGGCTCGAATCGGTAATTCTCTCTGAGCGCCCGCCCGCCGACAAACGAGCCGCGACGCCAGATCCGAAAAACTCTCAAAGTCTGGAATACCCCTGATGGCTGGCATAGAGCGGCCAGCCAAGGCCTTAACGATAGGTGTTCACGTACTTGACACCATGGTTCGTCCTGTAGAGACAATTCCTGCCGGCCAAGGAGGGGCGCTTGTCGAGCAGATCACCGTAAGCCCTGCGGGCACGGCCGGCGCGACTGGCCTTGTACTTTCCAAGCTCGGGGCGCAGGTTAGGACCTGCGGCGTCGCCGGCGACGACCCCGTGGGCGCGCTCTTAAAGAACTTGCTCGAACGTGATGGAGTCGATACAAGCCTGCTTCACGTCATCCCGGGAGAGCACACTTCTGCGTCGGTGCTACCAATACGCCCTGATGGGTCTCGCCCAGCACTGCACGCTATCGGAGCGAATCAGTATCTGTCCCAATACCTCCCTTGGGATGAGCTCGCGGAAGTAGACATCGTTCATCTTGGAGGCCCAGAGTTCTATGGCGGAAGAGTATGCGAGGCGTTCCTGCGCCGCGCTCGAGACGGTGGCGCCATTACCGCCGTCGACAGTTTAGCGCCTGGCAACGCAGCGGCCTTGAACTACTTTGAAGCGGCTTTGCCCGAGATTGATTACCTACTCCCAAACGATGAACAGGTCCTAGGTTGGACTGGGGCGTCCACCTTGCCCGAAGGATGCCTTCAACTGATCGAGCGGGGAGCTAGGTGCGTCGTCGCGACCGCCGGCGCTGCTCCCACCGTGGTTGCGACAGCGGACAGCGTTATTGAAGTTCCCTCCTATCCGATCGATGTCGTCGATACAAGTGGCTGCGGCGATGCCTTCTCCGCAGGATTCCTTCGCGGAATTACACTGGACCGCTCTCTTGAGGAAGCAGCACGATTGGGTAACGCCACAGCCGCACAGGTGGCACAAGGACTCGGAAGCGACTTTGGCCTATACGACCTTGATTCTGTCCAAGAATTCATCACTACACAAGAAAGCGCTATCGGGCCGTGAAAACGAACTACGATGCAGATGAGGCACGTATCGAGGTCGCCGAAGCGGCACGTCAACTCGCGTGGAATCAGTTGGTACTCGGCACTGCAGGCAACGTCAGCACCAAGGTCGGCGATCTAATCGCGGTCACCGCCACGGGTATAACGCTGGCGAAGGCGAAGCCAGAAGATGTAACACTCGTAGATCTCGATGGCCGACCACATAGCGGAGATCTGCGCCCCACCTCCGAGCTTCAACTCCACCTCGGCGTCTACCGCACTACCACCGCACACTCCGTCGTGCACACACACGCACCCGCCGCAGTTTCACTATCGTTGATAGCAACCGAGCTGCCCCCCATTCACTACCAACAACTAGCGCTCGGAGGGAGCGTGCCCATCCTTCCCTTCGCTGCATTCGGCACCGAAGAGCTCGCTGAAATGACCAGCTCAGCATTGCGGGAAAAGAACGCGGCAATCCTATCCAACCACGGAACGGTCACCGTCGGCCCCTCGCTGAAGTCGGCTGTGGAAAACACCATGCTCTTGGAATGGCTATGCAAGGTTTATCTAGACGCCGCAGCCGTAGACAATCCACGCGCCCTCACCCATAGCCAGCTAAACCAAGTCGCGCAAATTGCGGCCAGAATCGGCTACGGCACCACCCACCCAATCACTTCCTAAGAGTGTGGATGACAGCCCGTCGAGCTCGCCTGGCGGTGAACCAGCGGATGGGGCGGACCTTGAACTGCTCGAGGCGCGGCGTCACCGCTGGGCCTGTGAACCCAGCGGTGATTGCGCGCTCAACGACGGGCTGCACGATGTGGTCGTGAGCAGGTAGCGCTCGTCGACGACGGCCGTCGCGGGGTTGGTTGGTGGCGCGGTCGTAGACCGGCCGCCTCGTGGACGTGGCTGTGCAGCTCGCGGTCAGCGCGGGTGAACATCGGCGGTAGCGCGAACAGTTCCACCGACCTCCTGCGTGCCTTCGCCGCTTGGTCGGGGCGCGGGCGCACGGAGAGCTTGTGGGTACGCGCGGAAGGTAGACGGCAGGCGGTGGTTGCAGCGGTGGAGCGGGTTATCGCTTCGCGCAGACACTTCCGTTGGCGGACGGGGGAGCGGGTCGTGGTAACGGCGGTCGCTGGACCAGTCAATAGGGGCTAGCGCTTCTTCGCTCGCGCCTGTGGGGTTTACTATCGCGCATGAGTGAACGGAGCCCCCGGCTGTCAATCGGGCACGTGCTGATTGCGTTGTCGCTGCTGGTGGCGGGAGCTTTGGCGTGGCATCCGCGGGATCGCCCTTCGGCTCGCGCGGAGCCGAGCGTGGTCAAGAGCTGGCAAGAGCCCCACGGGACAACCTGGTGCTACGCCAACGATGTGGCGATGTCGTGCGCGTACGTCCCATCGTCTCGGTAACCAACAGCCAAGCTAGGGGATGCGTTCGGCGTCGGGCCCGCGAGCTCGCGTCGGCGCTGGCGCTCATGCCAGCGGCTGGCGAGGATCTGCACCGCGCCGAGTGCCGTGTACGCCATGAACAGTGGAACGAGAATCCGGAAGATCGTCCACACCTGCGGGTCCAGCGCGTAGGTGATGCCGGTGTAGAGCGCCAGGGCCAGGACCGCCAGCCACAGCGCAGCCGGCGGCCGTGCCGGCAGTCGGAACGTGATGTCGTCATCGTCGGGCTTCATATGGGTCCAACCCTCTTCGAAGTCAGCTTGCGTTCATCGTCTACTAGGTGTAATGTATTGCAACTCAAATGATTTACCGATAATCCACGTTATGACATTATAACCATGCCGAGTCGCAGAAAGCGCGAACTCGCACCCCGCCTCGATGCGATACCCGCTGATGACCACCGGAGCTCCGTTTGAGCGGCGTTGACGTGCCCTTATCGTGATCGTAGTGGGCGATCGCGCAGCTCGCCTACCGGACGGGGGATGCTGGACTGAATGGACTGCGCGGAGTGCGTGCGGTTCGCTGACCTGCTTCGTCCTGCGCATGTTCGCGGTTTATGCGAGTAGTTCGCGTGAAGCGCGAGGATCTAGTGGAGGGCTGGTCGATGGTGCGTCAAGGCGAGACACCGTTGCCGGGTGCGGCGCAGCTGCAGCTCGCCGACGGTGTCGCGGTGCTGCGGCCGGCGGAGTCGGTGTTCGAGGCGATGGTGTCCGGTTGGTCGCGACAGCAGTTGGCACGCAATCTTTCCCCGAGGACGGTCGCCGCGCGGGTGGCGGGTGATCCGTCGTTTTCACACCGCCTGCGGGGTGGATGGGCCGTGGTTGTGGACGCCGTCGCAGGCCGATGACTGGATCGCGGAGCTGCGTGGCGTCGACCGCTCAGCGCACAGCACGGTGCTCGGTTATCAGGGCGCGATCCGGCAGTTCATGGCCTATCTGACCGATCCGGCGTGTGGCTGGATTCCGCAGTGCGAACGGCATTTCGGGACGCATCCGGTGCAGATTATCTACGAGGCAAATGCAGCGACACACGTGCAGGAAGGCGCCCGCGATCCCCGCAAACGCGCGTACACCGTCGATGAGCTGCAGGACCTGTGCGATACCGCCGATGACCTGGTGCAAATCCGGCGCCAGGCCGGGGTGAAGGGCGCGATGGTGGCGTTTCGGACCGCGACGATCACCAAGGTCGCCTACGCCTGGGGTCTGCGTCGCAATGAAGCGCGCATGCTTGATCTCTCGGATTTCGGGCCGAATCCGCGGGCGCCGCAGTTCGGCCGGTTCGGTCTGTGTTACGTCCGCTATGGCAAGCCCAGCAAAGGGTCGCCGCCGAAACGGCGTGGCGTGCTCACCGTCCCGGAGACCGCGTGGGTGATTGAGTGTCTTGAGCAGTGGATCAACGAGGCTCGTCCGCAATTCGGACGCGAAGACAGCGTGGCACTCTTTCCTACCGAGCGGTCCGACCGGATCGCCGCAGGTACGGTCTCGACCAGCTTCGCCGAACTTTGCGATCACGCCGGTCTGACTGACTCCGGGCTGGACTTTCATTCCCTGCGCCGGTCGTATGTGAGCATGCTCGTCGAATCCGGCTACGACACCCGATTCATCCAGGAGCAGGTCGGCCACGAGCACGCCTCGACCACCTCGATCTACACCTTCGTCTCCCCCGACTACCGCACCAGAGTGGTCGCGGCCGCCTTACAGGCAGCCACCGAACGCCTCACCACCAACACCACCACGGCGATGCGCCCGGAGAAGGAAGACTAGAGAGCATGCAGTACCGCATCGGATACCAATGGCGTCTACGGGAAGTCATGGCCGCCAGAGGAATGCACAACCTCTCCGACCTGATGACACCCCTGCACGACGTCGGCATCGAGCTCTCCGCCTCCCAGCTCTACCGCCTCCTCGGCACCACCCCCGACCGACTGCCTCTAGCCCTGCTCGGAGCGCTCTGTCACGTCCTGGACTGCACCACCGAAGATCTCTGCGACTTCCGCGTCGACGCCACCCCATCGCGGCGTCGAACCGCCTCCGGAGCCGCAACGGCGATCGCCGCAGTCCCCGACCCGGCGGTGCGCCCCAAACGCGCCCGCATCCACCGCCCCGGTCCGCCCCAATAGCCCTGCCCACGTGGAGATATCCCATTATGACCGACCCCATCGAGCAGCGACCGCCGCGATATCTCTGCGCCCGCTGCGCAGACACCACCCAGCACCGCGGAGTCCGCTGGCCCGAAGGGTTCGTCTGCCGCCGCTGCTACCAGAAAGCCACCCGGCAACGCGGTCTCTGCCCCGACTGCAACCGCCCGAACCGACTCCTCCCCGGTCTGAGCGACCACGCAGAGCCAGTCTGCACCGACTGCGCCGGCATCGACGATCCCCGCCTGACCTGCACCCGATGCGGCGACCAAGACGAACCCCACCGCCGCGGACTCTGCGCCCGCTGCTGCCTCACCGACGACCTCACCGCCCTATTCACACCGCCCGGCGCCAACGACGTCACCACCGAACTGCTACCCCTGCTCGATGCGCTGACCGGCCAAGAGAACCCACGAAGCGCCATCATCTGGCTCCGCAACCCGGACGTGCTCGACCTGCTCACCGGCATCACCGAACGCCGCTACCCCATCACCCACGCAACCTTCACCGATCACGCCGCGCCCCGCACCGCGCGGCACCTACGTGACCTGTTCGTCAGCTGCGGCATCCTGCCCGCCTACGACCGCAACCTCGACCGCTTCACCAGCTGGCTCAACACCACACTCACCACCACTGAGATCACTCAAAACAGCGACGTCATCACCGGTTTCGCTACTTGGAACCACCTGCGCAAACTCCGCGCCCGCGCCGAAGACCGGCCGCTCCCTGAAGGCCCGATCCGCAACGCGAAACAGGAGATCACCGTCGCGATCGACTTCGTCAACTGGCTCTACAGCCACAACACCGCGCTCGCTGACGCCACCCAGGCCGAGATCGACACCTGGATCGCCACCGGCCCCACCACCCGCAGCACCGCAATGATGTTCTTCAAATGGTGCACCCGCCACCAACACATGCGTCCCGATCTGAACCTTCCCCGCCGCCGACCACGGCAGAGGGACTGCTGCACCGATAGGTGACAGTTGCGGTGTTATGCCGCCGAGGCGGCTGTGTTGATGATGGTCTCGTATTCG
>NZ_JBNCLV010000017.1:0-33658 GCF_049844855.1 Tsukamurella sp. DT100
CCATGGTGCGCAGCCAATCCACCGCAACGATCGCCAGTATCGCTGCACTCGTCCTACTAAGTGCAGGCTGCTCAGACGAATCCGAGCCCACCTCGACGACGACAACACAGTCGAATTCGGTCGCCGTGACAGACCACCCGACCCCCGCAGCCGGGCAGTCGGACACACCTGGGACGGGTAACGGCAGCAACGCCGGACCAACCAAGACCGTCACCGAACGCCCCGGTCCGCCGCACACGGTCACTGGAACCGTCCCGACCAAGCCGACCGCACCCGACAACGATGGCACATACAACGTTCCGTGCACCGGCCCCGACCAGGGCACCGTCTGTACCAATCCAAACCATGGCGCTGGCGACAACTCGAACGAGAACGGCACCGCGCCGACAACGACCGCGCCCAAGGTCCGTGACGACGATCCGGGCGGAAAGCCGTGCACCACAGGCATGGGCGTAGCCGGGACCTACATCTACTCCGACGACACCAACAGCTGGGTCTGCCAGATCGGGTGACCTTACGCTCGCCGAGTTTGGACGGACGCAATCTCCGGCTTTTGCGCCATCGGTGGCGGATCTAAGACTATGGACCTGGCATTGATGGAAGTGCTGCGACTGCTGGGTCGAGTAGCGAGCGCCGCTCACACAGTTCTCATGGATCGATCACCATCAATTCGCAGCAACGGCATTGGGCACGGCGACTTCCTTGACGAGATGGTCGGCGTGCCAGCCGTAAGAAAGGGAACTGGATCTGTATGGAGTACGGCCCGGATCGACGTGACGTAGAGTTCACCTCGGGTGGTGAGGTCTGCGCTGCTTGGCTCTACACGCCTGCGGGTGCCGGGCCACATCCAATTGTTGTCATGGCCCACGGACTCGGCAGTGTCAAGGAAATGCGTTTGGACGCGTTCGCCGAGCGGTTCCAAGCGGCGGGGTACGCGTGCCTAGTTTTCGACTACCGCTATTGGGGGGGCCAGTTCAGGCGAACCGCGCCAACTGCTCACGATCCCGCTTCAACGCGAAGACTGGCGCGCTGCCGTGGCCTACGCGCGCTCACTTGGGGGAATCGACCCGGACCGCGTCACGGTGTGGGGCACGTCGTTTAGCGGTGGCCACGCTATAGTGACCGCGGCAAAGGATCGTCGCATCGCAGCGGCGATCGTGCAAGGTCCCTTCACTGACGGTATCGCATCCGCGCTAGCAATCGACGTTCGCACCTGGGCAAAGGTCGTAGTCGCCGCGCTGCGCGACCTGGTGGCCGACCGCCGCGGCGGCGCCCCGATCCGGGTGCAAATGGTTGGTAAACCCGCCGAGGCCGCTCTCATTACCGCACCTGACGCTCTGAACGGAGTGCAGTCGCTTTGGAAGGCGGCAGGATTCGATGCCGAGACCACCCAGACGATGATCCCTGCTCGGATTGCGCTGGAGATCCCGCGGAACTTTCCAGGCCGGCGCACCCGCGACGTCGCGTGCCCGATTCTGTTCAACGTCTGCGCGACGGACTCAGTGACACCCGCGGCAGCAACGCTCAAACACGCTGCACGAGCCCCTCGTGGCGAGGTGGTTACACACAATGCAGGTCACTTCGACATCTACACTGGTGCACTATTCGAGGAGGTGGCCACGACCCAGGTCGCGTTCCTAAGAAACCACGTCCCGGCAGGATGACCCAAGCGCCGGAGTAACACATCGGTTGACAATCGAGAGCGCTCAGATCGGCGGATTGCGGTCTCGTAGTGAGTAGGCACGACAACTCCTGCGGGCCTTCACAGATGGGAGTGCCGCCAGAGTCTCCGCGCCGCTACTGGCGCCGTATTGGCGGACTCGCGTGATCGCTTAGTGGAGGCGAACGAATGTTGACTCCACCGAGCGCACCGCATCAGCGAGCATGCGTCGTCGGTGCGCATTCGAGGTGGTGTTGTTGTGTGAGGAGGGAGGGATCAGCGCTGGTGACGCATTGGCCCAGGCGGTGACCAGGCCAAGCGTTAGCGCAAGTACGTCCGCACCAGAGTTGCCGTAGCGCGTCGACAATGCAGCAACCTTGGCGCCATATGTTTGTTGTTCTTCTGTCGTAGCGGTGGGGCGTTCAAGGTTCGCCCAGGCGATCAGCCGAAGCGTCTCCCCTTCGGTGAGCAGGTAGTCGAACAGCTCAGTTGCATACGCGGCGAGGTCACCTGCAATGAACGGCACGGCCTCTGCCATCGCGGCAAGAGTGGAACTTATGACGAGGTCGAAGAGCTGCTCCTTCGGGCCAAAGTGCATGTAGATCGAACGCTTGTTGGCGCCCGCCTTTTCCGCGATACGGTCGATCCTTGCGCCGGCCAGCCCGAACTCGGCGAACTCTCGGCGCGCGGCGTTCAGGAGTCGCCGTTTAGTGTCGGTCGCGTCAGGAGGCACCTGTGCAGCATACCGACCAGTAATGTAACTAACTAGTTATTGACAATGATTGGTTTGCAAGGCACGCTCTAAGGAGCAAACCAACATCTCCGAGAGGAAGCTCATGCCAAAGAAGGTCCTGATCACCGGTGCAAGCTCGGGTTTCGGTCTCGGCTCCGCAATCGAGCTAGCCCGCGCAGGCCACATCGTCATCGCGGCCGCTGAAACCTGGCCGCAGGTGCGCAATGTGCGCGCCGATGCGGCAGCTGCAGGGTCGAACTCGAGGCGATCAAGCTCAATCTGCTGGACGAGATCGACATCGCTCACGCGGGCAAGTACGACCCAGATGTGCTTGTTCTCAACGCGGGGGTCATGGAGGGCGGCTCGATCGTAGATATTCCGCTGCGACGAGCCCGCGAGTCCTTTGAGATCAACGTCTTCGGGCACATGGCGCTCGTGCAAGCGATCGTGCCGAAGATGGTCGCACGCAAGTCCGGCAAAGTGGTATGGACCTCATCTATGGGTGGCATCCTCGTGGTCCCGTTCCTTGGTGTCTACTGTGCGACGAAGCACGCCATCGAGGCCATCGCCGGCTCAATGAAGGCCGAACTAGCGCCGTACGGCGTACAGGTGGCCACCGTGAACCCCGGTGTCTTCGGTACCGGATTCAATGACACCGGCGCGGAGAGCTACGTCCAGTGGTACGACGCCGACTCCGCGGTCGTGCCGATGCCGGACTTCGGCGACAGTCTCGCCGACCAAGCCGACCCGCAAGAAATGATTGAAGCCATGGTCGAAATCATCCCCGCCGACGAGCACCTGTACCGCACCATGCGGCCGCTCGCGACCATCGAGGCCGCGAAGCAGTGGCAGGAGACCGAGTGGACCCAAAATGCCTGACATTACTCTCAAGCACGCAAACCGTCTGATAGGTCAAGGTATTGAGGCGGCTCACAAGGAGGGGATGCAGGGGGCGCCGTACTCGACAAGGGCGCGAACCTCGTCGCCTTCGCACGCATGGACGGCGCGTGGCTCGCTTCGAACGACCTCGCAATCGCCAAAGCACGCACGGCCGTAATGTTCCAAGCCCCGACCATCGCATTGGCGGCCCCACTCGAACTCGGCAAACCCACACTGCACTTCGATCACATCCACTCACCCGGATTGCTCCTCGTCGGCGGCGGCGTTCCACTCCTCAACGACAGCGGTGAGCTAATCGGCGGGCTAGGCGCCTCCGGCGGAAGCCCCGAGCAGGATGACGCCCTCGCCCGAGCTGCGGCGGCAGCCTGACACGGACAATTGTTGGATCCGTCAATGTCGAGTGAGAGGCGGACGTGGATATGAACAGAGGTAGCTCAATCGGCGAGGAGGGACTAGTTTCCAGGTTGTGCTTACTCGCACGATCGGTCGCGATCTAGGTGAACGCATACCTCTTCGCCGCTGGAGATGCTTATGACTGAACTGCCTGTAAATGTTAGTCATGGCTGGTCCGGTATCGGCTGGCAGGGTCGGCGTCGTCGCCTGGCCGCGTGTGACTCGTGAATCGCTCGGCCCCGCGTGGGGGTGCGTTGGCCGGGATTTGTCCGCGTAGCCGCGGCAGCGACGCCGGACCGGTCTTGCTTCGGTGGCCTGATGAGAGGCCTGCCCAACTCGTTGCCGCGAGTAGTGGCCCGTTACAGGACTGCCTCGAAATGCCGTACCGGGCAGACACCACAACTGGTTGACGTCGTCTCGTGAATGGGAGAGGACCGCCATGACCACGGTGTCAGAGGTGTACAGGGTTGTCTACAAGTGCTTAGTAACACCTGGCGCAACTGCACCGGCATGATTCTCCGAGGCCTTCACTTGTCAGCCGAACTCAACGACCCCTAACAAGACAACATCTCTGGACAGCACAGTCAGAGCGCCGGTATCGGCGAGTAGTCGCCACATCTCGGCTGGTAGTTGTCAGGTCCGTCAGCGAGCGCGTTCATCGTGAGATCGATGGTGGGGCCGTCGAGGAACATGAATGTGTGCCCGGTGGGGTCTGCTGGACACCGCTCCTGAAGGATGATGTTGTTGACGTCCGCGCCTCGGAGACGCTGGCTCTGATACGGCGTGACGACCGCGTCGTGAGTTGTGATCACTGTGGTGTATCGGGGGCCGGGCGGAACTTGGTCTCCGTCCGCCCAAAGCTCTTTGGTGTACGTGCTGGTGGTCATCTGCTCGAGCATTCCGGTGAACTGGAGACTCCGAGCGAGTCCTACGGAGAACCCGCTCGTATCCAATGCTTGAGCGAGGGTGAAAAGCCCGTTGAAGGTGGTTCCGTGTGAGCTCGGCGCCCACCCGACGTAATGAGCTACCTGTGCTGCGCCGCCCAACTTCTTCATCCACCACATCGGGACGTTTCCGCCCTGACTATGACCGACGATGTCGACTTTGGGGGCGCCGGTTGCGGTTCGGACGCGGCCGACGAACGATTCGAGCTGCTTGGCGGAGGTCGTTATCGGACCGAGGCCGCCGAGCCTGCCCGCCGACGTAGTGGTCATCCCGAAGTTGAACGCGTACGCGCAGTAACCGGCACTCCGGAGGCGCGGTGCCAGCCGGACGAAGTTCGCGCCGGCGTTGAGTAGCGTGCCGTGCAGCAGGATCACCGGGTTCGGATGCTTCTTGTTCGGCATGCATGTCCAGTCATTCGCGCCTCGAACACTATCGGGGGCCGCCGCGAAGTTCAGCAGCGCCTCCTGGAGGCCTCCGTCGGGCATGACAGGCACTGGCGCGGCACTGGCGATTCCGGTGCCTCCGAGGCTTGTCGCGACCGCGACCGCGACCGCGATCGCGCCGACCGAACCGATCACGCTTCGCCCGACCGTGCCTCCCTTACGCCGCTGCCCTTGGCTGATCCGATTCCGCATCGCACTCCTCCGCAGAGCTCTTGGCTTCCGCTGTGTGGGAGGCCTCTGATCAAAGTTTTACTTGACGGTAAAGCTGTGAGTCAAGTCATGATGCTGCAGAGTCAGGGGCAGTCGTGTTCGATGGGCGGGTGGCCACGCGAAGTACCGGGAACAGACCGACGGACACCCAGCTCTTGGATGCCGCTGCTGCGGCGTTCAAGCGCGAGGGGTACCACGCGACGTCGATGGCGACCATCGCCGAACAGGCGGATACCACCAAGCCGACGCTCTATGCGCACTTCGGCGACAAAGAGCAGCTGTACTTACGTGTGATCGGACGGGAGGTCGAGGCGCTACGCGGGGTGATGTTCGAAACGTACGACATCTCGTTGGCGCTTCCGGTGCGGGACGAGGTGCGTGCGAACGTCCTCAACTTGTTCCGGTTCGCCCACTCGAATCCCGATGGGTTCCACCTGGTATTCGCTGATGATGACGGGCCGTACGCGGCGGAGGAACTGCGACGGTCCCTCGTGCAGAGTCTGGTCGACCGCATCGCCGAACACATCCGATCCCGCACCCGAGGAGCCAGCGTCGAGGCACCGCGGATCGGGTCGGATGTGCTCGCGCACCTCGTCGTCGGTGTCGCAGTGTCGGGCGCGAAGCAGGTGATCGCGGGCAATCTGGACCCGCAGCCGGTTGGCGAACTTGCCGTTGCTCTTCTGGCGGACGGTCTGATTCACATTCCGGCTGAGACCGTGATCCGGGTGGCCCAGATGTCGGGGCGTGGTGTCTAATCGCCGAGCGCCGTGCACCGCGGCCTGGGTGGGCGCGTTCTCTCGCCGTCGACGGGCGTCCTCAGCCGATCTGGCAGACCCAGGAGTTGGTGTCTTCGGAGTAGATGTATGTGCCGGCGACGCCCATACCCGTTGTGCAGGGCTTACCCGCTGGATCGTCGTCGCGCGCCGGTGCCGGTTGAGCCGAGGTCGTGGGAGCGCCACCGTTGCCGGTTGGGCGATTACCTCCGCCGTGGTTCGGATTCGTGCAGACGGATCCTTCGCACGGGGTGTAGTTGCCGCTACCGTCTGGACTGAGAATGGCGTTGGCTCCGACGTAGCTCCCCGCCGGGCACGCCGGATCCTGGTTCTGCGCGCAGTGTTTCTTGGTGAGATTGTTGCCCGTCGAGCCGTCCGCACCCTTGGGGCCGCCGTTGACCGGATTGCCGTTTCGGTCCCAACTCCCCGCATCAGACGCGCCCGGGTGGGTCGTGCGCGCGGGCCCCTGGGGTGGAGGCGTGACTGTCCTTGTCGGCCCGCCGCCCCCTGGCTGCCCGCCTCCGGCCGCCGCGGCAGACGTAGCGTGAGATGCGGACGTCACCGCTGGCGCCTCCGACGACGATGTGGTCGAGGCCGGATCTCCGGCGCACCCCGCCAGCGCGACCAGAGCGGCAATGCCCGCCATTCCCGTGGTGATATTCCTAAGCATGATGCGTTCCTTACTTCGGTGAGTCGATCAGCGAAGTCCGCAGGTCGCGCATGTCGAAGCGCAGGCTCGGCGAACCACGTGAACCGTTTCGATGATCCACAAGGGCGCCTACGGCCCGGACATGAAACGTAGAGCAGTCCGGGGGCTTAGCTACCGGCAGGCTCAGGGATGTCGCCGTTCCCGGGGCCACTGAAGGTCGGCTGGCCGGGTTCGGGAAAATCTGCACCGTTGCCGCCTGGGCCGGTGAGTGTGGGATTCCCGGGTTCGGGTACATCGTTACCCGTAGTGGGGCGTTGCGGTTGGGTCGGTCCTGGGGTTGCCTTCGGCGCGGTGGCGTGCGGCTTCGGCGCCGTCGTCGTGCGGCCGGGCGTGGGCTTCTGGCCGGCGTTACCACCGGGGTGCCCTTGACCGCCGGTCGTTCCGTGTCCTGCGCCAGCCCCGCCGTGCTCGCCCTGGGGCGTCTGGCCAGTGGCCGTGGTCGTGGCGTTCAGCGCGGACGACGGCGCCGGAGTCGAGTCGTCGTTCGAGCAGCCGACGAGTACGAGGGCGGGTGCGGTGACCACGGCGAACAGTGCCGCCCGCAGCTTCTTCGACGTGTAATTGGTCACGATGGCCTCCTCTGATGGTGCGGCGGCCCGCTTCGGTCTGGACGGTCCGCGCAGTCGGTGTTTGTCGGATCAGGTTTCGAGGGTTACGGGTGTGGCGCGACGACCGCCCGCGGGCCGTGTTTGGCGACCGTGGTGATCAGCGAGTTGATCGTCGGCCACCACTTGTTGTGAACGTCCACCACGTCCCCGTGACCGAGCGCCGGCAGTTCCACAAGGGCAGCGGAACCTCCTCGTGCCCGGTGTTTCTCGACGTACTCAGCCGCCTCCCGAGCCGGCACCACGGCATCGCTGGTTCCGGTCACCGCAAGCAGGGGGACCGCCGGGGCCAACCGCTTCAGAGGATCCACCAGCGCGTACCTGTCCGGAACCTCCGCCGGTGTCCCGCCCAGGGCACGCTTGACGTGATCATTCTTCGTCAGCGACAAGCGCATATCCAAAACGCCTGCGAGCGTGACAATCGCATGAGGCCGCACCGCCGGATCAGCGCCGGGTGCACCGTCAGGCAGCGCGTGCCGTCCCGCAGTCCACGCCGCGAGCTGACCGCCAGCCGAGTGACCGACCACCGTGACCCGCTGGAGATCCATCTCCGGCGCGACGCCGCGCAGGTTCGTGATGTGGTCGACCCCGCGAGCGAGGTCGGTGAATGTTGTGGGCCAGCCGCCGCCCTCGCCCACCCTGCGGTAGTTGACATTCCACACGACATAACCTTCCTGGGCGAGGCTGCGTGCGATCGGTGCGACGTACGACGCATCGGGGCTCTTGAGCCACCCACCGCCGTGAATCAGGACGATGACAGGAACGCTTCCGGCGTCCCGCGGCGTCGCCGGGCGATACAGGTACCCAGTCAAATCGTCTGTCACGTCGGCGGTGGCCGGATCGTAGACGTGTGCACTCTCGGAGATCCGAGCCTCAACAGCCTCACTCGCCGGCTCCCACGGCCGGACGAGAACAACCGCTACGACAGCGGTCACGACGACAACGAAAGCTGCCAACCCGATCGTGATCCCAAGAAGACCGCGACTGAACATGGCTAGAAACCTATCCCAAATCGGAGGCAGTAGCCAAGGAATCGAGTAATTCAAACCATTTGCAATGCAAGGATTTGAAGGCTTTCGACGCGTCGCCGCGGGTTACCCACCCGGACGGCGGAGCTCTGCCGATGAAGGTCTGCGCGAAGGGCATGCGCGCAGGCTCAGCCGTGGGCCGGGGGGCGTTCCTCGAGCCGAACACTATTGGCTATCTGAGCCTCGCCAGCCGGAGGTTCTCCGCGATCTTCCTGTTCCTGGTCGGGGTGCTCCTACGCGGCGACGATATTGGTGGTTACCTTCGGCTGCGCCCGCAAGCCACATGCCACGCCCGACCGCCACCGCGCGAAGGAGAGGTCCCATGCGCATCCGGCGCTCACACCCTCTAGTTCGCGACCGGTGGGCGACCGACGGCGCGGTCGGTGTCGGTTTTCTGGATTCGCCTAACGTTGCCAGGTGCCAGCTTGGAAGGCGCAGTAGTGGAGGGGGCAGGACTCTCGGTTCCCCCTGAGCCTCGATGGTGCCCGCTGCTTGCGGAAGAGCGTGTCGCGGGGATGGGGTGTTGTGTACGTGAGCGTAGGCCCCCTGGGCCGGGCCCCCCGGGGTGGCGAGAAAGAGCGTTGAGGGAATCCTGAGTGGTCAGCTGATCTACGCCATCTGGCGCGTGGTCGGCGGTCGGCGGTCGGAAATTAGTGGGCGGTGATCGTGCCGTTCAGAACTGTCAACGACGGGTCTGAACGGACCCCCTAGCGACGAGGCGGATTCCAGTGACCGTTGCAACACGTTCGGGAGATGGAAGGGGGTGTTGCGTGGTCAAGGGAAAGGCGGGGCCGGAGCCTCAGTGGGAAAAGCGGCAGCGATTCGCGGAGTTGATCGGTGCCGGGCACACGATCGCCGATGCGGCACGCGAGGTCGGTATCCACTACCGGACTGGTCGGACGTGGGATGCGTGGACGAATGGTCGGCCGATTGTCGGGGAACACGCGTCAGTCTGAGCCGGTGATCGTCGTCAAGCAGCCGATGTCGGCAAGGTTCATCTTCGAGGACGAACGAGTCCTGATCGCAGATTTGCGTCGTCGCGGAGTCACTTTCCGCGACATAGCGTCACAGCTCGACCGAGCACCGTCGACGATCAGCCGCGAGCTGCGTCGCAACAAGGCTCCCGATGGCTCCTACCGCCCGTTCCAAGCGCACCGGGTGGCTGAGGCCCGTCGTCGGCGTCCCGGCCGCGGACGGATCAACCGTGACCGCGTGCTCACTGCGTTCGTCCAAGAGTATCTCGATAAGCGCTGCAGTCCGATCCAGATCAGTATCGCTCTGCGGCAGCGGTTCGTAGACGATCCGAGTCGGCAGGTGTGCGCGGAGACGGTCTATCAGTCAATCTATTGCTCGGACAGCGACTTCCGTCGCCCTCATCGGGCGACACTGCTGCGTTCAGGACGTCGCTATCGCCGCCGCCGGCTTGCTCCCGCGCTGCTGCCTCGGCGGCTGGTGGGAATGGTCTCCATCGACGATCGCCCGGACATCTCCGACCGTCTCATTCCCGGTCATTGGGAGGGCGATCTGATCGTCGGGACCGGTTATCGATCCGCGATCGGCACGTTGGTCGAGCGCACCAGTCGCTACACGATCCTGCTCCACCTGGGCGGGGCACGATCTGCCGAAGCGGTCCGCGACGCGATGATTACCACGCTCCGACAGTTTCCCGCGCCGCTGCGGAAGTCCGTGACGTGGGATCAGGGCAACGAGATGGCCCACCACGCCCAGATCACGAACCAGCTGGATATGCCGGTCTACTTCTGCCACGCCCACTCGCCCTGGGAGCGCCCGACGAACGAGAACACCAACGGCCTGTTGAGGAAGTACCCTCCCGAAGGGCACCGACCTTCGGGTCCACTCCACCGAGCATCTTTCTGCGGTCCAGAAGGGACTCAACGACCGTCCGCGGAAGGTCCTCGGCAACCGATCCCCGGCAGCGTTCTTCAACGACTTGCTAGCCTCGCACATCAGCCTGTGTTGCAACGATGACTGGAATCCGCCCCGTCGTCAGGGGGTCAGTCTTAACCCGTCGTGGACAAGAACCTCTGAGTTTCCAACCTAGGTGTTCTGACCTCGGACGTTAGGGACACAGGCGTGGCGAGATGACCAGACGAAGACCTCCGGGTGAAGTGCGAACTGTCTGGGAGACGCACACAGCGGGAGGCCTTCGTGGTCCACCGTAACGCGTCGTTGTCGGGACCGGGCGGCTGCGGCTCGCTTGGTGTGTGGTCGAGGCAGCGTGGCCGGTGCGCCGCGATGCGGAGCGGTTCCAGGTTTCGCCGACAACCGCACTACGATGGGCCAGCGGTACCGCGCTGGTCGCGGTGCGGCTATGACTGATCGACCGAGTCGTCCGTATCGCAGCCCCACGCGCACGCCGACGTGGACCGAACGCACATCGTCAAGGTCAGGGTCCCTGCGTCGCTGGGGCCGGCGCGATTCGGCTACATACTGGGTTTGCACCCGTCGACGGTGCACGGGGTGCTCACCCGCTACGGCCTGGCAAGGTTGCGCTGGCTCGACCGTCCCAGCGGCCGAGTGGTGCGGCGGATCGAGACCACCACCTGCGGCGAGTTGGTGCACATCGATCGGAAGAAACTCGGCAAGATCCCTACCGGCGGAGGATGGCAGATGCTCGGGCGAGGTTGGCGGCCGTAACTCCCAAGCCAACCGCGATAGCGGCCGGTTCAACAAGTCCCGCCAACCGCTGCGCGGGCATCCTCTCCTGCACACCGCCCTCGATGGGCACTCGCGGCTGGTCTACAGCGAGATCCTGACTGGAAAGACACTGCGGCAGCGTTCTGGATCCGTGTCAACACTTGGTCGCAGAGCTCGGGTCCATGCTCGGACAGTGTTGACCGACAACGGATCATGCTACCGATCGCATGCATTCCGGGATGCGCTCGGAACCATTGAACACCGTCGGACCCGCCCCTACCCGACCGCATACCAACGGGAAAGTCGAACGTTTCCACCGCAACCTCGCCGATGAATGGGCCTATGCCCAACTCTACCGTACCGACGACGAACGTAACGAGGCGATACCCGGCCTGGCTACACCCCTACAACTACCATCGAGGCCACACGGCACTCGGAGGAAGGCCGCCCTCGAGCCGCGTCCTAGCCTCTCAGGGCAGAACACCTAAAGGGAGTATAGGGCGTCTGCCATGTATTCAACCAGTGCGCGCCGGATGATCTCGCTTGGGGTGGTCGAATTGTCCGACGCGCAAGCCTGAAGCTCCGCGTCAATTTCTGGCGAAAGCCGGACGGAACGGGCTACCCGTCGACCACCGCCGATTCTTGACGCTGCTTCTGCGCTGGTTCGCTGCGGCATGGTTGGACTATTCATAGATTCCTTCGGCCCTTTCCGTTGGATCGCGCGATGAGCTGTCGCCAGATGTGCCAATTCTCAATACCCTTGTGCAAGAAGACCGCGGTGGGTGGACCGGTGCCACCGCCATGCTCGTCGTAGACGACCTCGAGTGATCCGTTGGCCACAGTCCCGCCGCCGACAAGTTTGCACGGTTCCTCGGCAAGGTGGCAGGTTCCGTAGGCGTTGAACGAACTGAATGGCGGGCGACAAAGCGAATGTCAGGAGTTGAGGGCTCGGATCGCTTCGTACGGTCATCACCGGTAGCTGTAGTCGTCCGCGGGAAACGCCCGTGATGCCTTCCGTGCGGCTAGAATCGTCGTGGCGCGCAGGATCGGGATCTCGCCGGCGGAGTTCACCCAGTACGAGTGGACGCCCTTGTTGAGCTCGGTGAAGTAGTACTTGAGGTGGCGCCCCTGACGGAGCATCAATGCTGTGAACCGCTGCAGTGCCGCGGGTTGGACCTCCATCCGGGTTGCGGAGCGAGCGTCAGCCAGACTGATGGCGCGCACGATGTGGGTCGCGGCGTTCTCGGCCAATCCGTGCCAGCCTGTGCCGGTCCACGAGTATGGGCCCACGATCATCCAGCGGTTGGGGAAGAGGGGAAGAGCGACCGACTCGTATGCCTGCATTCCGTTCTCGTTCCACCACCTGCCGAGATCGGCACCGTCGACGCCGACCACGCGCCCCTGAGCGAAACTCGACGGTTCGCTGAAGAGCTCGTGCCCCGTGGCGGAGACGATGTAGTCGAATTCGTGGACGGTGCCGTCGACGGTGCGGATGCCCTGGGGAACCACGCGGTCGATCGCGGTGGTGCATAGCTCCACTGTCGGCAGGTTGAACGCGCGCGGAAAGCTCGAGTTGAGTGTGGGGCGGTTGCCGAACATACCGAACGAGGGGGTCAGGGCGTCGGCGGTCGCCGGGTCATCCAGGATCGCACCGAGGTAGCCGCGGTACGCCCGGCGCATGACCCTGTCGAACAGGCGCATCGCCGGCCGCACGACGAAACCGGGCGTGTTGATCACCAGCCACAGGCCGAGGTGCGCGCCGATCAGTCCGATGGTGTTCAGCGCTGCGGCCACGCCGGGTACCCGCAGTAGCAGCCTCAGAGCCGAGGGAATCCTGAAGTCGGGCTTCGGGACGCAGTACACCGGGGTGCGCTGGAACACCGTCATTGCCGCGACATCCGGTGCAACGTGTCCGGCGAGCTGTACGCCTGTGGCGCCGGTGCCGATGACCGCGACGCGCTTGCCGGTCAGGTCGTACGACGGGTCCCAGCGTGCGGGGACTGCGACGGTGCCGAGGAAGTCGTCGAAGCCGGGGATGCCGTTGCCTGCCGGCTTCGGGTTGATGAACGGTCCGATCGCGGAGATGACGAACCGGGCGGTGAGGACGTCGCCGTCGGCCAGTGGTAGGCGCCAGAGGTGGTTTTCGTCGTCCCATTTCTCGGCAAGAACTTCGGTCCTGAAGCGAAGGTGATTGCGCAAGCCGAAGTGGTCGACCACGTCCTGGTGGTACTGCTGCACCTCAGATCCTGGGGCGAACACGCGGGACCAGTTCGGATTGCGATGGAACGTGAACTGGTACGCGATCGACGGGATGTCGACTGCGACGCCCGGGTAGGTGTTGTCGCGCCAGGTGCCGCCCAGATCGTCGGCGCGGTCTACGACGACGAAATCATTGATGCCGGCTTCCTGTAGTCGGACTGCCGCAGCGATTCCGCTCAAGCCTGCTCCGATGACGACCACATGGTGATCGGGAGTGGAAGGGACCTGTGGCGCGAAGGAGTCGGCGGCGGACGATTGCGTCATGGTGATTCCTTGATTGTTCTGAACGAGAAGGGGGAGTTTAGAACTCAGATGCGGGCCGCGAGGCGTCGGGTTAAACGTCTTAGTCCGGGCCGGATTCCGATGCTGAAGGCGACGCGGAGGAGCGGCTCGGTCCAGCGCAGGGGAAGTCGGCCAATGAGAACCGGTGTCAATCCCACGGTCCAGGTGAGTGTGCATGAGGTGGCGGAGGTCGGCTCCAGCAGGTAGTCCTCCGCCCACAGGCGGAGTAGTGGCCAGCTGCCGTGCGAAGCGAAGTAGCTCAACCGCCGGTCCCGCTCGTACGCGGTGAACACCTCGCGTTGTCGCCATACCCAGCGAAGCGGCGCACGGACGCTCCCCATCTCGCGCACCATGCCGACGCCTCGCGGGGCACCGTCATCGGCAGGCTCGAGATAGTCGACACCGCACGTGGGCGCCAGCCACCGCCAGGCGACGTCGCTGTCTAGGGCGGCGAAGACCGCGCTCGCAGAACTGTCGAAGTGATGGACCGTCCGGATCACGATCGCGGATTCGGTGAACGGATCATCCGGTGGCTGAGCGGAAATGGTGAACATGACTTCTCTCTGGGGAGTAGGTAGGAGTGTCAGACGGTCGGCTCGGTCCATCGCTCCATGATCGCGCGGTACGGAGCCTCCGCTTCCATCTGCGAGCTGATTCCCACGATGCCGAGGAGGACGCGGAACAACATGACGTAGCTCGGCGGCATTGACAGCATTCGGCCGGTCTGGAAACGATCCCCGCGCACGTCCAGCGTTGCGTTGGTCGCGCGCTGAAGCCATTCGCGGGTGAAGTGGAAGCGCTCAGATCTCAGTGGATCGACGTACGGCGCGAGGTAGCGACGGATCTCTTCCGGGGTGATCTCCAACTCGGGCGGGATGAATCCCTCGCCGCGTAGTAGGGAGAATAGGGTCGGGTAGTCCTCGTCGCGGGCCAGCCGCAGAATCTGCCCGACAGCCGGCGGAATGCCGTCTGGAAGCTCGGCGACGGCACCGAAGTCCAGCACGATCAGGCGGCCGTCGGGCGCGATCATGAAGTTACCGGGGTGCGGGTCGCCGTGCAGAAGGCCGGTGCGACTGGGGGAGCTGAGTTCGAACTCGGTGAGAAGAGCGGCCGCAGTGTCTCTTTCAGTCTGGGGGCCCGAGGCGATGACCTCCCGTAACGGCGTGCCGTCGACCCACTGCGTGACGAGAACCTTGGGTGAGCTAGCAATCACTTTGGGTATCATGAAGTTCGGGTCATCGCCGAAGGACTTCGCGAACGTTCGTTGGTTCGCAGCCTCGTATCGATAGTCGAGTTCGGCTTCGGTCCGTTCAGTGAGCTCGTCGACCAGCGCGCCGATGTCGGCGCCGGGTGCGAAGGGCTTCACGATGTTCGCCATCCGGCTCAGTGCCTTCAAGTCGGCACGGAGCGCTTCGTCGGCGCCGGGATACTGGACCTTGACCGCGACTGCCCGCCCGTCCTTCCACACCGCGCGATGCACCTGGCCAATCGAGGCGGATGCGGCGGCGTTGTCATCGAACGATTCGAACCTCTCGCGCCAGGTGGTGCCGAGCTGCTTGGACAGCATCTTGTGCACCGCAGTGGCCGGCATCGGCGGTGCCTCGCTCTGGAGCTTGGCGAGCGCCTCGCGGTACGGCCCCATGAACTGGTGCGGTATCGCCGCTTCCATGACGCTCATCGCTTGGCCGACCTTCATCGCCCCGCCCTTGAGCTCGCCGAGTACGGCGAAGATCTGTTCCGCGGCCTTGGCTTGGAGTTCAGCGTTCACCTCGGCCTTGTCGGCACCGGCCAGCCGCTTACCCCAGCCGACCGCGGCCCTTCCTGCGAAGCCCAACGGTAATCCCACCAGTTTCGCGGTGCGCTGGGTGCCGCCTCGGGTCAGCTCTGACATAGCTTCCTCTCTCGCCAGCCCCGGATCGCAATAGACTGACATATCAGTTCTCTAAAAGCAATAGGGATCTCGCCACGCCCGGGGAGTTCGTAGGGCGGAACGGGATCACGGAGTGGGAAGGAGTGAGGCGTTCTCCAACTGTGCGGATGCAGTCAAACTTGAACGGTATTGGTAGTCCTCAAGCGGGAAATGCTTATTGCCCCACCACATTTCGATGTGGGTGCTAGGCCTGATTGCCGCGGCGTCGCCCTGGTAGTTCACGTAGTAGGTGTTGGACCCTTCGCACGCCGGCGACAGCCACATCGTCTTCCCCGCCCGCGCAAGATACTTGCGGTAGTACGCGTCGTGCGCCTTCTGGCGGATCTCGACACGTGTCGCGCCGCGCTTGCGGGACTCCGCAATCGCGCGGGCGGCGTGCCTGCTGGTGCACTCGATCATCGCGAGGTAGGAACCCGCAGCGAATCCATACGGGCCGGTGATCATGAACGCGTTGGGGAACTGCGGGATGGAGACGCCCTGATACGCCTGATAGCGGTGGGTATCCCAGAATTCGTTCAGGTCGAGCCCGCCCATGCCCTTCAGGGGGAAAGGTGGGGTTGCCCCCTTTGCCATGACTTTGAAACCCGTAGCGCACACCAGCACGTCGATCGGGTACTCCGACCCGTCGGCGGTTCGAATGCCCGTCTCAGTGATCTCGGTGATGGCCGAGGTTACGAGGTCGACGTGGCTACGTGTGAAGGTTTTCAAGTAGCGATTGGAAACGGATGGCCGCTTACAGCCGACGGCGTACTGCGGGGTCAGTTTTTCGGCGAGCTCGGGGTGGCCGTGGAGCCATGCCCGGTAGCCGACTGCGCCTCCCCGGGCGAGGCCGGATACGAGGACTGGGATTCGCTCGTGGAATATTCCGATCCCGGTGATGGAGAAGTCGATGGACACGATGACTGCTGCACGGATCGCGCGCCGGAGTGCGGGAATTCCCAGCAGCGCGCGGGAAACTGCTGCGGGGATCCGCGCGTCCGGTTTCGGCGCCACCCAGATCGGCGTGCGCTGGAACACTGCGAGGCGCTCGGCCACATCGGCCATCTCGGGGATCAGCTGCAGCGCGGTGGCCCCGGTCCCGATCACGGCGACGCGCTTGCCGGAGTAGTCGTAATCGTGGTCCCAGCGGGAGGTGTGCACGACCTTGCCCTGATAGCGATCGATTCCCTCCACATCGGGCATCGACGGTTGTTCCAGCGCTCCCACTGCACCGATCACGTAGCGGCTGGTGAGATGCGAGCCGTCAGCGAAGGATAGACGCCAAAGATGTTCTCTCTCATCCCAAGCGGCTCCGGTCACCGTGATTCCCAGTCGTAGCCGCGAACGCAAGTCGAAGTGGTCCACCAGTTGCTCGGCGTACTCTTGCACCTCCGCGCCGGGAGCGAAAATGCGGCTCCACTTGTTCGGAGGGGCGTACGAGAAGCTGTAGTAAATAGATGGAATATCCACTGCGACCCCGGGATAGGTGTTCGCCCACCAGGTTCCGCCGATTCCCTCATTCTTGTCCACGATAAGGAAGTCGGAGACGCCAGCGCGATCCAGCTCTATCGCTGAACCGATGCCGCCGAACCCTGCGCCGACGATGATGACCTCGTGGTCAGGACTGAGCATATGTGGCCTCCATGGTGCAGTCGCGGCTCCCGAAACCTGGCGAGCCAGTTAAGATATTAATGCTATCCAGATAGCGCGTCAATGCCTTATCGTGACGTGTATACGGATCGTCTCTGCATGAGAGCGGAGACCGGTCGCTCAACGGAAGGTTGGATGCCATGGCACTGGAGGAGTTTCTGCACGGCGGCAACACTGTTCGCTACACCCGCGAGGGGGCGGGACCGCCCGTGTTGATGTTGCACAACGGTGGGACGTCGAAGGAGATATGGGCGGCGCAGGCCGAAGCGCTGAGCGTTCGCCACGAGGTCTTCTGCTTGGACCTCCTCGGCTTCGGCGAATCGGATGTCCCCAAGAGTGGATACTTGATCACCGACCATGTCGACCTCCTCGAGGCATTTGTCGAGCATCTTGACGTCGGCCGGATATCAGTGGTGGGCAACTGCATGGGAAGCGCCATGACGCTGCTGCTCGCTGACCGCCGCCCCGATTTGTTCGCCGCTCTGGTGCTGATCAACCCGCTCACCGCGGAGACTGCACGGAGAGGCGTGGTCGGCTGGGCCATGTGGATTCCCCGAGTGTTTCCGCGTCTGTCGATCGCTGTATCGCGCATGATCCGTGCGCCGCGATTACTGGGACCTGCGATCGTGGCGGTGCAGTTCGGCCCGAAGCAGTGGTGGCGCGGACTGCGCAGCCCGGTTCCCGGGGCCAGGGTTGCCGGCGCGACCTGGAACCGAAAGGGACGCCTGGCCGCGCTCGCGGAGCTGTTCACGAATATGGAAGGCTTCGAGCGGGTCGACGATATGCGTCCAGGGCCGGACTTTCCTCCGTTCGCCGTGGTCTGGGGCGCATCCAACCTTGGCCTGAACCCCCGCGCCGGTGCGGCGCTGAACGAAACGCTCCGACCTGATCGAATCGAGTTCCTACCCGGATGCGGACATCTGCCGATGATGGAGGAGTCTGACGTGGTGACGGCGATCATCGAGGACTTCGTCGAGAATCCGCCCGCCCGGTCGGCTTCCGCGCGCTGTTGACGAAACCGCGTGTCGCGCGGAATGATCCATCCATCGGCTCAGGGGCCATCGGGACCTTCGACGAGGAGAACCTATGAAACGGACGACGCCCCGGGTACGTGCCACTCTGTCAGGAGTCGCAGGCGAACAAGGCATGCGAGGAGTCGCGATCGGAGGGCTCGCGGCCAGGCAGACCGCCCGCTCAGTCGGTACAAAGCTGGCAATGATGGGCCGCACAGAAGAGGCGCGCGCAGCCCTGGCGGAACGATCTACGGTGCGCGCCGCGGAGCAGATCGTCGAGGTTCTCAGCAACCTCAAAGGCGGCTCGATGAAGGTGGGGCAGATGCTCTCCGTCATCGATATCGGTCTGTTTCCCGAGGATCGGCGAGACAGCTTTCGCGAGCGCCTTGAGGCGCTGTGCGCCCAGGCTGAACCGTTGCCGTTCATAACGATGCGTCCGATCATCGAGAAGGCGCTGGGGCCCCTCGATGATGCCTTCGCGGAGTTTCCCGATAGCCCGATCGGCGTCGCATCGATCGGGCAGGTCTACCGAGCACGCCTGCATGACGGCAGGTGGGTCGCGGTGAAAGTGCAGTATCCAGGAATCCGGGAGGCGATCCGCTCCGACGTCAGGAACCTCAAGCTGTTCGGAAAGCTCCTCGGAGCCCAATGGCCGACGGTGCGCGACGGGACACTGTTCGACGAGATCGCACGCAACCTCGTCGCGGAACTCGACTATCTGAGGGAGGCGAGGAGTCAAGCCTCAGCGGCGGAGGCGTTTCGGGGACATCCGTACTTCGTGATCCCGTCTGTGATCAGCGGGCTGTGTGCCGACAATGTGTTGGTGACCGAATACGTCGACGGTACGCCGCTGGCGACTGCCGCCGGCTTGCCCCAGTCGGAGCGGGATCTTCTGGGGGAGCAGCTCTTCCGCTTCTACATCGGAACGCTCTTTGAGCGCAATGAGTTCTGCGCCGACCCGCATTTCGGGAACGTTCTGGTGCTCGGCAGCGGGAGGCTCTGCTTCCTGGACTTCGGGCAGTACACCTACATGGATCCCGCCGATGTCGCTCGGGAACTGCGGCTGCTCCGGGCCGCATGCGAGGGCGACGGCGCGGACGCGCGGGCCACGCTCGTCGACGGCGGGGTGTTCGCCGCGGACGCGTCGATAACGAACGACGAATGCTTGGCCTTCGTCCGTGACGCCAGCGAGTGGACAGTGACGGACGCGCCCCTGCGCATCACCTCCGAGGGGGTCACAAGCTCAGTGCTCCTCGCAGCGGATCCGCGGGTGACCGAACACGAGGGGCTCCGCCGCCAGCGGCTACCACCGACGCACCTGGCCTCCCGCCGGGCGGAGTTCCTCGCGATGGGACTCATCGGCCGCCTCGAGTCGGAAGCGAACTGGCACAGAATCGCCCGGGAGTGGATCTACGGCGACGAACCCGCGACGGAGATGGGGGAGCGGATAGCCGAGTGGCGACGCAGGCGGCTCAACTGAGGAACGAGGTCTCAGCTTCGGCTAAGGTGCGATCGAGCCACATCCGAATCACGTCGACAAGCGTGCGTGCGGATTCCTCTGCGTCCAGCTGGCCAATGGTCTGTAGCGACGCGAGGCCGACCCCGGTCGCGACGATGCCGTGTACCGCCCGGTCAAGGGCGGCAGCCGCCGCGTCCTGTGCATCGGCGGGGAGGTGATCCTCGATCAGGATCCGAACGGACTCAAGCGTGCGCTCCGCCGCGTCCTTGGTGCGTTCGCGCTGCTCCGGCTGGCGCATTGCGGTCAGTGCGTACTCGGCCGCCAAGAGAACCTGCCGCGAGTCGGATGAGAATGCCGCCCAGCGCCGGCCGACGACCTCCAAACGAGCCTCCACGCTGTCCTCCGACTCGGCGAGATCGCTCATCAGCGCTGTGATCTCATCGGCGGAGCGCCGCTTGATTATCGCCAGGCAGAGATCCTCCTTGCTCGCGTAGTTGCTGTACACGGCGCCGATGGTGCGGCCCGCGGCGGTGGCGATCGCTGCGAGCGAGGTGGAGTGGTACCCGCGCTCGAGCAACAGTTCCTCACCCGCGTCGAGTAGCGACTCGCGGGTGATCGCCTGGCTCTCCGCCCGGGTCAGCACCTTGCGCTTACTGATGATTCCTCCCTGGCGGACGATGGCTTCGGCTCTGGGATAGCGGCACTTGTTGAATTCTAGCGCCTGGAGCCGGGGCTTCGGGCATCTGCGGGGGTGATCCCAAAACGGGCCGGCAGAGGGCTTGTGCGATGCGCTTAACATAGTTACGCTATTGGAATAGCGACTTAATGTGAAGTCCGCGTCAGGGAGGGTTCCCACGTGCCAGAGTTTGAAAATGAACGTGACGACATCGCGATCCCGATCGAGTTCCCCCGGCGCGCGAGCCGCCGTCTCAGGGTGGCCCATTGGCTGTTCGGTCAGACCTTTCGCCCCATGCTGCGGACGTTGGTACACCTGCAGCAGGCTGGGGTCATTCCTCGAGGGATGGCGCTGTGGTTTCTGGCCAACTTGGACCGCCCGATCGTGTTGCTTCGTCCGCCACGGGGAACCCGGGTGCGGCGCGAGGATTTCCCGCAGTACCGGGCGGAATGGGTGTGGGATCGAGACGCCGCCGCTGCGCCGGAGCGGCTAGCCGGAGCGATCCTGTACATGCATGGCGGTGGTCTGGTGACCTGTGGCCTCAACAGCCATCGGCGGATTGTCGCGAGATTATCCACCGCTACGGGATTGCCGGTCTACAACATCGAGTACCGGCAGATCCCCACCGTCTCGGTGAGCCAGACCGTCGAGGACTGCCTGGCCGGCTACCGGCGCCTCATCGATGCCGGATTCCCCGCCGATCGAATCGTGCTGGCGGGTGATTCGGCCGGCGGTGGTCTGGTGTTCAGCGTCGCGCTCGCGATCCGGGTCCAGGGGCTGCCGATGCCGCGTGCTCTGGTCGCCATCGCCCCCTTTGCGAATTACGACAGCGCCGCGAGGTTCGCCCACGCCAACAACGGTACGGATCCCGTGCTCTCCGCCGACGCGCTGAGCCTGCCCGTCAAGTGGGGCATGTATCGCGACGGCGTGCTGGATCCAGCGCTCTCGCCCGTCAATCATGACTTCGCGGGTCTGCCGACCACGCTGATCCAGGTCGGTTCGACGGAGGTGTTGCGTGCGGACGCCGAAGAGGTTGCTGCGTGCTGTGTTCGGGCCGGCGTGCCGGTGCGACTGCAGGTATGGGATCACGCGCTGCACGTCTTCCATGCCGGGGCCGACGTGCTGCCCGACGCCCGCGATGCGTTCTCGGAGATCGGTGTGTTCGTCGAGGACGCACTCGGTGGACGATCCGGGGCCGAACCCGGAGCGACGGACAGGATGCCGGCGTGAGCGCCGGCGTGGTCGGCGGGCCCGGTACCCGGCCCGACGAGCGGGCCCCGTCGTCCACAGTGGTGGAGCGGCTGAGGTCCGTGCTGCGCGAGCAGGACGGTGCCCTGCCGATCTCGGACGAGGGCTTCGTGGATCTGCTCGGCTCCGACGAGCCGCCTGCGTTCACCGTGGCGCAGAAGTTGATGCGCACGAGGGCGTACGCGGCGGTGTACCAACTGGGTCGTCCGATCGGTCGCAGGTTGGCGGGCGGCTTCCGCGGACCAGATCGAGACGCCGATCGCTCCGAGGTCGCAGCAGCGCTCGCGCTGGCTCCCGGAGCGACCGTGCTTGACATCGGCTGCGGTCCGGGCAACTTCACGGGTTCCTTCGCGGAGCGAGTGGCGCCTGGGGGACTGGCGGTGGGGCTGGACGCATCGATCCAAATGCTCAGCCGGGCCACCAGAGACAACTCCGGCGCCGCGGCCGTCTACGTTCGTGGCGACGCCGAGGCGCTTCCTTTCGACGACGGTGTGGCCGACGCGGTGTCGTGCCTGGCCGCGCTGTACCTGTTCAACGATCCACGACGGGCGCTCTCCGAGATGCTGCGGGTGTTGAAGCCAGGTGGGAGGCTGGTTATTCTCACCAGTCTCGGGCCGCCCCTGCGCCCGCTGCGATCAGTCGCTGAGAAGATCGGCGGCGCAACCCTGTTCGGACGTCACGAAGTGACAGGCCATCTCGCAGGCCTCGGCGCCGTGGGAATCGAGCAACAGCTGCAGGGCGTGACCCAAACGGTGACCGCGTTCAAGGCGCAGGTAGAGGGGCAGGCATGAAGAAACAACACGGATCATCTTGTGCAGCAAAGAGATGGAGACTTCGATGAAGACAGCGATCGTCACGGGCGCAGGAGCCGGGATCGGGAGGGCGACCGCCGAGCGTTACGGCGGCAAAGGCTGGCGGGTGATCGTTACCGACATCAACGAGATTACGGGATCGGAAACAGCACAGCTGATCAGCCGAAGGGGAGGTACGAGCGAGTTCCGAAAGGTCGACTCGAGTTCTCTGGAGGAAATGGAGTCCTTTGCCGATTGGGTCTGCGCCGAGTACGGAGCACCCGATCTGGTGGTCAACAATGCAGGGATCCTGATCGGAGGTGGCTTCCTCGAGCAGACGGGAGCGGACTGGCGGCGGATGATCACGGTCAACATGATGGGACCGATCATCGGCTCGCGGCTGTTCGTCGAGCGCATGGTCACGGCAGGCGCGAAGGGGCACATCGTGAACGTGGCCTCCTGCGGCGCGTTCCTTCCCACGCCTCTCGCGCCCTCGTACGTGACGGCGAAGGCTGGTGTCCTCCTCGCCAGCTCAGCCCTACGTTCCGAGTTCGGCAAGCAGGGCATTGGCGTCACTGCGATCTGCCCCGGCCTGATCCGCACGGACCTGGCCGCGAACGGTCACCGGGCCGGTGATGATGATGCTGAAGGCTGGGCGACGAACCTCGGTGCCGCGCAGCGTTTCGCGTGGCGATCGCCCAAGCGGGTGGCGGTCGCGATCGAACGATCGGTGCGGTGGAACCTGGCCACCGTGCCGGTGGGGTGGGAGGCCTGGGCCGCCTGGTACATCTTCCGGCTGTCGCCTGGGGTGATGCGAGCGCTCACAGCGCAGGTGCGGATGCCGTTGGCGGACAAGTTCGCCGCGGTCAGTGGGAAGATTCTAGGAGCTCAGCGATGAAGACCGTTATCGTGACCGGTGCGGCCGGCGGAATCGGCAGGGAGACCGCACTCCTCTTTGCCGGCCGGGGAAATCGCGTAGTGGCTGTCGATATCGACCAACTCGGAGCGCAGACGACCGCAGCCGAGATCACGGTGGACGGCGGTATCGCGGTCCCCTACCGCCTCGATGTCCGGGATGAGGAGGCGTGGATTACCTTCGGTCAGTGGATCGCCGGAGAATTTGGATGTGCGGACGTATTGGTCAACAATGCGGGTGTCATGGACCTCGGCGGATTCGTGGAAACCGATAGCGCCGGTTGGCGCCGGATGGTGGATGTGAACCTGATGAGCGTGATCTACGGGTCGAAGGTGTTCGCCCAGCAGATGATCGACCATGGCGTCCGAGGTCATATCGTCAACATCTCCTCCGCCGCGGCTTTCCTTCCGTCGGAGCTCGACGTAGCGTACGCGGTGTCGAAGGCGGCGGTGTTGATGGCGACCCAGTCGCTGCGTACTGAGCTCAAGAGGCAGCACATCGGCGTCTCTGCGATCTGTCCTGGAGCGGTCCGTACCGATCTGCTCAAGAACGGGCGAAGGAACGGACTCAGCGATGCTGAACTGACGGCGTGGAACGAGGGTGCCGGGGCCGCGCAGACCGTGTTCGGCCTCAGCGGTCCCGACAAGGTGGCCAGACGCATCGTCAAAGCAGTGGAAAAGAACTGGGCCATCGTACCGGTGGGGCCGGAGGCGTGGTTCATCAACTTCGCCTACCGCGCGTCACCCGCAGCGGTGCGTGGAGTGTCCTCCATTGCGAAGTTCACGCTCATGGAGCGTCTACTCGACCTCGGTCGGCCCGTGCTCACTAGGCTGAGCGCCGGGCAGTCGTCGAGGTGAGGGGGCGGCGGATGCTACCCATCTCCGATGAGCCACCTGCCGACCCGCGCGCGATACGGGCCCATGTGTTATACACCGGTTTGGCCTTCCCCGCTATCCGCCGCATGGTTGTTACGCGACCTCCCCCGCCTGGGTAAGCTGCCGACGGGCGCGAGCAACATCTGTGTCGCGAAACTTGAGAATCTGGGGGAGCCTGATTTCGGGCGTGGAGTTCGTGCGGTCAGCAGCCGCCTCGACCACGGGGCATGCATGTACCCGCCACGGCCCCCGGCGCGATTCTGCGAGCCGGGCGGACATTGTCTGCTACTTCATCGGCACCGACTGTGCCCCGGCAGCTAGAGTACTGGACATGTCGCGACGCGAGCCGGTGAAGACACGTACCCCGAGGCCTCGCCGTGGTCGACCACGTAGCGCCGGTCTGGCGGAGCGGAGACGCGCCGAGCTTACGGCCGCCGCGTTTGACGTGTTCGTAGACCAAGGATACGAGCGGGCCTCGGTGAGCGACATCGCTCGCCGTGCGGGGATCGGGCAGGGGACTCTATACCGGTACGTTGATGGAAAGCGTGAGTTGCTAGATTTAGTTGTTGATAAGTGTGCTGAGGAACTAATTGCAGTGATCGCGCCAGACGAACTGGTGGGCCTTATAAGAACCGGCGATCTGGCGCTGCCGTATCAAGTTTCGGAGCGTCTCGGTGAGCGACTCTTCAGGCTCGCGGACGAAAATCCCGGCTTGTTGAAGATTCTTACGGTACAGGCGGGCGCTGTCGATGAAGAACTCCGCTACCGCATTCAGGGACTCTTTCATACGCTCGACGCTATGGTGTCCAAGGCGTTGGATGCAGCCGCATACCAAGGATGGAGCGGAGACGATGATGACCCCGCTGCCCGCCTTGTCGTTCGTCTCCTCCCGTCTCTTGTATTGCCAGGAATGGCGCTAAGCTTGCGCGGCGATACTGATCTCAAACGACGGGAGTCTTATGTGTTGGCGACTGGACAGCTTTTACGTGGAGGGATTCTTGCTAGGGAGCTTCAGTGACGAATACAGCCGCCGTGTCTGACCGGCGGACCGAATTATTGGATGCTGCGATCCATGAGTTTATCGAGAACGGTTTCGCGGCGGTGGGTGTTCGGGAGATAACGGGTCGCGCTAGGGTTAGTCACGGAACCTTCTATAACTATTTTGAGAGCAAGCGGCAGCTGCTATCGGCGCTAATTGAACAAGAATTCGCAGTTTTGCTCAGCATGATTCCGGATTCGAAGGACGTTAGCGGCGGGAGCCTTACTGAGAGCGGGCTCCGTAACCTAGTAGAATCGGTGAGTGCCGCCGTGTTGACTCTGGTCTCTGACCGGATAGAAATCTACACATTTCTTTTGACCGAAGGGCCCGGAGTTGACGATTCGGCGCTGAACGAGTTTATCGATCTATATTATGAGGCCGCTCGTCGAGCTGGCCTGATTCTCCAGGGTGCTCGGGACGTCGGGGTCGTAACCTCGTCGATCGACGCCGACTTCGTTAGTCAGGCCTGGATTTCGTTCTTGGTCGGAGTTATTGCAGGCATGGTCACTGGAACTGACAATACAGAACCTGCGACTGCCGCAACAGTTCTGGCGAACATTCTGTTGGACGGGCTGGCGCCGACGTAGCCCGAATTCGCGAGCTTCATGGGCATTTCGGTGTTTGCGCAGCGTGCGAGTGCTTCGTCTTCGCTTGGCCCTGCGTATTGGTGTCAGTTTAGGCGATCCGTCGGGTGAGCGATAGTGATCGCCAACTCTTATCCTGTCCATTCGCTACGTGGTGAGCCACTTCGGGTGGTCCGGGGACTTCGGTGGGGCATGGGAACCTCGTGGTGTTCGGTGAGTGTGCGGCGAACACGCCGACATCTGAGGTCCTCACCTACTGCCGAACGTCACGCCGTTCACAACTCCCCTGACCGCTCCCGGATAGGTGTATAGCCGAATGATGATTGGAGCCGTCGATGAGCGCAGTTCGGTCTTAGCGCTTGTTTTGTCAGCCGGCAAATCGTCTACGGCGTAGTTCTCTACGTGAACGTCGCGGTGGGGTAAGTACGCCAGCTTGACAGCAAGCGTGAGAGCGGCGTTGCCAGTCTCAAGAGAGAGTGCGAGATGTTCGCTCACGTCGTTTGACAGCAGCTTATGACCAATGGACGTTTCCGCTACGGCACCTCGATCGGTCGCAGGGCCGGCCGCCGACCTTAAACAAATACCCCGCGAGCTGCCTGCCCTCGACCAATGAATAGCATTCGGAACTGGTGCACCGGTACGTGACAGGTGCGGTGTTATGTCGCTGACGCGGCTGTATTGATGATCGTCCCGTATGGGATGGCATCAACTGGCTCAGGCGGGCCTGCCGGCGTCGACGTTGCCAAGTTCGCTCCCGTCACGGTGCCCTACTGGGCCCTCAAGCCGCCCCCACTAGGGTGGGAGAGGGCCGCGGTCGATCCAGGTGGCTACCTCTGTCCTCAGCTGCTCGCGGGTGTTCGATCGCTGCCGGTAGAGAGCGTTGCGCCGCAGAAGTGCGAAGAACGAGCTGATGCCGCGTTTGTCCCCGGCCGCCCGACGCTGCCCATCGCCCCGAGCAGGCTGTACCGGTTCAACGCCGATGCGAACGTGCAAACCGGGACTGAGAGGGTTTGTCGGAGTGAACAATGCGGCGATGTGCATCACTGCCTCGGCGGACGATGACCGCCTGGCTGAGCGCGTTCAAGGCGAGGCGAGACTGCATGTGGGAGTCGATAGTGTATCTGATGAGCTCGCCGAAGCGGGCGTCTTTGATCGTCCACAGATTGAGCTTGCCTCGTCGGTGAAATTGCGTTTCGATCAGGTCCTCGTGCGCTGGAGGACCGGGCACCTCCCGTTCCGTCCGCGCTTCTTCCCGCGGCTCGACCATCCGCCTTTGGCGCAGCAGATCCGGCACGCCGTCTGCTCACTCATAGGTTGACCAGCGGCTACAGCCGCATCGCCGAGGAACCTCCACCCGAGATCCGGTTCATCGCGGTGCGCGTCGAACAGGGCGTTCGTCCGTTCGGCGGCGACCCGATATGCGGAGCCAACATGTTTCGTCGACGCGCTCCTGCGGATGCGGCTTAGGCACTATGGCCATCTCCACGGGCAGGCCAGACTAGATGTCACCCGTCTGTGCATCAGTGTGAGGTCTGTCGGCGGCGAGCTCTCTTACGAGCGGGTAAAGCCCTTCCCGGTAGATTCGCCTGCGACAGATGCGCAGCCGCTCTTCGCAGGACTTCATTCTCCCACCCTAACAATCGGATTCGCTCGTTCGCCTCTCGCTGCGCGGCCGACTTCCCCGTGGTCCTCCTGGGCCGGGCCTGTTGTCGTAGTCGATATCTGCGCGGCGCAGTCACTTCGTCAAGCGTCATCTCGTGGATCCGGAACTTCTTCGGGCCCTGCGCGAGAGTCGCCCCCCGGTTCACGGTAGCGGGCAACCTGAACCTCTAGGTTAAAATTTCATCCAAACGTGTCGCAATCGGAGGTTGTGTACCAGAATCTAGCCATGAGGTCTCTCGGGGCGGCAACATTCTGGAATCTCCCTGCTCTGGTTGGGGCGAGGGACGTCCGAACAGTCCTAAGGCTGACAGTGCGGCAGCTTCGCGAACTGAAACGCAAGGATAGCTCAGGTTTTCCAGTGTCGGCTGTGCATCCGGGTGTCGGCCTGCTTCGATGGTGGCGTGACGATCTATTGCGCTGGGCCGTCGATCGCGGGTGTGCCCCTGTGGGTGCGCTTCCAGTCTTCGATCCTCCCCATCGGCGTCAGGTTCAGCGGTGGAAGTTCGAACGCACGGAGTTCATCACGGTGGACGCCGGCAGGGCGACCTACGCACTCATGCGTTATCGACCGCACGTGGATGCGGCGAAGGTCTATCGGTTAGAACGGGTCTTAACGGTCTGTGTCGGTGTCGACTATGGCGGCGGACTGAACGAGGCCCCGTCGTTGTCGCACGGTGGCAGGCTATCGGGTAGGCGGCTCGCAGAGTTGGGCTACTCAGATCGTCGTGCGGGCGGTATCGTGCTGCTCGATGTTGGACCAGGCGGGGCATACGTCCTGACAGTTGACGTGCCCTCGTACGGCGCGGCGTACAGCTCTTTACCAGTCGAGAGCACCGCGGCGGAGCTCATTGCTGAGATTATCGGTCATTCGCTACCCTTATGGCCGACCGGATACGCGACATCGGCGGCAATGGCGAAGTGGGACCCACTTGTCGGGCAAGCGGTCTCGATCGACGTGCCGCCTAGAGCAGAGTGCGCCTACTCGGTGCGGCAGCAGCTCCGTGAAGTGGTCGCGGACGTGAGCGCTGGGCGATATCGAGTTGCTGCCGACGAAGTCAATTCCCTGATCGAGGGACTCTGCGCGGCGGGTAATACGCTGTGGGATGTCGCACTGCGCGAAGATGTCCAGCCTGCCTGGCCATGGGTGCGCCCATACGTGCCGCCGGCGCTGTCGATCGAAGAGAGATCCCCGGAGTTAGAGGAGGTGGCGTCGAGGCAGTACCTCTTTGAGGCTCTGGCGTGGCTGTTCGTAGAACCTCATGTCCCGCGCGCTTTGTGCCGTTCATTGGCGGCAGCGTATGGTACCCAAGAGACGATCGCGCCTGTAGTGGTCGATCTAGCAGTGTTATCGGTGGACCACCAGGCGGCAACCCTTCGAGCAGCGCTTCAGATCGGCCTCATAGAGGCGCGTCTACCCGACACATGGATGAGGGCGGCGGTAGCCGAGAACTTGGTTGCTACGGAGCCTCGCGCGGCTTCGTCAACGGAGTGGGTTTGGTCGACGAGTCCGGACCCACCGAGGTTCCCGGTACTGAGAAGCGGCTCGCTGGTAGGTTTTCACGTGCCCCGGCAATTGCCCGACGGATTTGTTCCGAACACCCTCCATGTCCTTCGTGGCTCCGACGACGGCATTGTAATTCTGGCCCTTGATGCCCGAAACCGTGTTGCTGTGGTACCCGCGCTGCCCCAGGACCCGGTGTCAGCCGCGTGTTGTCTGACTGCCATCGCGCTCGGATTGCCGAGCGTCGACGAGGTCGCGAACATCGGGGGTGTTTGCGGAGCGCCAGAGGAATTGGTTCGGGTGCTGAGTTCGGTTGCGGAGGTCGCACACACCGTCGTCGAATGGTCTGCTGTGCAGCAGCTTGTGGGCCAGCGCCCCGGGGAGATGTCCGACATCCAATTGCATCGCCTTGTGTCGCGGGACTCGGAGTGGCCTCTAGGCCAGCCGTAAGCTGCTCGCGTCTGTGGGTGTGCACCTGTAGTGCATCATGGATGCTCGGCCGCCGGCAGCTCGCGACGCACATCGGACTGGGTGTCGACCGTGGGCGTCAGACGTTCAGTTGGCTCCGCGATTGGGGCAGCAGCGTCGCGGAATCGACGCTGCGGTGATTCGCTCGCTCAACGGGGTTGATGCGTGAATCTGTACGCCGCTGATAGACGGGCGGTTTCAGAACTCTCATCACCAACGAGCGGGCGAAAGACACGTGTCGCTTGACGGGAAGGGGCCCGTCCCTCTTAGGCCTGATAGCTGTGGTCGACTGGAGGATCGCCCATCCGTTCTCGGAGCTATGATGAACCGGAAGGTGCCGATTTCGACTCGTGCGGCGGGCCCATGTCCGGCTTACATGGGTGCGCCAACTTCAACCCAACGCCTTGTCGACGCCGCTGGCGTTGATCACGGTCGCCGTCACAGCAAGCGAGGTCGTGGTGGCCGGTGCGTGGTCGTCGCAAGTTGTTCGCTCCGTCGCAATTTTCACGATTGAGGTATCAGTCTGCTAAAATTTCGGCATAGTCATCAACTCTGGCGAACCGTGGGGGCAATGAGGTCGTGTCAGGTAACGGCGTGTTCATCACGGGGGCGGGAAACGGAATCGGTCAGGCGACGGCCAGGCGGTTTGGGGGCCGGGGGGCGGTGGTCATCGTTACCGACCGTGATCGCGGTACGGCCGCGGCGACAGCCGAGTCGATTCGGTCTTCGGGCGGACGGTCGTGGGAGTGCGACCTCGTCCTGACCGATCCCGAGCGCTGGGAGATCGTGTTCAGAGAGGTAGTCAAGCGGTTTGGTGTTCCTCGCGTTGTGGTGAACAATGCCGGTTACACTACAGCGGGCGCGTTCCTCGATCACAGCGCGCAGAACGGGGGCCTGGTCGCGGTCAGTGCTCGCGGCGTGGTCACAGGGTTGCGGATGGCGGTCGCCTACATGCGGGACAACAGGATTCGGGACCAGATTATCACCGTCGCGTCGGTGGCGGCCTACACACCGCTGACGGTGAGCTCGCCCTCCTGCACGACGAAGGACAGGATGCGTCGGCATCAACTTGCTCGGCGTGGTGCACGGCACCCGTTTGTTCGCTCAGTACATGGTCGATGCTGGCAAGCGGGGGCACGCCGTCAACGTCGTATCCGCAGCAGCGTTCGTCGCGCTGCCGAACCTCGCGTCCCACTCGATGACGAAGTGCGCGGTGAAGATGCTCGGAGACTGCGTCCGTGCGGAACTCACGCCGCATGGGATCGGCGTATCGACGATCTGTCCTGGAGTGATCAAGCGAATCTCTTCGCCACGGCCATCCACTCGGCGCAGACCGAGGAGGAGGCGTCGGACCGCTCGGTTGTCGTCGATGCGGCGACGGAGATCGTGCGAAATCTCCGAATTGTCGCTGGCCCAGGTCTGGTCGTCTGCAGGATCGAGCTCGCCGTGCGACTTGATCTGGGAAGGGTGCTCGTGCGTCCGGAGGCCTTCGGCGTGTACCTGCTATGCCGCGCCAGCCCGTCACCTCTCTGTGTCCTTACGAACGCTGGCTTCGGTGCACCAACGATCGAACTGGCGTTCAGGGCGTCTCGCGCACCGCGGGTCCGTCGGCTACTTGGAGTGAGCCGGTGAGCCCGGGCGGCCGGCGTACCGGGGTTACGGTGAGTGTCCCGGATCTGGTTACGGGCGCGGCGTCCGTGGTGCCGGATGCGTTGCGGAGCGCCACATCGCTAGTGCCGGACCTGCCGCTGTTACTGCGACAGGGACCGTCGGTCCTGCTGCGTACGCAGAACAGCAAGGTGACGATCGGGTCGGTGTTCCAGGAACGCGCGGCGCGGAACCCGTCGCGCGACTTCCTGCGCTTCCACGGCGAGGGCATCAGCTACGGCGAGGCGAACGCCACGGTGAACAGCTATGCGCGCGTGCTGCTCCAGCGCGGCGTGAAGTTGGGCGACGTGGTCGGCGTCGTCATGCACAACCACCCGCAGATGGTGCTGGTGATGCTGGCGATCGTCAAGGTCGGCGCCACCGCCGGCCTGGTGAACTACAACCAGCGCGGCGCCGTGCTCGGGCACAGCCTCGGCATCCTCGACACGGGCACTATCATCGTGGGCGCGGAGGACCTCGAGGCCTTCGAGTCGCTCGACGCCGCGGACCGCCCCGACGACGGGGTAATACTCACCGTCGACCAGCTGGCCCAGCAGGCAAAGGATCTCCGTATCCGAGATTCGTGGGCGATCGAGAACCCAATGGTGACCGCGACATTGCCAGCTTCGACTCGTGCGTTCTACGTTTTCACATCGGGAACCACAGGGATGCCGAAGGCATCCATTGTGACGCACTACCGCTGGGTCATGGGGATGTTCGGCTTCGGAGTCGGGGCCGTGCGCATGCGTGCCGGAGACGTGATGTTCTGCCCGCTTCCGCTCTACCACAGCAACGCCGCGGTCGTGGCGCTCGGTTCGGTATTGGCCGCGGGCGCCACTCTGGCGGTGGGACGCAAGTTCTCGGCGAGAGGGTTCTGGGAAGAGGCAACTGAGAATTCAGCCACGATGTTCGTATACATCGGTGAGATCTGCCGCTATCTACTGAATCAGCCGCTGAAGGCCAGCGATCGGTCGAACGGCATTCGCGCGATCGTCGGTAACGGTATGCGGCCGGAGATCTGGAGAGCATTCCAGGACCGCTTCAACATCCGGCGAATCGTCGAATTCTACGGAGCCAGCGAGTTGAACGTTGCGTTCGTCAATCTCTTCAACGTCCAGGGTACCGTCGGGCTGTGCCCGCTGCCGCATGCGGTGGTGGAGTACGACATCGACACCGCAGCGCCGCTGCGCGACGGCGAGGGCCGGGTACGGCGAGTGCGTCGCGGCGAGAACGGCCTGCTGCTCACCAAGATCACCAAGTCGGCCCCATTCGACGGCTACACCGACAGCAGGGCCAACGACTCCAAGCTGATCCGTGACGGCTTCAAGTCTGGCGATGTCTGGCTCAACACGGGTGACGTGGTTACCGATCAGGGGCTGTTCCACATAGCCTTCGTTGACCGGCTGGGGGATACCTTCCGCTGGAAGGGCGAGAACGTCGCTACGACGGAGGTGCAGGGGGCGCTCTCACAGTTGGACCAGGTGGAGGATGCGATCGTCTACGGCATCGCGGTTCCGGGAGCCGATGGCAAGGCTGGTATGGCCGCAATCACACTGTCGCAGGGCTGTGCGTTCAATGGCGCTGCATTGGCGTCCGGGCTCCGAGATCGTCTGCCCGCATATGCGATGCCGTTGTACGTGCGAATCGTGCCAAGCCTGGAGGTGACCTCCACGTTCAAGACCGTCAAGGGTGAGCTTCGTGAACAGGGCATCGCCGACACCGGTGGTGATCCGCTGTACGTGTTCGTCGGCGGCGCCGACGGCTACGCATCCGCCTAGGGCGCGGCCTCACCCGCCATTCGACGCCCGCCACCCTGAGCCGCGTGTGGAGCGGATTGTGGTCTGGGATGGTCCCGGCGACCACGCAGACGCCGATCTGCGTCTGCAGGCCGCGCGATCGCGTTCACCCAGAGCGAGCACGGCGGTGCCGCAGCAGCTCGCAACCGCGCCCTGTTCTCGAGACACTTCAGCGACGACGACTGCGTTCTCCTGATGGACGCCCGACAATCTCGCCGACTCTGACGGTCTCGCTGCCACGATCACCGACCTCACCGCGACCGGATACGACTGGGCCGCAGCGAACCACACACTGCTGAGCGGCGACCGCACTCGCAATCACTCGTATGTCCGCCTGGCCCGCCAGCTTCAGCTATCCAGCACCGCACCCGTATGTACGTGGGTGAGTGAGAGAGACTCTTCTACGGTGACATCTATCCCCAGCGAAGTTCAAGAGCGCGATGAGCGTGAGCCGGTCGTGGTCGGTGAGGACACCCGTAAAGACACGCATCACGCCGGGGCCTGGCGCTGTACGGCGAGCGTCTCGCGGACTGCGAGGTTCGTCGCGTCGACCAGGGGCTGGGCGCAGTTGATGGCGTGGGCTGCGATGTTCGAGCTGGTGGCGGTGTTCGCGACGGAGTGCACCGCTTCTATGGCGCGGGTCTTGCCCGTGCGCTGGTGGCCGCGGGCAACGACGTGCGGGAGGCCCCGCATGCGCATACCCGATCCCGCCGGGAGCTACTCTGCAAGGATCGCGACCAACGACCCGACAGCTGATCAACTTTCAGCCGGGTGGCTTCTAGTGGTCGTCGCAACACGTCCGTCAGTGAAGCAGAGGCCAGCGATA
>NZ_JBNCLV010000018.1:0-33045 GCF_049844855.1 Tsukamurella sp. DT100
TCTAGCGGCTCAGGGCCCCACTCAGGTGGGGCCGAATGAAACCGCCCTACCGGGGCCAGATCAACTTGACATAGCCACAACTCGGCAGGATCCGCCGCCAGCGCGTTCCAAGAGTCACGCTGCATGACCGCGGACGACTCGTTCGTCTTGTCCCAGATGCCGAACACCTCGCGGCGTACATCATCGGGAGACATGTTCTCCACCAGACGCTCGATCGCGGACTTACCCACCCGGAACCCGTACGCCGGATTGACGTCAGACAGGTTGCCCCAGAACCCCGGCGCATCGATGTCCGTGGACACCGCATCCGGGTCGCGGGGCGACATCTCCGCATACACGCCCTTGAACGGCCGGCGCTTCTTCTCCTCGAGTGCACGGTCCCGGCGCCGCTTGAACGCCTCATGCACACCGAGCGCGACGTCCTTCGGCCGCGGCGGCGTACCCATGAAGAACGCCAACCCGAGATCGGACACGTTCATCGCGGCCAGCATGTCCGTCAGGGCCGACTCCACCAGATTCTGGCACTCGTCGTACACCTGCACATCGACCTCAGAGAAGCCGCGGCCAAACCCCGACGCTCGAGCGCCGAACAGGATCCGCGACCCGTTCTCGAAGTGCACACCTCGAGAGTCATCCGTCATCACAACCGGATGCTGGGCGCGCATCTTCGGGCGGATCGCCGGCTTCTCGACGATGCCCGCGATCTTCGTCAGCGTCTCCGACGACGTCCGATCATGGTGCGACGACCAGATCACCAACGTTCCCGGGCGGGACAGGCAGATCGCGATCAGGCCAGCCATGATGCCCCACGTCTTGCCGCACTGCCGGCTGATGCTCAGCGTGACACCCATAACGTCGCACGCCAGTGTCCCGTCCTCACGGACCCCGAGCGCCGCGTACCAGATGTCTTCCTGCCAACGGTCCAGCGTGACGCCCATGCCGGCCAGCTCGGGGGCGATCAGTTCGTCATAGCGGGTGAAAGCGATGTCGTCGGGGATGACGCAGTGGCGGGCTAGATCAACGAGCGGTGCCGGGTTAGCTCGACTTGCGGAACCGGCCGGCATCGAACGGGACCACGTTGCCCGGATCGGTCTTCGGGGTGTCACTCGGCTTTGCGAGGGCGCGCAGGCGAACGATCTCTGCCTTGGCGCGCTCGATCTGGGAGTTCAGCTGCGACCGCAGCTGAGGAAGCTCGTCGAATGCCTCCGCGAGCATCCGGTATCGGATCTCGGCCTCAGCGAGTTCGTCGTTTGCTTCCATCGCTTCGTTGAGAGTGGCGTACTTAGCCATGGGGGACTACCTTCCTGAACCGCCGGTTGACCGCCCGGCGTGGGCGTAGCGCGCCAAAGCCCGGCGCAAGATCAGGCGAATCTCGGGTTCACGTACGTCGGCCGAACCGGTGCAACCTCACGATCACCGGACGACTTCTCACGGTTGCACTGCCGGCAGACACCCTGGCAGTTGTCCAACGCGTCCGCCTCCACCGACGACCAACCCATACGCGCGGCCTCGTCCGAGCTGACAATATGGTCGACCTCGAACGATCGCGGGTCAGGGGAGCGGGCGTCGTAGTCGATCTGCCCAGCCAGGGCCAAACAGTCGGCGGTAATCTGCAGCGCACACGGCGCATCACCGTCACGCCGCCGCACCTCAGCGCGACGTCGAGTGCGGATCGTGGTCGAAGCGAACGGCACGTCTACCCCCTACCCCTGGGTGACACACACATCGGCGTATGCCCCGAGGAGCCGCCCTGTGTGTGCCGAGGGGCACCTCCCCCTGGGGGTCACTGCTCGTCGTCGCAGGTGCAGGTGGTGCCGTTGCCTTCGACCTTCCGCAACGACAGCAGGTCGTCCAGCATCCGGTTGATGTGCGTCTCGGCGTCGACTGCCCGCTGGTGGTTCCCGTGGCGGATGGCGTCGATCTGGATTGCGCGGCTGCGGGGGATCTGGCCGTGTGCGTGGTTGCGTATGCGTTCGGCTGGCGTGGGCAGGTTGAGCGTCATCGGTCGCGGTTGATGTGGTTGGCGAGGTCGTCGAGTGCGGCGATGGTGAGTGCGTGGAGGTAGCGGATGGTGTTGATGAGGTCGTGCATCCGTGTGCTCCCTTGTTGTTGGGTGGGGTTGCTCTCAGCGCGTGTACCCGGTGGTGTGTCGCTGGCGGTTCCCCAAGTTGGTGGTGCGCGCCGGGGTGGGGTGGCTGCCTCGTCACCCCGGCGCGCGGTCGCGTCTCGTGGACGCGGCGTTCGGTTGCGTCGCCCCTTGGGTGACTCCCGAAACGAATGTGCCCCGGTATCGCGTTGGCAATCCGGGGCGGCTGGTTGCAGGGACACTTCACCTGCTGCGGTGACTATAGCACATCGAATCACATGCGTGTAACTATGGGTTGATCTGCGGCTATTCGTCGTCTTCTTCGAGCGTCTGCCAGTTGCCTTTGAGCACCTGGCCCTCCGCCAACCGCAGCAGACCCAACGCTTCGATCTGTGAGGTGCCGCCGGTGAGCTGTACCGCGTACGCCTGGCGTCCGTCGTCGAGGAGGTAGTGGGAGATGAGGAGGCGTGTGCCGATGATGCTGGTGGTGGCGTCGAAGGATGCGGACTCGTCGGTCATGGTGTCTGCTCAAAGCGTTGGCCGATGACCGCGAGCACCTTGTTCATGCAGTCGCCGCACACCCATGCGTCAACGGGGTCTTTGCGCCGTACGTACCGCGAGAACCCTTCATCGCCGAAGATGCCCATCAGTGATTCCCGCCTGGTGGTGTTTATCTTGACGTGGATGCTCGCGTGGGTTGCTCGGTCAGCGTCGGGGTCGTTGGTCTCGTACCCGCAGCCGTCGCAGATGTAGGTGGTGGTGGTCTTGATCATGACCCCTCCTGTGTGCAGTCGTGTTCGCCTCGGACCATCCCGTGCACCCAGCACCAGGTGTAGCGGTCGCCGATGGTGTAGTGCTCGCCGTGCACCAGCGCCGGCCCATCGTCGATCACTGTTCGGCCTCGTAGCTGGTGAGTTTGGATCGGTCGATGCTCGTGCGCATGGCGTCGTAGGAATCCCTCAGTCGGAGGGCGGGCATTGAGAAGCAGTGGCCGGTTTCGATGTTGCGGACGCGGACGGTCACCTCGATCACCTCGAAGGTCTTGCGGTCCTTGCGCCGACGCCAGATGCTTCCGACAGTGGTCATGTCAGCCCCTCCTTGTCGATCATGGCGTTGCCTTCGGTGAAGCGCAGGGACGCCACTTGCTGTCGGGTGTCCTCGCGAACCGGGCGCACAACCGGTACTCCTCGAACGTCTCCAGCGCGCGGTATTCGCTGAGCCGCGACCCTGGCGGCTGTAGTTCCTGGAGCGTCTTCGCGTCGGCGAGTTCGTACCATTGGTCGGCGTCGCATTCGGGGTAGTCGCGGCCGTTCTCGTCGCGGATGCCGAGGACGCAGTCTGGGTGCTGGTGGAAGAACCGTGCGGCGTTCCCTATGCACCCTTCGATCTCGATGACGTCGGCGAAGTCGTCGCTGACGCAGCGGGCGAGGAAGTGGCGTTCTCGGATCCATTCGCGGACTTGAGGTAGGTCGCTGAGGCGGTGGCCCACTTCGCCGTAGGAGGTGATCGGGCTGGCGTGGTGGCTGTGGCATGTGAGGTATAGGGTGCAGCTCATTCGGTGGTTTCTTCCTGGTAGTCGCTGGCTCTTGTCGGCGCGTTCTTCTGGTCGCGTTCGTCGAGTTCGGTGCGGTGTACGGCGAGGAGGCTCCGCATCGTCTGATCCTCGGTCATGCTGCGGACTCCTCACGAGTGATCTTGACACCGGCCAGTCGTCGTTCGATGTCGGCGCGGAATCCCTTCACTTCGGGGATGATCGACAGCCACGGCAGTCCGGGTGCGATGTGGTAGCTCGCGCCCTGCCGACGTACGCGCTTGGAGACTTTGAGTCGTCCGTCGGCGATGGCGAGGACGCGTTGCCGGGCTGCGATGAAGCGGAGGTGTTCGCGTTCGGTGTCCACCCACTCGTGGCCGTGTTCGTGGTTGCGGCGGTCTCGGCGCGCGATCCGCGTGCTCATGCCGCGTCCTTGTCGCCGCCGTGGAAGTCGTACGTGACACCTGCCTGACCGTTGTTGAGTCCGAGCCACGAAGACAGGCCGAGGATCGACTGCAGGCTCGCGAGCGCGTCTTCGATCGGCTTCATCCACCACAGTTCGCGGCGGATGACGGCGGCGAGGTGTTGGGGGAGTCCGTCGTCGGGGCGTCCGTAGATTTCGAGGGCGTCGGTGAGTACGGCGATGAGCTGGTCCGTCTCGTGGGTGTCGGTCATGGTGTCCTCCTGGTGGGGTGTGACTTTCGGGGTAGACGGTTTCGGGGGAATGTCACTCGGCGACGGGCTCGTCCTGGCGGAGCTCGACGTCGGGGATGCGCTCGGCGACCTCCGCCCGCTCCCAGGTGCCGGGCGCCCACACCGCGATGGGTTCGGCCGCCGGGCCGAAGATGGCGATGGGGAGTCGCCGCTCGACGAGGAGGTGGCCGTCGTCGGTGATGCGGATCCAGTCAGCTTCGGGGTACTCGATGCGGCCGTCGGGCAGCGGCCACACGACGGCGTACTTCTGTGACGTGGGCTTCTCGGCGTAGGCGATGGCGTCGGTCATGTTCTCGGTCATGGTGTCTCCTCGGCGTTGGTGGTGCTTTTGTGTTGGGCGTAGCAGTCGGGGCAGAACGTTGCGGACGCGATCTTGGTGACGCCGCTCGGGTCGAGTAGGTAGGTGTCCATGCGGATGCCGATGTGGCGGGCGTCCTTCGAGCAGTCGGCGTGGTCGCTGGTGGGCCACAGAGACACCCACGGCGGGCCGGTCACGGTGATCCGCCGAGTCGGCGAAGGCATGCGGTGAGCGCGCCAGGCAGGGGGTTGCTGCCGATGGTGAAGTGCTGGCGCGGATCGGGTGCGGCACCCAGGATTGGAAGCCAGGTGAGGGCGTACCACCACTGCGGCATCGTCCACATCACCTCACGGGTGAACCCACCCGTCGTACGGATCGGCTTCCCAGGCCAGGCTGCCATGTCCGCGTACTGGTCCAGGATGTCGTCTCGGGCTATCGACGAGACTGAGCCTGTTGGCAGCTCGATCCCGAATGTCACGTCCCGGCGGCTCACGACGGATCCCCGACGGTGTAGCCGAACGTGTCGTCATCACGAGCCTGCGTGGTGATCGTGAATCCGTTCTCGGTTGCGACCACGCTGGTGACACGCCCGAGCAGCGTCATCGGTGCGTCGTGGTCGTCTGTGGCACGCGCCGCCAGAACTTGTCCGACAATGAGTGGCGCCGGGGGCCTATGGCAGAAGTCGATTGCGTCCCTCAGTTCGCCACTTCCCGCGTTGTAGGGCACGGTTCTGGTTCCGTAGGGGCCGTGGACTGTGATCGTCATGCTGCGGCTCCGATCTCGAGTTCGGTGCCGGTCTCCGCGAACACATGCCAGACGAAGGTGGGGTGCCCCGAGGTGAACGCGTCGTCATAGATCCGGTGGTTCATCCACGACACGGATCCCACATGCCTGCCCGCACGCTCCGACAACACGTGACCCGTCCCATGCACATGCAGCACATACCGGCGAGCACGCCCATCCTCTGCGGGCCGAACCAACGCCCACACCGTCAGCATGTCCGGGCCGGCCGATTCGACGTGCAGCCACTTCAACAGCTGGGCGTCCATGACTACGGTGGCACGGTCGGTGACGGGGACGGTGAACTTCCAGACGACGCGGTTCATGCTGCTGCCTCGGTTTCGAAGATGCGGCCCAGGTTGATGATCTGCGTGATCCCCACCCACTGGTGATGGCAGTCGATGCACTCCACGCGGGTCCATACGTCTTCTTGGCGGTGGGCGACGAGGATGGTGACTTTGACGTTTTCGCCTGCGATGCGCCGGTAGGTCCAGGGGCCTTGGTCGCAGTTGGGGCAGGGTTTGTCGTAGAGGCCGACGGTGTCTCCGGTGAGTGCGGAGTGGATCCAGTCGGCCCAGTGGTTGATGGCGCGGGTGATGTCGGTGACGGTTTCGATTTGTGCGGGCGCCCACTTGAAGCTGTTCACGCGGTCCAGCAGGGTGTGGATGTTGTCGCGCCCGTCATGTCCGATGACCGCCGCCCACTCCTTCACCTTCCGCTCGATCTCCTGCATTTTGTCGATGCCGGATAGCCATGCGGTGGGGTGGGATTCGAAGCCTGGTCGTCCGCCGGGGTTGCGTGGCCGGTCGGCGTTTTGGAGGGCTTGTTGGAGTTGGGTGAGGAGTGATGGGGCGGTGTAGGTGCCGTGGGCGTCGTGGTGGGTTTGTGCGGCGCAGAGGTGGTGGTGGGCGTCGTCGAGTTGGCGTCGGGCGTCGGGGAGTGTGTGCTCGTCGGTCATGGGTCAGTCCTCCGTCTTGGGCATCACGACCCACGGATTCGTCGGCTCTACGCTGCGAAGGCCATCGACGATCATTCCCACCGGCTCGGATTCGCCGACGGTCAACGAGACCTCGGGGATAGTGCTGCCCCACGTCAGGGTTGCGGCGCGCAGTCGCTTCCACTCACGGAGGGCACGGAAACGCCACCAACTCGGCTTCGGCGGCAGGTTCGTACGGACGGCGGTGGCGGGCTTGACGTTCAGCTCGGTCAGTGTGCCGACGCGGTACGTGCCGTCGGCGAGCTGCCAGGCGACACGATCGCCGATGCTGAAGTCTCCCAGGGTGTACGGATGGTCGGTCATAGTTCCTCCTTGGTGGTGCACCAGGATCCGCAGCCTCGCGCGTCCCGGTCGGCTTGCGTGTCCTCGTCGTTCATGCGCTGGCACACCCAGCACCAGCGGTAGGTGTGATGCGGCGCGTTCACCAGCGGCCCTTTCCGTACACGGCATCCATCACGTCATCAGCGGCGGGCGAGGGTTCGAGGTTGCCGTGGATGTCTTCGTCGGTACACCAGGAGCAGCCCGTGTTGGCGGCGATCGCCATGGCGACCTTGCGCCACATCGGGTTCGCGGACCGTCGCGCTTCCAGCGCGAGACGCGCCGTGGTAGCCACCAGGGCGATGTCGTCGAAGATCGGGGCACTCATGCTTCACCAGCCCATCCGCCGTTAAGTGCGAAGTCGTACGCCGCCTGGCGCAGTTCGCCGGTCCCGAAGGTCTTGGGCGCGCTCACGAGTCCTCCTTGCTCACCAGGCAGGGGTTCGGCCTGTGCCGGTCACCAACCGGCGGCCGATACGTGGCGAGGATCGCGTGCTCGCGGGCCAGTTCCATCGCCGCCTTCCAGTCAAGGGAGCAGCGCAGCGACCACCCGCATCGACACCCGGCGCGGGTGACGGGTTCGCTGGTGGCGGGGGCGATGTCGACCCACACACTGTGCTCGATCACGACAGTCATGAAGCGGCCCTCCTGTGTTTGAGGTCGGCGTACAGGCACGCCCGACACCGGCGGAACTCATGGCCGTTCGACCTGTGACTGATTGAGAGATTGCCGCCCGAATATGGATGCCCCTGAGGGCAATGAGTCTTCGCCGCGTTCTTGTGGGTGCCATGCAGAACGCGGTCGAGGTGGTTCTCGGAACGCGTGCCGTAGCGCAGGTTCTCAACCCGGTTATTGGTCGGATCGCCGTCGAGGTGCCGAGTCTCCATCCCTTCGGGGCGCGGACCGTAGAAAGCGGCCGCGACAAGTACGTGAACCTTGGCGTTCCAGCGACGGCCTCCGTCGCACAGGTCTACGAGCAGGTGCCCGCTGTCGCTGGGCGTGCCGCGAAGGACCCTGCCGTTGAGACGCCGCTGATACCCGTTGGAACTGGTGATGGTCCGCGAGATTGATCGCACGCGCCCGATATCGGACACCTCGTAGGGCCAACCGTCCCCGACAGCTCGCCACTCCTCCGTCTCGGTCATGATGCGCTCCTGAGTAGTGCTTCGTTGAGGTTGAATGACTGGGCTTCGTGTAGGAGCTGACCGTGAGCGTCGACGTTGGAGAAGTCCCACAAGGGGAGCGTGTCGTATGCCTGGTGTGCTTCCCGGGTCCGCTGGCAACCGTCTGCGGATTGCGATCCAAATGGTCCTGCGCCTCACGACATGTGCCGCCCGGATCGCAGCAAGGGAAGTCCCGCTCAGTCATCATCGACCTCCCCGCGTGCCAAACGGCATTGATGCACCGCGACCTCAAGGCTGATCGGCGTCTGCTTGCGGCGCGCCTTCATGTCCAGGTAGTCAGGCCAACGCCGAGCGGAAGTGCGAGGCATTCCGGCGGCCAGGGCGTCGATGGTGTGCTTTGCCGCGATCTGCGCGGGCATGGGCTCGTGGGCGGTCTTCATGATTCGGCCTTTCGGGCGTCGGCGAGCGCGGCGGTCAACTCGGCCCGCTCAACAGCAAGCGCCGACACGTACGAGCCGATAGCCGCCTTGGCATCACGCTCGGCGCACTCCCGCTCGAAGTCCGCTCCCCGATGCCAGCCCGTCCACGCAGCGATGAAGTCCTCGCGGTGCTCGTCGGACAGGTGCTTACCGCCGGTCCAGACTGCGAGGAACTGGCGGGCGTCTTCGGCGCGCTGGGCGTCAGTGGGGTCGCTCATGATTCGGCCTTTCGGGCGATAAGGGAAGCCACCTGATGCACCGGATCAACAGCAGGCGGCAGGATGTTCAACAGGTGCGCGGTGACCAGCAACGTCCCGTACACCGTCAGCTTCGGGTGCGACACCAGCCAGCGGTCGAACTGCTCGCTGAGTGTGTGGCCTGGGCGGGCTGTGGCGTCGATGGCGATGACCACACCAGCCACCAACGTCCACCCACGCGCCCCAGTCACGACCAGCCCCATCGCCAGTCGCCGGTGACCGCGTACCCGCCGAGCAGCACGAGCATGTAGATCACGGCGACGATGAGTGCCACGGCGAGGGCGGCCATCGGGGCTATGACGAATCCGCCGACGATCCGTCTCCGCAGGCTTGGAACGTCAGGGGTGGTTGCGACGACGATCCCGGCGAGCACTGCCCATGCGGTGCCGAGCACGAGGGTTCCGGCGAGGATGCGCGGTAGGTGTTCGATGAGCCAGGTCACGACGAAGCCTTTCCGTGCCAAGGTTCCGAGTCCATCGGCTTGCAGTGGATGCACTCGCAGTCGTCGCAGAAGCCGTCCCACATGTTTCGCTGACCAGTGGGGGCTGCGTCCAGATCCTCGGCGGTCTCCACCCGACGCGGATCAGGGGCACCGTCGAGCGCGTCTTCGACCCCCCGGCGCACCTTCTCGACGATGCTGTGCAGTCGCAGGTTGTCCCGGCCCGCCCGCAGGAGCAGGCCTTCCCGCATCTCCAACTGCTCACGAAGGTCGCGGATCTCGTCGGCCAAGTCCTCCATCAGGTTCGCCTCGTTAGGGTGGTCCCAGGTACGCAGGCCGACTGCGGTCCGCTTGGCCCTCAGGATCAGGTCGTCGCTCATGTCGCCGTCCCTTCGATGGCGCGGCGAAGTCGCGTCACGGCGTACTGAATGCCCCGGTAGGCGATGTCCGGCCCATCGAGGCGCTTCTCCCCGAGCAAGGCCAGCCACTCGTCGTGCTCAGGGCTGTTGTCGTCCCAGTCGGTTCGGTGGGCTGCGATCACGTTGACTTCGCGCTTGATGCGCTGGATGGTCGCGTTCGCCTCAGCCAGAGCGGCGGTCTGGCGGTCCTGTCCGAGGACTCCGCCGCACCCCGGGCAGGTCACGACTCCCCCTTCAAGGCTCGGCGGAATGCGTCCACGACGTTGCGCCGGACCTCGCGGGCGCTGTTGATCGGCGCGCCGAATCTGCCCAGCTCGGGGTCATGCTGATTCGTCCGTTCCAGGTCGTCGGCCTGCTGGACGATCCGCTCGATGGTCGCGTTCGCCTCAGCCAGGGCGCGGCGATCAGCGGCCAGCTCCCGGACGCACCGCAGGATGTCGGTCACCTCGTCGTCGGCTCCGGCGTAGTCCGCGATGACCTGGATGTCGTTCTGTGCCGCTGCGAGCGCATCCCGCAGGCGGCGCACCAGAGTGGCCGGGTCGTCGACGATCGGCCCGCCCTCGTTGGCGGCCTCCTGCGCGAGCGCCGCGTCGACGGCGCGGATGAGGTCGGTCGGTTCACTCGCCATCGCGGTTCAGCTCCTCGGTGGTGTAGACCAACCTCGCTGTGTCACAGGGCCAATCGACGTTGCAAACGAAGCACTTCGCGATCCAGTAATCGACTCGCCCGTAGTAGCCGTTGTTCCCGATCTTCCGCATCGTGTGGATCTTGCGGATCGGCACGGCCATTTCGCGGGCAGCTTCGATTTCGTCCTCTAGGTTGAACTCCTCAGTCCCTGTGTCGGACTCATTTGGCTTCTTAAGATCGACCACGGCGAGGTCGTCAGCCCCGGCGATCACGGCAGCGAGGTGTTCCGCCCACAGGCGGTAGGTCCGGTACTCGGGCGCGTCCATGTCGGCCCACTCCTGGGCGTCCCAGTTCGGCGACTCGGTACCCATCCACCCGCACGTGCAGCCGTCGACCCACGAGTAGCCGTCGTCCGGGCTCAGCCGGTCCGGCGCGTGGTCCGCGGCAATGGCGGCGAGACGGTCCTCGACGGCGCTCACTCGTCCACCGCCTCGGCAGCCTTCGCGGCAGCCAGGAGCGCGGCGGCTACTTGCTCAGCCTCGTCGGCGAACAGTCCGTCCTCGGCACTCGTGTCGAGTTCGACCAGGCCGTCACTGTCCACCTCGACGTGCGCGTACGAGTCGTAGCCGTCCATGCATCGCCGGTCGTCCTCAGTGAACGTCGCGTCCCATGCCCGCTCTCCGAACGACCCGAGAGGCTTCAGCTTCGGCAACTCCACCACTGCGAGGTCGTCGGAGGAGGCGATCACGGCAGCGACATGGGCGTGGAAGCCCGCACGCCGGGCCACCGGCTCTCCGCAGCGGCAGTAGTCCTTGCCGCGCTGCACCACGAGGTCGTCGTGCTCGGCGATGATGGCGGCGAGACGGTCCTCGACGGCGCTCATGCCACACCCCGCAGCTCCACCGACACGGGCCGGGCGTACACGGAAACCCAAGCCCCCGTCGCCTCATTCGGATTCGCATACCGCTTCCGAGACCAGCACGCCGACACCTGGTTGTCGTCCGCGTACACGCCCGCCGAGGTGAGCGCGTCCCGAACAGCCCGGTCGAGCTTGTCCACGTCGGGCTTACGAACGTGCGGCAGGTCGGTGGCTTGCCTCGGGGTATCTGAAACGCGCGGCATCACGTACGTCGTCATCACGGTTACGGGGATGCCGGCGGGGATGGTTTCGAACGGCTCGAAGTCGAAGCCGGCATGGGGCATAGCTTCCTTGGCGGAGGCGATGACTGACGCGGCCCACTCGGGCAGCTTGGTTGACGATTCGATCATGCGACCGTTGCCGACGTGCCTTTTCGAGCCCTTGGGAGCCGGGACTCCTGCAGCGAAGAACCGGAGGTCCGGTGCGGTGGTGACGGCACTCGTGGATCGCCGGATGATCTCGTTAGCTCGATCGGCGTCTGGCGGGGAGTTCTTGCTGGTCATGTCGGGTTCCTTCCGATGTTGCGAGCCGTTGCAGCGGCTCCTGGAGCTTGACTATACACGAAAGTGCGACTGGACATTGGAGGTTCGCATCATGTGGATTTCCTCGCTGCGATCGCATCGAGTTCCGCCTCGATCTCGGCGCGCTTCGCCGGGTCCATCCGGCCACGCGCCGGCGCCGGGACCGCCCTGGTCGCGGGCCGGTCCAGCGCGCCGACACGGGCCACAACGGGGCCGATCGCGGTGCGCACCTTCGCGTCGATCGCCTGCTCGCGGGCAGCGCGTTCACCTGCGGTTTCCCGCTCCTGACGGTCGCGGCGTACGGCCCTCGAGTACCGGATCACGTCCTGCGGCAGCACCCGGTCACGGTCCCGCTGCTCGTCCGCGAACAAGCTGGTCACACCGGCTTCGAGGTCGAGTTTCGTCAGGTTGTGGACGGCGAAAGCCTTAGCCCAGGCGATGACCATCGCATCATCTGGTCGCGGGAATCCTGCGTCGTAGCAACGGATTTGCCCGAGAATCTGCCCGGTCATGCGCACCTGGTTGGGTGTCGGCATGGCGTCGAGACGGTGCGGGGTCATTCGAGTTCCTTTGTTCCGTGGGCGATTTGGGTTTCGAGCATCTGGGCGGCGCGTTCTCCTGCGTCGATCCATTCGCGGCCTCGGGTCGTGGCTGCGGTCGAGCCAGGGGCAGGTGCGGCGCGGGATTTGAGCACTTCGGACACGAGCGACGGCAGGGTGCGGGGGCCGAGGTTCGGTTTGGTGAGCCACAGGCGCAGGGCGGCGTCGACGGTGGCGGCCGGGGTTCCGGCGTTGAGGAGCGCGCCGGCTTCGAGGGCGAGCGCGGTGCGGGTGGCTTGGGGGTGTTCGTCGGGGATGGCGGCGCGGACGAGGCGCCAGCCGTCAACGGGTACGGCGGGGCCGCCGGGGTGCGGCTCGGGGCTCGCGCTCGCGTTGCTTACAGGTTCCGCTACTACCGGACTATCTGTACTACTACTCCCTTCCCTTCCCTTCCCTAGTGACTGGGACACATCGCGATTGTCACGTGACTTAGCCCGGCTAAGCGCCTTGCGTTCGCGCTCGTTCTTACGGCGTTTTGCCAGCTCATCGACGTTGCTTTGCCACTTCGACCATGAAGGGAATGAGTATCCGAGGTCTCCGTTATCGGCCACCAAGCCTCTCGTTATCAGCTCGTTAAGCGCGCCATAGCTGCGCGATAGCCCGACCATAGCGAGCACCTGGCGGGGCATTGAGCCGCCTGTTTCGTGCGCCCCGCACCATGCCAGGAGCCGCACAAACAACCTCTCGGCGTTGGCGCTGATCGTCGAGAACTTGGGGTCTGTGTAGTACGCGGTGTGCAGGCTGACATTCTCGGCCATCAGGGTGCCTCCCAGTCGTTCGAGTGGGTGAGGCGGTCTCCCGGACCGTCGTCACCCACTCGACCGCTCATGCCGCACCCGCCAACATCGTTGGCCTGCGGAGCTCGAGGAGTTCCCGGATCATGCGACTTCCTTGTCGTATCGGTCGACGGCGAGCTTGAGGACGTCCTCTCGGATCACCTGTTCTGCGCGCTGTTGCGCTTCGACTGAGGCGTTGAGGTAGAGGTCGGCGAGCGCGGTGGTGGGTATCGATGTGTACTTGCCTGCCTCGCGTGCGGGTTGTCCGTTGGCGCGTCGTCGGCGGGTGTCGTAAGCAGCTCGAGCGGCCCGGCATTCGTCGCAGGCTGGTACTCCTCGGCGTCGGTGTTGTTGGAAGCCGGCGTTGGTGCCGTGCTGGATGGGTTTCATGCCGCGTCCTCCTCTTTGGCGCGTTGGGCGCGGATGTGGGCCTTGTCGCGCTCGATGGTTCGCGAGGTGACTCCGAGTCGTTCGGCGAGCTGTGGGACGTTGCCCTTGTGCCATTCGGGTCGGGGGTCGTCCATCCATTCGGCGACTTGGTCGCGCCGGTCGAGGGCCTCGGCCTTCTGTTGGCCGAAGGACTCGCGGCGGCCTGATGGCGTCTCCTCGGGGTTGTCGATGTCGTCCCACTCGAGCGGGAGCGCCCAGCCGGCGCGGATGGCGTACCGGCGGGACTTCAATCCGCCGCCACCGTCGATGAGGTGCAGCCGCGTGTACAGGTCGCGTACCTGGATCGCGACGGCCACGGTCACCTGTCGTTGGGCGCCGGATCGGATCCGGGTTAGCTGCGGTTGCGCCCATCCGAGTTCAGCGCGGATCTTCCCCGCCTCCCAGCCGATCGCTGCGAGCGCCTGCAGCCGGCGCGCTGTTCCGACGTTGGCGATGAGACCTTGTGGGTTCAGTCGCTCGAGCGGTGGCAGTCGGACGGCGTTGAGTGCGCGAACGGTGCTCTCGAATACGGTGTCGTACTCGCCGTTGAGGAGGCCTGAGACGGTTCGGGCGTTGAGACCGGATAGGTCTGCGATCGTGGTCCGCGTGAGGCCGGCGTCTAGGAGTTCTTGGACGCGTTGACGAGCTTGGGCGGTGGGTACGCGTTGGAGTGGTTCCCAGCGGCCGTAGGCGGTCTGGCGGTACTGGTTGGCTCGGTAGTGGGTTCGGCAGAGTCCTCGTGCGAGGTGTTTCTGTTCGCACCCTGGTCGGGTGCAGGTTCGGGTCATGCTGGCATCCGGAGATGTGCGATGACTTGGTGGCGTTCTTCGGTGGTGAGCCCGCCCCAAATACCCCAGTCCTCGTGGGTGTTGAGGGCGTGTGCGCGGCAGGTTGGGAGGATGGGGCAGGTATGGCAGATTCGTTTGGCTTCGGTGATGCGTGCGGCTTGGATGGCGCGTTCGCCTCGTGCTCGGTTGCGTTGCCGGTCTGCGTCGGTGGGGTACCAGAGTTCGGGGTCGTGGCCTCTGCATGCGCCTTTAAGTCGCCAGTCGTCGCGGCTGGTGATGGGGGTGGGCGGGGCGTACGGGTTGTTCATGCTGCCCCCAGGTGTTCGATGTAGGACTCGAGTTCGCTGCGTTTGATGCGGCGCATTTGGCTGTTGGGTGTGGGTGGGACGGAGATGAGGTGTCCGCTGTAGACGAGGTTTTTGATGCTGGATTTGCTGATACGGAGGACTGCGGCAGCTTCTTCGTAGGTGAGTAGTTCGTCGCGCATGGGTGGTGGTGTGTGGCGGGTCATGACGCTTTCCATTCGGCGTTGTAGGCGGCGTTTCGGCTGGGGTGTGTGCTGCGGCGTCGGTTGCCTGTGCGGGTGATTCGGCCGGCGCGTGCTGCGGTGCCGATGATGGAGCCGATGAGGTTGGGGGAGTGGGGTTCGTTGAGGCGTCCGGCGTATCCGGCGAGTTCTCGTGCTCGGTCGGCGATGTCGTCGGCGGTGAACGGTTCGCCGTGCTCGATCCAGTCGTTCAGCGCGCCCCGGATGATGTCGCCGTAGCCGCGGTGGGGTGCGACGTCTGCGGCTTGGACTGCGGACCAGCCTTCGTCACGATGCTCAAGTCCGGCGGTCACGATGCGGCTCCGAAGTCGAGTGTCGGTTCCTGCAGCCGGGTCCGCAGCGACAGATCCAGGTATTCAGCGTTGAGATCGATGCCGATGTACTGGCGTCCGTGGCGCGCGGCTGCGAGTCCGGTGGTGCCGGATCCGCTGAACGGGTCGAGTACGGTGCCGCCGGGCTTGCACCCGGCTTGGATGCAGCGTTCGGCGAGCCGGACGGGCATGGTGGCGAAGTGCGCGCCGGGGAACGGCTGGGTGGCGATCTCCCACACGTCGCCCGGGTTGCGGCCACCTTCGCTGTACTGGCCGCTGTTCGGCCCGGTGGGGCGCATCGCCTTCTGTCCCCGCATGTAGTTCTCACCTTCGCGTCCAGGTGTGGAGACGTGCGGCTCACGGATCGGGCCGAGGTCGAAGTGGTACTGCCGGCTCTTGGTGAGCATGAACAGGTGTTCGTGTCGCGAGCTGAGTCGGTCGGTGACGCTCTCGGGCATCGCGTTCGGCTTCGACCAGATCACGTCGTTGCGGAGAATCCACCCGTCGTCCTGCAGCGCCAGCGCGGTGCGCCACGGCATCCCGAGGAGGTTCTTGTTCGGCAATCCAGATATGACCTTGCCCGCGTTCTGGGCGGCGACGTTAGATCGGCCCCGCCGCGCGCTGTTGCTGCCCTGCGCGGTGTGCCCGCCGGTCGACTGGTAGCTGTCGCCGAGGTTCAGCCACAGGGTGCCGTCGTCGGCGAGCACCCGCCGCAGCTCACGGAACAGGCGCACCAGCCGCTCGACGAACAGCCGCGGGTCCGGCTCGGCACCATGCTCGGACGCCTTGTCTGGGTGCTCGTCGTCGAGGTACGAGCGGAGGCCGAAGTACGGCGGGCTGGTGACAATGCAGTCGACCGAGCCCGCGTCGAGCGTGCGGGCCACGGTGAGCGCGTCGCCGAGGTGCAAGGTGACCGACTCGTCGGTGAAGTACGGCTCGCTCATGACGCCTGTTCCTGGTCGTCGAGTGCTGCCTGCTCTCCCACCGCGGTCAGGGTGTCTCGTCGTGCCTTCGCGGCGGCTTTCACCTCATCGACACGATGCGTGGGCAGACGGTTACCGATGCTGCGGGCGATCCCGTCGATGTCCTGCGTGGTGGCTGCCCGTGCGATGTTCTCGATCTGCGCATCCACCTCCGTATCGGTCAAGGTTGACGGGGCCGGCGGGAGGTCAGCGAGCGGCTCAACGACGAACACGGCTTTGTTTCCGCGTGTGGTCGACAGAAGGAGTCGGGACGTCTCGCTGATACCCGAGACGTGTGACAGGCGGATTCCGCCGACCTTCTTGCCCGCCATCATCACGTTCGGGTCACCGAATAGCTGGACGCGCTGCCCGATCCAGTTGTCGGACTCCTCGCCCCAGATCGCTTCCATGATCTTCAGCAACGTGGCAGGGGGGCGCCAAACCCGAGAGTCCTCGGAGATCGATATGTCGTACTGGGCCTCCTTGGTGCCGACCTTGATTCCGGTGATGGTGGCGACCATGGTCTTACCGCCGAGGAAGTCCTCGTAGTTGAGCTGGTCGGTGTTCTTCTTGACCGCGATTTTCATAGCTTCAACCTCACTGGCGAGTTGTCGAGATCGATGTAGTGGATGGCTTCGGTGCTGGGCAACCCTTCGGCTGCTTCGGCGTACAACCTCTGGCGTTCGATGGCGTTGGCTTCGAACTGGCGGATGGCGTCGAGGATCGGTCGGGTCCATCGCACGTCGGGGAACACGCGCTTCGTGTAGAGCGGGAGTCCGGCGACGAACGACACGAAGTCGATCCACTGGCGGCCTGAGGTGAGCAGGGCGCATTGGAGCTGCGGCATGTGCTCGATCGGGACGGCGTCGGCGATGATGGTGTCGATGTGCGTTGCCGGGCGCGGGCACTTCACCTCGAGCATCCCGTCGGTGTTGATGAGGCCGTCGGGTGAGCAGCCCCATCGGATGCCGTCGACCTCGCGGACCATGAACCCGACCTGTTCGACGGTCACGCCGTTGACTTCGGCATAGCGGTCGCGGGCGTAGGGCTCGTGCTCGACGCCGCGCCACATGTCGTCGGTCATGAACGTGTTGCTGCTGGATTCGCCGGTGATACGTTCGGCGACGAGACGTTTCGTCAGTCCGCGTGATGCGTCGTTGCTGGCGGGCTCGATGATGAGCGGGCTACTGGTGCTCTTGGCCTTGGCGGTGCGCTCGGTGTGCATCGTCTTGATGGGTCCGCCGCGTGCTCCGATGCAGGGGTCGCCGGCTGGCGTTTGGCATGAGGGGCAGGTGTGGTCGATGGCGGTCAAGCGTCGGGTGGTGAGCAGATCTTTCACCGTGCTGGCGGTGACGAGTCCGCGTCGGATGTCGAACCACTCGTCGCTCCGTTGCTGCATCTGGGGGTGAACAATGAGGTTCATCGTCGGTAGCCCTTCAGGAATCCGAGTGCGCCGCGTACGAGTCGTGGTGCTTCGGACGGATACGCCGGTGTCGGTGACGTGGAGGCGGATCATCGGCCCGCCCGTTCCCGTTCACGCGCTGCGGTCTGATCCTCACGGGTGGCACCGAGCACAACGCACCGTGCGGTCCATGCCTCGTTTGCGCTCTGATACACGGCGCGGACCTGCGGCAACACATCGGGGTTGCGCGCGTCGTCGGGCATGAAGGTTTCCCAGGGGATGGGCAGCGCTTCGAGTGCGCGAGCCAGGTCGCGGATCGCGTCCGTGGACTCCGACCACCAAGGCATCGGGAATGCGCCGCCCGTCGGGATATGAGTCAGTGAAACGTCGCGGTTCATGATCAAGTTGCCGTTCTCTTCACGACCGATGGACGGTGCGATCGCGAAGTGTTCGGTGACCAGTTCAGCGGTTACCTCGACAGGGTCGCCGCCAAGGGTGATGTTGACCTGTCCGAGCGTCATAGTCAGTTCTCCTGGGTGAGTTCGTGACGGCGTTCGGTGAGCGTGTTGAGCCACACCTCCGCAACCGGTGCCTGTTCGGCGGGACTGAGATGGGGGTAGTAGGCCCGGGCCAGTTCGTTGGCGTCGGCACGGTCGGCCTCCCAGCGCAGGGCTTCGACGCACTCCGAGGCGGAATCACCGGCTTCGAGTTCGCCGATCAGCGCGTGAAGCACGTCGGCGGCGTACCGCATGGCCGGAGCGTTCGGGTTCCACGGATCCTTTGAGGGCTCCCGAGTGTCGAACTGCAGACCCGTGATGGAGCGGATGAGGTGTAGGTCTTCGTTGGTCAGGTCGCTCATGATCGGTTCTCCTTGGGCTGCAGCACGTCGAGGGCGGTGCTGGTGGGTGTGGTGGGTGCGAGGATGCGGGCTTGGAGCCGTGTCCACTGGTGGTGCAGTTCGGTCATGCGCTTGCGGTGGCGGCGACGGTGAAGGATCACGCGTGGTCTCCGTCGTCAGCCGCCCTCGGGCAGGTGTGTTGGGTGGCAGGCAGGAGGACTTGTCCGCAGTCGGGGCACCTCGGGCAGCACGACAGGTGCATCACCTTCTGGCCGCACATCATGGGGCGGCGGCACTTCGAGCACAGGGTGCTCATGCGATGAGCCCTTCTCGTGCGGCGTGGCGATAGCACATGCCGTGCACGGTGGCGGGCCGCGTGCAATCGGGGTCCGCGAGGCAGTTCGGCACCGTCTGGGACGGCGGGTCGAACACCATGCGGGGGTACTCCCATGGGCGCATCGGTCGAGACTCAGCCTCGGCCTGCCGGATCGCGCGGACCGCGTCCTGTCGTTCGTCGGCGACTGCCCGCTCGGCGTTGAGGCGCTCGTACAACGCTTTGCCGGAGCACGTCGTCGAGCAATGTTGGTGGCTGTCGTAGCGCGGCATGAAGGCGTTGCCGCAGTACAGGCACTTCATCGCCGGACCGCCTTCCACGCCAGCGCGATCAGATCCCGCACGATGTCCCAGTTCGACATCCGCGGGTGCCAGTGGATCGGATCAGGTGCGGGCGACCACGTGGCCGGGGTGCACTCACGGGACCGGGACTGCATCGACGGATGCTGCTGCATGTCGCGGAGCCGACGCTCCTGCTCGTCCATGTAGACGTCGCTGTTCGCCCACGCCTCGAGGTCGCGCCACATCTGCTCGCGGGCGGCGGCCATGACGAGGGGGCGACGTTCGCAGGCGTGGTCGTAGGCGGCGAGCATGCGGAACCCTCGTTCCAGATCCTGTTGGTGGCGGCTCATGCGACGGCGCTCCTCGGGTGATAGGTGGCGTTGTGATCGGCTGCGGCCTGCTCAGCAAGGCCGCGTTCCGTGTGCTTCCAAGTCGCCCGAAACCAACTCGGGTCGAACCCCGAGTCCGGCCAGCACTCAACGCAGGCGAGGGTCAGGTCATCGTCGGGCTGCGGGAATCCGAGACCGAAGGCACGAACGGATTCGACGGTCGCGGTCATCGCTGGGCCTCCCACCGATCGTGATGCTCCTCGTTCGCCAACGCCGCCATCTGCGGGCCGATCTGACGACGAATAGCCGACGAATCCGTGATCTCATCCATCGCCTGCTGCTCGTCGTACTTCGCCGACAACCACCACACCGCACCGAACACCGACGCCAACACGCCGATCGGGAACAGCAACGCCGGCTCCCAGATCGCGAGGTGCACAGAGACGTAGACCGTGGCGGCAACGATCGCCAGACGAGGGAACGCGTTCATGACGACACCGCCGATGCGCGCAGGGTCTCCGAGAGCTTGGCGACGGTGTCAGCGAGGGCGTCAAGCTGCTCCATCCGCTCATCCGCCAAGGTGTCGTCCGGCATGATCGACGCGTGCAGGTTGCGGACCTGCTGCCAGACGTAGTCGAGTCCGGTGGCGACCTGCATGTTGACACTGTTAGATCGGGCGACTCGGCCATGGAGGGCGTCGAGTCTCTGCTGTGTGGTGAGCGGCAGGTGATGCACTGTCGCCTGCTGAGGTGCGGGCATGAGAACTCCTGGGGAGCTGGTTCGCGCTACCCGGGTTGGGGGCGGTGCGGTAAACTGGTGACGCATCCTGTTCTCTCCTTCCGATGGGGCGGGATGCCTGGCCGGTCCGTTGCAGCGGGCCGGCTTTTTCGTGTCCGGGGTTTATGCCGTCTTGCGAACAGGCGGCTGGAGGTTGGAGCTTCGGACGACGAAGAGATCATCTCGCCCGAGCATCTTGGAGATCGCTCTGGCGCGATCGGGGTGGGTGTTGCGGGTGATGCCGTTGGCAAGCTGGGAGATCAGCGAGTGCGAGATGCTGCCCGGCTCGTCGTCGCGGATTGCAGATCGGCGTCGTCGCGCACGGTCCCGGCGCTGCTTCTGTAGCAGCGCCGTCGAGTCGTCCGCGAAGGTGCGGTACGAACCGAGATCCTGCACGTACTCCTTGAACTTGTCGGCCGATACCTGCAGCTCGGCGTAGTCCTGGGGTTCCACTGGTGTTGTCACCTCCTGTTGCTCCAATGTCCAGCAAGAGTATCGCACCTTTCCAACCTTGTAAAGCCTTGAGGGGGAGATTTCTCGCGCTGACATGCGTGACCTGGTGTTACACGCTTGGGATTACTTTCCAGTCTGGATAGTTGGTAGGTTGCCAAGGTCCATCCCTCAGCGGAAGGTTCACGGCATGCCAGCAGTACCGAAAGACCTACCTGCGAAGTACCTCGCGCTCGCTGACGAGACGGGGGTCGATATTCGCAACCAAGTGGACCTTGAGCGAGTGACCGGACTAGCGACTTCCTCGCTCACGAACTTCCTTAACGGGAAGACCCGAAACCCCACGAATGAGACGTGGGTGGCCGTGAGTCGGGCGTTCAGGGTGTCCGTGGATCGGCTGCGTTCAATCCGAGACGACGAGCCCGAAGGGGAGTCGATGACCCTCCCCGAGGGCGCCCACCTTCTGAACCCGGAGCAACGGCGATTGGTGTCGGGGGTGATTGAGGAACTGGTGGAGAAGCAGCGACTAGCCCTCGAGTTGGCTCGCCTGAAAACGACAGGTCGCCTAGGGGAGTCCACCGGGGATGGGGCGAAGCAAGCGAAAGTCACCAACCTTGCGGACCAGCGCCGCAAGCCCAGAGGCTCGCGGCCAAACCCAATCCCCCCGTCGATGCGCAACAGGGAGCTGCACGCCGCCCAGGACAGCGACGAGCCGAGAGGCGCAGACCCCGCCGGAAAGGACGATGGTGAGGAATAGGCACGACCCGCTCTCACCTCGCCGGATCGGACTTACAGCGATGTAATTCCTGGTCAGAGCCGGTTTCTGTCAGCGCGTGGATGTACAACTTCGTCCATGACGACGACCGAACCTTCACTCAATCGCTGGCACCCCTGGCGTGTGCTGCGGGATGAATACCCTGACGTGGACGTGGTGTTCTGCCGCTTCAACGGCAGACGGCGCGGCGAGACGGACGGCGAGACGATATGGCTCGACGAGCGGCTGTCGCAGGCGCAACGTCGGTGCGTTCTGACTCACGAGCTGTGGCACATCCGGCGGGGCATTCTGCCGGCGGATCGAGCGGAGGAGCGCCAGTGCGACGTGCTCGCCGCCCGCGAGCTGATCCCCCTGGGGGTGCTCATCGACGGATTCCGCTGGACGTTGCGTCCGAAGGAACTGGCTACTCACCTCTGGGTGGACATGCACACACTCTCGGTGCGCCTGGACACGCTTGACCCGATCGAGGTCGCGCAGGTGGAGATCCAGACGGACGGGGCGTGGTGGCAGTGGCGTTGACGGATAGGCGGCGGGCAATGCTCGACTTCGAGGCGGGGTGGTGGCGTCAGCGAGGCTCAAAGGAGGACGCGATTACCGCCGAGTTTGGGGTGTCGCCGGTCCGCTACTACCAGTTGCTCAATGAGTGTTTGGACGACCCGGATGCAGTCGCCTATGCGCCGCAGGTGGTTAGTCGGCTGCGCAGGATCAGGGGCCGGTAGACGGTGCCGTTGGTGACGGTGTACAAGGTCGTTCGGCTGGTGTGACGTGCATAGGCTGTGTAGTTGGCTGTGTTACGATTTCAGAAAGCGCCGCTGAGCAGGGGCTCAGCTAAAAGTAGCCCCAACCTTCCAAACTAGCTACGCGGGTTCGATTCCCGTCGCCCGCTCTCGCAGGTCAGGGCCGGTTTCTTTCCGAGGAAGCCGGCCCTGATTCGTACCCGTACCCAAACGGGATGCCCAAACCAGGTTCTACAGCCCCAGCTTGAGACGCCAGGTTGTCGACGGCGGCCTGCTGCCGCTCCGAGGAACGAATTGTTGCCCTGGCCTGCCACGACACGGCATAGGATCCCGTCCATGCACTTCGAGAGTATGCGCGGGGAGCCGCTTCACTACGTTGCCCAGGAGATCCGGGCTGCCGGCGGCGACATCGATCACCCGATAGACCTGATGGTCAGCGTCACTCGCCTGAGCGGCGGGTACAAGCACCTCAAGGACAGCCTGTATGTCGAGCGGAGCGACAGCGACGGGATCTTGCACTACGCCGCGTACTGGATCGACAGCGAGGTTCTGGGGATCGTCGTAACCTCGACACCGACCGATCCAGAGGACACCATCAAGCCGACAACCAAAGGGCGTGTCATCCGATTGGACGCGCTGCAGGAAGTCGCTATCGGCGACACGTGCGTCGTTCGCAACGACTCGTTCATCTCTTCCGACGTCGAGATGGATGCGGCCTGGCGCCTCGTGCTGACCGACGGGAGCGCGATCATCGTGCCAAAGTTCGGCATCCCCGGTGACAGCACGCGAAGAGGTCGCCTCGACAAGTTCATCGACGCCGCATTCGCAGCGATCAGGACTTCCTGACCCTGGGGGTCGACATCTGCCGCGCCCACCCGTTGAGCATAGGCGCTCAGACTGGCTACGGGTCTGGGGCTTCCCGGCCCTCTGTCCAGCGACATTAGGTATTCGGGCCAGATACGAGTCTGGCTTCCCGGGGGATACGAGGGATACGCTTTGCGTGCGGGTGCGCCCCCTCATTTCATGCGGGCAGTGCGGCCCGCCCATAGCTAAGTTGAGGAATTGGGACGATGAGCGGACTGGACAGCGGCACCTTGGGCACCGAACTGGTGACCGACCTCGGTGAGCTGGCGCGCGGCCGGGAGTTCGCGCTCCGTGAGTATGGCTATCGCATCCCGCTTCAGCCGGCCGAGCGTGAGGCGGGTCTTTCGGAGGACGACATCTGGCAGTTCGTGCGGGACGAGGAGAGGGCCGCCGAATGAGGTCGATGGAGTCTCCTCCGAAGTTCCGGGAGGTGAAGATGACGCCGGCCGAGCGGGTAGCTGCGCGTCGGCGTGCTGAGGAGATCATTGCGCGGGCGAAGCGGCGGGCTGCCGAGCGGGCGACGTCGGGCGGGGAACCCGGCGACGATGATGTCTAGCGCGCAAGACGCCCATGAGCGAACGTCGAGTGTGCCTGAACAGCTGCCGGATATTGTGGACATTCTTGCCCACGCTGACGAGCTGGCGGCGAGGTTCGAGTCGGGGGCTTCGACGGCGAGCAGGTGAGCCCCGAGGAGTACGAGAGGCGGCGCCAGTCCGAGTGACCCCTAGCCCCCGGGGGGGCGGAGGGGGGGCTACGCTCGCGCATTTTGCGGCGGCCTCAAATTGGTCGGCCAGAGTCCCGTCTGCAACCCCCCGATTGCAGACGGGACTCTGGGATGATCGATGAGTGGAAAGCCCGAACACGCTTAGCGGTGCCGCCGTCGATGCTCTTCGTCAGCCATTCGACGGTCGTTGTTGGTGGTGCGGATCGACGGACCTGAGCGCAGAGCACAAGTTCAAACGATCCGATCTCGCCAAGCTGGATCCGAAAGCCGAAGGTCTTTACTGGTCGGATGGTGGCCCCGTGCTTCAGCGTATACGCAGCCCAAAGGACAAGCGCGTGAAGTTCACCCCCAACCTCTGCAAGGAGTGCAACAACGCGCGATCGCAGCCGTCGGGTCGAGCCTGGGACCAGATGTTCGACTACATCGACGCCAATTGGCATCGTGGGCTGAGGCGCAATAGGTCGATCGATCTGCGAGCAGCTCTCGGGGATGACAGCGCGCCGCGGAAGATTGCCGAGTATCTCGTTAAGAACATGGGGTGCACGATCTCCAGCTCGGGATTCTCTGTACCGCAGGGACTTCGCGACTTCCTCGATGGTGCCGAGGCAGCACGCGAAATTCAGGGAGCAATGTTCCGATGCCACGAGTGCTGGGATGATGAGCGCGCTGACTCGAATACGAAAGTCGGATCGCTCATCAAGTCGCAGCTGTACGCGGCCCTCGATCCCGAAACGATGAAGCCACGGTCGTTCATGTCCGAGATGGCTGTCGGTCCGATTGGCTTCATCATCGGATGGCTCGGGGCTGGGGACGCTCCGCCAACGTTCTTCGAAGTTGAGCGGACCACGATCCACGACCGACGCTCACTGGCCGAGCCTCAGATTCACGCCTGCGCGCGGGATCGTTTCGCGCGCATCGGCGAGGTGCGTGAGTCTTGATTCATCCCGCGATCGCCCCGCCGGACGGGTTCTGGCCGCTCTGAGCTCGCGCCGTCACACGAAGGCGTCGAGGTGATCGCGGACCCAGCCCGCGTAGTCGCGGGCGGGGCGGCCCAGGATCCGTGGTACCGCGTCGGTCGGTAGGGCGGGGCGCTCGGCCGCGACCTCGAAGGACCGCAGCAACGACTCGACGGCGGGCGCGGGTACGCCGGCCCCGGCGAGCCGCCTCCGCACCTCGTCCGGCTCGATCTCGCGCACGTCGAGGGCAGTGCCCAGCGCTTCGGCCAGCAGCCCGAGCTGCTCGCGCGAGCTGAGCGCTTCCGGGCCCGTGAGGCGCAGCGGACCGTCGGGCTCGGACGTACCGAGCAGGAGCGCCGTGGCGACGTCGGCGACGTCCCGCTCGTCGACGGGCACCATCGGGACATCGAGGTAGGGGGCCTCCGCGAACCGGCCGGCGCGCACCGTCGGGCCCCACCAGTGCAGCGTGTTCAGCGCGAACGGGACCGGGCGCAGCACGTGCCTCGCCCCGGTGAAGCCGGCGCTGACCTCCTCGAGGGCGCGGTGGTGCGCGCCGGTCGGGCTCAGCGGGTCCGTGACGGACGCGGTCGACAGGTGCACCAGGCGACCCACTTGCGCGGCGTTCGCGGCGGCGACGAGCTCGGCGAGCCGGTCCTGCTGCGCGGCACCCAGCGCGGACGCGACGATCAGCACGGACGAGCACCCGTCCACTAGCGCATGCGCGGGGGCGGACGACGACAGCGTCTCGATATCGTCCGGCAGGTCCGCGGCGTCCGGCGTCCGGCTCGTCGCGCGAACCGAGGCCCCGTTCGCCGCGAGGTGCGCGACCACGCGGCGTCCGACGACCCCCGTCGCTCCGGTCACCAGGATCATGCGTACCTCCGGTCGGATGGGGCGTCGAGCATGTCGTTGCTCACCCTACGGACATCGAGCCCCCGGCAAGTTGATAAGAGTGCATTCGCAATGCAGGATGTGTGCTGTGAATCCCGACGGAACCGGCAATCAGCCCAGCTACGGCCCCGATGGTCAGTGGGCCGGCCCCACCGGTGGCTACCCGCAACAGGGCTACCCGCAGCAGGGGTGCCAGCAGCCGGGCCCGCCGCAGTACCCCTACGGCGACCCGTGGGCACAGCAGTACGGCCAGCCGCAGCCCGGGTACGCCCAGCCGGGATACCCGCAGGGGTATCCCCAGCAGGGATACGGGCAGCCCGGCCCCGGCTGGGGCGCGCCGGCGCCCGAGGTGAAGGTCGGGATCGTCGCGCTGCGCCCGCTCGACCTGGGTGACATCTACGGCGGCGCGATGGCCGCCATCCGTACCAACCCCGGCGTCATGGTCGGGCTGACGGCGGTGCTCGTGCTGGTCACGCAGCTGATCACCTTCCTCGCGCAGATTCCCATGACGCGCATCGCGGTGGACCCGGACGCCGAGACGGACGCGGCGCTCGGTGACCTCGCCGCCGCGACGGGGCTCAGCATCGGTGTCGGGCTGATCGCGGGCATCGCTTCGCTCTTCCTCACGGGCGTCCTGACGGTCGCTGTCGCGCGTGCCGTGATGGGGGAGCGGACCAGCGCCGGCGAGGCGGTGCGGGCGATCGGGCCGCGCCTGCTCTCGCTGATCGGGCTCAGCCTGCTGCAGTTCCTCATCTTCCTCGTTCCCACCGCGCTGGTGGTGGGCCTCGTCGTCGTCCTCGCGGTGGCGGCCGGCGACGCCGGGCCGATCGTGGCGATCCTCGTCGCGTTCCTGCTGTTCCTCGTGCTGATCGTCGGGTACCTGGCGGTCCTGCCGACGGTCTCTCTCTCGTACCCCGCCGTGGTCCTCGAACAGCTCGGCCCGATCGCCGCGCTCAAGCGCGGCTACGAGCTGCAGCGGCCGGGCTTCTGGCGGGTCCTCGGCATCCTGCTGCTCACCTACCTCATCACCGGCATCATCACGCTCGTCGTCTCGATCCCGTTCGGCATCGTCAGCGTGCTCGTCGACGACGGTGCCGGGCTCGAGACCCTCGCGGGCTCGACGGTGACGGGCCTCGCCATCGCGGGCGTCGGTGCAGCGATCGCGCAGATCCTGACGGTGCCCTTCCTGGCCGGCGTGCAGACGCTGCTGTATGTGGATCAGCGGACGCGCAACGAGCAGTTCGACAAGGTGCTTCGCGACGAGGCGCTCCGCCGCTGGCAGTTCGGTACGCAGAACCTGTCGACGGACGCGCTGTGGCTGCAGAAGCCGCAGGCGGCGCAGTCGAGCTGGTACTGACGAGCGAGCTCAGGCCCGTTCGCGGGCCACGATCCAGCGGCTGACGGGGGTCCGCAGCACCAGGTCGACGAAGAGCAGCGACATCGCCAGCACGACGACCGACAGCGTCGCGGCGCGCAGGAAGGCCGACGCGGGGAACCAGCTGCCCAGCAGCTCGAAGAAGCCGGCCTTGCTGAGGATGTCGAGCATCAGCGGGTGCACGGCGAAGACGCCGAAGGCGCGGATCGTCGCGTAGGAGACCACACGCTCGCCCACGGCCCGGCCGGAGGCGCGGAGGTCGTCCCACATCATCGCGCCGAGCCAGATCAGGATCGTCGCGGCGACGTACCAGGGCAGGTACAGCGGGTTCCACGCCGCGGTGGCGGCGTCCGGGACGTTTCCGGGCTCGGTGTCTCGCAGGTAGATCACGAGGCTGAAGGCGCCCGCCGCGAGGCAGAGGGCGACCAGCCGCAGGGCGTGCGACCGGAGCCAAGGGCCGACCTTCTCGTAGTGCTGCGCGGCGAGCATGCCCATCGCCACGAACAGCACGTACATGGGGAGCAGCTTCCACATGTGGTTGAACAGCGTCTCCCACGGCTGGCCCGCCGGCCGCGGCGCGTACTGGTAGAAGGCGAAGAACCCGAGCTGGATCGCGCCCGCGGTCAGTAGCACCGTCCACGGGTGCCCCTCGAGCTTGCGGGAGAGCTTCTGCAGCGCCGGAAAGAACAGGTAGATCTGCATCGAGATCAGCAGGAAGTACAGCTGGTACTTCGCGTCACCGGTCAGGGTGGTGCGCGCGAGATCGCCGAGCCACCGCCCGGGTGAGGGGAACGGATCGCCGGCGATGAGCAGGTGGTCGGTGATCGAGTAGACGAGGGTCCACACCAGGTACGGCGCCACGATGAGCCCGAAGCGTTTGCGCCAGAACTCCCGGGCCGTCATGGTGCGGCCGCGCATGCTCAGGACCAGTACGAACAGCGTCACCGCGACGAAGCCGTAGCGGGTGAGGTGCAGCGCCGCCGAGACCAGCCCGGTCTGGCGGATCACATCCGGGGAGTAGTTGATCGTGGTCACGCAGTGCGCGATCACCACGCCGAGGAACAGTAGGACCCGGGTGAGGTCCGCGGTCTGCTCGCGTTTCGGCTTCGCCGGCGCCTTCTCGGGCGCGGCGACCTGTGGCGGCTTCGTCGTTTCGATGGTGGGCACCACCCTGGTGTCGTGCAAGGGCTGAGCGTCTTCACCCCGGGCTGTGGTCGTGTTTGTTTCGGTATCCTACGTGATACTCCTGCAAGAATCGGACAAGGGGCGCGTGCCCCCGTGTCCGGTCAGGGCGTGCCGGTGATCAGCGGGATGGCCTGTTCGTCGACGGTCCACGCGCCGTGGTGACCGAGCATCCGTGACTCCATCGGCTCCTGGCTGGGCGTCACCAGGACCGATCCGCCCTGCGCGACGGCGAGGACGTGGCCGATGCGGTGGGCGACCACGGGGTTCGGGGGCGTGGGGCCGAACCAGTGCTCGTCGAGCGCCTGTTCGCGGGTCACCACGTGGGCGTGGGTGCCGAGGGTCTCCGACCAGCGCGCGCGCACGTCGTCGACGTGGTGGCCCCGCGAGAGGTAGACGTGCCGCACTCGCGCCTCGCCGGCGATGATCCGGACGCCGCGGTGCAGGGCGGGCAGTGCGTCGAGGTTCACCAGCGACTCGGCCTGGATCATCCCGTGATCGCCGGTCACCACAAGAGTGCACGTGCCGGGCAGGTCCGCGAGGAGGTCCGCGAACATCGCGTCGACGGCGCGCAGCACGCCCAGCCACTCGGGCGAGCCGGGGCCGTGCACGTGCCCCGCTGCGTCCAACAGGCCGGTGTACGCGTAGGCGAAGCGCCGGGCGGCGGTGTCGTGCCGGGCGACGGCGAGCACGCCCTCGCGCACCTCGTCGAGGTTCGCGGCGGGGTGCTGAACGCCCGTGGCGCGGAACGAGGCCCTGGTCAGGCCCGACGTCTCCTGATACGCGGGGACGACGTAGTGGATCTCCGCGCCCGCGTCGGCGAGGTCCTCCAGGCGGCTGCGGCGGCGCTGCAGCTCGCGGGGCGGGTGCGATGCGCGGGCGTCGGGCCCGCTCGCGCCGTCGATGGTCCAGCGCAGCGAGTTGAACAGGCGCCGGCCGTGTTCGTCGGGGACGCCGAAGCTGTATCCGACGATGCCGTGCGCCGCGCACGGCGCGCCCAGGGCGAGGCTCGACAGGCTGCTCGCGGTGGTCGCGGGAAAGCCCGCGTTGAGGGTGGTGCGCACGTGCGCGGCGAGCGTCGGGGCATCGTCGGCGTGGCGGCGCAGGAGCTCCGCGCCGAGGCCGTCGATGAGCAGCAGGACGACGTCGCGTTCGACGGTCAGGCCCAGCAGGTTCTCCCCGGCGATGCCGAAAGCGCTACAGACCGAGGGCAATACGTCGGAGAGCATGCCGGTCATCCGTCGATCGTAACGCTCGCAAAGGCGCGCCGAGGCGGGAACCGCGGCGTGTGACGCGCTCTCCGGCGCGCCTGCTACGTGATCGCCGACGGGACGAGCGTGGCGACGCCGCCCTCGACGAGCAGTGCCTGATCGTCGTTGACGCGGGTCAGCGGGAAGCGGTCGCCGTAGGTGCGGACCACGTCGTCGATCATGGCCGGGGGATAGGGAGGGAGCGCGCCGTCGGCGTGCGGGATGACGACGGTGTCGACCAGGCTCAGCCCGGTGTAGTCGGTGACGCCGGGCGCGTCCGCGGGGTCGTCGAGGGGAGCGACCGGCTCGACATTCGGCCCCGCGACGACCGAGCCCGCGCTGAGCCCGACGTAGGGCAGGCCCGCGCGCACCCGCGCCTTGAGCACCTCGCCGCAGCCGCTGGACTGCAGCGCGCCCAGCAGCACGAAGGTGTGGCCGCCGGAGAGGTACACGGCGTCGACGGTGTTCAGGTCGGAGTCGAAATCGGCCGGGTCCGTGTACTTCGCGAGGGTCATCCGGGTCAGCCGGAAGCCGAGGTCCGTGAGCTGCGTCCACTCGAACGAGCCGAAGGGCTGGTCGGCGTACGGCGCGCCGGCGTCGTCGATGAAGCCGATCCGCAGGGCGCTCGGTTCCCGCCCGGTGTGCCGGCGGAGGAAGTCGGGCAGGGCGCCCGCGTTGAGCGACAGCAGCAGGAGATTCACGATCGCGACGCTACGCCGGGAGTCTCTGGATCGGCGCGGACCGGCCGGGAGTGTGAGCCGGTCGGACGGGCGTCGCGGGCGCCGTCCGTGCAACGAGTGGGATGGAAGTCTACGCTTGTGGCAGAAGTGACGAGAATGATGCGGAGGACCGGATGCGCGCACCACTTGTGCCGGCGGTAGTGGCGGGCTGCTGCGCGCTCCTCGCGGGATGCTCGGCGACGGTGTCCGGGAACGGCGCCGGTGTCACGGTGATCCGCGGTGGCGTCGGCCCGGGGATCGCCACCCCCGCGCCGGCCACGCCCGCACCGGTCACGACGACCACCGCACCGTCGACGACGAGCAGCGCACCCGCGTCGAGCGGACCGACCGCGGCGATCGCCCTGCCCGACAACGGGAACGGCTTCACCTTCATCCAGACCCGCAGCGGCCGCACGCGCTGCCAGATCAGCGCGAGCAGCGCCGGTTGTCAGCTCGTCTTCGATCAGCCGCGGCCACGGACCGACTCCGGCGACGAGGCGAACGGCGTCAACGTCACCAGCGACGGCGAGCTGTCCTACGTGCTCGGCAACCTGGGGGCGATCGACCCGGTGACGCTCGATTACAAGACCTACACCGCCCGCGGGTGGTTCATCGTCGCCAACGAGTACGGCACTGCCTTCACCAACCGGACCACCGGGCACGGCATGGTCGTGAGCGCGCAGGGCGCGGAGTCCTTCTAGCGGGGCGTCGTGATCACCACGACGGCCTCGGCGCCGTCGACGGTGGCGAACCGGTGCGGCCCGTCGCTGGTCCACGAGTGCGAATCACCCTCGTGCACCGTTATTTCGGCGCCCACCGGGCCGACGGTGAGGGCACCGTCGACCACCGTGAGGTTCTCCCGGACGGCGGGACCGTGCCCGGGGGAGACGTGATCGGAACCGGCGGGGAACTCGAGTCGGAAGACCTCGACGGTGACGTGGGGCAGGTGGCGCACCGAGAGCAGCGCCGTGCGCATGCCGCCGTCGGCGACGCTGTGCGCGCCGGGGGACTCGCCGACGAGGGCCGTGAGCGGCACGTCGAGCGGGCCGCACAGCGCGTAGAGGGTCTCGACCGTCGGATTGCGACCACCGGCCTCGATCTCCGAGAGCGAGCCCTTGCCCACGCCGGCCCGGCGCGCGAGCTCGGACAGGCTGAGGCGGCGCTCGGTGCGCAGCTCGCGGAGGCGTCGGCCGACGTCGGGGGAGGGCATGACCCCATGCTACGTTCTGTTCATGGAACGTTCTGAGAACGGAACGATGGTGCCGGTGGGCGCGGGCATCGTGACCGCCCTGGTCGGGTACACCTCCGCCTTCGCGGTGGTGCTCGCGGGCCTGCGTGCGATGGGCGCGAGCCCGGGCCAGGCTGCCTCGGGCCTGCTGGCCGTCACGGTGACCATGGGCGCCGCGTCCGCCCTGCTCTCCTGGCGGTACCGGATGCCGATCATCAGCGCCTGGTCCACGCCCGGCGCGGCCCTCCTCGCGACCACCGGCGCCGTCGTGGGCGGCTGGCCGGCGGCGGTGGGGGCCTTCGTCATCTGCGGCGTGCTGTTCGTGCTCACCGGGCTCTGGCCGGCCCTCGCGCGCTGGGTGCAGAAGATTCCGACGCCCATCGCCCAGGCCATGCTGGCGGGCGTGCTGCTGCCGCTGTGCATCGCGCCGGTCACGTCGCTCGCGAAGCACCCGTGGGCGGTGGCACCCGTGCTGGTGGTGTGGCTGGTGCTGCTCAAGCTCCGCCCGCGGTGGGCGGTGCCGCTGGCCTTCGTGGCCGCGCTCGTCGTGATCGCCGTGGCCCTCGTGCGCGACGATGCAGTCCCCGCCGTCGCGGAGCTGGTCCCGCACGTCGAGTGGACCACCCCGTCGATCACGCTGCAGGCGCTCACCGGGGTGGTGTTGCCGCTGTACATCGTGACGATGGCCTCGCAGAACATCCCCGGGGCCGCGGTCCTCGCGAGCTACGGGTACTCGGTGCCGTGGCGGCCCTCGCTCGCCGTGACCGGCGTCGGCAGCGTCGTCGGCGCGCCCTTCGGCGGGCACGCGATCAACCTCGCCGCGATCAGCGCCGCGCTCGCGGCGGGGCCCGATGCCGGGTCGGACACGTCTCGGCGGTGGATCGCCGGAGTCTCGTCGGGCGCAGCGAATCTTGTTCTCGGCGTGCTGAGCACGGGCCTGACCGCCGTGGTGTTGGCCGCGCCCGAAGGCGTGATCCAGGCGGTCGCCGGCGTCGCGCTCGTGGGCGCCTTCGCCGCCGCGTGCGCCGGTGCCATGGCCGACGAATCGGCTCGCGTGCCCGCCGCTGTGACGTTCATCGTCGCCGCCTCGGGCACGACGGTGGCCGGCGTCGGCTCCGCCTTCTGGGCGCTGGTCGTCGGGATTGTCGTGTACCTGGTGCTGGGAGTCCGGCGGTCGCTAGACGCGTGACTCCGCTTGCGGCTTCGACGACGCGGTCGTCGTCGTGGTCGAGGACGTGGTCGTCGGCGTCGTTGTCGTCGTACTCGTCGTGGTGGTCGTCGTGGTGGTGGTCGACGTCGGCGTCGTGGAGGTGCTGGTCGGCGATGTCGGCGTGCTGGTGGGTCGCGGAACGGTGGACGTGGTCGTCCGGGGAGGGTCCGTCCGTCGCTCGAGGGGCACGGGATCGACCCGGTCGGAAGGGCGCTCGGCCATCGTCCGCGCCGTGGTCATCGAGCCGGGATTGTCGGCCGTCGGTCCCGCCGTGGGCCCGGCACCGTCGTCGCCCATGCCGTTGACGGCGAGCGCGCCCCCGAGGGCGATCGCGGCGACCGCCAGCGCCCCCGCGACGGCGACGGACCGCTTCCGGCGATGGCCGGTGGGGGAGCTGTGCGTGTGGGGCTGTGTCGGCGCGGTGGATCCGATGGGCGGCGTCGTCGCTGGTCGGGTGACCGTGCGCGGCGCGGCGGCGCGGTGCACCGTCGGGGCGTACGCGGCGGTGCGACCGGACCGGAGCGTAGGGGACAGCCGGGCCCTCGTGATTGCCTCCGCCAGTTCGCCTCCGCTGGCGAAGCGGCGCCGGGGCTCCTTCGTGAGGGCGCGCATGATGACGTCATCGACACCTGCTGGCACCCACGCCGGCAGCGCCGGCGGCTCCTCCCGGATGTGCTGGACGCACAGGGCGACCGCGGTCGGCGCGGTGAACGGCGGACGGCCGGTGAGGCATTCGTAGCCGACGACGCCGAGGGAGTAGACGTCGGAGGCGGCGGTGGCGTCCTCGCCGGAGGCCTGCTCGG
>NZ_JBNCLV010000019.1:0-24723 GCF_049844855.1 Tsukamurella sp. DT100
AGCTACAGCCCACCACCGAAACACCGATCCTGCTGGCACATCGAGGTGGCAGATCCCATCCTCACAGTCAGCCCAGCCTCGGCCACGACGACCCGTTCCGTCCGCAACCCGTCGCCACGCGGAGGTTCCACGTGAAACCTCGTCACGCCGTCGGCGCACGTCCCTCCGCCGACGGTGCCGGCACGGCTGTGTCCGGCACCTCGGCGCCAGCGACGTCGTGCGCCGAATCCCGATACCCCCGCCGGGCGCGTCGACGCGGATTCTTGTCGCGGCGGCGGCGTCGTCGTCATATCCGGGGGAGCGGGCCGGCCGGTGCCGTCGCGGCGTGTACCGCCGCTCGGTCGTCCCGCCGCCTTCGGCTGACGGCGCGAGCGCCCAGCCGGTCCGCGGTGACGGGGTCTCGTACGTCACTTCGACGAAGACCGGCCCGCCGCGGTCGCCGCCGAGTCGAGACACGGTGTCGACGTTCCGCGTGAAACAGACGCCACGGCGACGTCAGGAACGGCACCGGCAAGAGCGGCGGCGTGCCCATCGTCGGCCACGTCGCGCTACCCCGCGGCGTCGATCGGCCCCGTGCCGCGGAGTCAACGCCGCGGACTGCGCGCTCCCGATCGTCCAGTCCCCGCGCCGGCATCGGTCTGTGCTTCGTGCCGTCGGCCATCGCCCGCGATCCGCAGGCCGCCGCGGCGTCGCGTCAGGAGCGCCCGGTGGCGTGTCCATGGCGCGCGCACGGCTCGAGGGCGCTCTCTTGGTCGGCAGGCTCGGTGCGCTTCGCGCCGGTGTCGCTCGGGACGGTCTTCACGCCGCCGTCGCACGTCCGTGTCAGCACCTCGCCGGCTACTTCTCGTTTTCGTGTCGCGCCGCCCGCCCGTCACTCCGTTCCTCACTGCGGCGCTCGCCGGGGCAGGCGATCCGCCCACACGAATGCTGCGCTCTACGGGCGCCCGTTCCGTGCTCGTCGCCTCGGCGGCGAGGCGACGCCGCGCCGTCGGGGGAGTTCCACGTGAAACGTCCCGCCCATCTGTTCAGGCACCGGAATCAGCGCGACCGTTCACGCGCCTACGCCACGCCGACCGGCAGCCTGTTCCACGTGAGCCGATGCGCCCGTCCATCCGTGCACCGGAGCCTGCTCGCACACGGCGCACCGTCGCCGTGTCCCGCTGTCCCGCGATGCGCCGGCCTTCCTCACCCACCCACGAAGCCGTCGGTTCGCGTGACACGTCGCACCGTCCTCCGTTCCCGCGAGTCCCCTCGTCGGCGTCCCATCCCGTTCCGCTTCGCGCCTTCCGCGGTACCCCACCCCGACGCCGTTCCACCGAACCATGTCTCCGCCCGTTCCACGTGAAACGCCGCCTCGTCCGCGCGAGTATCTGCGACGCTCCCACATGCACGACCGCATCGCGGCCACGTCTCCCGCGGGCCCGATGCCGACAGGTCTGCGGTTCCACGTGAAACGCGCCCTCGTCCGCGCGAGCCTCTGCGACGCTCACTCACACACGACCGGATGTCGGCCATGTCTCCTCGCGAGGATGCCGACGGGTCTGCCGTTCCACGTGAAACACAGCGAGTCGCGAATCGCTCCGCAGCGCGGGTACGCGGTGATCCGCGGCTGCGAGCTCTCCGGCCAATGCCGCGAGCGCGGCGCCGGTTCACATCGTTGGGACAAACCGTCGCCCGCCGACTTGTTGTGGGTCGTGCCGGTCCAGTCGATGCCCGCAGAGCCAGACCCAACGCCGACATCACCACCTGGGCCACACCGGCGCGCGGCCGACCAGGCGCCTACGCGACCCATCCGGACCGCCGCGTGAGCCCACCGACCGCGGCGCCGCGCTATCCCGCTTCCCACGTTCGGCCGCCCGCGCCGGTTGGGGGAGTAGCCCTTGGGGAACGGCGTGTGCATCCGGTTCGTCCGTCCTCGCCGTGGGCTCGGGGAGGAACGACCCCACGACGGGCCGTGCAAGTCTCACCCTGGACCGCCGTCGCAGCCGATTCCAGGGACTCTGTGGCTCGCCCCCGGTCGGCAGAGGAAGGAGCAGCCCTACCCGCCGCACGAGTCCGCCGCCGCGCCCAGGACCGCCCAGCGCTGCGCCGCGCCGTCCGCTGCACGCCGCCCGCACCCCGGTTCCGATCGCTCCCTACGCGGCGTGTCTTCCCCGAGTACCGCGGGCTCCGCCGTCGCCAAGGAAGCGGCGACTCACCGCGGGGGCAGGGCGGCCCGCCCCCACAGAGAGACGATCGGGCGAGCGGCTCCCGGCGGACGGCGCCGCACCGCGCTCCGCTTCGAGCCGCTCGGCGCACCAGCGCTTCTCCGCCGGACCGATGGGATGGGTCGAGATCGCTGTCCGGTCACTGTCCGGAGATCCCGTCTCGGCGCTGGACTCACGCGCCCGCTGCGCGGCCCCGACCCGGCCGGGCTCCCGGGACGTCCACTCCCGAACCGACCACGGGGCACCCGACGACTCGTCCGCAGGGTCCCGGGCGCCCGGCAGCCTCTCCGGTCGCACGCCGCCCGAGTGACTCGCCCTCGGCGAATGACAGCCGACGGTGCTCGGACGCGCCCTCATTCAACTCCGCCTGGGCCTCCGGATCGAGGCTCAGCTCGCCGACGAACGAGCCCGCTCGACGCTCCGTCAGACGGTCAGGTGATGGCCCGGCGGCGCGACCGGGCCGGCCGATCCCGAGCGGCCGCGGGCTCACCGTCGCGGTTCACGGGGAGCCGGCGCCGGCCCGCCCGCGGCGGGGACTCGCGCCGAGACCGGTGATCTCGGTGGCGGGGGAGTGGGGTTGAAAGGACGCAGATGCCATCGCGGCCGATCGTCCCACGGCGATTTTCTCGTACGATCGTGCCAAATAGGCCACCGAGGGACGCGCTGTGGGGCCGTCAGAATCCGGCTGGTGTCACGTGTCGAAACAACCCGTGGGTGGTCGGGTGCACGAAAACCGCGCCGTAAATGTCCGGTTTCGGGCTAGCGTCGAGCCTTGGCGCGCTTCTTCTTCACCGGCGCGCGACGGACGGCACGCACCACGGTGGTCGCGGGATCGACGATGCCGACGCCGCACAACACGACCTCCGGATCGCGCAGACCCGCCTTCGTCAGGATCGCGCCGTGCTCCTCGATCTCCTCCGCCGCCCGCGAGCCCTTGAGCGCGAGCAGCCGCCCGCCGTCGCGGAGCAGGGGAGCGGACCACGGGGCGAGCTTGGGGAAGCCGGAGACCGCGCGCGACGTCACCGCGTCCGCACCGCCGACCGCCTCGACGACGGAGCGCTCCTCGGCGCGACCTCGGACCACGCGGACGTTCGGCAGCCGCGGCCCGCAGAACTCCTCGAGGAACACGGCGCGGCGCAGCAGCGGCTCCACGAGGATCACCTCGACGTCCGGCCTGGCGATCGCCACCGGTACGCCGGGCAGGCCGGCGCCGCTCCCGATGTCGACGAGGGTCTCGCCGGCCTCGAGCAGCTCGCCGAGCACGGCGCAGTTGAGCACGTGCCGCTCCCAGAGCCGCGGAACCTCACGCGGGCCGATCAGCCCGCGGACGACGCCGTCGGTCGCGAGCACCCGGGCGTACTCCTCGGCGAGCTGGAGCCGATCGCCGAAGACCTCCCGCGCGACCGGGGGAGCGGGGGGCAGCGCGTCCACACTCGCCTCGTCGTCGGCGGGGTTCTCCGCCACCTCGTCGCGCCGTTCCACGTGAAACCTCTCCTGTAACAATCGCACACACCAGTTTCGGGCTATCCGTGCCCGGAAACGACGATGGGCCCCAGGCGCACGGCCCGGGACCCATCGTTCACCTACGTCCAGTCTAGGCGCTGGGCAGCACCACGACGCGACGGTTCGGCTCCGCGCCCTCGCTCTCCGAGCGGACACCGTCGACCTTGGCGACGGCGTCGTGGACGATCTTGCGCTCGAACGGCGTCATCGGCTTGAGCGACTCCTTCTCGCCGGACTCCGCGACCCGCTGCGCGATCTCGGTGCCGAGGCCGGAGAGGCGGGTGCGCCGGCCCGCGCGCCACCCGGCGACGTCGAGCATCAGGCGGCTGCGGTCACCGGTGGACTGCTGCACCGCGAGCCGGGTCAGCTCTTGGAGGGCATCGAGCACCTCGCCGCGCTGGCCGACCAGCTTCGCCAGGTCCTCGCCGCCGTCGATCGCGACGATGGCGCGGCCACCCTCCACGTCGAGGTCGATATCGCCGTCGAAGTCGAGGATATCGAGCAGCTGCTCGAGGTAGTCGGCGGCGATCTCGCCCTCCTCGACCAGTTCGTCGACCTCGTCCGCGGGGCTCTCGTCGGCGGGGCTCTCGGCCGGGACCTCGGCGATGGCCTCGGTCACGGTCTGCTCCTCCTCGACGGTCACGTCGTCAGGCATGGGTACTCCTTGGGAATTCGATCATCAGGGGTTCGTGGGGCCGCGCTCAGCGCTTGCGCTTCTTGTTCCGATTGCGCTGCTGCTGGTTGCGCTGCTGCTGCCGCGCATTGGCGGAGGGGTGCTGGGGCTTCGGCTTGGCTCCGGGGGTGGGCTTCGACGGTGCCGCCTCCTCCGCCGCGTCCTCGGCGTCGTCGGACACCGTCTCCGCGGCCTTGGTGAGGGACGTCGCCGTGCCGGCCTTCTTGGGCTTCGCACCGGGCTTCGGGGCGTTCTCGGCCCGCTTCTCCTGCGCCAGCCGCTTCTTCTCCTCGTCCTCCTTGTCGAGCTTGCCGAAGACGATGTGCTGCTGGCAGTACGTCCAGATGTTCTGGGTGACCCAGTAGATCAGGATGGCGACGGGCAGGAAGAAGCCACCGACCAGGACGCCGATGGGGAAGACCCACAGCATGAGGCGGTTCATGATGGCCGTCTGCGGGTTGTCCAGCGAGGCGACGGGCTGGCGGGCGATCGACGCGCGCGAGTTGAAGTGGGTGGCGAGGGCCGCGACGATCATCAGCGGCACCGAGAGCGCGATGATCCACCACTTCTGGAAGTTCGGCTCGATGTACGCGAGGTCCGGGCCCACGGGCATGAAGGCCTGGAACTGCGCGACGGGCTCCTGGACGTACGAGGACAGCGGCACGCCGAAGAGGCGCGCATCGAGGAAGCTCTCCACGTCGGTCGCGGAGAAGAAGTAGTTCGCCGTGTGCCGGGTCTCGTAGGCGTTCATGTCCGGCGAGCCGAACATCTGCGCGGTACCGCCACTCATCCGGTTGAACGAGCGCAGCACGTGGAACAGGCCGATGAACACCGGCACCTGCAGCAGCGCGGGGAGGCAGCCGAGCAGCGGGTTGAAGCCGTGCTCCTTCTGGAGCTTCTGCATCTCCAGGGCCAGCTTCTGCCGGTCCTTGCCGTACTTCTTCCGCAGCGCCTGCATCTGCGGCTGGAACTCCTGCATCTGCCTGGTCGTCTTGATCTGCCGGACGAAGGGCTTGTACAGGATGGCGCGCAGGGTGAGCACCAGGAAGATCACGGAGAGGGCCCACGTGATCCCGCTATCGGGGCCGAGGCCGGGCACGATGGAGAAGACCTTGTGCCAGACCCACATGATGCCCGACACCGGGTAGTACACGTAGTCCAAGGACATCGGATTGAAACTTGACACGGGGCTGTGCTCCTTGCCGATCTATTTCGAACAGGTTCGTGGGCGCGGTGATTCGCGCATCGGGGGGTGGAAGCCGCTGGCGGCGGCGGCTATTCCGGGACGGGGTCCCAACCGCCGCGGTGCCACGGCCCGCACTTGAGCAGGCGAATGGTACTGAGGTACACGCCCTTGACGGCGCCGTGCGCCGAAAGCGCCTCCACCGCATACTCGCTGCAGGTGGGAGTGAATCGGCACGTCGGCGGCCGCACGGGGGAGATCCATGTCCGGTACAGCTGCACCAGAGAGATCAATGCCCGCCGGGGCACCGCACGCAGCGTGCTCCCGGCGCTCGTCCGTGGGGCCGCGGTCACAGCGCACCCAGCTTCGTCAGGCCCGAACGCAGTTGTGCGGTCAGCTCGTTCGCGTCGTCGTCCGCCGCAGCATGCAGCGCGCGGATCACGACGAGGGCCCCGTCGTCCAGCTCGCCGGCCACGGAGGCGGCGGCGGCGCGCAGCCGGCGCGCGACGGAATGTCGAATCACCGCGTTGCCCACGGCTTTCGAGACGACCAGGCCCACACGCGGCGCCGGCGTGACCGGATCGTCCGCGGACACGACGAGGCCCGGTCCCCCCTCGGAAGCGGGGACCGGGCTCGTCTTCGTCGATGTCGCCACGTGCACCACGATGGAGCGGCGGCCCACACGCCTACCGCCTTTGACCGCCGCGGCGAAGTCGCGCGACGAACTCATGCGGTAGCGGGCGGGTAGCACGTCAGTGGTCTGCCTTCTCCATCGCCTTTGCAGCAGCGCCACCGCGACCGGACGGACCGGTACGCGGTGGCGCTACGCGAGAGGGGAAATCAGGCCGTCAGCTTCGCGCGGCCCTTGGTCCGACGCGAAGCGACGATCGCGCGCCCGGCACGGGTGCGCATACGGAGACGGAAGCCGTGCACCCGCGCGCGGCGACGGTTGTTCGGCTGGAACGTCCGCTTGCCCTTGGCCACGGTGACACTCCTTGTTCAATGGGCGGCGCTCATGCGCCGCCGTTCGGTGGACGGAAATCTTCGGCGGCACGTGAAGCTCGACTTGAGGTCGAACTCGCCCGAGGAATCGGTGTGCGCACAGACCGGTCAAGACTACTTATCCCCACTGACAAGGTCAAACCGAGGCACGCGGGACGGCGTGACGAGCCTCACAATCCGTCTGCGGCGACACGCCGAGCGCCTCCGACATCCCACCGCATCCTGCGGGAATGTGCGTTGTGTTGAGGACCGCGCTCCACTCTGTTAACTTTGCCGAATGCGATTGCTGAGCACGGCCGCGGCACCCCGTGGACCCCGAGCACGGCAGCTTCGGGCCGAAGGGCACCGGGCGTGTAGCGGGCTCGGTGCTGCACCGTAATCCGGTTCGACCGGAGCACTGACCCGCAGTTCTACGACCTCGTCGTTCCCAGCCGAAGCCAACGGCTGACAACACCTGTACCCGCAGTCCTCCACACCTGTGGATGAACCTGTGGAGTACAGTTCATCCGCAGGTCGGGCGGGGTGCTGTTATGCACAGCCCGACATGGAACGTGTGAACGTGCGAACGAGAACGCCGGTCGGAAGCCGGAGACCGAAGGCTTTCAAACCCGGTGTGGAGGACCTGATGACCGTCGATCCGCTGATCGAGACGTGGACCGCCGTGGTCGACGAACTCTGCGGAGACAACACCGACCGCACCCTCACCAAGCAGGAGAAGGCCTGGCTCAAGCTGGTCCAGCCGCTGACCCTGACCGAGGGCTTCGCGCTCGTGGCGGTGCCCTCCCAGCTCATGAAGGACGCGATCGAGCGCAGCCTCCGCGAGCCGCTCGTGGCGGCGCTCTCGACCCGGCTGGGGCAGGACGTGGAGCTCGGCGTGCGCATCTCGCCCGACGCCACGCCGCCGGCCGCGCCGCCCGCCCCCGTCGCAGTCGCGGTGGACGAGGGCCCCTCCGGCCCGAGTACGGCGGACCTCACCGTTCCCGTCAGTGAGATCGCGGCGGGGGCGCCCGGCGCACCGTCACCGTCGGTCCACCTGCCCCCGCCGATGACCGGCCCGGCGACCAACGGCACGGCCATGACCGGATCGTCCGGCTCGAGCCTGAACCAGAAGTACACCTTCGAGACCTTCGTCATCGGCGCCTCGAACCGGTTCGCGCACGCCGCCGCCTTCGCCGTCGCCGAGGCACCCGCCCGTGCGTACAACCCCCTCTTCATCTGGGGCGAGTCCGGGCTGGGCAAGACCCACCTGCTGCACGCCGCCGGCCACTACGCCCGCCGCCTGTTCCCCGGGATGCGCGTGAAGTACGTGTCCACGGAGGAGTTCACGAACGACTTCATCAACTCGCTCAAGGACGACCGACAGGTCCAGTTCAAGCAGCGGTACCGCGACGTGGACATCCTGCTGGTCGACGACATCCAGTTCCTCGAGGGGAAGCTGGGTATCCAGGAGGAGTTCTTCCACACCTTCAACACGCTGCACAACGCGAACAAGCAGATCGTGGTCTCCTCCGACCGCCCGCCGAAACAGCTGGCGACACTGGAGGACCGGCTGCGCACGCGGTTCGAGTGGGGCCTGATCACCGACGTCCAGCCGCCCGAGCTGGAGATCCGCATGGCGATCCTGCTCAAGAAGGCGCAGATGGAGCGGATCCACGTGCCGCCGGACGTGCTGGAGCTCATCGCGACCCGCATCGATCGGAACATCCGCGAGCTCGAGGGCGCGCTGATCCGCGTCACGGCGTTCGCCTCGCTGACCCAGACCGACGTGACGTACGAGCTCGCCGAGATGGTGCTCCGCGACCTGGTGCCCGACACCACGACCATCGAGATCTCCTCCGGCACCATCCTTTCCGTGGTGGCGGAGTACTTCGAGATCTCGGTCGCGGACCTCAAGGGCATCGAGCGAGCGCGGGCCGTGACGCACGCGCGGCAGATCGCCATGTACCTGTGCCGCGAGCTGACCGAGCTTTCGCTGCCGAAGATCGGGCAGATCTTCGACCGCGACCACACCACGGTCATGTACGCCGAACGGAAGATCCGCAAGGAGATGCCCGAGCGGCGCCGGGTCTACGACCAGGTGCAGGAACTCACCACGCGCATCAAACGCCGCAGCCAGTAGTCGCACGCGACCGCGGGCCGGCGCCCGTCGGCGCCCGACCCGCGATCACATCAGTGGCGCGCCTACGAACGACCCGCCGTGCAGATCAGCGGTCCGCCCGAGCCGTCGGTACTGCTCTCCTCGGAGACGACCTTGCCGTTGCGGGTGATCGAGCAGCCGACGTCGCCGGTGTAACCGAGGACCGTCACCGTGACCAGCGGCGCGTCCGAGGTGAACGCCTTCGACCACGGGAGCGGCTGCGTACCGAAGAGACCCGTATCCGGCACGCCCACCGTGACGAGCTGCGCCGAGCCGCTGCCCGTGACCTCCACCCGCCACTGACGGGCGTCCGGCCCCGTGCTCGAGCCGCCGCCGAAGATGGGCGGGATCGAGATGCCCGACGGGACGCCACTGGGCAGCGTGATGCCGCCGGGCTTGGTGCTCGTGGTGGTCGTGGTCGGGGGAGCGGTCGTCGTCTCGGACGAGGCCGTCGTGTTCGACGGGCCGCCGCTGGTCGCCACGAGCGCGACGATCACCGCGAGAACGAGCGCGAAGGCCACCGCAGCCGCGGCGATCCACAGCAGCTTCCGGTTGCCGCCCGAGCCGTCACCGTCGCCGCCCGAACCACCGCCCGGGCCGCCGGGGCCCGGGGGAGGACCCTGCGGCGGCTGCGCGCCGTACTGGCCGTACTGATCCCCGTACGCGCCCGGCGCGTAGCCGAGCTGATAGCCACCGTCGTACTGCTGCGTGGGCGGCTCCTGCGGCCCCGGCCCGGCGGGCCCCACGGGGTCTCCGACGGGTGCCTGCGGGCCCTGTGGTGCGCCCGGATCTACCGGTCCGTCGCCGGGGCGCTCGTATTCGCGTGTCGGTTTCGGCACATTCTGCGCGGCGGGGCCGACGGGGTAGTTCTGGCCGCCGGGGTGCTCTCCCGGGCGCTGCGGATCCGGATATCCCATGGTCACACCGTACGCGCCGGGCGGCGGCCGGAGAACTGTGAGTTACTCACCAGTACTGCACACAGCCTGTGGATAGATCCCCGAAATCCCAGGAGTGACCTGGGGAGAGTTCATCCACAGGTTTCCACAGGCGGCGTTCCTCACCAATCACACGGATGTAGTTCCACAATCGCTGCGGCGCGTCGTCAACACCCCGACACGCCACCCGCGCTGCGCGGACGGCGAGTTTCCACATCCTCCACAGGCCTTATGACGATGACATATTTCTTCCCTAGATACTTCTTCTGAAAAGAGGCGCAGTGAAGGTCCGGCGGACTCCGCCGGCCCGAACCGGTAGTTCGCGCCAGCGGCCACCTGAACGCCACCGGATCACTCCGGCTCCTATAGCATCGAAGACCTCACGGTCGTGCCCGCCACGCCGTCCCCGAACGACCCCCACCGAAAGGCCCCGTCGGCATGAAGTTTCGCGTCCCGCACGAGGAGTTCGCCGAATCCGTCGCGTGGGTGGCGCGCAGCCTGCCCTCGCGCCCACCGGTGCCGGTGCTCGGCGGCGTCCTGCTCACCGCGGGTGACGACGGCCTGACCGTGTCGGGATTCGACTACGAGGTCTCCGCGCAGGTGCGCGTCGGTGCCGAGGTCGCCGACGAGGGCCAGGCCCTCGTCTCCGGCCGCCTGCTCGCGGACATCACGAAGGCGCTGCCGAACAAGCCCGTCGACGTGCAGCTCGACACCACCCGCGTCGCGATCACCTGCGGTAGCGCGAAGTTCTCGCTGCCGACGATGCCCGTCGAGGACTACCCGCAGCTGCCCGAGCTGCCGCAGCAGACCGGCGCCATCGAGCGCGGCACCTTCGCCGAGGCGATCGCGCAGGTCGCGATCGCCGCCGGCAAGGACGACACGCTGCCGATGCTCACCGGCATCCGGGTCGAGATCGAGGGCGAGCGCGTCGTGCTCGCGGCCACCGACCGGTTCCGGCTCGCGGTCCGCGAGTTCGACTGGCAGCCCGCCTCGTCCGACGTCAAGGCCGCGGTCCTGGTGCCGGCGAAGACCCTCTCCGAGGCCGCGAAGACCTTCGCCGTCGACCCGGAGGTCGGCATCGCGCTGGGCGCCGGCTCGGCCGTGGGCGCCGACGGCCTGCTCGGCGTGGTCGGCGCGGACCGTCGCACCACCACCCGGCTGCTGGACGCGGACTTCCCGAAGTTCCGGCAGCTGCTGCCCGCGTCGCACACCGCCCTCGCCACGATGGAGATCGCTCCGCTGCTCGAGGCCATCAAGCGCGTGGCCCTCGTCGCCGACCGCGGCGCGCAGGTCCGGATGGAGTTCGCCGACGGCTCGCTGCGACTCTCGGCCGGCGGCGACGACGCCGGCAAGGCCGAGGAGGAACTGCCCGCCGACTTCCAGGGCGAGGCGCTCACCATCGCCTTCAACCCGGGCTACCTGCTGGACGGCCTGGCCGCGATCCACACCGAGTCGGTGACCTTCGGCTTCACCACGCCCAGTCGGCCTGCGGTGCTGCGCCCCGCGGAGGAGAATGGCTACCAGCCGGACGACTCCGGCGCGTTCCCCGCGCCCCAGAGCCCGTACACGTACCTGCTCATGCCGGTGCGCCTGCCCGGCTGATCGAACCGTCGTCTCCGCACGGAAGGGTGCCGCGAACATGCAGTTGGGTCTGATCGGTCTGGGCAAGATGGGCGCGAACATGCGCCAGCGCATCCGCAACGCCGGCCACGAGGTGATCGGCTACGACCCTCGCCCGGAGGTCACTGACGTGCCCTCGCTGGAGGCGCTCGCGGAGTCCCTCGCCGCGCCCCGCACCCTCTGGGTGATGGTGCCCGCCGGCGATATCACCCGCGAGACGGTGCGCAAGCTGGCCGACATCCTCGAGCCCGGCGACCTGGTGATCGACGGCGGCAACTCCCGCTACACCGACGACCAGGTCAACGCGGAACTGCTCTCCACCAAGGGGATCGGCTACCTCGACTGCGGCGTCTCCGGCGGCGTCTGGGGGCTGGAGAACGGCTACGGCCTGATGGTCGGCGGCTCGCAGGCCGACGTCGAGCGCGCCCTGCCGATCTTCGACGCGCTGCGGCCGGAGGGCGTGCGCGAGGACGGCTTCGCGCACAGCGGCCCCGTCGGCGCGGGCCACTACGCCAAGATGATCCACAACGGCATCGAGTACGGCCTGATGCAGGCCTACGGCGAGGGCTACGACCTGCTCGAGGCGGAGCCGCTCATCGAGAACGTCGCCGGCACGCTCCGGGCCTGGAGCAAGGGCACCGTCGTGCGGTCCTGGCTGCTCGACCTGTTGGTCAAGGCCCTCGAGGAGGACCCGGGCCTGCAGGAGATCACCGGCTACACCGAGGATTCCGGCGAGGGCCGGTGGACCGTCGAGGAGGCCATCCGCCACTCGGTGCCCGCGCCCGTCATCGCCGCCGCCCTGTTCGCGCGATTCCAGTCGCGGCAGGACGATTCGGACACCATGAAGGCGGTGTCCGCACTGCGCAACCAGTTCGGCGGGCACGCCGTGCGGCGCGCGGACTGACCGGGGCCGACTGCTCCTTTGTACGTCCGCCGGCTCACCCTGCACGACTTCCGGTCCTGGGACGACGTCACCGTCGACCTGGAGCCGGGCGTCAGCGTCTTCGTGGGCCGCAACGGCTTCGGTAAGACCAACCTTGTCGAGGCCCTGAACTACCTCGCGACGCTGGGCTCGCACCGCGTCGCCACGGACCAGCCGCTCATCCGCGTCGGTGCGGAGAGCGCGTCCGTCGCGGCGACGGTGCACAACGCGGGTCGCGAGCTCACCGCGGAGATCGACATCGTCGCCGGCCGGGCCAACAAGGCGCGGATCAACACTGCGCCCTGCCGCCGGCCCCGCGAGCTGCTGGGGATCCTGCAGTCCGTGCTCTTCGCGCCGGAGGACCTGGCCCTGGTGCGCGGCGAGCCCGGCGGCCGCCGCCGCTTCCTCGACGATCTCGCGATCCTCCGCACGCCCCGCATCGCCGCGGAGAAGGCCGACTACGAGCGGGTTCTCAAGCAGCGCAACGCCCTCCTTAAGACGGCGTACGCGGCGGCCCGGCGCGGCGGCCCCGACGCCGACTCCATGCTGTCGACGCTCGACGTCTGGGACGCGCAGCTGGCCCGGTTCGGCGCCGAGGTGCTCGCGGCCCGGCTGGAGGTGGTGGCGTCGCTGGCCCCGCACCTCACCGTGGCGTACGCCTCGCTGGCGCCGCACTCGCGGGCCGCCACCGTCGCGTACACGAGCTCGCTGTTCGAGGACTTCGACGGTGACCCCGCCGCCGCGTCCGTGGCCGAGCTGGAGCGGCTGCTGCTCGACGGCCTCGCCGCGGCCCGGCAGCGCGAGATCGAGCGCGGCGTGTGCCTCGTCGGACCGCACCGCGACGACCTCGACCTACGGCTCGGGAACGAGCCGGCCAAGGGCTTCGCCTCCCACGGCGAGTCCTGGTCGTACGCGCTGGCGCTGCGGCTCGCCTCGCTGGAGCTGCTGCGCGCCGGCGGTTCCGAGCCGGTGCTCCTGCTCGACGACGTCTTCGCCGAGCTCGACGCGAAGCGGCGCACCGCTCTGGCCGAGGTGGCCGCCGACACGGAACAGGTGATCGTCACCGCCGCGGTCCCGGAGGACCTGCCGCCCGCGCTGCGGGCCGCGACCTTCCAGGTCACCGTCGACGGGCCCGCCGATGCGCGCGTCTCCCGGCTGGCCGAGGCGGAATCCGGTGCTCCGGGGCCGTCTTCTGCGGTGTAGACCCCTGCCGCGTACAGTTCCACTGTTCGGCACAAATGGGAATGATTATTGATAACGGCGTGTCAGTGACGTCGTCGGAAGGGGTGAGCGGTGCGCATCGCGATCGCATGCATGGGCTCGCGCGGCGACATCAGCCCGCTCCTGGCGGTGGCCCGCGTCCTCGCCGACCGCGGCGACGACGTCCGGGTCGGCTGCACGGTCGAATCCCAGGCGTACGTGGTCTCGCACGGCTTCGAGCCGCACATCCTGACGACGTTGAACCTCAAGGAGTTCCTGCAGTCGCCGCAGGGCCAGGAGAAGTTCTTCGGCGCGAGCACGACGACGCAGCTGCGCGAGGTCGGCAAGCTCGCGGACTCGCACGCGGACGAGTTCGACGAGCGCCTCGCCGAGCTCTGCGGGGACGTGGACTGCGTCATCAGCACCAGGATCATCGAAGAGCGCGCCGCGCTGGTCACGCACCGCGAGGGTGTGCCGCTCGTCATGGTGGAGTACTTCCCCGGTGACGTGCACAGCACGGTCCCCAATCCGCTGCTGGGCCCGCGCCTGCAGGACGTGACCGCGCGGATCCCGCTGCTCCTGCCGCTGACCTACCGGGTCTTCAATCTGGGCTGGGCCCTGAGCATCTTCAGCAAGACCGTCGAGCTGGCGAAGCGGGTCGAGTACCCGCGGCGCATCATCGATCCGCGCTCGGTGCTCGCGGGCCGCGACATCCTGCGCGTCGAGGCCTTCGGCCGGGCGCTGGTGCCCCCGCGGTCGCGCGAGGACGCGCGGCACCCCCGCATCGGGTTCATCCGCATCGAGGGCCGGCCGGCGGATCGCACCGAGCGCGACGCGATGATCGAGGCCTGGCTCGCGCAGGACGACCGCCCCGTCGTCTACGTGGGATTCGGCAGCATGCCCGTCGTCGACTTCGACGGCGTCGTCGGCGGCCTCGCGGAGATCCTGGCGGAGGACGGCCTGCGCGTGCTGGCCGTGCCGGGCTGGTCGGCGCGGACCCGCGACGAGGTGGTGAACACCCCCGACCTGCTGATCGTGCCCGACGTGGACCACGACACCGTCTTCCCGCGCTGCGCCGCGCTCGTGCACCACGGCGGGGCCGGCACGACGGCCATCGCGGCGGCGTCGGGCCGGCCGTCGCTGGTCTGCAGCCAGGCCTTCGACCAGCACTTCTGGGGCCGCCGCATCGAGGCCGTCGAGGCCGGTGCGATCCTGCCGCGCCGCCGGATGACCGCCAGGACCATCGCCGAGGGCGTCCTGCGCCTGGTGCGCGACGAGTGCATCGTCGACGGTGCCCGTCGCACCGGCACGGCCGCCGCCGCGGACCTGGGCGGGCGGGACGAGTTCCTGGCCGCCTTCGACGCCTTCCTGGCCGAGGTCGACGGTGCCCGCGCCGCGGCCGCCGATCGCTGACATGACCGTCTCCGCCGGCGGACGGTCCGGCGCGACGCGCTGGATCTCGCTCGGCACCCTGTGCATCGCCGTGCTGATGACCGGCATGGACAACAGCATCGTCACCATCGCCCTCCCCACCCTGAGCGAGGAGTTCGGCGGCGGCATGAGCGCGCTGCAGTGGATCGTCGACTCGTACACGCTGGTCTTCGCGGGGCTGCTGCTCGCGACGGGCTACCTCGGCGACCGCCTCGGCCGGCGGAAGGTGCTCATCGCCGGCCTGCTGTGCTTCGTCGCGATCTCGGTCCTGGCGACGCGGTCCACGTCCCTGGCGGAGCTCATCACGGCCCGGGCCGCGCTCGGCGCCGCCGCGGCACTGATCTTCCCCGCCACCCTGGCGATCATCTCGGACCTGTTCCCGGAGAAGGAGGAACGGACCAAGGCCATCGCCGTGTGGTCCGCCGCGGCCGGCGCGTCGATCGCGATCGGCCCCGTGGTCGGCGGCTACCTCGTCGAGCACTTCGCCTGGTCGTCGGTGTTCTGGATCAACGTGCCCATCTCGATCGTCGCGATCGTGGGTTGCCTCGCGCTCGTCCCCGAGTCCTTCGGCTCGGAGCGGCCGTCCTTCGACCTCCTCGGTGTGCTGCTGTCGATCTCGGGGATCACGCTGCTCGTGTGGGCCCTGATCGAGGCGCCGAACTTCGGCTGGGGCAGCGCGCCCGTCGTCGGGGCGCTGATCGGCGCCGCGGTGTTCCTCGTGTCGTTCGTGTTCTACGAGCGACGGCACCGCAATCCGGTGCTCGACGTGACGCTGTTCCGCTCGCGCGGCTTCGCGATGGGCTCCTTCGCGATCTGCGCCGGCTTCTTCTGCCTCCTCGGCTTCGTGTTCATCACGATCATGTACTTCCAGGCGGTGCTGGGCTACGGGCCGCTGGAGACCGCGGTGCGGGTGATCCCGTTCGCGCTCGCGGCCGTCGCGGTCACGCCGCTCGCGGCGCTGGCGAACACCGAGCGGCGGATGCGGTTCACGATCTCGCTGGGGCTCGCGATCATGGCCGTCGGCTTCGTGCTGACCTCACGACTCACCGAATCCCCCGACTATCTCACGCAGATCCTGCCCGCGATGTCGGTGATCGCCGTCGGATTGGGGCTGCTGCAGGGGCCCGCGACCACCTCGGTGATGACGTCCGTGCCGTCGGGCGAGGCCGGCGCCGGCTCCGCGGTCAACGACACCACCCGCGAGGTGGGCGGCGCGCTGGGCGTCGCCATCCTGGGATCGGTGGTCGCGCACCTGTACTCCGCGAAGGTGGCGGAGGACGTCGCGCGGCTGCCCCTGACGCCGGACGCCCGGGCCGAGGCCGAGTCGTCGGTGATCGGCGGCATCCGCGCGGTCGGCGCGGCGGCGCCCGAGCTGCAACCCGTGCTCGGGCACACCGTGCAGCAGGCCTTCGTCTCCGCCATGCAGTCGGCGAACCTCGTCGCCGCCGGGGTGGGCGTGGTGGCGTGCATCGTGGTCGCCGCCTTCCTGCGCACCCGGCCGCCGTCACGGCACCGTCGGACCGCGGAGGGTGAGCGGGTCAGCGTGCAGGAGCTCGTCGCCCGGGCCGGCGAAGCCGTGACGGCACCGATCATGCTGCCTTCCGCGAACCTCCCGCGAGGAGTCCCGCCAGTCCGCACAGCCACGCCGTCGGGTAACCGACCGCGAGCGACAGCGGGATCACCGGCCGTCCGTACTCCCGCAGCACCAGGGGCACGAGGACCGGGAGCACCGCCGCGGCGAGGGTGACCCATCCCCAGCGGCGCGCGGTCCCGCTGCCGCGGCGGACCAGGCGCAGGTTGGCCCACCAACACAGCAGGCCGAGCGCGCCGACGACGTACAGGTAGCCGTAGAGCGGCGCGGCCTCGCCGTACTTGCCGACGGGGTCGTACAGCGCGTGGAGGTGTCGGTCCAGCCCACCGAGTGCGAGGTGGTCGGCGAGCGCGTAGCCGAGGCCCGCGGCGGTGGCGAGCGCGCCGAGCCCGTAGGCGACGACGGTGCGGCGGGTTCCGGGCGACGGTGTCGCGGCCCCGCGGTCGAGTGTCTGCTGCGTCATGTCCCTCTCCTTTGGTACTCCGTGTACCAAGTTGGTACACCGAGTACCATAGGTCCGTGAGCGACAGTTTGGAACCCCGAGTACCAAAATCGGGGACAACCCCGAGGCGACAGCGGCTCGCCCTGGACGAGACGCGGCGCCGGGTCCTGGAGAGCGCGGTGGACCGCGTGTTGATCGACGGGCTCGGGACCGGCCTCGAACACGTGCGGCTGGAGGACGCGGTCCGCGACGCCGACGTCTCACGCACCGCCGCGTATCGGTGCTGGCCGCACCGGGAGGACTTCCTCGCCGACGTCCTCGCCGCCCTCGCCGAACAGGCCCTGCCGATCGTCTCGACCCGCGGGGCGCGGGCCACGACCGTCGTTCGCGGTGCCGTCGGGGACGACCCGCGGGTCCTGCGGACGGTGGAGGACCGTCGCGCGGCGCTCCTGCGCGGCGTGACCGCCTCGGCCGACGACGACCTGCTCGCCGACCGCGAGGAGGACCGGCGCTGGCGGCTGTACCTGACTCTGGCACTGGTCGTTCCGTCGCTGCCGGCCGGGCCGCAGCGGGCCCGCGTGGTGGCGGCGGTCGATCGAGCGGAGGAGGCCGTGCTGGCCCGGCTCGAGGAGAACTACCGCCGGCTGTTCGAGCTCTTCGGGTTCACGAGCGTCATCGGGTACCGGGAGCTCGCGACCGTCGGGCTCGCGCTGATGCGCGGGTACGTCGTGGGCGGCCACACGGGCGCCGGGCCCGGCCGCCCCGGACGGGGGTACGCCCTTCTCGCCGACGGGGCGGCGACACCGTCGGACCGGGAGGAGTGGGACGAGGAGCGCGGCCGGCGCGTGCTCGACCGACTCGCCGGGACCGACGTCTTCGACGGGGCCTGATCGTCACCGGGAAACGTGTCGGTGCGGGTGAGTAGCCTGGTGATCACAGGCTCCGGCGAGGGAGGTGTCATGGCTGAGCAGAACAGTGACGGGCCGCTGCACGGCTCCGATATCGCGCGGCGCGCCCTCGAGGAGGCTCGCGCGGCGGCGAAGGCGGCGGGCAAGTCCGTGGGCCAGGGCCGCTCCGAGCCGATGACCGGCGGGGTGCGGCGGCTGCGCCGCGGCTCCAAGCGATGGAGCGGGCCCTCGCCCGACAACCGGGATCCGCAGCCCTTCGGCGCCCTCGTCGGCGGCATCGCCAAGGCCCGGGGCTGGGACAAGAAGGTCAACGAGGGGACCGTGCTCGGCTGCTGGGAGACCGTGGTCGGCGCCGACGTCGCCGCGCACGCCCGGGCCGTCAGTCTGCGGGAGAAGGTGCTTTACGTGAGCGCCGAGTCCACCGCCTGGGCCACGCAGTTGCGGCTCATGCAGTCCCAACTGCTGGCGAAGATCAACGCGGCCGTCGGGCAGGGCGTGGTCACCTCGCTGAACATCACCGGGCCCAGCGCACCCAGCTGGCGCAAGGGGCCGCTGCACGTGTCGGGCCGCGGACCGCGCGACACCTACGGCTAGGCGGAGGGCGGTTCCGGGAGGAACTGCGCGAGGTCGATGCCGCGGTCGGCGGCGAGGGCCTGCAGCTTCGAGGCGTCGTCGACTTGGATGCAGACGCACGCGTGCGGGCCGTCCTCGTCCCGGCGCAGGACGTAGTAGGCGGTGCTGTCGGTGAGCAGCGCTCCGTCGGCGTCGAGGAAGAGCCAGCGGACGTGGACCAGCGTGATCGCGCCGGTGAGCGGGGTCGCGGACAGCAGTTCGTGGCCCACGGAGGCGAGTCCCAGTGCGCGGTACAGGGGGTAGGAATGCTCCAGGCCGCGGGCCATCGCGGCCCGGTCCTCGAGGACTCCGGAGAAGCGGTCGTCGACGATCATTCCGGGCTCGGCCCACAGGCTCGCGGCGGCCGTCGCGTCGAATCGCGTGAGCGTCTCGGCGTAGCGGTCGAGGTAGTCATCGATCTCGGCGTGATCCATGCCTCCGACTCTACGATCGATTGCCGGTTCACGCCCCAGCGTGGCCGTGTGCGCGTCGGATCGCATTTCGGAGTGAGCGGACCGAAACGAGGTTGATCGCGTCTGCGACGCGATGAGGGCGTGGCAAACGCATTCATCGTCGTGAAGAGGAGTAGACTAGAAGGGCAAGAGTGCCTCGTCTCCTCGGGGTGCTGTCCGATCGCCATCGTGGCGGCTGCGGCCCGTGGAAGTTCACGGCCGTTCGCCCGGTGGTTTCGACGAAGGAGCGCCAACACATCGTGGCGGCTGACAACAACGCGGACAAGCCCAAGGGCTCGTACGGCGCGGAATCCATCAAGCAGCTCGAGGGCCTGGAGGCGGTGCGCAAGCGCCCCGGCATGTACATCGGCACCACCGGACCCCGCGGCCTGCACCACATGATCTGGGAGGTCGTCGACAACTCCGTCGACGAGGCCATGGCAGGCCACGCGACCCGAGTCGACGTGACGCTCCGCGCCGACGGTGGCGTCGAGGTGGTCGACGACGGCCGCGGCATCCCCGTCGCGATGCACGCCAAGGGCGTCCCGACCGTGCAGCTGGTACTCACCTCACTGCACGCGGGCGGCAAGTTCGACTCCGATGCGTACGCCGTCTCCGGCGGCCTGCACGGCGTCGGTATCTCCGTGGTCAACGCGCTGTCCAGCCGGGTCGAGGTCGAGATCGACGTCGACGGATACCACTGGCAGAACAACTTCCACTGGGACGAGAAGAAGCGCGACTCCGTCGCCGAGGACCTGATCAAGGGCGAGCCCACCACGCGGACGGGTACGACGGTGCGGTTCTGGGCCGACCCGAAGGTCTTCACGGAGACGACGCACTACGACTTCGAGACGGTCTCGCGCCGCCTGCAGGAGATGGCCTTCCTCAACAAGGGCCTCACGATCACCCTCACCGACGAGCGTCCCGTCGCCGTCGAGGTGCCAGACGAGGACATCTCCGAAGAGGCCCCGTCGGCGCACGAGGAGGTCGTCGCCGCGGCGCTCGCCGAGGTCGCGCCGAAGAAGCGCGAGCGCATCTTCCACTACCCGGACGGCCTCGTCGACTACGTCAAGCACATCAACGCGCGCACGTCGAAGTCCCCGATCCACAGCTCGATCATCTCCTTCGAGGGCAAGGAGAAGGGCCACGAGATCGAGATCGCGATGCAGTGGAACTCCGGCTACTCCGAGTCGGTGCACACCTTCGCCAACACCATCAACACGCACGAGGGCGGCACCCATGAGGAGGGCTTCCGCACCGCGCTGACCGGCGTCGTCAAGGCCTACGCCAAGGACAAGAAGCTGGTCAAGGAGAAGGACGGCGAGCTCTCGGGCGACGACATCCGCGAGGGGCTCGCGGCCGTCATCTCGGTGAAGGTCGCCGAGCCCCAGTTCGAGGGCCAGACCAAGACCAAGCTGGGCAACTCCGAGGTCAAGGGCTTCGTGCAGAAGGTCTGCCGCGAGCAGCTGCAGTTCTGGTTCGACTCGAACCCCGCCGACGCGAAGACGATCGTGCAGAAGGCCGCCGCCTCGGCGCAGGCCCGACTCGCGGCCCGCAAGGCGCGGGAGCTGGTGCGCCGCAAGAGCGCCACCGACATCGGCGGTCTCCCCGGCAAGCTGGCCGATTGCCGCAGCAACGACCCCGACAAGTGCGAGGTCTACATCGTGGAGGGCGACTCCGCCGGCGGCTCCGCCAAGAGCGGCCGCGACTCGATGTACCAGGCGATCCTGCCCATCCGCGGCAAGATCATCAACGTCGAGAAGGCGCGGATCGACCGGGTGCTCAAGAACACCGAGGTCCAGTCGATCATCACGGCCTTCGGCACCGGCATCCACGACGAGTTCGACATCGCCAAGCTGCGCTACAAGAAGATCGTCCTGATGGCCGACGCCGACGTCGACGGCCAGCACATCGCGACGCTGCTGCTGACGCTGCTGTTCCGGTTCATGCGGCCCCTGGTGGAGCACGGACACGTCTACCTCGCGCAGCCGCCGCTCTACAAGCTCAAGTGGCAGAAGGGCGCCGAGCCGCAGTTCGCCTACAGCGACAACGAGCGCGACGTCCTGCTGGCCGACGGCCTGCAGAACGGCAAGAAGATCAACAAGGACGACGGCATCCAGCGCTACAAGGGCCTCGGCGAGATGAACGCCAAGGAGCTGTGGGAGACCACGATGGACCCGGCCGTGCGCGTGCTCAAGCAGGTCACGCTCGACGATGCCGCCGCCGCCGACGAGCTGTTCTCGATCCTCATGGGCGAGGACGTGGTGGCCCGCCGCTCGTTCATCGCGCGCAACGCCAAGGACGTGCGGTTCCTCGACGTGTGATCGCCGGCGCGCCCGCATGCCGGGCGCGCCGCGCACCGTCGAACCGATGAACTCGAAGGACTGAAATGACTGACACCACTCCGCCCGCCGAGACCGGCGGCCACGACCGGATCGAACCGGTCGACATCCAGCAGGAGATGCAGCGCAGCTACATCGACTACGCCATGAGCGTGATCGTGGGCCGCGCCCTCCCCGAGGTGCGCGACGGCATGAAGCCGGTGCAGCGCCGCATCCTCTACGCGGCCTACGACGCCGGCTACCGGCCCGACCGCGGCTACGTGAAGTCCGCCAAGCCCGTCGCCGAGACGATGGGCAACTATCACCCGCACGGCGATTCGTCGATCTACGACGCCCTCGTGCGCCTCGCCCAGCCCTGGTCGATGCGGTACCCGATGATCGACGGGCAGGGCAACTTCGGCTCGCCGGGCAACGATCCCGCGGCCGCCATGCGTTACACCGAGGCGCGACTCACGCCGCTGGCGATGGAGATGCTGCGCGACATCGACGAGGAGACAGTCGATTTCACGCCGAACTACGACGGCAAGACGCAGGAGCCGACCGTCCTCCCGTCGCGCGTGCCGAACCTGCTGATGAACGGCTCCGGCGGCATCGCCGTCGGTATGGCGACCAACATCCCGCCGCACAACCTGCGCGAGCTCGCGGACGCGATCTTCTGGTGCCTGGACAACTTCGAGGCCGACTCCGAGGCCACCCTCGAGGCGTGCATGGACCGGATCAAGGGCCCGGACTTCCCGACGCACGGCCTCATCGTGGGCAGCCAGGGCATCAAGGACGCCTACTCCACCGGCCGCGGCTCGATCCGCATGCGCGGCGTCGTCGCCGTGGAGGAGGACTCCAAGGGCGCAACGGAACTCGTCATCACCGAGCTGCCCTACCAGGTGAACCCCGACAACCTCGTGCTGTCGATCGCCGAGCAGGTGCGCGACGGCAAGATCGCCGGCATCAGCAAGATCGAGGACCAGTCCTCGGATCGCGTCGGCATGCGGATCGTGGTGCGGCTCAAGCGCGACGCCGTCGCCAAGGTCGTGCTGAACAACCTCTACAAGCACAGCCAGCTGCAGACCAGCTTCGGCGCGAACATGCTGTCCATCGTCGACGGCGTGCCGCGCACGCTGCGCCTGGACCAGATGATCCGCTACTACGTGACGCACCAGTTGGACGTCATCGTGCGGCGCACCCGGTTCCGGCTGCGCAAGGCCGAGGAGCGGGCCCACATCCTGCGCGGCCTGGTCAAGGCGCTCGACGCCCTCGACGAGGTCATCGCCCTCATCCGGCGGTCCGAGACCACCGAGATCGCGCGCGCCGGCCTGATCGAGCTCCTCGACGTCGACGAGCTGCAGGCCAACGCGATCCTCGACATGCAGCTGCGCCGCCTGGCGGCCCTCGAGCGGCAGAAGATCATCGACCAGTTGGCCGAGATCGAGCTCGAGATCGCCGACCTCAAGGACATCCTCGAGAAGCCGGAGCGCCAGCGGGCCATCGTCCGCGACGAGCTCGGCGAGATCGTCGAGAAGTTCGGCGACGACCGTCGGACGAAGATCATCGCCGCCGACGGCGACGTGACCGACGAGGACCTCATCGCCCGCGAGGACGTGGTCGTCACGATCACCGAGACCGGGTACGCCAAGCGCACCAAGACGGACCTGTACCGCAGCCAGAAGCGCGGCGGCAAGGGCGTCAAGGGCGCCGACCTCAAGCAGGACGACATCGTGGCGCACTTCTTCGTGTGCTCCACCCACGACTGGATCCTGTTCTTCACCACGAAGGGCCGCGTGTACCGCGCGAAGGCCTACGAGCTGCCCGAGCAGAGCCGCACCGCCCGCGGCCAGCACGTTGCCAACCTCCTGGCCTTCCAGCCGGAGGAGCGCATCGCCCAGGTCATCCAGATCAAGGCCTACGACGACGCGCCCTACCTGATCCTGGCCACCAAGAACGGCCTGGTGAAGAAGTCCAAGCTCGAGGACTTCGACTCGAACCGCAGCGGCGGCATCGTCGCCATCAACCTGCGCGACGAGGACGAGCTGGTGGGCGCGGTGCTGGCCTCCGAGTCGGAGGACCTGCTGCTGGTGAGCAAGAAGGCCCAGTCGATCCGCTTCAAGGCGACCGACGAGGTGCTCCGCCCCATGGGCCGGGCAACCTCCGGTGTGCAGGGGATGCGGTTCAACGACGACGATCAGCTGCTGGCGCTCAACGTGGTTCGCGAGGACACGTACCTGCTCGTCGCCACGTCGGGCGGTTACGCCAAGCGGACGTCGATCGCTGACTACACTCCTCAGGGGCGTGGCGGCAAGGGCGTGCTGACGATCCAGTTCGACCCGAAGCGCGGCGAACTGGTGGGTGCGCTCATCGTCGACGACGAGACCGAGCTGTACGCCATCACGTCCGGCGGCGGAGTGATCCGCACGGCGGCGCGGCAGGTCCGCAAGGCGGGCCGGCAGACCAAGGGCGTCCGGCTGATGAACCTGGCCGAAGGCACTAGTCTTTTGGCCATCGCCCGCAACGCCGACGAGAGCGACGAACCCGAGCAGGCGGACGGCGAGGCATAAGCCGCCGCGGAGCACGAAGGAGCGCATGTGAGTACCCCTGGAACCGGATCCGGCCAGCCGCCGGAGTCCGGACCGGAGGCGGGCCGGCAGCCCGTCCGGATCCCGCGACGTGACACCGATGTCGGCCGCGTGATCGATGCGCCCACCGAGGGCGTGGAGCGCGACGAGTTGCCGAAGAACCTGCCCGACCTGGACAAGATCCATCAGGTCGCGCCGGCGGCGGCGCCGACGGTGCCGGTCCCCGCGCAGCCGGCCGCCGAGGCACCCGCGGCAGCGGCTGCCGCGACCGAGCCGGCCGCGCCGGCGGGGGAGACGGCATCGTCGAACCTGCACACCGTGGGCGGCGCTCCCGCCCGGGCCGCGGGCGTGAAGACGCAGGCCGCGAGCGGACCCGTGCGGGCGGGCATGCAGCTGCGCAGCATCGACCCGTGGACCACGTTCAAGCTCAGCGGCGTGGTCTCCGTGGTGCTGTTCTTCGTGTGGATGATCGCCGTCGGCGTGCTGTACATCGTGCTCAGCGGCATGGGTGTCTGGAGCAAGATCAACGACAGCTTCCAGACGCTCACCAACGAGCAGGCGGGTGTCAGCCTGCTGACGGCGGGCAACGTGTTCACCTACGCGGGCCTCGCCGGCCTCGCCAACGTGATCCTGCTGACCGCGCTCGCCACCGTCGGCGCGTTCATCTACAACCTCTGCGCCGACCTCGTGGGCGGCGTCGAGGTGACCCTCTCCGATAGGGATTGACCAGCAGTTTTGTAGAACCCGAGGTGCGCTGGTAATGTTCCACCTCGGTTCACGGGCCTATAGCTCAGGCGGTTAGAGCGCTTCGCTGATAACGAAGAGGTCGGAGGTTCAAGTCCTCCTAGGCCCACCACACCCCGTCCCGGGGCCTTAGCTCAGTTGGTAGAGCGCCGCCTTTGCAAGGCGGATGTCAGGAGTTCGAATCTTATCTCCAGCTGACAGGCTTGGTAAGGGGTTGACCAGCAGGGATGCTGTGGTGGACATGTCCGTCAC
>NZ_JBNCLV010000020.1:0-17912 GCF_049844855.1 Tsukamurella sp. DT100
GTTCGAATCTTATCTCCAGCTGACAGGCTTGGTAAGGGGTTGACCAGCAGGGATGCTGTGGTGGACATGTCCGTCACGAGGTCGTAGTTTGGCGGTGGGACGGTGCCCAGCAGCGGGTGCACAACCACACACGGGGGCTTAGCTCAGTTGGTAGAGCATCGCCTTTGCAAGGCGAGGGTCAGGGGTTCGAATCCCCTAGCCTCCACAGATATGATGAGTTTCTGACTGCTGTCAGCTAGGAGCCCCCCCCCGGATCGCCGGCCCCGGGGGTTCTGAGCGTTGGGAGGTCCAGCAGATGACGAAATGCTTGACTGGCCATGAGGCTGGTCCGGCGAGTCCGTGATGGTGGCGGGTGCGCGGGGTGACTATTGTGGCGTCATGGCTCCGACGCAGCGTACGTATCGATGTGTGGAGGCCGACGTTCGCCGACGAAGCCGACGTGAGGCGTTCCTGGACGCCGCGCTCTGTGTCTTCACCGCGTTTTGTCGACGGTGCTCCGCGAACACCTCCAAGTCCTCCCCGCCGCTTCACAGGCCCTGATCTGCCAGAGCGCATAAAACCTAGTCAGAGCACTCGATATCGCACCGCTACTCAGTGGAGGAATCAGCCTCAAAACCGATCCTCCCATGCGCGCCATCCACGACGATGCCCGTGATACTCAGACGGCGAACACCGCCTCTACCGATCCCCTCGCAGCCGACACCACCACAACCAAGTTAGGGCGCCCTCGGGCCTGACTGTGTCGGATCGGTGACAATCGACAACGCCTTGCGGTGCCGGTGAACCACATACGACACCGACCACCGCGACGTCAGATCCTCGAGCTGCTGCTCCTCAAGCAACTTCACCCGCACCCACAGATGACTGCTAAGCCCCGGTATCCCGAGCGATCACATGCTCGGCATACGCGCACACCGAAGCCCGATCCCACCCTGACGGGACAACGACCGTCCGCCGAGAAGGCATCTGCAGATCATCCTCCCCATCCACATCCACGAACCTACGACCAAACGCGGCCACCCGCCTACAGTCGGGGCCAAATCACACCGCCCTGGTTGGAGCCAGACCAACTTGACATAGCCACCCGCTGGCGGGGTGTACTGCTGCGAGCGAGCAGTGATTCGAGATCTCCCGGTGTCCCGATCCACCCCGGGGACCACAACCGTTGCGCTGACCCGCAACGGTTGCTTGATCCAGTCGGGGGGAGCGCTCACCGGGCCGGTAAGAGCGCGAGGACAGGCGCTTGGCAACCACGCCCCTCGAGGCCGTGTTCGAGCATCACCTGGCCATCGGCCTCGTCGGCCGCGGTCCACGATGGGGGACTTGTACGACCGGATCCGCCAGTCGTCCGTCGCATCGCCCCGACGCACCGTCTATGGCGTCGACGGCGATGGCTCGCAGCGTGTCGACAGATCGCCACGACGGATCAGGACCCAGGTGAGCGGGAACCGGCGTCCTGCTCACGGTGGTGCTCCTGCGTGCGTTGTGTGAACGCGGCGGCCCTGCTTAGCGCCCTACTCGCGGACTTCCCGCGACTGGCCCGGTTAGCCTGACAAGGATGCTGCGGCCTTTCGCAGTGACGCCTCCAGAGTCGCTTCCGCCTCGGGTAGAGCTGCCGCGAGGGTTGTGACGGATCGGAGCCGCTCGGATGAGGCGTGATCCTTCTGTACTGCTGCGCGTGCGACTGCAGTCCAGGATGTCGCCGCATGGTGGGCGTTGGCTGCAAGGATGGCGGTTGCGTGATCGCCGGTGAGGCGTGCGATTTCATCGCAGCCCTGTGCCAGCAGTCGGCGGAAGAGGCCACCGCCGGTCCCCGCTTTCTCGATGAAGGCGCCGAGGCTGAATAAGTGCATCTCGAGGTCGTCGGTGGACAGGGCTCCCCAGCTGCAGACGTCGGATGCGAGAGCGCTGGCCGCGTCGAGGCCGTGTGACCCATGTTCTGCGGGCCCGGCGATCGTCGATGCGCCTGGGGTGCTCAGGCTCGCTGCGGATTGCGCGAATGCCTGTGCGGCCACCTCGATAATTGAAGGCGGCGTCTGTGGCCAATTGATACGAAACTGCGTGTGTCGGGTTGGCTCCGGGAAGGAGGTCGAGCGGCGCGCGCGTGCGAGTGCGTCCAGTGGGACGCGTTGAAGATCTTCGCGATCGTTGTCGGCGATGTACGCGATGCCTTGCGTCTCGTCGTAGCCGACTACCACGATGTCGTGGCGGCTCATGCGCAACTGGACCCGCAGATAGGGGAGTTCTGCGATCTCCGCCCAGACCAGTGCAGGGCGGCCCTGATCGATCTCGCCACGAAGGTTCTCCCAACCCTCGGCCGGGTCGTCGGTGGCAAGCACCTCGACGGTGCCGCCCAGACGGCGGGGGAGGTCCACCTCAAAATCAGGTCCTCGTCCGACCAAGTACACGGGTGGCATCAGCGCGCTTGATCGAATGTAGGTGAGGGAGAGGGCTCCGCCGAGGGCAAAGACGAGGCCCTCATCGGGTGGGCCGTCGAAACCGAGCCCGGTCCACTCCATGAGGTCTCGCATCGCACCGGACCCACAGTGGCCGCCCATTCGGTGCGGGTAGGGGTCGATCATCGAGGGGCCGGACACTGACACGAGTCTCCTGTGTTGAGGCGGTGCGGATCTTGTTCGTAGAGTCGATTGCCGGCCGACGACTGAGGCAGGTCGGGTTAGGCGTGGAATGCATCTAGTGGCGTCGCACGCTGCGTGAATATCAGAGGGCCATAGGCCTGTTTGAGAGCCGCCAGGATGTTGTCGAGAGGCAGGTCGTTGTACGTACCTCTTTCGCGGACGTACTCCATGTGTGTTGAGCCGTCCGCGGAGTGAGCGTGGAGCAACGCGTCGCTGTCGCCGGTGAAGTCGATCGGGGCAACTCCGAACCGTGCGCACAGTTCCGAGTTGAACGCGGGTGTTGCCTTGAGCCACCGTCCGTCGATGTAGACGTGGCTGTACCCGTGATAGACGAAGACGTCGGTTCCCATCAGCTCACGTAGGGTGCCCGTTTGGAGGTGGTTACGGACGTCGGCGAAGCCGAACCGCGCTGGGATCCCGGCGGCGCGAAATGCGGCGGTGAGCACGACGGCCTTGGGGACGCAGTATCCACGTCCGGATTCGATTACGTGGCTGGCCCGGTAATGCTCTGGGTCGTTGGAGACGGTGTACGGGTCGTAGCGGATGGCGTCGCGTACCGCGGTGAACAGGCGGCGAGCTTTGTCTTTGTCGGTGGTCGCGTTGCCGACGGCTTCGCGTGTGAAGGTCGCGACGGTGGCGTGCTCGATGTCGAGGAAGCGTGAACCCGTCAGCGCCGCCGGGCTGACCGCGTTTGTCGGTGATGTGGTCATGGGGTCGCTCCGATCAATGCGGACCTGACGATCGGCGCTCGTTGTGCAATGGCGCGCTTGGCGTTCACGAAGTCAGCGGGTCTGTTGACGCAGTCAGCTGCAATCAGTTCTCCGGCGGAGAAATAGTAGCAGGTGAAGTCGCGGCCATGGGCGGGGTCGCCGCTGACCAGCACCTCGTCGTATCCGGTGTTGAGCCCGGCGATCTGGAGTTTGAGGTCGTATTGGTCGGACCAGAACCACGGCAGTGCGGCACGACCGGTTGTGTTGTCGCAGATTGTGGCCGCCGCGATTTTGGCGTGCTCGGTTGTTGCGGACACGCACTCGAGACGAACACGTCTCCCGTACCGCTCGATTCGGTGGTTGGCGCAGTCGCCGGCTGCGACGATGTCAGGATCGCTGCTACGAGCGCGGTCGTCGACGAGGATGCCGTTTTCGACGTCGATGCCCGCAGCTGCTGCGAGCTCCGTGTTCGGAATGACGCCGACGCCGACGATGACCAGGTCAGCGGCCAGCGTTTCTCCACCGGCGAGGACAACGCTGGCGACTCGTTTGTCGCCGCGGAACCCCTCGACGATTGCGTCGATCCGTACGTCGACACCCTTCTCGCGGTGAATTCGATCGAAGAATTCCGACACGACGGGCGCCGTGACACGTTCGAGTACGCGTCCTGCCGCCTCCAGGACGGTCACTTCGACACCCAGGGTTCGAAGCGAGGCCGCTGTCTCCAGGCCGATGTACCCGCCGCCGACAATGACGACCCGCGAACCCGGGACCGCGGCGGCGCGGATGGCCTCGACGTCGGTGGCGGTGCGCAGATAGTGCACGCCCGGCAGATCGGCCCCAGGGACGGGCAGTGCGCGAGCTCGAGCGCCGGTGCACAGGGCCAACTTCGAGTAGGACACCGCGTCGTTGTTGCCGAGAGTGACGGTTCGTTCGGCACGGTCGATCGAGGTTACGGTTCCGTCGACGAGCTGGATCCGTTGCTTGTCGTAGAACTGGTGGCTTCGGATCGCGACATCGTCGAGATGGCAATCGCCGGCCAGGTATGCCTTGGACAGCGGCGGCCGCTGATACGGCAGGCGGCCCTCGTCGCCGATCAGCAGGATGTCTCCAGCCCACTTCTCCTTGCGCAAATTGGCCGCCAGCTGTGCGCCGGCGTGGCTTGCGCCGACGATCACGACCCGATCAGTGCTCACGTCTCCTGCTTGGGAGTCAGACGGACCATCATCTTGCTGATCCCACGAACGAAGTTGGACTGCACGTACTCCGGATCACCGACCACCGCGATGTCGTCGAAGCGCTCGAGGAGTTCTTCCCAGAGAATGCGCAACTGCAATTCGGCCAGGCGGTTTCCCATGCAACGGTGCACGCCGAAACCGAACGCGATGTGGTTGCGAGCGTTGGACCGATCGATGATGAGCTCGTCCGGGCGGTCGAACACTCGCTCGTCGCGGTTGCCGGAGGCGTACCACATGACGACTTTGTCGCCTTTGCGGATGAACTGACCGTTGAGCATCACGTCCTTCTTGGCGACCCGGCGCATGTACGCCAGGGGGGTTTGCCACCGGATGATCTCCGACACCGCGTTGGGGATCAGGTCCGGATTGGCTTTGAGTTTCTCGAACTGGTCGGGATACTCGTTGAGAGCCAGCACTCCGCCGCTCATCGAGTTGCGGGTGGTGTCGTTGCCGCCGACGATCAGCAGCACGAGGTTCCCGAGGAACTCCATGGGGCTGTCGTCGAGAAGGTCTTTGGTGTCCTCGTTGCTCTGCAGCATGGTGATGAGGTCGAAACCAGGCTCCTCGCCTGCCGCGGTCCGCGCGGCCTTGTCTCGCCATAGCGCACTCAAGCCCTGTGCCATCGCGACCATCTCGCGGAAAACTTTGTCGTTGTCTGATGGTCCGCCGTTGGCCTGCTCCATCGACGTGGCCAGATCCGACCACTGGACGAGTTTGTGGCGCTGCTCGTAGGGGTAGTCGAGCAATGTCGCGAGCATCCGCGCGGTCAGTTCGACCGACACGGTCTGGACCCAGTCGAACGGTTCGTCGAGCGGTAGCTCGTCGAGGACTTCCCGGACGCGCGACCGGATGAGGCCCTCCATCTCGCGCAGGTTCTTCGGTGCGACGACTCCCTGGACGGCGGCGCGCTGCTTGTCGTGCCGCGGCGGGTCCATGGCGATGAACATCGCGATGTCCATGAAGCGGGGCGGCCGACCGATGATGATGAACGGTTCGGCGGAGAACGCGTCGTGGTTCTTGTCGACAGCGATGATGTCGGCATGTCGAGTGACCGACCAGAACGGCCCGAAGGGACTGCGGGGCTGGAAGTGAACGGGCGCCTCATTGCGCACACGCTCGAAGTAGGACCGCCACCTGCCCTGTCGGTAGAGGAATGGGTTGCTCAGATCGATGTCGGTGAGTTCGACTTCCTCGACAGGCGGGATGGGGGTCTCGGTGAAGATCTTTTTGCCGTCGGTTCGGGTGACGATCCGGCGGGCCTTGTCATAGACGTGGGCGCCACGGATTTGTAGATCGATCGGGATCATGGACTGCGCTTTGTCGGCGAGGGCAGTTGAGATGCTCATAGATGTTGCTCTTTCGCTTTAGACGTTCACAACTGGAACTCGGGAAGGCGAACGGTCAGACCGTCCCACTCGTTGTTGGCGGTCATCTGGCAGGCCAGTCGCGAGTTGGCCTCACGTTCGGGGTGCATACTCAACATGCCTTCTTCGACGTCTGTGCTGTGTCCGACGGTGTCGATCCACGCGCTGTCGACGACGACGTGGCACGTTCCGCATGCCGCCTCACCGCCACAGTCGCCATCGATCCCCGGTATCGCCTCGTCGACTGCAATCTGCATCAGTGACCTGCCGGGCGTCACCGGCGCGGGGTAGTCCTCGCCGTCGTGGGTCACGTAAGTGATCGTGGCCATGGCCACCTCCTTGTTCGTGGGTCGTAGAGGTGAGTGTGCACGCGGCAGATGTGCTTGATCCAGGCTCGGACGTCGCGATGTCTTGTTAAATTGGCTCATGTGAGCCTTGTCGAGTTGGGGATACCGCCGCTAGCGTTCGCGCAGCTCCTCGACAGCGGTGCCCTGGGCGCGGCGGAGACGCGAGCGTTCGGACGCATCATGGCCCGCGAGGGCGTCGATCTCGCGGTCGTCATTGCGCGACAGGGCCAAGTGCCTGTCCGGTGGTTTCACGAGGTGTATCCGGCGATGGACGCCCAGCAGGGATTCCGGTTGGGCGTGGCGTTCGCCGAGCACGCCCAGCTGACCTCTTTCGGCCCCCTCAGTTTGCCGCTGGTCAGTGCGGGTTCCGTCCTCGAAGTTGTTCAACTGCTTCGGTTCTTGCCCCTGATATCGACCGCGCTGAGCACCGAGTTCCAGCACGGAGACTCTGGACTGACGATCGCTCTGGCCGGGCGCACAGATAGCCCCGGCACCGATTGTCTCGCCGTCACCTACGGTGGTCTGGCTGTCCTGCGGTTGGTGGACATGCTCGCCGGTGCCGTCCCCTCCGTGGAGCTTCATCTGACATGCCAGGCGCCGGCAGACCTGATCGTCGTGGGTGAGATCGGCCATCGGATCCTTTTCGACGCGCGCGCGGCGTTCGTGCATATACCGGCTGCCGTGCTCTACGACGTGTGCCGCTTCTCCGACCCCGTGGCCTACCGGATCGGTATCGCCGAGCTTCGACGCGTCTACGAACAGCGCAGGCCCAATTCCTACACGCAGCTGGTCCGCGCACAGTTCGATGCTGACCCTGCGCGCGCTGACGGCGCTCGTATCGCGGCGGAGCTGGCGACATCGGTGAGCACACTCAAGCGACGCCTGCACGCCGAGGGCACCACCCTGCGTCGCCTGCGGCAGCAGTTCGCCCAAGAACGAGCCACCGCGCGACTGCTGGATCCCGGCATCAGTGTCGGCGAGATAGCCGCAGAACTGGGGTACTCCGAGGTCGCCAGTTTCTCCCATGCATTTACACGGTGGGTCGGGTGCTCCCCGACTCAGTTCCGCCGCGCACCGTCGAATCAGCGGGCAGCGCCGGGCATCTGAGCAGGTCAGTCCGCGCGGAGGAAATTGACGAAAAAGCTGTCTACCGTGGAGGTGTCGGCGTAGCGCGCGAAGTGCGTGAGATCGACTTTCACGAACTCGCTAGTGGCGGAAAAGTAGGTCTCGCCCTCCACGGTCCCGCTCGCCCCGATGTGCAGGGTGTGATCGGCGTCCTCGTCGATCCACGCCGTGAGGCGTACTGGTACGTGGAGGGGTACCGGTCGGCGGTACTTGACCGTCAACGTGCGCGTGACGGCCGGGGTGCCGGCGATCCACAGCGTAAATCCCATGATGTCGTCGCACGCGGCCGAGATGGCCCCTCCATGCGCCAGACCTGGTCCACCGGAATGCTTTTCGGTGAAGGAGTGATCTGCAAAGACTCGGTCCTCGTCGCGGTAGACCTCGAGCTGCAGGCCGCTGGCATTTTCCGGCCCGCAGCCCATGCACGATGGGGAGTGCGCGGGCAGTCTGCTGGGTGCTGACATCACAGTCCTCGAATCGATGCTCGTGCCGGTAGCGGACCGCTACTGACGGTATCGTTGGCAGGATGCCACATACGTGGACCAACAGCGAGAAGAATGCGGGTAGCGGTGAGCATCGATGGCCTCGACGACGTCGATCCGCGGCGGGTTCGTTCCAGGAACCGTCTACTCGACGCCACGGCGGTGTTGCTGCGCAGAGGGGGAGTGGAGGCTGTCACCGTCGAGGCGGTCACCAGCTTGTCCAGGGTTGCCCGCACAACCCTCTACCGGCACTTTGGCAGTACCACCGACCTGGTCGCCGCTGCCTTCGAGCGTTTGCTGCCCCAGGCCGATCGCCACGAACTCTCGGGGTCGGTGCGCGAGGACTTGATCCGGTTGATGGATCGTCAGGCGGACGTCATCGAACAGGCGCCGCTGCAGGTCACCACGGTCGCGTGGTTGGCGATGGTGCCCGAACGGGCCGGCGAGCAGAGCAACGCCCTGGCCCCACTGCGTGCGCGGGTGGTCGATCACTACCGCGAACCGTTCGACCGATTGCTCACCAGTGCCAGTGCCGTCGACGAGCTCGACGATTTCGACCTGACCCTGGCCATCACCCAGCTCGTCGGACCGCTGATCTTCGCCAAAATCACCGGCATCCGGGCCGTCGACGCCGATGACCGCCGCCGCATCGTCGACGACTTCCTGACGGCGCATCGCCGCATGCCCTGACCGCTCGCACGGTCCACGCCGAGTCCGAAGACGAGCGACCGCGCCACCGCTTTTCGCTACATCATGTAGCGTACCGATCCAGGTAGTTCCGTTTCGGCAGGAGTGGTGTTGATGGTGGTGCACCGGCGATCGGCTGGCGCGCGGTCAGAACGCGCGGAATACAGCGCCACGCTTGCGCGGGTGGCTCGGTACGCGCTAGCGCACAAGGTTGTCGTCGTCGGCGCGTGGCTCGCGGTGGGTGTGGTGCTGGCGCTGGCGTTCCCGCAGCTCGAGACAGTCGTGCGCCAACAATCGGTCGATCCGATCCCTGCGGGAGTGCCGTCATTTCAGGCTTTCGACCGGATGGGTACGGCGTTCGGGGAGAAAGGCGCCAAGACAACGGTTTTCATCGCCATGGAGAACCGTGGCGGCCTCACCCCGACGGTGCGCGTACGCTACGACGAGCTTGTTCAGAAACTTCGTGGCGCCACCGCCGATGTCGCTTCCGTCCGTGACCTGGTGGGGGATCCGACGACGGCGTCGCAGGCGGTGAGCCGCGACGGGACGGCCTGGTACCTGCCGGTGGGGCTGACCGGAACGCTGGGCGGCCCCGCCGCGACTCGCGCCTTGGATTCCGTGCGCGACCTCGCCTATCATTCGTTCTCCGGCACCGGTACAACCGTACACGTCACCGGGCCCACCGCCACCTTCAGCGATCAGATCGTCACGGCCGAAAAGGACCTTGTGGTGATCACCATGGCCACGGTTCTGCTGATCGCGTTCATCCTGCTGGTGGTCTACCGGTCGCTGTTCACCGCGCTCGTACCCCTGCTGGTGATCGGGATCAGCCTCGGGGTGGGTCGCGGTGTGGTGTCAGCGTTGGGCGAGTTCGGAATGCCCGTTTCACAGTTCACCGTCGCGTTCATGACGGTGATCCTGCTCGGTGCCGGCGTCGACTACACGGTCTTCTTCATCAGCCGCTACCACGAGCGATTACGGTCGGGCGCCGAGCACGCACCTGCGCTCATCGACGCCACCGCTACGATCGGGCGCGTCATCCTCGCCTCCGCCGCAACCGTCGCCCTGGCGTTCCTGGCGATGGTGTTCGGAAAACTGAGCGTCTTCTCCACTCTCGGGCCGGCATGTGCGATCGCGATCGTCATCGGGTTCCTCGCCACGGTCACCCTGCTACCGCCGGTCCTGCACGCCGCCTCCCACCTCGGGTGGGGTGCACCCCGCGCGGACCTGACGCGGCGCTACTGGAACCGCATCGCGGTACTCGTCGTACGGCGCCCCGCCTCGCTACTGGCTATGACACTCGTCGCTCTGCTCGCCCTCGGCGCAGTGGCGTTGGGCATCACCATCACCTACGACGACCGCAGCGGACAACCCGCCACCACTGACAGTAACGAGGGTTACGCACTGCTCGACCGGCACTTCCCGACCAACACTACCGTCCCGGAATTCCTCGTGATCCAATCCCCGAACGACATGCGTACCGCGAAAGGGCTGGCTGACCTCGACGACCTGGCATCACGCGTCGCGCAAGTCCCGGGAGTGACCCGGGTTGTCGGCGTGACCCGACCCACCGGCAGCCGCCTCGAACAAGCCCAGCTGTCGTGGCAGAACGGACAGATCGGTGACCGACTCGCCGCGGCAGTCAGTGACGGCCGATCACGCACTGGCGACCTGTTCCAACTTCGAGATGGCGCCGACCAACTCGCGACCGGCCTTGCCACGCTCGACAGCCAGATCCGCGCCAACCTGACACCGCTGTTGCGAATTCTCGACCAGGCCACGACCGCGGGACAACAGATCCAGCAATACCGACCACTGCTCGGTCAACTCCGCACAACCGCACCCGCACTCGACCAACTCATTGGGCAGGCACCGCAATTGGCCACCGCGGCAAGGCAGGCATCCGACGCCTTGAGTCTCGTGACCGCCGTGCGGCCCTTGCTCGACAACGCTCCCTGGTGCGCCCCGATCCCTCAGTGCGCCGCCGTCCAACAGCAACTCCGGACCCTGGGCACACTGCGGGATTCCAACTTCCTCCTCCAAATCGGCGCTCTCTCCGGGCAACTGGGCAACCTCGGCACACCCATCACCACCATCACCGCGCAACTCACCGCCGCAGTGGACACATTGGACACAACGCTGGGTGCTGTCACCGCGCGCGACCTCCCCGCACAACTCGCCCAGCTTCAGAACGGGGTGAGTCAACTCGCTGCTGGCTCCCGCGCGATTGCCGGGGGAGTCGCCGCACTCGTCGACAGCAACCTGCAACAGTTCGCCGGGATGGCCACCCTTGCCGCGCAACTACAGACCACCGCCCGCGAAACCCGCGGCTCGGACGCCGCCACGGGTTTCTACCTACCGCCTGACGCGTTCGTCAACCAAAAGTTTTCCGACGTTGCTGCACAATTCGTCTCTCCAGACGGGCGGACAGTGCGCTATGCCATCCAAACCGACGCCGATCCCTACAGCAGCCAGGCGATTGAACTCACCAACGCCATCACCACCGCAGCCCAGACAGCGAGACCCAACACCGCCCTGCAGAACGCATCGGTGTCGCTAGCGGGATTCCCCGCCATCAACGCCGACCTGCAACGCCTGCTCAGCCACGATTTCCGGCTACTCGCCCTGGCCACCCTCATCATCGTCGGCATCATCCTGATCGCACTACTCCGAGCGCTCATTGCACCGCTTTACCTGCTGGGAACCGTTATCCTGAACTACGCTGCAGCCCTCGGCGTGGGGGTGGTGATCTTCCAATGCATCCTTCGCACCGAGATTGCCTGGCCTGTACCGCTTCTCGCGTTCATCGTGCTCGTCGCCGTCGGCGCCGACTACAACATGCTGTTGATCTCCAGGCTGCGTGAGGAATCCCACCGCAGCATTCGCATCGGAGTCCTACGAACCGTCACCAACACCGGCTCCGTCATCACCTCCGCCGGCCTCATCTTCGCGGCAAGCATGTTCGGACTGATGGTCGGCTCGATCGCCATCATGACCCAGGTCGGCCTCATCATCGGTGTCGGACTACTCCTCGACACCTTCGTCGTCCGAACGATCGTCGTACCCGCAATCGCCACCCTGGCCGGACCAGCGAGCTGGTGGCCAGGCAAACACGGGTGACCCGAATCCACTGCGCCCGCATGACGACGAAACATAACGGTCGGCACGCGGCCCGTCGGCCCCACACCCAGCTCGCTATCTGATAACGCACACCGTAAGATCGACAGATTAAATAACTGGATGACGGTCGCAGGACTTGGTCGTAAGACCGCGGGCGTGTGCTTCGCGCCAGGCGGCGGCGAGGTTGTCGGCGCGGCTGTGCCAGGTCATCTCGCCGAGGTACTCGGCGTGCTTCCTCGTCGCATCGGTCCACCGCAGCTCCGCGTACAGGCGCCGGTACTGGCACCGGAGGACCACCCGCCCCAGCGCGTTCGGTGCGGTGCGGATGGCACGGTTGTGGCGGCCGCCTGCGGCGTCGTCCTGCTCTTTGGCCTGCACTGCCTTGTTCGACCCGTGCGGGACGCGCCAGTGGTGGTCTTTGACCGCGTCCTTGCTGTTCCAGCCCCACCGTGACATCCCTGGCGTCCCCCGCGCTGTTAGACGACGGTCAGGTGACGGCTGCCGGCGGTGGCACCCTCGGGTGCGCCGAACAGGCTGGTGCGGTTCTCGGCGGTGAGCAGTGTCAGGGCGTCGAGCTCGGTGGTGCTGTATCCGTCGGTGGCGAGCTGGGCGAGAACATCGCGGGCGAGCTCGGGTGTCTCGGTCGGGACACCGGGCCGGGTGCCGTACATCCGGCCGGTTTCGTTGAGTAGTCGGAACATCGCCCGGTACTGCCGGTCGGAGAGCACGCCGCGCTCGCGTGCTCGGACAACGAGCGAGGACTCGCTCACGCCCCAGTCCAGGCGCAGCTCGTCGAGCTCGTGCACGGTCCGGGTCGAGACCCGGTCCAGCGCCGGGCCGATGTCGTCGACCGGGGCGAGGAACTCGGCGGCGAAGACATTTGCCCGTCGCTCGGTTTCGGTGGGGCTGACCAGGGTCATCGCATCCATCACCAGGTGCCCGAGTTCGTGCGCGAGGGTCATGCGCATCCGGTCCGGCGGTAGTGCGGCGTTGACGTACACCAGGTGCGGGTGATGCGCGGTGGCGCGTAGGGTGACCGCGTCGATCTCGCGGTCGTGGAAGTCCTCGACGACGACGAAGACCCCGGCCGCTTCCAGCAGTTCGGTCATCGACCGGATGGGGCCGGCGATGCGCCAGAGCCGGCGCAGGACTTGCGCGACCGTGATTTCGCCGAGATCGGCGGCGTAGTCCCCGGGGTCGAGATCGGGCAGCGCCAGTTCCGGATCGAGATCGGTGTGGGCGACGACCCGGCCTAGCCGCATCGCGACCAGGTTGGCGCGCGCCCAGACGCGGTCACGTTTCCACTCCGCTGTGGTGGCGTTGGCGCGGAAGTGCGTGCCCTGCGCAGGTGAGCGCTCGAACGCGACGCACAGCGCCTCGACCGGGCATTGCAACGCCCGGGCGTAATCGTCGAGCGCCTTACCTGCCAGCGGCAGAGCGCCAGCCTCGACCCGGGTGACGTGCGATCCGGAGATCCCGGCCTCCTCAGCGAGCCGCTTCTTCGACCAGCCGTGCGCCAGTCGTGTCAGCGCAACCATCACCGGGTTCGCCTCGGCCTGCGAGAAGAGTGCCGTCACCCAGATCGCCTCCATATCCTCGATCGATCCCTGCGTTCCACGCTATCGCGGTAACAGCCGAAATCTGCGCAGAAACACCGTGTGAACTGCGACTTTCTGCCCGACGCGGTTATCTCCATCCGAAACGCAAGTGACTGATGTGACGTCCGTCTCGCTCGCGAGAGCGAGGCGAGACGGTTTGGCCAATTCTGCAGGTCACGGCGTGTTGTCTTGCTGAGAACTGTACCACGTTAGGCAAGATTCCATGCAAGTAATTACATCGATGGGAGACAGATCGTGACGGCACTCATGGACGACGACATCAACCCGCTCGACGCGGGAGCGGTTTCTCGGAAGGAGGCGCAGCGGATCCTGCGCCCGGTGACGATCGGCGTCGGCGCGCTGCTGCTGGCCGCGGTCGATCACTGGAACACGCTGACCGCGGGGCAGCCGGCGCACTTGCGGACGGTGCTGCAGCCGCTGCTGCGGGGTAGTCACGTTGCGGCGTTTGTCTCCGCCGGCACCAACGTGTGGCTGAGCACCCAGGGGATGCACCCGCCCGGGCACCTGGTCAAGCGGCCGTATCAGTGGTCCGAGGTGAGTAGTCACGGCCGTACTTACCTGGCGATCCATCACAAGGAGATGGAGGGCACCAACACTCGGCGCAAGGCCTTCATCAAGCAGGACTCGCAGACTCTGCAGCTGGTGGGCGATCCCACGCACTGCGAGCTGACCTGGGACTACGACGCGGCGACCGATTCGCACGTGCGGCGGATCTGGGTCAGCGCCCCCGGGGTGCAGTGGGAACGGTTCGAGATCCCGATGGACCAGGTGCAGCAGAGGTACGCCGCGTGGCGCAAGCGGGACGTGCGCTGGCTGCCCGGGCGGCTGCCCGCTGCGTCGATCGCCGACGCCGCGATCGCCGATGACGTGGTCATCGATGTGCGTGACGAACAGCAGCGTCGGCGCACTGACATCACGACCCGCCGGCCGCGCCGCGCCGACGGCCTCGAGGACCAGCGATGAGGGCCGCCCCGGTCACGGTCCACGGGGTCCGGTCGTGGACCGTCGTCGACCAACAGGGTTTGCCGGTGCTCGAGATCGAGCAGTTCCTGCATTGGCAGCGGGCGATCGGACGTTCTCAGAACACCGTCCGCTCGTACGCGCGGCACCTGAGTCAGTTCTATCGTTGGCTGGCTGCGCGGGGAATCGTTTGGGATGAGCTGGATTTCCGGCAGCTTTGTGACTTCGTCGCCGTTCTCACCGCTGGACTGCCGCCGCTGCCGTCGCGGTGCGGGGGCCGTGCACCCGGCACGGTGAAAGCGGTCAGCGCCGCGGTGCGGGAGTTTTACGAGTTCCACCGCGTCGAGGGCCGGGGACCGCAGGATCTGGTACTGACCCGCAACCCGTCGAAGCTGCCGCGGCGCGCGCACAGCTTCCTTGCGCACCTCGAACACCGCCGTCCGCGCGAAGTCTCCCGCCTGGCCCGGCCCGACCGGCAGTCGGCAGAGACCGTGCAGGTCATCGACTTCGAGACCGACTTCGCCAAGCTGCTCGCCGCGGCGTCGACCACCCGTGACCGACTGCTGCTGTCGGCGCAGTACGACCTGGGCCTGCGGGTAGGCCAAGCGCTCGGCCTGCGCCACGGCGACTTGAACCCGATGCGCAGGCAGGTGATGATCCGCCGGCGTGACGACAACGCCAACGGGGCGCTATCAAAGCAGAAGACCCAATTCATCGTCGAGGCTCCGCGGCGGTTCTTCGACCTGTATGCCGCGTACCTGCTCGGTGAGATCGCCCACGTCGACAGCGATTACGTGTTCGTCAACCTCTCACGCCCACCCGTCGGTGGTCCGATGACCTACTCCAACGCCTACCAGCTCATCGAACGGATCGGCGCCGCCGCCGGGATCGACGACCTCAACCCGCACATGCTCCGCCACACCCACGCCACCGCCCTGGCCAAAGCCGGATGGACCGCGGCCGAGATCGCTGCCCGCCTCGGCCAATCCCATTCGGCCAGCGCCGACGTCTACATTCACCTCGCCAGCGACGACCTCGCCGAAAAGCTCCGCACCACCGAGCATCTGGTCTGGCGAGAACCGCAGCAGTACCGACTGAAGGGAGACGGCGATGGCGCGCGGTAACGGCGAGCGCGCCCGGTCCGGGCCCCGCGGCGTCCCCGCTCTGCAGGTGCCGGACGGGCCTTGGTGCGCATCGACGTGGCCGGTCGTCGACATCGCCGGCGACCGCCGCCGCGCCGCCACCGACCCGTGCGCCGTCTCCGACTGCGACGGCGAGCGGTACTGGCTCGGCGGCCCCGGTGGACGCGCAGCCGCCACCTCGGGGCTGTGCTATGCCCACTACTTCCAGTGGTTCCGCGCTGGACAGCCCGCCGACTTTGACGCCTGGGCCACCACCAGCGCTCTGCCCGTCGGCGTGCCCCGTGGACGGCCCGCCACCACGCAGGTCGTCGACTTCCGCCGCATCCCAGCGGCGGCCGCCGACGAAGTCCGGTTCGTCGCCGCAACCAAGATCGGCCGCGGCGACTGGACCCCCAACGCCGGCCTGCGCCGCGCCCTGATCGTCCTCATCGAGGTCGCGCACGGGCGTATCACCAGCTCCCTGACCGAACGCCCCGTCGACGACTGGCTGCTGCTGTGCAGGCAGCACTGGCCTTACACCAACTTCGACTCCCTCTGCGCTCCCTACATCCGGAGGTTCTTCCGACTCCTTCACGGGGCCACCGACCCCGACCCATGGGCCGCGGATCACTGGCGGTGGCGCGACGGATTCGAGTTCGTCCTCGACGCCACCCAAGCCGGGGCGACACGAACCGCTGTCGACTGGGCCACCATCCCGGTGCCCTGGCTCAAAGAGGCCGTCAAAAGCCTGGCCCGCCAACAGTTGTCTACCTCCCGCATGTCCTGGGGAACGCTCACCCAGTGGCTGCGCGCCACCCGCCAGCTCGCCCAGTTCCTCACGCTCGACGGAACCGTTCCCGAACCGTCTGCGGTCACTCGGACGGCGTTCCTGGACTACCTCGAATGGACGCGCCGCCCCGACACCAAGGCAAGCCCCCAGCTCGCGAACACCGCGGCCTACCTGCTCGAAACACTGCGCGACTGCGGACTCGTCGACGACCTGGGATCAGCGATCTTCCTGCGCCGCGGCGAGAACGTCCACCGCAAGACCCGCCGACCGAGGCCCTTTCCACCCGATGTCATCGAACGCATCGACACCCTGATCGTCGACAACCCGGCCACCGACCCCACCCTCCGGGCGATGATCGCCACCACACGATGGGCGGGGTGCCGCATATCCGAACTCGTCGCCCTCCCGATCGACTGCCTCCAACACAGTGAGCAGGGCCACTGGATCGAATACTGGATGACCAAAACCAGCGCCTGGCGGCGGCTTCCAGTCCCCGAAAGCCTCGCCGAGATCATCCGCGACCAGCAGACCCGCGTCCGCGACACCTACGGCCCCGACGCCGAGCACCTCTTCCCTGGCGCCCGGTCCAGCGCCATCGCCGGCCGCACCCAGCCCTGGTCCACCAGCGGGCTACGACACCGCCTCGCCGCACTGTTCCGCGAGCACGGCATCACCACGTCCGTCGCCACCGGCGAGAAGATCTCCGGAGGCGACGTCCACCGCTTCCGCCACACCATCGGAATGCACCTGCTCAACAACGGATGGACCCAACCGGAAGTGCGCGACTTCCTCGGCCACCACAGCGACACCATGACCGCGACCTACGCTCGCATTACCGACGACACCCTCGCCCGCAAAGCCCGCGAATTCTGGGACACCAACCCCGACAAGGGCGTCGACGCCACCGTCGAGCGCCTGCGCGCCCGCTTCACCACCGCACTGCCCAACGGGTTCTGCACGCTCCCCGCGACGCAGCGCTGCGAGTTCCGCCCGAACCCCTGCATCGACTGCTCCTTCCACGACCCCGGCGGCCGCACCTTCCTCGGCGCACACATCACCCACCGCGACCAGCTCAGACAGCTCGCCGCCCAAGCACAAGACAACGGCGACCGCCAGGCAGCGGACCTGAACAAGACCATGCTCGACAAGGTCACCAGGCTCATCGACGAAATCGACTCAGACACGCAGGAATCCAGGTGAGCAATGGCGACCGCGATCACCGCACTGCACGCCTCACCGCGGCCGCCGCCGCCCGCACAACCAGCGCGACCGCCCGCGCACGTCGAGCCATCACCCGGCTGCACAACACCGGACAACCCGTCACCTTCGTCGCTGTCGCCAGAGCCGCCGACGTCTCAACCAGCTTCCTCTACAAGCAAACCCAGCTCCGGCAGGATATCGACGCGAAGCGCGGCACCGCCACCGCCGGAATAGAACGCTCCAGGGCAGCCAGTGCCGAATCCCTCCGCACCAAGCTCGCAACCGCGATCGACCGCAACCGCGAACTGACCGAACAGCTCGAGCAACTACACACCGAGAACGAGGCGCTCCGAAGCCGACTCCTCGAACTGGGAACCCGGCCGCCGGCCAAACAAGAAGCCCGTCGAGGAGAACATGCAGATAATCCGTCCGCCACAGGGCCACAACAGCCACGATGAGACCCGTCAGCCACGTCGTGGACAGTCAGGAGGCTCCTAGAGATATCGAATC
>NZ_JBNCLV010000021.1:0-12914 GCF_049844855.1 Tsukamurella sp. DT100
CACAGGGCCACAACAGCCACGATGAGACCCGTCAGCCACGTCGTGGACAGTCAGGAGGCTCCTAGAGATATCGAATCTCCTAGGCTCCACAAACACTTCGCGCGATCACAGGCGGTTTCCGGTCTTCCGGGAGCCGCCTTTCGTCGTTTCGTTCCCGACGTTCCGCCGGCTCCTTGCCGCCGACACGAATGGGGTCGCCCTGACGGAGGAGGATGGCCGCACCGTCCGGAATGTGGCGGACGACCACCTGCGGAGCGTCGCACCACATGGTGAAGAACGGTTCCGGCAGATGGCAGATCATTTCGTCGGCGCCGCCTGCGGGCAGGACGCGCACCGGTCGAGGTGGCGTTCCCGCGGTCGAGGAGCCCGCCCCGGGTGCGGGCTCGGGCAGCCAGCCGAGCTGCGCGGAACAGCCCGCGGACAGGAACAGGAGTGCCGCAACCCCGAGAGAATTCAGTTTGTCGAATCTCATCATGCAAATGGTAGGCGAGGCGGGGGCACGGACCAACTGCGTACGGTTCAGGGTTGTCCTGGATGGCACGGGGCGACTCCGCCGCTAGGTTCGGAGCTCATGGACGTGGTCGTGGCGCTCATGCTCACCCCGGTGGTCGCGCTGCTGCTCGCGGCGGTCATGCGGCGCTCGCTCGGCGCGCGGCCCGGGTGGCTGCGGACGGTGCTCGTGGCGCTGCTCATGATCGCGGTCGCGCTCCCGGTCACGTCGTGGGCCGCGGTGACCTCCGGCATCGCCGAGCCTGGTGGCACCCTGCTGGTGGGCACCGGAACCGCTGTGGCCTTCTTCCTCGTCGCCGGGTTGTGGCTGTTCGCCGGATCGCTCGCGGCCCTCGTCCTGCTCGAGATCGTCGCGCCCACCGGCACCGCGCCGGGGCCGCGCGACCTCCTGGTCCGCGCCCGCGGCCGGCTTCGCCGCACACGTCGCTACCTCACGATCACCGCGATCGCCGCGCGGAGCGGTGCCGGATCGGCACTGCGCGCCGGGCCCTCGTCACCCGAATTCGGTCCCGCACTCGTGCGGCTGCTCAACGGCTGCGGTGTCACCTTCGTCAAACTGGGCCAGATCCTCGGCACGCGCGACGACCTGCTGCCCGCCGACCTCACCCGGGCGCTCTCCACGCTGCAGAGTTCCGCGGAACCGGTCGCGACGGACCGGATCATGGCCGTCGTCGCCGCCGAGGTGCCCGGCGAACCGGACCGCGCGTTCGCCCGGTTCGACCCCACCCCGCTCGCCGCGGCTTCGGTCGCGCAGGTGCACACCGCCCGCACCGCGGGCGGCGAGGAGGTCGTGGTGAAGGTGCAGCGGCCCGAGGCACGGGAACAGGTCACGGTCGACTGCGACATCCTGCTGCGTTTCGCCCGGACCGCGGAACAGCGGCTGGCGTGGGCCCGCGACGTGGGCGTCTCGCGCCTGGCCCAGGGACTCGTGGCCTCCCTCCGTGAGGAACTCGACTACCGCACCGAGGCCGCCAACACCGCCGCGCTCGCCGCGACCGTCGCCGATCGGGACGACGTCGTGGTGCCCCGCATCGATCGGGACCTGAGCACGTCCCGGCTGCTGGTGATGGAGCGCCTGCCCGGGGTGCCGCTGTCCGGCGGTCCGGCCGTCGTCGTGGGCCTGGACGAGGAGATCCGGGCGCGGATCGCGCACGACCTGCTCGGCGCCCTCCTCGACGGGATCTTCGTGCACGGCGTCTTCCACGCCGACCTGCACCCGGGGAACATCATGGTCCTTCCCGACGGCCGGGTCGGGCTACTCGACATGGGCGCGGTCGGGGTGCTCGACGGCGAGCTGCGGGTCCTGCTGGCGATGCTTCTGGACGCGGCGCTCAACGACGATCCGGTGGTCACCGTCGACACCATGCTGCTCGCCTTCGACGCGCCGGACGAGGTGGACCGCGAGACCCTCCTCCGCGCCGTCGGCCGCGAGATCACCCTGATCGGGCTGCAGGGTGGGGTGTCCGCGGAGTCCTTCGGGCGGCTGTTCGCGGTGCTGCGCACCCACCGGGTGGGCGTGCCCGGTGACGTCGCGGCGGCCTTCCGGTCGCTGGCCTCCGTGGAACGTGCGCTCGGCATGCTGGTCCCGGGCCTCGACGTGCAGGAGGCCATCCGGGCCGAGATGCCGCGGCTGGTGCGGGAGGTGGCGAGCCCGGAGCGGATGGCGCGCCGCGCCGCCTCGACGGCCGCGGTGGGTGCCGCGGTGGCCCGTCGACTCCCCGGCCGCGCCGACCGGATCGCGGGCGCGCTCGCGGCGGGAACGTTCACCGTCCGCACCCGGGCGACGGCCCATCCGGACGATCGGAGATGGTTGCGCGGCAGGGTGACCGACGCGATGGGAGCCGTGCTGGCGCTCGCCGCGGTGGTGGCGGGCGTCGTGCTCATGGTGGTGCCCGGCGGCCCCGCGATCACGCCGCAGCTGACGGCCTTCGCCCTCGCCGGCGCGACCGTGGGATTCGTCGGCACGGTGCTCGCGATGCGCACCGTCTTCCGGCTCTTCGCCTCGGACGCGCCGGGCTAGGCGGGACCGCTCCCATGCCGGATCGCGATTCTTGACCTATCCTTTACTCACGGGGTGCGACGACGCATCCCACCACTCCTTCACAGAGAGCATCGATGAGACGCGCCTCGCGCAAACGCCGAAGACCCCGATCCGCTGAACCCGCGCCCCACCGAGGGGCCGCCGCGTGATCACCCTCCTCACGATCCTGGCCGGCGTCGTCGTCGTGCTCGTGATCACCGCGTTCACCGGCTACTTCGTGGCCCAGGAGTTCGCGTACATGGCGGTGGACCGCTCCCGGCTCAAGGCGCGCGCGGAGGCGGGCGACGAGGCCGCGGCCCGCGCCCTGCAGGTCACGCGCCGCACCTCCTTCATGCTGTCCGGCGCGCAGCTCGGCATCACGGTGACAGGCCTGCTCGTCGGCTACGTGGCCGAGCCTCTGATCGGCCGCGGCGTCGGGACCTTGCTCGGCGGCGCGGGCGTGCCCGCGGGTGTGGGCATCGCGATCGGCGCGGTCCTGGCCGTCGGCCTCTCGACCGTCGCGCAGATGGTCTTCGGCGAGCTGTTCCCGAAGAACCTCGCCATCGCCCGGCCGGAGCCCGTCGCCCGCCGCCTGGCGCTCTCGACGACGCTGTACCTCCGCGCGTTCGGCTGGCTGATCCGGTTCTTCGACCAGGCCTCGAACCTGCTGCTGCGCGCCGTGAAGATCGAGCCCGTGCACGACGTCGAGCACTCGGCGACTCCCCGGGACCTCGAGCACATCGTCGCCGCCTCGCGGGACGCGGGAGAACTGCCCCGCGAGCTGTCGACGCTGCTCGACCGGATCCTCGACTTCCCCGGCCACACCGCCGAGCACGCGATGATCCCGCGCGCCCGCGTCGACCTGGTCGCCGCCGACGAGCCCGCGGCCGTCGTCCTGGAGCGCATGGCCGACGGCCACACCCGGTACCCCGTGGTCGGCGCGAGCGCCGACGACCTGATCGGCGTCATCACGCTCCACGACCTGCTGGGCGACAGCACCGGCACCGCGCGCTCCCGCTGCCGCCCGGCGGTGATCGTGCCCGGCTCCATGCCGCTGCCCGCCGTCGTCGCGCGACTGCGGGACGCGGGCCAGGAGATGGCCCTCGTCATCGACGAGTACGGCGGCTTCGACGGCGTCGTGACCGTCGAGGATATTGCGGAGGAACTGGTCGGCGAGATCGACGACGAGCACGACGGCACCGACCCGGCGCCCGCCGTGCCCGACGGCGACGGCTGGCTGCTGCGCGGCGACGTGCACCTCGACGAGGTGGAGCGCCTGCTCGGCGTCGACCTCGAACCCGGCGACGCCGAGACCCTCGGTGGCGCGGTCACCGCGCGCCTCGGGGCGCTGCCCCGGCCGGGCGACGTCACCGACCTGCCCCTGCTGCCCGATCCTGCGGCGGTGCCCGGAACCGCCCGGCCCGCGCTCCGGGCCGAGGTGCGCACCGTCGAACGACGGGTGCCGGCGGCCGTGCACCTGACCCTGCCCGCGATCGACCGAACGGAGGACGACGATGAGTAGCCCCTGGACGATCGTGGCGATCACGGTCCTGTTGATCGCGGCCAGCGCCTTCTTCGTGGCCGTCGAGTTCTCGCTCATCGCCGCGCGCCGACACCGGCTCGAGGACGAGGCGGCGCACAGCGCTTCCGCGCGGGCCGCGCTGCGCAGCTCCTCGGAGCTCTCGCTGCTGCTCGCGGGCTCGCAGCTGGGCATCACCGTGTGCACGCTGGCGCTGGGCGCGATCACCAAGCCGGCCGTCGACAGGTGGCTGACGCCGCTCCTCGCGGCCACCGGGATGCCGGGATGGAGCGCCGACGTGGGCGGCTTCGTGCTGGCCCTGCTGATCGTGACCTTCCTGCACCTCGTGGTCGGCGAGATGGCGCCGAAGTCGTGGGCCATCGCGCACCCGGAGCGGTCGGCGATCCTGCTGGCCCTGCCGATGCGGGCCTTCATGACGGTGTTCCGCCCGCTGCTCCTGGTGCTCAACGAGGCGGCCAACCGATGCCTGCGGCGCGTCGGCGTGACGCCCGTGAACGAGGTCGAGTTCGGCCAGGACCCGGCGGCGCTGCGCCACCTCGTCGAGCACTCGGTCACCGTCGGCGCGCTCGACGAGCAGCACTCCGGCCGGCTGACCAGCGCGCTCGAGCTCGAGGCGCTGACGGTCGGCGACATCGCGCGGTGGGACGCGGCGCCGTCGTCCGTGCCCGGTTCGGCGAGGCCCGCACAGGTCCGGAAGGCCGCCGACCGGACGGGCCACCTCCGGCAGCTGGTGACGGGCGGTGCGCACCTCGGCGTGGTGCACGTGCGCGACTGCCTGCGGGCCGACGGGACCGCGACCGCCGCGGATCTCATGCGGCCGGTCCTGATCCTCGACGCCGCCGAGCCGGCGTACGCGGCCCTCGCCACGATGCGGGAGTCGCGGGCGCACCTCGCCGTGGTGGAGCGCGACGGTGCGCGGGCGGTGCTCACCCTCTCCGACCTGCTCGGCAGGTTGATGCCCGTGTGATCGCGGTCTCCGGCCCGCGGGGTTACACTTCGCGGGCCGGATGCGGAATCCCCTCGGGAGCGGTCGCGCCACTGTGAAGCCAGACCCGCGCCGGCACGCCCGGGCGACCGGGCACCGTCGAACCCCGTCTACCCGGGCGCGAAACCCCGGACGAAGGAGCGCCGCCCATGGCGAACGCATCCACCACCGCCCACGCCGGTGACCTCTCCCTGCACGTCTCCCGCCGGGCGGTGTGGCTCTCCGCCACCCTGATCCTGGCCGTGCTGGCGTACTACTTCATCGGCATCGACCAGGGCGCCGTCTCGGTGTTCGGCAACGACATGCACGTCCACGAGTTCTTCCACGACGCCCGGCACTTCCTGGGCTTCCCCTGCCACTGATCGGGGAGACATGGAGAAGCACGTCATCGCCCGCGGCGCACTCGCCGGGGCGATCGGAGGACTGCTCGCGTTCGTCTTCGGGCGGATCATGGTGGAGCCGATCATCGGCCGCGCCATCGATTTCGAGGAGGCCCGCAATGCCGCGGAGCACGCCTCCCACCCGGGAATGGCGATGGAGGAGCCGGAGCTGTTCACCCGCGCGGTCCAGCAGAACGTCGGGCTGGGCGCCGGCCTGATCCTGTTCGGCATCGCGATGGGCGCCCTGTTCGCAGTGACCTACTGCGTCGCCGCGCCGAAGCTCGCGCAGTGGACGCCGCGGGCCGTCGCGCTGGCCGTGGCCGGCTCGCTGTTCGCCGGGATCTACGCCCTGCCGTACCTGAAGTACCCGCCGAACCCGCCCGTCGTGGGCGATCCCGAGACGATCCGCGAGCGCACCGGCGCGTACGTGCTCATGGTCGCGATCTGCCTCGCGCTCGTGGCGGCCGCGTGGGTCATCGGGCTCGCCGTCGTGCCCCGGCTCGGGGCGTACGGCGCCGCGCTCACCGGCGGGGCCGTCGTGATCGTGGGGCTCGTCCTCGCCTGCCTGGTGCTGCCGGCGACCGTCGCGACGCCGGAGGGCTTCGACCCCGACGACTTGTACTGGTTCCGCACGTACTCGTTCCTCGCGCAGGCCATCCTGTGGGGCGCGATCGGGCTCGTCGGCGCGGAGCTCCTGCAGCGGCTCACGGTGCGGAAGGGCGACGCGACGCGCACGGCCGTCTCGGCCTAGCCTCCTCGCAGAACGACGCAGCGGCGGCATACCCTGGGGGTATGAACCGCCGCTGCGCTCTGTGCTGGGTGGCCGCGCTGATCTCGATCATCGTCTCCGCCACCATCCACTACCGCGGGGGTAGCGGCGGCCTCGACGGCCTGTTCTTCGTGATCGCGCTGGCCTGGGCGCTGCTCGCCATCCAGGCGCACCAGCCCGCGGGCTGGCGCGGCTAGGCGGCTACTCGCCCTTCTTGCGCGGATCCTCCTCGGCCGGTGACTCGACGGCCACGTCCTCCTCGGCCTCCTCCACCCGCTCCAGCTCCTCGACAGGGGCTGGGGCGCTGTCGCCGGTGGCGCCACTGGCCGGCCGCACACGGGGCGGCTCGGCGGCGACGGGCGGCGCCGACGGGGTGCGCAGCAGCTTGAAGGCGATCCCGCCCACGGCCAGCACCAGCGCGAGGACCGCGCCGATCAGCAGCGGCGTGCGCCGGGCCGAGCGGGACGGCGCACCGTCGGACAGGGTGATCGCCTGCTCGGGATCGACCTCGGCGGGGGCGATCCACGACCGGACCAGCCCGTAGACGCCGGCGATCAGCTTGCCGGCGAGCGACAGGCCGAGGCCCGAGAGCGCGCGCAGGATGTTGGCGGGGCCGACGATGCTCTGGCCGAGGCCGGAGACGAGGCGCTGCACGTTCGAGGGGGCCGACGGCGCCGGGGCGGCGTCGGCGGCGAGGGCGTCGTCGAGCAAGGGGGTGGTGGCCATCGGTGGCGTGATCCTTTCAACGGACGGGAGTGCGTCTTTCCACCGTCGATTCTTATCCGATCTCCTGGGGTTCGCACTTGCAGAAAATGGCAGAATGGCGGTGTGACCAACTCCAACGCTACCGCCCACGTGACCCTGCACACCTCTGAAGGTGACATCCGTATCGCGCTGTTCGGCAATCACGCTCCCGTGACCGTGGCGAACTTCCTCGGACTCGCCCAGGGAACGAAGGAATACACGACCACCAACGCCTCCGGCGGCGACTCGGGCCCGTTCTACGACGGCTCCGTCTTCCACCGCGTGATCGACGGCTTCATGATCCAGGGCGGCGACCCGACCGGCACCGGCACCGGCGGCCCGGGCTACGACTTCGTCGACGAGTTCCACCCGGAGCTGCGCTTCGACCACCCGTACATCCTGGCCATGGCCAACATCGGCCGCCCGGCGACCAACGGCTCGCAGTTCTTCATCACCGTCGGCAAGACGCCGCACCTCAACAACCGGCACACGATCTTCGGCGAGGTCGAGGACGAGGCCAGCCGCAAGGTGGTCGACGCCATCGGCGGCACGCAGACCGACCGCGCGGACCGCCCGGTCAAGGAGGTCACCATCAACTCCATCACCGTCGAGGAGTAGTCGCCCCCTCCCCACGCGTGTGCCCGGCCGGGTGATCCGGCCGGGCTTTCGTGTCTTCGGGGCGTCTCGGGCCGTCGCCGGGCGGGCTCGGCGGGCCCGGCGCAGTGAATTTACTTCGCCTAACTCCTCCATCAGTGTGGATCAGATTCTGCACGGAATTCCGGATATCTCAAGGATTCGTGTGAGCCGGGTCTCGATCGACGCAGGTCGGTGAGCATCTTCACGGCACAACGCCCGCTCTGAGATGGACACCCGGCGTCCGGTCTTCGTAACCTTGCCGTGATCTTGTGGAGACCGAGGCGTGACCGACACGCCGCTCCACGGAGTCGGGAGTTCGACGAAAGTGACCAGCGACAGTACGAAGACCATGACCGTCCGCAGCACCCGCCGCGGCACGATGCGCGCGGCCCTCGGAGCCGCAGCCGCCGTGATCGGAATCGTCGCCGCACCCGCCGTGGCGCAGGCCGCCCCCGCGCCCGCCCCGCAGGCACCCGTCGCACAGGCCGGGCAGATCGCCGGACCCGACCGCTCGTCGGTCGTGCAGGCCGCGCTCACCCGCGTGGGCATGCCCTACGTCTACGGCGCTGCCGGCCCCAGCTCCTTCGACTGCTCCGGTCTCGTCACCTGGGCCATGAACCAGGCCGGCGTCAGCGTGCCGCGCAGCAGCTACTCGCTGATGAGCGCCGGCACTCCCGTCTCGCAGGCGCAGCTGCGCCCCGGCGACGTGGTGATCACCAACGGCGGCGGCCACGCCGCGCTGTACATCGGCAACGGCCAGGTGGTCGAGGCGGTGACCTCCGGCATGCCCGTGCGCGTCGCCGGCATCCGCGGCTTCGTCACCGCACGTCGCTACTGATCAGGTGAAAGATCTCCGTCTCTCGGCGGTGTCGCGGGCATGACTGCGGCGTGTCGCGCTGAGAGGCGTCGATCTTTCACGCGGGCCGCAGGGCCTCGAGCTGCTGCGCGACGAGCGTGGGCGCCTCGCCCAGCTCCCAGCGGCCGAGGAAGAGCAGGTCGTCGCCGCGCGTGAGCTCCAGCAGCACCGACTCGCGGCCCCAGTGCCGCGTGGTCGTGCGCTTGATCTCCAGGCCGTCCCACGGGAAGACCTTGCGGCCGAAGGCGCCGCGGTAGACGACGCCGGCACCGTCGGCGGACAGGCGCGGGCGGAGCACCAGCACCTGCGCCCCGAGGTAGATCAGGGCGAGCACGCCGATGCCCACGAGCACCATGCCGACGGGGTCCTTGATGGCCTGGAAGCCGACGGCCGCGGCGCCCAGCAGGACGCCCGCGACGAGGAGGACGACGCCCACACCGCGCGGGGCGCTCCAGTTATCCACAGGTTTATCCACAGCTGGGGATGAATGACATCGTTGTGATTTCGCTGGTCAGGACTACTTCCACCACATCGTCATCAACAGACCGGCGATCATGAGGCCGAAACCGATGGCGAAGTTCCACGCCTCGAGGTTCGCCATCCACTCCAGCGGCTTGCCGGGTGCGCCCAGGCCGTTGGGGTCGGCACCGACGTAGTAGACGAGCAGCCAGGCCAGCCCGGCGAGCATGAGCGCCAGGAACGCGACCACGAACCACCGGCCCGACGGAGCGCTCACCTTGACCGGCGTGCGCGAATCCGTGGCGGTGTTGATCGTGTAATCGGTCTTCTTCCGGACCTTCGACTTCGGCATGGCTTCCTTCTACCAGGGTGCGTTTCACCTGCCAGGTTATCGGATGTACCTGCGCCACCCCACCCCGCTACGCTGGACGGCGTGCGGATCCTCGTCGTCGACAACTATGACAGCTTCGTGTTCAACCTGGTCCAGTACCTCGGCCAGCTGGGCGTGGAGGCGGACGTGTGGCGCAACGACGATCCGCGACTGGACGATCCGGCCGCGGCGGCCGCCCAGTACGACGGCGTGCTGCTCAGCCCCGGCCCCGGCACCCCGCAGCGCGCGGGGCAGACGATGCCCATGGTCGAGGCCGCGCGGGCGGCCGGCTCCCCGCTGCTGGGAGTGTGCCTCGGGCACCAGGCGATCGGGGCCGTCTTCGGCGCGACGGTCGACCGGGCGCCCGAGCTGCTGCACGGCAAGACCTCGCTCGTGCACCACAACGGCCACGGCGTGCTCGCCGGCCTGCCGGACCCCTTCACCGCGACCCGCTACCACTCGCTGACGGTGCTCGAGCCCACGATCCCCGCCGAGCTCGAGATCACCGGCCGCACCGATTCCGGCGTGGTGATGGGCTTCCAGCACCGAGAGCTGCCGATCCACGGCGTGCAGTTCCACCCCGAGTCCGTGCTCACGCAGGGCGGCCACCGCATGCTGGCGAACTGGCTGGCCGTGTGCGGCTACACCGTCGCCGAGGCGCGCGTCGCCGAGCTCGAGCAGGAGGTCGCCGCGGCGCTCGGGTGAGCACCGCGGACCGTCGGGCGAGGGTGCCTGTGGTCCCGGCCTCGCCTCAGGACCGACGGACGTGCAGGACGATCGTCGCCGACGAGTCCACCTGGGCGCCGACGTCGGGATCGGTGCGCCAGACCCGACCGCGGTCGAACAGGCCCGACGGGGCGTCGACCACGACCGAGATGTTCTCCGACGAGAAGCCGGCCTGGATGAGTGCAGCGCGGGCCGCGTTCTGGTCCTGATTGATCACGTTCGGCATGGTGATCGGCTTCGCCCGGGCGACCTGCAGCGTCACCGTGCTGCCCTTGTCCGCGTTCTGCCCGCCGGTGGGGTTCTGCCGCACGACGGTGCCGGCCGGGGCGGGGTTGTCGACGCGCTGGATCTCCACCTGGAATCCCAGGCCCTTGAGGTTCGCCTCCGCCTGCGAGACCTGCGTGCTCGTCACGTCCGGCACGCGCACCTGCTCCTTGCCGGAGCTGACGGTGAGCTGGATCGGCGTGTTCTGCGGCGTGTTCGCGCCGATCGCCGGGTTGGTGGAGATGACGTTGCCCTTGGCCACCGTCGGCGACGGGTCGTTCTTGACGTCCTTGGCCACGGTGAAGCCCGCCTTCTCGAGGATGTCGCGGGCCTCCTTCTCGGGCTTGTTCGCGACATCGGGCACCGCGGCCATCTTGGGGCCGGTGGATACCTGGAGGACCACCGTCGAGCCCTTGGCGGCGCTCGCGTTCGGCCCGGGCAGCGTCGAGATCACGTGTTCGGCGGGCACGGTGTTGTCGGGCATGCGCTGCACCTCGACGGTGAAGCCGAGCTTCTGCAGCGCGACCTGGGCATCCGCGGCCGGCGCGCCGATCTGGGAGGTCACAGTGGCGTTCTGCTCGCCGCCGCGGCTGTTGAGCAGGTACCAGGTGGTGCCGCCGATGAGCACGAGCGCGATCACGGCCGCCGAGATCAGCATGAGCAGCTTCGAGCGGCTGCCGGTCGTCGCCGGCGCCGCGCGCCGGCGCCGCACGGGAGCGTCCGCGGGGGTGGTCTCCACGATCTCCGTGGGCGGACCGTCGTCCGAGGGCTCGGCGCCGTTCGCGCCCGCGGTCCCGGCGGCGGCCGCAGCGGCGACGGGGGCCGCGGCGGCCCGGCGACGGGGCTTCGCCGGCTCGGTGAGCAGCGCGTCGCGCTCCTCGTCGGAGAGCACCATCGGCGCCTCGGGCTTGCGGCCCGCGAGCACGCGGATCAGGTCCTGCCGCATCTCGCCGGCCGTCTGGTACCGGTTGGCGGGGTTCTTCGACAGCGCCTTGAGCGTGATCGAGTCCAGCTCGGGCGGAATCGTGTCCAGGATCGCGGACGGGGTCGGCGGATCCTCGCGGACGTGCTGGTAGGCCACGGAGACCGGGGAATCACCGGTGAACGGCGGCTGCCCCGTCAGGAGCTCGAAGATCACGCAGCCGGCGGCGTAGACGTCGGAGCGGGCGTCCACCGAGTCGCCGCGCGCCTGCTCCGGCGAGAGGTACTGCGCCGTGCCGATCACCGCGGCCGTCTGCGTCATCCCGGCGGACGGGTCGCTCATCGCCCGCGCGATGCCGAAGTCCATCACCTTGATCTCGCCCGCGCGGGTGAGCATCACGTTGGCGGGCTTCATGTCGCGGTGCACGATGCCGTTGCGGTGGCTGAAGTCCAGCGCCGCGCAGACGTCGGCCATCCACGTCATCGCGGCCTGCGGGGCGATGGTCCCGTCGCGGCGCAGCACGTCGCGCAGGGTCTCCCCGTCGACGTACTCCATCACGATGTACGGCAGCGGCCCGCCGCTGGTCTGCGCCTCGCCGGTGTCGTAGACCTGGACGATCGTCGGGTGGTTCAGCGACGCCGCGTTCTGCGCCTCCCGCCGGAACCGCTCGTAGAAGCTCGGGTCACGGGCCAGGTCGGCGCGGAGGATCTTGATCGCGACGTCGCGCGACAGACGCGTGTCCCGGGCCAGGTGCACCTCGGACATGCCACCGAACCCGAGCGTCTCGCCCAGGTCGTAGCGGTCGTTGATGCGACGCGGCGGGGTAGTCATCTGCTTGTCCGTTATCCGTCAGTTGTTGGGGCAGGGGAGAGGGATCCCGAAGATACCGGTGCACGGCGGCTTCGTGGTCGGCTCGCCTCCGGTGACCGGCGGGTCCGAGGTGGTGGTCGGCGGCGGGGTCGTCGTGGTCGGCGGCGGCGGGGTCGTCGTCGGCTTGGGCGGCGGGGGCGTGGTCGTCGGCTGCACCGTCGACGTCTCGGTCACCGTCCGCGGCGCCTCCGTCGTCGTCCGGGGCGGCACCGGGCGGGCCGGCGTCGAGGTCCCCGTCGGCGGGGGTGCGACGGTGCCCGTGTCGGTCACGCTCGTCGACGGCAGCGGCGTCTCGTTGCCGGTGTCCCGGGTGATGAAGTAGCCGCCGATGATCGCCGCGGCCAGCAGCAGCAGCGCCACCGAGACCCCGAGGATCGTCTTCTGGGCCTTGGTCCAGCCGCCGCCGTCCGAGTAGGTGGCGGGCGCCGCGGCCCGCGGCGTCGGGGTGGAGTTGCGGGAGACGGGCTGCGGACCGGGGCGCGAGGCCGGCGGCACGATGGCCGTGGCGGCGGTCTCCGGGACCCCGGTCGCGGCGGCGGCCGCCGCCGGGGCGGCGCCGGTCCAGCCGCGCGGCATGGGCGGGCGCTGCCCGGCCTTGACCGCGGCGACGGCGTCGGCGAACTCGCCGCCGTTCGCGTAGCGCTGCCGCGGGTCCTTGCCCAGGGTCAGCGTGATCAGCTCGCGCACCGGCGCCGGGAGGTCGCTGGGCAGCGGCTCCGGCTGGTCCCGGATGTGCTTCATCGCGACGGTGATGGCACCGTCGCCCGAGAAGGGGCGCTTGCCCGCGAGGCATTCGTAGCCGACGACGCCGAGGGAGTAGACGTCGGAGGCGGCGGTGGCGTCCTCGCCGGAGGCCTGCTCGG
>NZ_JBNCLV010000022.1:0-11880 GCF_049844855.1 Tsukamurella sp. DT100
GTGACGGACATGTCCACCACAGCATCCCTGCTGGTCAACCCCTTACCAAGCCTGTCAGCTGGAGATAAGATTCGAACCCCTGACCCTCGCCTTGCAAAGGCGATGCTCTACCAACTGAGCTAAGCCCCCGTATTCGGTTGTGCACCCACTACTGGGTGCCGTCCCACGGCCAAACTACGGCCTCGTGGCGGACATGTCCACCACAGCATCTCTGCTGGTCAACCCCTCACCGAGCCTGTCAACTGGAGATAAGATTCGACTCCGCGTTCGCATGTGGGAAGCACCTCCCCGACGCGGCTCGCCAGCTGCTCGCCGGCCTGCCCGGTCGGACGCGGGAGATCTCCTACATCGACGAGGCGAGCGGACGGGAGCGCGCGTGGTACGCGGTGCCGGTCGTCGACCAGCCGGGCGCCGAGACGGTGCTCCGGTGCGACCAGTGCGCCGCGCCGGGAAAGGCGACTCTGCAGGAGCGGTTCTGGCGCATTCCCTTCCCGCAGGACTGGGTCGCGCACGTGCGTCCGCACATCGTCGCAGCGCTCCTGCAGGAGATCCGGTGGCATGCCAGTGAGAGCTCGCTCTGGGACGAGTGGCTCGGCGCAATCGACCAGGACTTCCGGGTGCAGGAGGACGGCACACTGCGGTTCTCGTGTTCCCAGGGCGTCTTCGACGCCGACCTGGTGGCCGCGCCGGGAATGGGGACGTGGCTGCGCCTTCTGGAGTGGACGCGGCACCGCAGTGCGACGGTGCGATACCGAACCGCGCGAGTGAGTGTTCCCGCGCCGGGAGGGCTCGATGATCCGGCGACGATCTTCCGCGCGCTGCTGCTGCAGCTCGCACCGATGGAGTTCGTCGGCGCGACCAGTGAAGAGGCTCGTGGGCCTGCTGGCGATGCCCTGCTCACGCCGGAGGGCCGGTGGGATGTCTACACCGCCGACGGCGACCTCCTGGGGGCCGACGTCGCCGTCGACGAGGCGATCGAGTGGCTTACGGAGTCGATCGGTGGCGATGGCAAGGTCGTCGCGTCGCTGCCGACGATGCGGGCGTACACGAACATCCATGTGGAGGACGAGCTCGGACGGCCGGGCTGGAACCGCTACCGGGAGGAGCTGACGGCCTACGCGAGCGCCACCCAGTAGGGGCGCGCAGCGTCGACACCGACGCGACATGGAAGTGGCCCGGTACCGATATCTCGGTACCGGGCCACTTCTGTTGTCGCGCTCGTTCTACTGGGACGCGCCCTGGCCCTCGGGCACGGGCTGCTGGTGCTCCGCATCCGGGCTCGGTGTCGCGGCGGCGGATGCGGTCGCCGACGACTGCTTGGCTGCGGCGGGCCGCGGCTGGCGCCCGCGACGGGCCCGGGTGGGAGTCTTGGCCGCCGGCGGGTCGGCGAGCTTGGGATCAATGCCCGCGCTGCGCAGCTGCGAGTCGGTGAGGCCGAACTTCGTGCCCGCCTCGTCGCGGTGGCGACTGAACTCCGCGCTCTTCGCCTCGAGCTGGGCGCGCAGCTCGAGCACCTCGGCGAAGCTGTTGGCGAGGTTGTGGAAGCACGCCGAGCGTTCGTTCTCGTCGCGCAGCAACGCCGCCGCGGTCGATGCGGGGTCGTAGCCGGTCAGTGTGTCGGTCATGATGCGCTGTCCTTCTGTGAGTGGTTGGGCGATGGGGGAGTTGTCTGTGCGGGATGCCACCCGTGTGATCTCAGGGGGAACGTCAGCCGGGCATGCGCTCACCTCCACTGCGGGCGAGCACCGCCACGTTGACGATGTGCCGCAGCTCGTCGTTCAAGCGAGGCGCGGGCGTGGTGGTCAAAAGGTCCATGTGCACTGTCCGTAGGTGTTCAGGAGTGATCGCGGTCCTCGTCGACCGCTGCAGGTGCCTGCTTCGATGGTCCTGCGGTCAGTTCGGGCAGGGGGCCGCGGGCGACCAGTTCGGGGAATGCGCGCACGGTCTCCCAACTGACGGGAACCGTGGTGATCTGGTCGATGCACCGCTTGATCTCGGTGAGGATCTTCGGCCGGTCGCTCTCGGGCGTCGACTCGTGGGCGAGGCGCTGCACAAGGCGATCGAGGCGCATCAGTGCGGCTCGCTCAGTGGGCGTGCGGTCGCTGATCTTGACCTCGGCGGCGTGGTCTCGCGCGGTGTGCCAGGCATGCCAGGCGGCCTCGGCGAGCGCGGCGGCATCGTCGACCTGTTGCTGTGTGGAGCCGGGGGTGAGTGCGTTCAGCGCATCTTCGAGCGCGAGCATCGCGTCTTGGTATGCGCGGGTCTCGGGCACGTTCCCGTCCCGGAGCACGGGCATCTCCAGGAAGTACTCGGCTCGGTTGAGCCGGTACTGGCCCCAGGCCTGCTTGAGTCCGTCGAACGCGGCCTGCACGTCGGCGATGGATGCCCGCGGACGCGTGCGCTTCTCCTCCGTGCTGAGCTTGTCGAGGAGGATCTCTTGAGCCGCCTCGCGAACGAAGTCGATCCACGCATCGGAGACCGCCGGGACGGGCAGGCTGCGTGCGCCAGCCGCCCCGGTAAGGGCCATTCCAGTCAAGGCGGCGATGAGCCACACCCCGGGTTCAGCGGTGCCCCCGACGAGGTACATGCCGACGCACGTGACTGTGCCGATCGCGAGCAGTACCGCCAGAACGCGCCACACGTAACCGATGCGGCGTTGGGCCGGCGTGCACGCCTGTGGCGCGAACCGGGGATCGTTGTCGCCGAGCTTGCGGATGAACGGTCGGCTCGCGAGCGTGCGCCAACCGCGGTCGGTGAAGTCGTAGTTCAATCCCGCGGCGACGAGTTCCTCACGGTCGAAGTCGCCGATCGGCCTGAGATTCCCGTCGCCGTCCCGGAAGGTCGTCTTCTTGCCGATGGACGGGCTGAGGTACGCCGGCAGTTGCGCGCGGAGCGCGGCGCGGGTCGCATCGGGTTCGTCCGGTGCGTCGTGGGCTTCGGGCTGCATGTCGGTCATCATCCTCGGCTCCCGGTGGATGGGCCTAGCTTCTTGTGCGCGACGGTGCGCACGAGCGGTACCCATTGCGCGGCCGAGGACGGGTCGAGTTCGATGATGTCGTTGCGCTGGGCGCGGGTGGCAACGACGAAGGCCGCCACGAGCGCGCCGAGCGCGAGCAGGCCGGAGATCGGCATCGGGAGAAACTTAATGACGACCATGCCGACGATTACGAGAACCATCGCGACGAGCATCGGGCGCACACTCGAACGCCGGGTGAGCGCTTTGGTCAGGTCGCTGTTGGGCTCGTGCTTGGCCAGCACGCGCAGCATGGAGGGGTCGGCGGCGAGCACGCCCCACGCGCGATCGATGCTGCGCCGGTCGAGAGGTCGACCCCGACGTAGACCCAACCAGCGGCGCCGGCCACGCGCATTCGGGTCGTTCTCCTGCTTGATGAGTTTCGTCGCGACTCGGCGGGGCAGTCGCTTGCTCGCGAAGTAGAGCCCGATGTCGTCGCTCAGGAGCGCCTTCTTGCTGCGGGGGAGTTTGCTGATGCGGACGGTGGTCGTCTCACCGAGGAGGGTGCCGAAGAGTGCCATTGCGCTAGTCCTTGAAGGTCGAAGTCGAAGGTGGAGAAGCGCGGAAGGATTCACTAAGGCCCCCGCGCGATACGGTCACGCCGCGTGCGTCTCCGTAGCGGCCTGCACGAGGCTGTCCCATCGCGCTCTGTCGGTGGCAGACAGCTCAATGCTCGCCAGCCTGGCCATGCAGAAGTGTTCGAAGACGGGACTCAGCGCAGCGGCCATGGCCGCACCCATGGTGCCGACGAGCGCCACCATGGCGGGCGCCGGCAGATCGCCGAGCGCCGTGAACTGGAGGCCCACGAGCAGCACCGTGACGATCGCGAGGGCAGCAACTACGCACCGCGCGTGTGCACGCCGGGACAGGTAGCGGTAGGTCATGTTCAGGCCGGTTCCAGGGAAGGCCTTAGCCAGTACCGGCAGAAGAATCGTCGATCGCTGTTGCCGCGTCTGCAGACGCGGACGAGCGGCCAAGGTATGTGCCACGTCGGACGCGAGATCAGGCGCAGTCGACCACCCCGCCGGCAGGTGCGCTGGCGCGGTGCTTGCCGTCCCTTCGACTGCGGCGCGCACCCTCGATCGCCAGCGGGCGTTGCTCTCGACGCTCAGGCCGGCGTTCCCATCGCGAGCCGACACGTGGGCGACGACCATAACGATCGCGCCGAGTCCAACGAGGACTCCGGCAACCGGCCAGCGCCATCCGGCGTGCCCGCCCGCCCACATGACAATGACGGCACCGGAAGCCAGTGCCAGCGCACCGTACGTGTACCTCCGCTCGGCTTGCACGCCTCGCTCATACGCGCGCCGCGTGTCCGAGTCGGGGCCGAAGCGCCCAGGCGTACAGATCGCGAGAAGGTCGTCCGCGAATCTGTTCCACTGCCGCTGATCGGCGCACTCCAGACGGAGCTGGTGGGCTCGCTTACGGAGCCGGGGATCGAACTTGACGAACATCTGCGCGCGCGTGAGGAGGGCTTCCTCGTCGCCGGCGGGCAGCTCGAATCTACGTGCCATGTTCATTGCGCTATCCACTTCTGCGGTCGTTCCGCCCGGCGCGGTGGGTCACTAGTCCACCGTGTGCGTCGAGAGGTCTTGGTGCGGGTTCAGTCTACCGCTACGCGCGGCCCCCACATGGCGAACCTATCGACGCGACAGGCATTCGTCAACGGGTCATTACGACGCGTGTCAATGCCCCGTTGTCGCCATGGTCGCCAGCGTAAGTCGCGCACGCAGGCCGAGGAGCGCATTCGTCCGCGTAACCAGCCTCCCTGAGCGGAGTGGGTCGCAGGCGCGAGGCGGGGCCCGGAGTGGGGCCGGGCCGGTCCGATCCCGTTCCGGGCGGGGAAGTGGGATTCGCGCTGCTCATGCCTCAAATTTCCGCGCCAGCGCGGGCGGCGCGGGCGCCGCTTCGGCAATCGAACTCGCAGGCTCGTGCTCCGCCGGTTGGCCGCTGCGCGGCGCGCCCCAGGCGGAGCAAGCTATGGTTTATCCAGGGATAAACGTTGCCTCCCTGACCCCACGGGGGTACGGTCGGCACCATGTGGTCCCCGTTCGGGGTCGCTGCGCTGGGCCTGGAGGGAGACGCCGATGGCGTGGGAGTGGATCGGTTTGGCGGCGCCGCTCGCAGCGGGCGCCGGCGCGGCGATCAACGAACTCACCCGGCGAGGCAAGCGCGACGACGAACGGTTGGAGTTCGCGCGCAAGGGGCTCGCCGCCGCGAAGGCGGACCTCGGGGCGGGTTCGGCACTGGTGCCCGCTTACGAGCGGGAAGTGGAGCGGGCTCTCGTCTCCGGTGTTCGCGTGAAGCGACGTCTGCGCGAGTTCTTCTCGAAGCTGTTAGGCGGCGCGATCTTCTTTGGTGCGGGCATCTTCACCGCGCAGTTCGGCACCGAGGTGCTTGTGCAGGGTGGTGACATCGGCACGGCTCAAGAGGTCACCTCGTGGATCTGGGTGATCCTGGGTTCCGGCTTCGCGGCAGGGGGAGTCGGGGTCGCGCTGCACGCCCAGGCCACCACCAGCGGTCTACGCCGGGCGGATGACCTCGCCGACGTCGAACGCGATCTGCAGCGAGAGATCGACGAGCGAGAGATCGGGGGCCGGGATGGGTCTGCGTAAACGTCAGCGCAACGCCGCCGGTGGTCGTCCGCACACGAAGGAGATCACCCTCACCGACGAGCAGCTCGCACTCTTGACGATGAAGGCAGCGCAGCAGCAAATGACCATCCAGCGGCTCCTTGTTGCGGCCGTTCTCGAACCGGGCACCGTGGGCCTGGGGACCGGCGGGCTCACCCACGCGGACAAGGTCGAGATGCTCGCCGCCACGTCCGAGCTGCAGCGACAGCTCTCGGCGATCGGCAACAACATCAACCAGATCGCACACCAGGCGAACATCGCGGGAGGTGTGGACCCCGAACTGCGCGAGCGTCATATCGACGCGCTCGACCAACTGCGGGAGCTATGGCGCGCACAGAGTGCCACCGCGCGAACGATGCGGCCCGGCCAATGATGCCGGCAATCGTCAGCGGATCGCGGATGCAGGGCTTGATCGTGTACCTCGCCGGACCGGGGCGATCCAACGAGCACACCAACCCTCACCTTGTCGCAGGGCGTAGCGAGCTGGGCATGTTCTCGGGCCGCGAGCTCGACCGCCAGGACGCACTCGACATTGCCTCCTTCCTCGACGAGGCGCGCGTGGTCTTCGGGACCGAGGTCACGCGCGTGGACCGCGACAAGAAGGAAGCGCTGCTCGCCGACGGCAAGGACAAGCGCACAGCGACCGCGGACGCGACCAAGGACGTCCACGTCTGGCACTGCTCGCTGTCCCTGCACTCGGAAGAGGGCGAGATCGGCGACCAGGTCTGGGGGAAGGTCGCGACCGAGTTCATGAAGCGGATGGGCTTCGACGACCCCACCGCGGCCCCCGTCCGGTGGGGCGCCTTCCACCACGGCCTGAACACCAACGGCAACGACCACATCCACATCGCTGCGTCGCGCGTGCGCGACGACGGCAGCGTGGTGGACCTGTACCCGGTGAACCCAGAGACCGGAGCGAAGGAGGGCGACTGGACCCGGGCCCAGCGCGTGTGCGCGGACCTCGAGCGCGAGTTCGGTCTGCGCATCACCGAGGGCCGCGCCAACAAGCTCACCGAACGCGGCCAGAACAAGGCCGAGGCACACCGCGCGGAGAAGGCGGGCGCGGATCTGACCGAACGTCAGGAGCTCGCGCGCCGGGTCCGCGCTGCCGCGACCGCCTCGTCCGACGAGAAGGCCTTCGTAACCACGCTGCGGCGCAACGGAGTGCTCGTGCGCCCCCGGTACGCCAAGGGAGGGCGCGACCAGGTGATCGGCTACAGCGTGGCGCTTCGCCCTGGCTCGATCGACGAGAACGTGACCGGCAAGGCCACCACGCGCGACGGCAAGTCGGCCCCGCTCTGGTACGGCGGGAGCAAACTCGCCAAGGACCTGTCGCTGGTGCAGCTGCGCAACGGCTGGGCGTCGACACCGAAGTCCGAGCAGGCCGCGCTGGACGCTTGGAGCTCGCGCAAGGCTGAGCGGGGCCCGCAGATGACGGCGCCGCAGCTCCTCGAGGCGAAGAGGGCACTCGACGAGTTCAGCGCGCACATCGCGCGCCTGGCTCCGGATGACCATCAGGGATGGGCGGACGCCGCGCGGACCACCGCGGGGATGCTCGCGCAGCTATCCCTTAACGGCGGCGGCGACAAGCAGCTCGCGCAGGCTTCACGCGCCCTGGGCGCTTGCTCGGGAGCGATGATCCCGCGCACCGTCGACCCGATCGCCGTCAAGCGCCGCGCGTCGACCGCGCACGCCACCATGCTCATGGGCATGGCCGCTCAGCGCGGCAACACGAACATGATGTTCGCACTGCTGATGAAGCAGCTCTCCGACATGTCCCGCGCGATCGCGGAGGCACGGAGCGCGGGCGTCGACGCGGCACGCGCGGCGGCAGCACGCACGCATGCCGAGACCATGCTCAGCCGCTACCAGAGCGCCGCGGAAGCGATCGGCGGCGTGGACGGCGCAGTGGCTCAGCTCACCGCGGCACGGGCGATCCCAGGCGCCGCGAAGCCCACTGTCACTCCGAAGCGCGCAGGCCCGGCTCAGCCGGAACCGCGCCGCGGAACCGCTGCACGCCCACACGGACCGCGGCAGAACTGGACTGTCGCGCCACGCGACCGTGACGACCGCGGTCCGCAGCGATGATCACTGAGATCAACGCGCCGCGGTGGCGTGCTGTCGGGTGGGTTCTGGGTGGCGTCGCGACTCTGCTCATGCTCTCGTTCGTGTGCGACGCATACACCCTCTACGTGTGGAGCGGCGCGAGTCCTGCGGGGTGGTCGCCGTCCATGGGGATCGACTGGTCGAATCTCGCGTTCGTCACGGTGATGGGGACGGGGAGCCTGGCCGCAGGGATCATCGTGACGATCACGATGCCGGCACCGCCGGCCGATCGCTGCCCGTCACCGATCGCCTGGAGAAGGTCGTGGCCCCGGCTCTGGCGCACCGCCGTGGTGTACCTCGCCGTCATGTCCACTGTGGCGGTCTTCGCACGGAGCTATATCCTCGCGCCGTTCCTGCGCGAGCATGCTCCGTCGACCGTGCCCGCGCTGTCGGATACGCCGCTCAGCACCGGGCCGGTGCGCACTGCGGAGGTCTTCCAGCTCGCGATCTACGGAGGTCCCTTCGAGGAGCCGGTGTTCGTCGTGCTCCCCTTGCTGGGTGCCTCGTTGGTGGCGCTGTTCCTCACGCAGTACGGCTCCGCCGCGATCGCGGCGAGGTTCCTCACGTACGCGGTGCCGGCGATCGTGATCGTCTCAATGGTCGGCCGAGTCGGTATCCATCTCTACCAAGGTGCAGACGCTGCGATCGCCGCCGCGGTCTGGGGCGGTGCGGCCTGTCTGCTCTACCTTCGGTGGCGATCCCTCGGCGGGCTGGTTCTGGCGCACGTGACGTACAACGTGGTCTACGTTGACGTGCTGCGCCGCATCGAGTCGGTCGCGCTTCTCACGGCGACCACGGGCCTCCTCGTCCTCGGCGCCGCGGCGATCGGGGTGTGCGTACTGCGTGAACACCACCGGACGACGCGGACGCGTCCGACCCTCGTGGACGAGAGCAAATAGAAGAGGCGCCGAACCGTTAGGTTCGGCGCCTCTTCGCTACATCCGGGTCTATCGACCGCGGTCGGACTCCGCCTCCCGAACAGAGCCTGATGCGGAGTTCGCCGCCGCTGGCACCGCAGAAGTCGCGCGGGTCGGCGGCGTGGACAGGCCACCCGCGAAGCACCGTGACAGTGATGCCCCGGCATCGCGCTCGACGATGGGATGGGCAACCTCCCGCGGACTTTCCTCGGCGCGCGTGACGACCACGCGGCCGTGCACGCCGTCGCGGTCTTCGACGGGCGCGATCGCACCACCGATCTCGTCCGCGGCGAGCGTGCCGACGGTTGCCTCGGCGCCGAGCCGGGCTCGCGCCGCGGCGATGGCCTGCTCGACGTCGTGTCCGGGCACGGTGAATTCGTATGCCGGCGGCTCACGTGGGTCGAGGCTGTCGTACACCTCCACGGTCATGGCCTGGGCTCGGGTGGCCGGGTGCGGGCGCCCGCCGGGCGAGTCGTTGAAGACCACCCCGGCGGAGTTGAGCACGGCTGCATCGTCGGCGAGGTCGACCGCGGTGAACCTGCTGCCGTCGAAGGACGCTGACGCGATGTCCGCCCGGCCCAGGTCCATGTCACGAAAGCCGTTCTCGACGAACATCGCGTCACGAAACCACGCGCCGTCGACATTGGTCCGTTCCCACCGCACGTCGGCGAGGGCGGTGTTGTTCAGGGCAGGGGAGAACACGGCATACCGCAGATCGCAATCACTGACCCGTGCACCTTCGAGGCTGTAGTCGCCGCGCACCTTCGCGCCCTTCATATCCACGTTCCGCAGCGTCGCCTCGCTGAAGTTCACCGACACCAGGCGCGTCTTCTCCATGCTCACGTCCTGCAGGAGGGCATCGCGGAACGTGACGCCCACATGGTGGCCCTCTGCGAACCGGGTGCCGGTGAGGCGCGCGGCCGTGAAGTCCACATCGTCCGCCGCCGCGATCGTGCAGTTCGTGAACGTGGCCCCGGTGAGGTCCGCGTGCCGGAACACCAGCCCGTTGCAGTCGACGAACCGAGCACCGCGGTAGTGGCCACGGAATATCGCTCCACTGCCCGCAGCGTCGATCCCGGTGAACAGTGCACCCTCAAGGCCGTTCTCCCGCGGGTCGTCGAGGAGATGGGCGTACTCGTCGTCTTGGATGTAGCCGAGTGCATCCTCCTGACTGACGTGCTCACCGTCCCTCGCGATGACATGCCCGGTCTGGCGCCCGCTCTCGGCGCGATATTGCTCCGCCACCGCGGCGATCTCGTCCGGCTTGAATCCAGGCCACCAGGTACCGTTCGCGGCGACCACGATGGGCGTGTTCGTTCGCCCTGTGCTGTCGTAGTGCGCGCTGACGGTCGGATCGGCGTCGCGGAGGTCCTCTACCCGGTACGGAACGCCGAGGGCGTCCAACTCCTCCACGGTCTGGGCGAACGCCGTCGCGATCTCGGCGGCGTGGGACACGGCGTACAGCTCGTCGAACGCGCGGTTGGCCGCGATCGCCCTGCCTTCGCTCGTCGACGGGACGTGCACGACTTCCCCGGTGCCGAGGTATTCGGACACCTGCGCCCGCAGCAGCGCCACGTGCACGCGCCGGAGAGTCTCCTGCGCCTCGGCCGCGCTCTGGCCGCCCGTGTGCTTGTCGAGCTCGTCGATGACCTCTGCCAGGAGACCGCGCAGCGGGCTGTCCTGCTGAGCCGGCCCCCGAACACCTGCGTCGACGATCGCCCGGCGAGAACGCCGGGCGAACTCCGGGTCCTCGCGGTGCAGGTGCATCCACGATTCCTTGCCGCCCGCCCGATCTGCTATATCGGCGAGCGCGACTACCTCCGCAAACCGACCCATCGGCTCTCCGGACACCGTCGTGATGCCCTGCGCGTCCATCGCGTGCTCGAGCTGCATCAACTCGATCTCCGTGTCGTCGATCAAGTCCCCGAGCACTGCCGCTGCAGGCGTCTCGCGGAAGGCGACGCTGGCAGGCAGGTTGTAGACGACGACGTGCTGGTCCTGGTTCATGTCAGATCACCGCGCGCTGCTGGAAGGACTGGTTGCGTAGGGCCTGGTTGCCGAGCGCTTTGGTCAGGCCGGTCACGGTGAGTGCGACGACGGCGTAGGCCAGGCCGACGAGGAAGCCGGACCACGACGGGCCGCCGGTGAGCCACGGCACGAGCAGGCCCGCGGCGGCGACGAGGCCGGCGAGCCACGCGTAGATCAGGGTCGGGGTATCGACCAACCACGCCAGCAGCAGGAAGGTCGTCGCGCTGGCCACGGTCAGCGCCACCGCCAGGACGATGCCCGAGGTGTACTCGCGTGGAGCGAGCGCCCACGGGGCGCCCACCGACGTGTAGAGCTGGTTGAGCAGGAAGCTCAGCAGCACGGCGACTCCGGCGCCGACCAGGGCGGTCGCGCCCATGCCTGCGGCGAAGCGGCCCACGTTGAGCGGGACCGGGCTCGAGTCGATGTGCTGAGCCGCCAGCTGCAGGCCCTTCGCGCCCAGGGCCTTGATCAGACCCGTGACGGTCATTGTCACCACGGCGTAGGCCAGGCCGACGAGGAAGCCCGCCCACGACGGGCCGCCGGTGAGCCACGGCACGAGCAGGCCCGCGGCGGAGACCAGGCCGGCGAGCCACGCGTAGATCAGCGTCGGGGTGTCAACCTGCCAGACGAGCAGTAGGAACGTCGCCGCGCTCACCACGGTCAGCGCAAGGACTCCGATGAGCACGGCAACGTAGTCGCGTGGGTGCGTCGCCCAGGGGGCGCCGACCGACTGGTACAGCTCGTTGAGTAGGAACGTCAGCAGCAGCGCGAGCCCGACTCCAACCACCGCGGTACCCGCCACGCCGGCGGCGAAGCGGCCCACGTCGAGCGGGATCGGACGCTCGTCGACGTACGGGCGAGGCGGATCGTGAGGGACGTGCACGGTGGGCTCGTCCGGGTAGAGATCCGAGGGGTATTGGGACGCGCCCTCGTCGAGCGTGCGTGTGTAGGCGACGGGGTTCTGCGCCCCGCCGTACTGGGAATGGTTGTCGACCATGAGGAGCTCCTGAAGTGGGTGGCCGGGTCGCCGGCGGGGAGGGAACGGGGACGGTGGTGGGGGGGGGGGGGCGCCGCGGGGGGGGGGGGGGGGGGGGCCGATGGGGGGGGGGGCGGGTGTGTTGGGGCGTGCGGGTGCGGTGACGAACGGCGCGGACGCTGCGGGCGGGACCGGTGGTGCGGGCGC
>NZ_JBNCLV010000023.1:0-10241 GCF_049844855.1 Tsukamurella sp. DT100
GGTCGAGCCGTGTGTCCATCGCCTCCCACACCTGACCCATGCCACCGGTGGCGATGAGCCGGAGGAGTTCGTAGCGGCCGGCGAGTGCGGTTCCGCAGCGCATGGCTGGTCCCTCCTGTGTCGGGATCGTCGTTGTTACTCCGGCGCGGGGTACCGGTGGAAGCGGGCGCGCATCGTCGGCACGGCACCGCGCACGACGGATCGGGGTACGGCTGGTCGTCGGGCATATCGCCGGGGGTGGTCGAATCGTTACAGACTGCCGGGGGCCGGGCAGAGGGCAGGACGGTCTCCGTCGGGATGACAGGCTTAGGGTGCACGTACGAATCGGCTACCTCGTCGTGGGCCCAGGTCTCACACCCGGCGTTGCCTGGAACGAAAACGACGACAAGTACAGGAGATGCAGTGCCAGGTGGAAGTCGTGAGAAATGGAATCCTTACGAAGACAAGGCCTTGGCTCGGATTGCTGTTGACATGCTGGTCAACGCATTGGAGCGGTCTCAGTCAACGCAATCATTCTTGTCGGACTCGCTGGTGGCTGAGTTGTGCGGAAGGTGTGAGGCTGACGCGCAGGCGTACCTCAAGGCCATGATTTTCCGTAACGGGATGGCGCCCAACCTGTCGAGCAGAAAATTTGCGGTCGACCTCAATCGCGGGGGTGACAGCTACATCAAGAGTGTGGCCTACTACGACAAAGATATTCGTCCGGGTGTGAATCATGAGAATGTCCGGGTGGACCTGCTTTTCGAGGATGGGGCATGGCATGTTGATCGTTGGACACGAGAGCGCTGAATTACCGCGACCTTCAGTCGGACTCACGCTTCCTCGCGACTGGTCCTGTGTTCTGTCGGGATGACAGGATTCGAACCTGCGACCCTTCGCTCCCAAAGCGAATGCGCTACCAAGCTGCGCCACATCCCGTGATCGCTCGCGCGACCAGGTAAGAGAGTACCCGTGGCGAGGACCCCGACTACGCCCGCGTCGATGTGAGCCCTCCGGCTCCGGCCCGGCTCGAACGGGCGGCCACCCTCACCATCGCGGGTAGGTCGCGTCCTTACCGGGTAGACGCGACTTGGGCGGAGTCGGCACCGACGGTACGGGCGCTGCCGCGGAGCGGGCAATCGCTTTTCCGCGGGGCGGGCAGCGCGGGTGAGTCGGAACTACTGTTCACCGCATGGTCCTGAGCAGTGACGCGGGTGCCGGCTACCTCATCCGGCGGCTCGAGGACGGCGACGCTCGAGCGCTCGCCGACGTGCACGTCCGCGTCTGGAAGGCGACCTACCCCGGCCTGGTGGACCGCGTGAAGCTCGACGCCCTCACCGTGGCGGACGGGACGGAACGCTGGCAACGGATCATCGGCGGGCTGGATCGTCAGGAATCGGAGGGCGTCCGTACTCGCTGCGCCGTGCACACGGCGACGGGGAGGATCGTCGGTTTCGCGACGGGCGGTCCCGCGCGCGACGTGGGCGCACCGTCGACCACGCAGCTCTGGTCCCTGAACGTCCTACCGGGCCACCACGGCACGGGAGTGGCGGCGGACCTCCTGGACGCGGTGATCGGGGAGTGCGGGGCGTACCTGTGGCTGGCGACGGGCAACGCCAGAGCGCTCGCCTTCTACCGCAAGCACCGGTTCGAGCTCGACGGTGCCGTCCAGGTCGACGAGGAGTGGTCGTGTCACGAGTCGCGGATGGTCAGACCTGACCTTTGTTAACGACTCCGAGTGCTTTGGCAAACTGATCTGATGACGAGAACGCGCGCCGTGTTGCTGCTGGCCTCCCTGCTCGCCACGACGGCGCTCACCGTGGTCCTCGGGACGACCGACACCTCGGCCCCGCTCACCTACCCCAGCCGCTTCCTCATTTGGAACCTCTTCCTCGCGTGGATCCCGATGGTCTTCGCCGTCGGCTTCGCGACGGTCCGTAGCCGGTGGGCGCTCGTGCCGCTCGGCCTCGGCTGGTTGGCATTCCTCCCCAACTCGCCGTACCTGGTGACCGACCTCGTCCACCTCGGCGACGACGAGAACATGTGGCGGCACGTGCTGCAGTACGGCTTCGCCGCGTGGACGGGGATCCTGCTGGGCGTCGTCTCGATGCTCCTGGTGCATCGCCGCCTGCAGCGGGAGTTCGGCGCGCGCTGGGGGTGGCTCGCCGTCGTGCTGTCGGTGGGGCTGTGCGCGATCGGGGTGGTGATCGGCCGGTTCCAGCGGTGGAACTCGTGGGATCTGGTGACGCGGCCGGACGCCGTCGTGATCGCGACGCTCGACTGGGTGACCTCCCCGTTCTCCTACGTCCAGTCCACCGGCGTCGCGGTCGCAGTGGCGGCGTTCTTCGGGCTCGCGTACCTGACCATCTGGTCGCTCACCCCGCCGGTGACGGCCCGGGTCGGGAACGCGGCGGAACGCGACTGAGCGGCGTACCGTCGGTCCCGTGTACCTGGAGCGTTTCGTCGCGCACGGCTATCTCGATGCCGATCGCGCCGCTCGTCTGAGCTGGGAGAGCTCCCGGTACGCCTCGAGGATCTACCTCATCGTGGGCGAGCGGCGTCTGCTGGCGCAGAATCTCTCGCTCTGCTGGGACGATCTCGGCGTAGGGCCGGGGACGCCGATCGCGGTCGAGGTGACCAGCGGGAACAGTCGTCTCCTCGACGACGAGCAGCGGGCCATCGCGGGCTTCGCGGATCGCTTCCGTGAGGCGCTCATCCCGCCGGAGCCCCGACGCCCGCGGCGCGGCTTCTTCCGCCGCGGCCGCTGATCGGTCGCCGCGCCTCAGCCCTGGAAGAGTTGCAGCGCCGCGTCGACGGCGTTGTACAGCCCGTACAGCAGCGGGATCGTGACCAAGGTCCACGTCACGACCAATTGGACGGGGTGCCGTCCGTCGGATCCGGTGTCGGTCATCGGGTCTCCTTGGGTGCGTGCGCGGCGTCGACCGCATCGACGACGGTGCCCTGCTCGTGCCACCGTTGGGCGACGGGGCGGATGGCGAGGTTCGCGAGGAAGCCGACCACGAGCACGCCGACCATGATGTAGAGCGCGAGGTGGTAGTCGGCCGCCTCGAGCGGGATCGCCTTGCCTGCCTCGTCGACGCGATCCTTCTTCGAGTCCAACACCCGGTTGACGATGAGCGGGCCGAGCACGCCCGCCGTCGACCACGCGGTCAGGAGCCGGCCGTGGATCGCGCCCACCTGGTAGGTCCCGAAGAGATCGCGGAGATAGGCGGGCACCGTCGCGAAGCCGCCGCCGTAGAACGAGATGATCACCGCGCAGAACAGCACGAACAGCGCGGTCGACGTGGCGCCGATGGTCGCGAGCCCGAGGTACAGCAGGATTCCGCCGCCGAGGTAGACCATGTACGTCGGCTTGCGGCCGATGTAGTCCGACGTCGTCGACCAGCCGAGCCGGCCCGCCATGTTTGCGACCGACAGCAGCCCGACGAAGCCGGCGGCGACGGTCGCGGTGACGGCGGAGACGCCGGTGTCGTCGCGGAAGAAGTCCTGGATCATGTCGGCGGCCTGCTCGAGGATGCCGATGCCCGCGGTCACGTTGCACAGCAGCACGATCCACAGCAGCCAGAACTGCGGCGTCTTGATCGCGTTGGCCGCGGAGACGTTCCCGGCACTCACCATCGCTTTGGAGGTGACGGTCGCGGGATCGAAGCCCGCGGGAACGTAGCCGGGCGCGGGAACGCGAATGGTGAAGACGCCCATCATCATCACCACGAAGTAGACGATGCCGAGCGTGATGAACAGCTTGGTCACCGCGCTGCCGCCGGCCTCGGCGCCGCCGTAGAACTTCATGAGTTCCTTCGACATCGGCGAGGCGACCATCGCGCCGCCGCCGAAGCCCATGATCGCCATGCCGGTCGCGAGCCCGGGCCGATCGGGGAACCACTTCATGAGGGTGGATACGGGCGAGATGTAGCCCAGCCCCAGGCCGATGCCGCCGACCACGCCGTACCCGAGGTAGACGAGCCAGAGCTGGCCGGTCGCGATGCCCGCTGCGGCGATGAGGAAGCCCGCGCCCCAGCAGCTAGCGGCCGTGAACATGGTGCGTCGCGGCCCGACCCGGTCCACCCAGGTGCCGAAGACCGCTGCGGAGAGCCCGAGCATGACGATGGCGATGGAGAAGACGATGCCGATCATCGTCTTGTTGGTGTCGAAGTGTTTGACCAGCGCGTCCTTGTAGACGCTCGTCGCGTACACCTGCCCGATGCAGAGGTGGATCGCCAGCGCCGCCGGAGGGATCAACCACCGGTTGTAGTTCAGCGGTGCGACGGAGTGCTCTCGGTCGAGGAAGGACAACGCGGCCACGGCGCGACGCTAGCAGTCGGACGATGCCCGACGGTGCCGGTCGGAGAAGTTAGGTCCGTCAACGTACGAGCGGGTCGCGCCCGGTCAGGAGCGCGGCGAGCACGTGCGCGTGGCTGATCTCCTCCGCCTTGGAGGCGGTGAGCAGCGTGACCGGCCCGGCGTCGACCCGGGCCTGCAGGCCCTCGAACGCCGCGGCCGCCTCGGGTTCGGCGAGCTCGGCCCGGTACCGCTCGACGAACTCGGGGTACTTCGCCGGATCGTGCTCGTACCACTTCCGCAGCTCCGTGGACGGCGAGATCTCCTTGCACCACTGCGCCAGATCGGCGCGGTCCTTGCTGATCCCGCGCGGCCACAGCCGATCGACGAGGATCCGCTCGCCGTCGCCCGCCGCCTCCGCCTCGTACACCCGCTTGACCCGGACCGTCATCGTCGCCCCTTCCGCCGCACCGTCGCCTGTGATCGTCCGCGCGCGATGGAGGACATCCTCCAGCATGGACGGTGTGAGCCGCCCGGTGAAGGTGTTGTGCTGGCTCACGTGGAAGCAGCCGAGGACGGCGAGCGACCGACCGTCGGGATGGACGAGGTCCACGCGGGCGCCGTGCCCGAACGCGGGCCGCGGCCTGGGGATGCGCCAGCCGCCGTCGGCGAGCACGGAGAACAGCGCCTGCCAGCCGAACGCGCCGAGGACCACGGCCACCCGGGCGCGGGGGAGCAGCTCGAGTTCGCGCGCGAGGAAGGGCGCGCACGCACGGCGCTCCGCCGGCGTCGGCTTGTTCTCCGGCGGCGCGCAGCGCACGGGCGAGCTCATCCGAACGTCGAACAGCTCCATCCCGTCGTCGATCGCCACGGCCCGCGGCTGATTCGCCAGGCCGACGGCGTGCAGGGCGGCGAAGAGGACGTCGCCGCTGCGGTCGCCGGTGAACATCCGGCCCGTCCGGTTCGCGCCGTGCGCCGCGGGCGCGAGGCCGACGATGAGGATGCGCGCCTCCACGGGGCCGAATCCGGGCACCGGTCGTCCCCAGTAGTCCTCGTCGGCGAACGCGGCGCGCTTGATGCGGGCGACCTCCTCACGCCACGCGACCAGGCGCGGGCATGCCCGGCACGTGCGGATCAGGGTCTCGAGTTCCGGGATCGTCCGCGCGCCGTTCGCCGCCGACGGTGCCGCCTCCGGCACGGTCACGCGGGCTCGCCTGGACATGCTCCGAGACTAGGCGGGATGCGGAGCATCCTGCTCCGGATATGGGCGAGGCCGGTGGCACCTGTAACGCGCCCCGGCCTCTGTTTCACTGAGCGGTTTACAGTCACGCTCACGAACTTGTTCGAAACTGTATCAGACGGCGCTCCTTTGTTCCAATTCGTCGCGCCGGTCCGCGGGTGTCAGAGGCGCGCGTAGGTCTCGATGTCCTCGGAGAACTCGGCCGCGACGGCGGGGGAGACGGTGGCCCGGGTGGCGCCCAGGGCGGCCAGGTAGTCGTCGGTGCTCAGCTCCTCGGTGCGGGCGCCGTCCGGCGCGTCGAGCGCCCGCGCGAGGGCGTCCTGCGAGGCCCGGCGGGCCGCGTACTCGATGTCGGCGGGCGTCATCCCCTCACTGGCCGCAGTGAGTGCGGCGATGTCCACCGTGCCGACCACGTGGTCGGGGATGTAGCGGCCCCAGATGGCGGAGCGGGCGTCCGCGTCCGGCAGGCCGATCGGCATGACGTAGTCGAAGCGCCCGTGCCGCAGGAAGGCGTCGTCGAGGGCGCGCACGAAGTTGGTGGCACACACCAGCAGCCGCCCCTCCTGGTCGCGGAACTCGGCGACCTGCTTGAGCAACTCGTTCGTCACGCCCTGCGTGGGCGACGGGGGATCGCCGCGTCGATGCGACGCGATCTCCTCGACCTCGTCGATGAACACCACCGCGTGCTCTAAGGAGGCGATCGCCTCGAACGCGGAGCGCAGCGCCCCGGCGAGACCGCCGGGGGAGTCGGCGAGCCGGGACGGGAACAGCTCGACGAAGGGCCAGTCGAGGCGCGAGGCAACGGCTTTCGCGAAGGTGGTCTTCCCGGTCCCGGGCGGGCCGAAGAGCATCACCGCGTGCGGGGGCATGACGCCGAAGCGCTCGGCCATGTCGGGCCGGGCGAGCGGGGTCACGAGGCGCTGCTCGAGCATCTCCTTCTCCCGCCGCATCCCGCTCACGCGGTCCCACAGCTGGCGCGGCAGCAGTCGTCCACCGACCTCCTTGAGCAGGTCCAGTTCTCGGCGCTGCACGGGCATGGGCCGCTCCAGGTAGCGGACCGGATCGCGCACGACGAAGCCGTTCTTCGAGAGTGCGGCGGAGGCGTCGTCGTCGCCCGCGGTGAGCACCGACAGCTTGCCCAGCCCGAGCGGCGCCATGCGTCGTTCCAGTGCGTCGAGCACGAGCCCCGCGACGGCCGGATCGGTATCGGGCGCGACGTCGAAGAAGACGATCCAGCCCTGGGCGTGCGCCGCACGGCCGACGGCGACCGCCACCACGCGATCGCCCTCCGTGGCGACCATCGCGTGGTCCTGCTGGCACGAGGCGATCACCTCCGCCATGGAGTACACCGGCGGCGTTCCGCGGTGGTAGGCGGCTTCCCAGAGCCGGACGATGGTGTCCAGGTCGTCGTCGTGGAACTCGCGGATGTGGGCCGTCATGCACGCAGTGTGGCATGCATCACAGATCGATGCTCAGCGGTTTTGCGGCCGCACCCGCACCGTGCCGGAGGTGGTCAGGCGTCGAGCGTCGAACCCGCGGGCTGCGCGACCCTGCGGATCCAGACCGTCGCCGCGAGCGAGATGAGCGCGGTCGCGACCAGGTACCCCGCCGCCGTCCACGGCGCACCGTCGGCCCCGTGGATGAGGGCGGTCAGGATGAGGGGAGTCAGGCCCGAGGCGTAGATCCCCGAGAACTGGTAGACGACCGACAGCCCCGTGTAGCGGACCTCGGTGGGGAACAGGCTCGCGAAGAACGTGCCCTGCGCGGCGTAGAAGACGCCGTGGATCAGGCCGAAGACGATGACCAGGCCGACGGTGAACCACACGATCGACGCTGTGCCGAACAGTGCGAACACGGGAAAGACGGCGAGCCCGTAGAGCAGCACGCCCGTCCCGTACACGCGCGCCGGCCCGATCCGGTCCGCGAGCATGCCCGCGAACGGGATGACCACCGCCATGACCAGGGCGGCCACGGTGACGGCGAGCAGAACGTCCACCTTGTTCATCGCGAGGGTGGCCGTGGCGTAGGTGATCGCGAAGACGCCCCACGTGTTGAACGCGCTGCCCTCGGCCCACCGCGCGAGGCAGCCCGCGATCGTGTTGCGGCGCAGCACCGGATCGCCGAGCAGCTGGCGCAAGGGAGTGCGGGTGGTGTCGAGAGTGGCGCGCGCCGCCACGAAGGCGGGCGTCTCGTCGACCGCCAGCCGGACGACGATGCCGATCACCACCAGCACGATCGAGACCGCGAAGGCGATGCGCCATCCGAACCGGAGGAACTGGTCGTCGTCGAAAACCGTTTGCAGCAGGGCGAAGACGGCCGTTCCGAGCCCGAGGCCCAGCGCGAGGCCGACCTGCGGGACGGCGCCGAAGCGGCCCTTGCGACCCTCTGGCGCGTGCTCGACGGCGAGCAGCACCGCGCCCGCCCACTCGCCGCCCAGGGCGAAGCCCTGCACGATCCGCAGGAGCAGCAACAGGATCGGCGCCAGGATGCCCACCTGGCCGGCGGTGGGCAGCGCGCCCATGAGAGAGCCGTCGCGACGCCCATCAGCAGCATCGTCAGCGCGAGCGTCTGCCGGCGGCCGATGCGGTCGCCGATGTGCCCGAAGACGAGGCCGCCGACGGGGCGCATGACGAAGCCGACGGCGAAGGTCACGAAGCTGAGCATGGTGCCGACGAAGGAGCTCGCGTCGGGGAAGAAGAGCTTGTTGAACACCAGCGACGCGGCGGTCGAGTAGAGGAAGAAGTCGTACCACTCCACCGTGGTGCCCAGCAGCGACGCCGCGATCACCCGCCGCAACTGCGAGCGGTCGGGGGCGGACGGGGAGGGCGCGTCGTCGACGGTGGCGGTACTCACCGACCGGAAGCTATCCGCGGCCGGCGGTACCTGTCACCGGTTGTGCTCGCGGTGACCGCAATCGGGTCAGTACGCGGAGCTCCGGTTCGCCGCGGCCCAGCCCCGCTCCACGTCCGACTGCGCGGGTGGCGGCACGAGGCCGTTGATCATCCACATCTCCTCGCTCGTGTCGTCGACGTGGAACTCCCACTGCAGGTCCGGGTGTCGCGCGAGCGAGGGGGCGACCATCGCGCGGACCCACTCGGCGATCCGGGTGCGGCTCGCCGAATCGGATGCGTGCCGGGCGATGTGGTCGATGGCGATGCGCACCGCGGTCGGCGCGCTGACGCCGCCGATGAAGAAGTTCTCCGGCGCGACCTCGTGGAACAGGACGACGACGTAGAAGCGGGGCAGGCCGATGGCCGCGTACTGATCGGCGATCGCGGCGGCCAGGGCCTCCTTCTCGGAGGGGGTGAAGACGGCGGCGGTGTGGTGGATGTTCCAGAGCGGCATGACGGTTCCTCGGTCTCGATGCGGTGTGGGGTCAGGCGGGCGTGGGGAAGGCGAGGGCCTCGACGGGGCCCGACAGCGCCGCCTTCGTCGCGGCGGTGATCTCGTCGGCGAGGACCTCGACGTCGCCGGCCTCGACACCGTCGAGGATCGCCGCGGCGATCGCGGCGGGCGTCGCCTTGGGCAGGGGGATCGCGGACACCATGTCGGTGTCGATGAAGCCTGCGTGCACGCCGACGACCTGGGTGTTCTGGGCGGCCAGCTCGGCCCGCAGGGAGTTGGTGATCGACCACGCGGCGGCCTTGGAGGCGCCGTACCCGCCGGAGCCGGCGAGCCACGACAGCACCGAGTGCATGTCGACGAGGGCGCCTCCTCCGTTCGTCGCGAGGACGGGCGCGAACGCCCGCGCCACGCGCAGCAACCCGAAGGCGTTCACGTCGAACATCGCCTCGATGTCGCGCGGATCCCCGGTGACGAGCGGGGTGGGCGTCATGATCCCCGCGTTGTTGAAGACGATCTCGGCGTCGGACGCGAGGCGTGCGAGCGCCTCGGCGGACTCGGCCGAACGGACCTCGAGCTCGACCGGAACGACCTCGGGGCGGGGATCGGTGAACGGCCCGCGGCCGGTCGCATAGACCTTCCGCGCCCCGCGGGCCAGCGCACCGTCGACCAGTGCGGCCCCGAGGCCCCGTCGGCCTCCTGTGACCACGACGACGGCGTCCTTGATGGCGACCATGGCGACTCCTTCTGAGTAATGACTACGTTAGTCAGCTTGATTCAAGCATCGCCGCCTGACTAACGCAAGCGTTAGTTATGATCGGGGCATGGAGTTCGAGGAGCGGCTGCGGGACCGGGGTAGGTGGGCGATCGGCGACGGTTGCTCGGCTGCGCGCACGCTGGACCTGCTCAGCACGAAGACGGTCTTCCTCGTCGTCCGCGAACTGCTCTACGGCACGACGCGGTTCGACGATCTCGTGACCCGGACGGAGACCTCCGCGCCCGCGGTCTCGCGCGCGCTCAAGCAGCTCGCCGCCGCGGGCCTCATCGTGGCGACCGAGTACCGCGAGCCGGGGGCGCGTGCCCGCGCCGAGTACCGGCTCACCCCGGCGGGGCAGGATCTGCTGCCGGTCTTCCTCGCGCTGATCCAGTTCGGCGACGCGCACCTGCAGCCCGACGGTGCGCCCCTCGTCTTCGTGGACGCGGAGTCGGGAGAGCAGGTGCGCACCCGGCCCGCCGCCGGCGGGGTGGAAGTGTCCGCGGACGGTATCGAGATCCGGCTGAACCCGGATCGGTGGGGTGCGCCGGACGACGCTCCTATGGGTGTCAAGTAGTCCACGGGTGCTCAAGTAGGCGGTAGAGGTCGCGGGCGATGTAGCGCTTG
>NZ_JBNCLV010000024.1:0-2086 GCF_049844855.1 Tsukamurella sp. DT100
TCCTGTATCTAATTTTAGTCCGGCGGTGTCCTACTCTCCCACACCCTCGCGAGTGCAGTACCATCGGCGCTGGAGGGCTTAGCTTCCGGGTTCGGAATGGAGCCGGGCGTTTCCCCTCCGCTATGGCCGCCGTAACACTGCGAAACAACACATGTGTGCTGTCTCAGACATTGCATAGTGGACGCGAAGCAGCCTCAGCTGGTTTCTGTTATTGTTACACGCTTTCACCTGTGAGCTTGTGCTCGTTTTGGCGAATGTTATGTGTGTGGTAAGTCCTCGACCGATTAGTACCAGTCACCTGCACGCATTACTGCGCTTCCAGTTCTGGCCTATCAACCCCATAGTCTGTAGGGGGTCTTACCCACTCAAGGTGGTGAGAAACCTAATCTTGGAACAGGCTTCCCGCTTAGATGCTTTCAGCGGTTATCCCTTCCGAACGTAGCCAACCAGCCGTGCTCCTGGTGGAACAACTGGCACACCAGAGGTTCGTCCGTCCCGGTCCTCTCGTACTAGGGACAGCCTTCCTCAAGTTTCTAACGCGCGCGGCGGATAGAGACCGAACTGTCTCACGACGTTCTAAACCCAGCTCGCGTGCCGCTTTAATGGGCGAACAGCCCAACCCTTGGGACCTACTCCAGCCCCAGGATGCGACGAGCCGACATCGAGGTGCCAAACCATCCCGTCGATATGGACTCTTGGGGAAGATCAGCCTGTTATCCCCGGGGTACCTTTTATCCGTTGAGCGACACCGCTTCCACTTGCCGGTGCCGGATCACTAGTCCCGACTTTCGTCCCTGCTCGACCTGTCAGTCTCACAGTCAAGCTCCCTTGTGCACTTGCACTCAACACCTGATTGCCAACCAGGCTGAGGGAACCTTTGGGCGCCTCCGTTACATTTTGGGAGGCAACCGCCCCAGTTAAACTACCCACCAGGCACTGTCCCTGAACCAGATCATGGTCCGAGGTTGAGGTATCCAATACGATCAGAGTGGTATTTCAACAACGACTCCACGAACACTGGCGTGCCCGCTTCACAGTCTCCCACCTATCCTACACAAACCGAACCGAACACCAATACCAAGCTATAGTGAAGGTCCCGGGGTCTTTTCGTCCTGCCGCGCGTAACGAGCATCTTTACTCGTACTGCAATTTCGCCGAGTCTGTGGTTGAGACAGCAGAGAAGTCGTTACGCCATTCGTGCAGGTCGGAACTTACCCGACAAGGAATTTCGCTACCTTAGGATGGTTATAGTTACCACCGCCGTTTACTGGGGCTTAAATTCTCAGCTTCGCCTTACGGCTAACCGGTCCTCTTAACCTTCCAGCACCGGGCAGGCGTCAGTCCATATACATCGTCTTACGACTTCGCATGGACCTGTGTTTTTAGTAAACAGTCGCTTCTCTCTGGTCTCTGCGACCCCACACAGCTCACGGAGTAAATCCGGTCACCATGCGAGGTCCCCCTTCTCCCGAAGTTACGGGGGCATTTTGCCGAGTTCCTTAACCACAGTTCTCTCGATCTCCTTGGTATTCTCTACCTGACCACCTGTGTTGGTTTGGGGTACGGGCCACATCAGATCTCGCTAGAGGCTTTTCTCGGCAGCATAGGATCATGGAATTCACCGCAACGGCTACGCATCACCTCTCAGGCTTGTATGAGATCCGGATTTGCCTAGATCTCGCCCTACAGGCTTACACCAGTACAACCACTGACTGGCCCCACTACCTTCCTGCGTCACCCCATCGCTTGACTACTACCAGCCGAGGTCCCGTGCATCCACCAGCTCGTCACCCGAAGGTGATCTCGCGGCTTCAGGACGGTTAGTACAACTGATTCATCAGGGGCGATCTGACACGGGTACGGGAATATCAACCCGTTGTCCATCGACTACGCCTGTCGGCCTCGCCTTAGGTCCCGACTCACCCTGGGAGGATTAACCTAGCCCAGGAACCCTTGGTCATCCGGAGGACACGTTTCTCACGTGTCATTCGCTACTCATGCCTGCATTCTCACTCGCACAGCCTCCACAACTAGGTCACCCTGCTGCTTCTACGGCTGCACGACGCTCCCCTACCCACCCACACAA
>NZ_JBNCLV010000024.1:2184-4998 GCF_049844855.1 Tsukamurella sp. DT100
GTGTGAGTGCCGCGGCTTCGGCGGTGTACTTGAGCCCCGCTACATTGTCGGCGCCCAGCCACTAGACCAGTGAGCTATTACGCACTCTTTCAAGGGTGGCTGCTTCTAAGCCAACCTCCTGGTTGTCTTCGCGACCGGACATCCTTTTCCACTTAGTACACGCTTAGGGGCCTTAGCCGGCGATCTGGGCTGTTTCCCTCTCGACTACGAAGCTTATCCCCCGCAGTCTCACTGCCACGTTCTCACTTACCGGCATTCGGAGTTTGGCTGACGTCAGTAACCTGTGAGGGCCCATCGGCCATCCAGTAGCTCTACCTCCGGCAAGAAACACGTGACGCTGCACCTAAATGCATTTCGGGGAGAACCAGCTATCACGGAGTTTGATTGGCCTTTCACCCCTACCCACAGCTCATCCCCTCAGTTTTCAACCTAAGTGGGTTCGGGCCTCCACAACATCTTACTGCTGCTTCACCCTGGCCATGGGTAGATCACTCCGCTTCGGGTCCAGACCCGGCGACTCAAACGCCCTATTCGGACTCGCTTTCGCTACGGCTACCCCCAGACGGGTTAACCTCGCCACCGAGCACTGACTCGCAGGCTCATTCTTCAAAAGGCACGCCATCACCCCACGATGAGGGCTCTGACGGATTGTAAGCACACGGTTTCAGGTACTATTTCACTCCCCTCCCGGGGTACTTTTCACCTTTCCCTCACGGTACTTGTCCGCTATCGGTCGCAAGGTAGTATTCAGGCTTACCGGGTGGTCCCGGCAGATTCACAGCAAATTCCACGGGCTCGCTGCTACTCGGGTATCCATCACAACAGGCACCACGTTTTCAGTTACGGGACTCTCACCCTCTCCGGCGGACCATTCCAGGCCACTTCACCTAACATGACACTTTCTTACTGCTGTCCAGCCAGGTAGAGCTGGAAAGATGAACCCCACAACACCACACACACAACCCCTACCCGGTATCACATGTGCATGGTTTAGCCTCATCCGCTTTCGCTCGCCACTACTCACGGAATCACTATTGTTTTCTCTTCCTGAGGGTACTGAGATGTTTCACTTCCCCTCGTTCCCTCCACACCGTCTATATATTCAACGGCGGGTAACACCACATGACTGGTGCTGGGTTTCCCCATTCGGAAATCCTCGGATCACAGCTCGGTTGACAGCTCCCCGAGGCATATCGCAGCCTCCCACGTCCTTCATCGGCTCCTTGCGCCAAGGCATCCACCGTGCGCCCTTAGACACTTACAACACACAAAACACACACCAAACACAAGACACAAACACTCTCGCATCAGCATATGCTCCATGACGAAGCGCCAAATAAAACACAACAAAATGCTTACACAGAAACATGTAAAATTACAGAAACATAACACAACAACCACACCAAACAGTGCGGCGTCATGTTGATGCTCGCGTCCACTATACAATTCTCAAACAACACACACCACCACACCGCCACCCACCCACACCCCGAAGGAGCGTGGTACGTGAGCGCTGACGCGCAGCAGCAACAGAAAGGACGTGTCCTCTCAGACACCCAACAGTGTGCCGACGAAACCCCCTCAACCGGACAAGCCGGCCACCAGGGCGATAAGAATTACCGTGTCAGTGTTCCACCCAATAATATGAGCAACCGCATCAGCCACATTCGAGCTGATCAACGGTACTATTGCTCCTTAGAAAGGAGGTGATCCAGCCGCACCTTCCGGTACGGCTACCTTGTTACGACTTCGTCCCAATCGCCAATCCCACCTTCGACAGCTCCCTCCCACAAGGGGTTAGGCCACCGGCTTCGGGTGTTACCGACTTTCATGACGTGACGGGCGGTGTGTACAAGGCCCGGGAACGTATTCACCGCAGCGTTGCTGATCTGCGATTACTAGCGACTCCGACTTCATGGGGTCGAGTTGCAGACCCCAATCCGAACTGAGACGCGCTTTAAGGGATTCGCTCCACCTCGCGGTATCGCAGCCCTCTGTACGCGCCATTGTAGCATGTGTGAAGCCCTGGACATAAGGGGCATGATGACTTGACGTCATCCCCACCTTCCTCCGAGTTGACCCCGGCAGTCTCTCACGAGTCCCCACCATTACGTGCTGGCAACATGAGACAAGGGTTGCGCTCGTTGCGGGACTTAACCCAACATCTCACGACACGAGCTGACGACAGCCATGCACCACCTGTATAGAAGGCACAAGGCAAACCGAATCTCTCCGGCGATCCTCTATATGTCAAACCCAGGTAAGGTTCTTCGCGTTGCATCGAATTAATCCACATGCTCCGCCGCTTGTGCGGGCCCCCGTCAATTCCTTTGAGTTTTAGCCTTGCGGCCGTACTCCCCAGGCGGGGTACTTAATGCGTTAGCTACGGCACGGATCCCGTGGAAGGAAACCCACACCTAGTACCCACCGTTTACGGCGTGGACTACCAGGGTATCTAATCCTGTTCGCTACCCACGCTTTCGCTCCTCAGCGTCAGTTACTGCCCAGAGACCCGCCTTCGCCACCGGTGTTCCTCCTGATATCTGCGCATTCCACCGCTACACCAGGAATTCCAGTCTCCCCTACAGTACTCAAGTCTGCCCGTATCGCCTGCAGGCCCGAGGTTAAGCCTCGGGTTTTCACAGACGACGTGACAAACCGCCTACGAGCTCTTTACGCCCAGTAAATCCGGACAACGCTCGCACCCTACGTATTACCGCGGCTGCTGGCACGTAGTTGGCCGGTGCTTCTTCTGTAGGTACCGTCACTTGCGCTTCGTCCCTACTGAAAGAGGTTTACAACCCGAAGGCCGTC
>NZ_JBNCLV010000025.1:0-3067 GCF_049844855.1 Tsukamurella sp. DT100
TGGCTATGTCAAGTTGATCTGGCCCCGGTAGGGCGGTTTCATTCGGCCCCACCTGAGTGGGGCCCTGAGCCGCTAGAGTCCGCGGTGTGGATGGGCGGCCGCGGGTGCGCAGTGTGGTTGCGCCGACTGGTTGGGATCGCGAGTCGGTGCGTGCGTATGCCGAGTTCGTGATCGCGCGTGATGATCAGCTCGGTGATCAGGTATCGGTCCGGGTGAAGATTAAAGACGGGGAGCCACTGCCGAACCTGACGACCCGGTGGACCGTGGTTTATGTCACTCACCAGAACCGGGCCTTGCGCCGGCATCTGTCGGTAGTCAAGGACGAACGCCGCGCTTAGCCCGCGGTAGCTGCTGCTTCGGTGTGAGCCAGGCGGTAGCTGTGAGTGCCGGTTTCGATGATGGTGCCGCGGTAGGTGAGCCGGTCGACGATCGCGGCGCAGAGTCGTGGGTCGGTGAAGGTGTCTGTCCAGCCGGAGAAGGACTGGTTGGAAGCGATCGCGACGCTGTTCTTCTCTTCGCGTTCGGTGAGGACTTGGAAGAGCAGTTCGGCGCCGCGGCGATCGAGTTCCATGTAGCCGAGCTCGTCGATGATGAGCAGGTCAACGCGGCCGTAGCGGTTGATGGTCTTCGCGAGCTGCTTCTCGTCAGCGGCCTCGACCAGCTCGTTCACTAGTTTGGTGGCGAGGGTGTAGCGGACTCTAAAGCCTTGCTCGGCGGCAGCGGTTCCCAATCCGATCAGCAGATGGGATTTGCCGGTTCCGGAGTCGCCGATGAGGCAGAGCGGCAGTCCGTGGCGGATCCAGTCGCCGGTGGCGAGCTGGTGGATGGTGGCGGGTTCGATGTCGGGGTTGGCGTCGAAGTCGAAGTCCGCCAGCCACTTCTCCCGCGGGAACCCCGCGGCTTTGACGCGGCGAACAGTGGAGCGGCGGTCCCGGTCGTCGACTTCGGCGAGCAGGAGTTCGGCGAGGAACCCCTGGTAGGACAATTGCTGCTTGGCGGCGGCGGTGAGGTGCTGGTCGATCATCGACCGCACTGTCGGCAGGCGTAGGCGCCGGCAGGCCTGGTCAACGGCGGCGAGGGCGGCTTCTTCGGTGAGGCCGCCCCGGCGGCGCAACGACGGGGCCAGCGCATTCGTCTGGTTCTTATTGGCGGTTGCGGTCATAGCCGGGTGGGCCTTTCAATCGGTGGTGGGTCCAGCGACTCAATCGGTGGTGGGTCCAGCGACGCAGGTAGCGCGTCGGAGGCAGTGCGTCGCCGGTGCTGCGGGAGCAGGCGGTCGTAGGCCGTAACGCTGGGCAGCGGTCGCCGGTCGGGTGGCAGGCCGGCGATCACCGCCGCGGGGTCTGCGAGCCGTCGTTGGGTGAGGCTGACAACTCGTTGCTCGCGTCGTTCGGCATGGCGATCGAGATGACGGCCAGCGTTGGCCCCACCTGTCTGGTCGGCAGCGACCGAGGCGTGCGCGAGCAGGCGGGCTTCGGCGCGGCGAGCCTCAACGGCGACGACCTCGGCGCTCACCGCCCCGACCCGCAATGCAGCATCGATGCCGGCGATCACCGCCGCGGCGGGCAGGCTGCGGTGCAGCAGCAGGACGTCGATCAGCTCGCTGGTGCCGTCGGTGTCGCCGTTGACTCGTCGGGCGGCGGCCCAGAACGCATCATGGCTGGCGGTGAACACCCCGGCAGCGCGGGCCTGCGCCAACGCCGTTGATCCCGGCAGGGCACCGGGTTTGAACTTGAGCACCTCGAGGTAGTGGTCGAGGTCGATCTTCGCGGTGCCGCGGCCGGCGACCCGTGGATGCCGCGCGACCAGGGTCCGGCCGTCGTAGACCAGCAGCTGGGAGGCTTGTAGTGAGACGCGGACTCGGCGGCCGATCAGGTGCGCCGGCACCGAATACTTCACCATCCGAACGGTGATCATCGCCGACCGATCGACCCGTGGTGTGAGGATCAGGCCCGGGTCGAAATCCTCCACCGGCAGCGGCGCGAGCGCTGCTCGGTCGTGCTCGTAGTCCTGGCCGATGGTGCGCAGTCGTCCGTCGATCCGGCGGCCCTCGTCGCGGTCCTCCCAGGCTTTGATCTGCTCGTTGAGCTCATCGAGGGACTCGACCTGCGGCATTGGGGTCAGCCGGTTGCGGCGGAACCATCCGACCTCGCCTTCAACGCCGCCCTTCTCGTGCGCCCCGGCGATGCCGGGCTGGCAGTAGAACGGATCGAATCCGTAGTGCGAGTGAAACAACGTCCACCGCGGGTTCTCCTGTCGCCGCCGGTCTCCGCCCTGCAGGACCGCGACCACCGCCGAGGTGAGATTGTCGTAGCGGATATGCCGGGTCGGGACCCCGCCGAGCTCGCGGAACGCCTCGACGTGCCCTTCGAGGAACGCTTCCTGCCCGCCGGTCGGATAGACCCGGTGAATGGCCTTGCCCGAGTGCGAGAGCCGGTAGACGAACATGTGGCACTTGGTCTTCACCCCGCCCAGGATCACCCAGACCTCGCCGAAGTCGACCTCCGCCTCCGCCCCGGATGCGTGGTCCTGGGCGATGAACACCTCCCGGCGGCGGCCGGCCTCCACCTCGATCTGCGCCCGCCGGACCCGCACGTAGTCCCGCACCGTCGAATACGACAACTCGACCGCATCGTGCTCGATCGCCAGGCGTTCCCGGATCCGCGTCGCGGTGTGCCGCTGCTTACGCGGAGCATCCAGATCCGACCGCAACATCTCATCAATCGCCGCCTTGAACCGGTCCAACCGCGGCGACGACCGCTCCGGCGTCTTCCGCGGCGGCGGCTCCGCCGATGACAACGCCTGCCGCACCGTCCTCCGGTGCACGCCATGCTTGCGAGCCAACGCCCGGATACTCATGCCCTCGACCCGGGCGTCCCGCCGGATCTGCGCGAACAGCTCCACCTTCGATCCCATCATTGGCCACCACCTGCTTCGGCTCGGAAACGATGTTCACGAGCAACCATCAGGTGGGGCCAGATCAAACCGTCGCAACACCACCGGCGAGTCGCAAACGGGGCCAGGTCTAGCCGTCGAGCCGGGGCCTCTTCAAGCTGTCATAGTGAGA
>NZ_JBNCLV010000026.1:0-1270 GCF_049844855.1 Tsukamurella sp. DT100
GGGACTGCTGCACCGATAGGTGACAGTTGCGGTGTTATGCCGCCGAGGCGGCTGTGTTGATGATGGTCTCGTATTCGATCGGGGTCAACCGGCCGAGGCGTGCTTGCCGGCGTCGGCGGTGATAGGTCCGCTCGATCCAGGTGATGATCGCGATCCGTAGCTGCTCGCGAGTGCTCCACCGTTGCCGGTCGAGGACGTTGCGTTGCAGGAGCGCGAAGAACGATTCCATCGCTGCGTTGTCACCGGCGGCGCCGACGCGACCCATGGATCCGACCAGGCCGTGCCGGTTGAGAGCGGACACGAACTTGCGCGATCGGAACTGAGAGCCCCTGTCGGAGTGGACAATACAACCCGAGACGTCATCGTCTCGGCGGGCGACCGCATTGTTGAGCGCAGCCACCGCGAGCCGCGATTGCATGCGGGAGTCGATGCTGTAGCCGACGATCCGCCCCGAGCAAGCGTCTTTGATCGCGCAGAGGTAGAGCTTGCCCTCGTCGGTCCAGTGCTCAGTGATATCCGTCAACCACAACTCGTTCGGGGACTCAGCGGTGAAGTCCCGTTCGACCAGGTCGTCGTGCACCGGCGGACCGGGCTTCTTACCGTTGCGTGCACGTTTCTTGCCGAAGCTCGACCACCAGCCGTTAGCGCAGCAGATCCGCCACGCCGTCCTCGGGCTCATCGGTTGACCTGCAGCTTCGGCTTCATCGGCGAGGAGCCGGTACCCGAACTCTGGATCATCACGGTGCGCGTCGAACAGGGCGTTCGCCCGGTCCGCCGCGACCCGATCGGCGGTGGTGACCGCGTCCTTGAGCCAGCGGTAGTAGGGCTGTCTGGCGAGCTTGAGAACCCGGCACGTCACCGTGACGGGGATCCCGTCGGCGGCGAGCTCCTGCACGAGCGGGTACATCATTTTCCCGGCAGGTTCGCCTGCGACAGATACGCCGCGGCCCGGCGCAGGACTTCATTCTCCTGCTCCAACAACCGGATTCGCTTGTTGGCTTCCCGCAGCTCAGCGGACTGCCCGCTCGTCATGCCGGGCTTGGTGCCGTCGTCGATGTCGGCGCGGCGCAGCCACTTCGTCAAGGTCATCTCGTGGATCCCGAAGTCCTTCGCGACCTGCGCGAGTGTCACCCCAGGTTCACGGTCCCGGGCAACCCGGACCACATCGTCACGGAACTCCTGCGGATAGGGCTTAGGCACGATGGCCATCCTTCCAGGCCCACCCCTCGGGCAAGCCAGATCAGATGTCACCTATCGGTGCAGCAGTCCC
>NZ_JBNCLV010000027.1:0-920 GCF_049844855.1 Tsukamurella sp. DT100
TGAACCGTGCCGACTTCTCTGCCGCTCCTATGTGAGTGATTGAGAGGATGGCTCCTATGGCCACGCAAGGTTGACCCAGAACTTCGGAGCCGGGCTGTGCGTCTAGTGACTGAGCATCGCAGTGAGTACTCCTCGGCGACCGCGGTGCGGGTGCAGGTCGCCGAATCGTTGGGGGTCTCGCCCGAGTCGGTTCGCCGGTGGGTTTCCCAGCACGAAATCGATGCCGGCCGCGCCGTCGGCGTCTCGACCGCCGAACGCGAGGAGATGCGCAGGTTGCGGGCGGAGAACCGCCGGCTGCGGGAGGTCAACGACGTGCTGAAATCTGCGGCGATTTTCTTCGCGGGGGAACTCGACCCCCGAAACCGCTGATCGTGGCGTTCATCGACCAGATGCTAGCCTCTGGTCACGCCGTCGAGTCGATCCACCAGGCCCTGCAAGCATCGGGGCTGAAGGTCGCGGCGAGAACACTACGAGCCTGGTGCGCAAGCAGCCAGAAGATTTCCGAGCGGGTCGTCTCGGATGCGATCGTGGAGAACACCATCCGGCAACTGGCGTTCACCACCGCACCAGATGGGACCAAACAGCTTGCGCCAGAGGGACTATATGGGCGAAGGAAGATGCTCGCCGCTGCCCGCAGGCGGCTGCCCGGCGCCGGATTCGGCGCAGTAGATCGCGCCATGCGCTCTCTTGGCCTGTCCGGCGTCGTCCGCGGGAAAGCGCCTCGGACGACGATCCCGGACTCGCGAGCCTCTCGTGCCGCCGACCTGCTCAACCGCGATTTCACCGCGCCGGCACCGGACCGGGTGTGGGTCTCGGACTTCACGTATGTGCGCACCCACACGAGCTTCACCTACGTCGCGTTCGTCGTGGACCTGCTTCTCGCAGCGGATCGTCGGCTGGAACATCTCCACCCGCCGCGA
>NZ_JBNCLV010000028.1:0-780 GCF_049844855.1 Tsukamurella sp. DT100
GGCGTAGAACTCACCCATCTCAGCGGCACTGAGCACCTTGCCCTCGAACTTGTAACCCTCCGGGCTGTAGAACTCCGTCGCCGCCACATCCAGCGCCAACGCCACATCGGAGCCGAGCGTGAGGCCCGTCTTCGCGACGGCCTCCGAGATCAGCTCCAACGCCTCCCGGGTGCCCGCGACCGACGGGGCGAAACCACCCTCGTCGCCGAGGCCGGTGTTCAGCCCCTTGCTCTTGAGCACCGACTTCAGCGAGTGGTACACCTCGGTACCCCAGCGCAGCGACTCCTTGAACGTCTCCGCACCGATCGGCGCGACCATGAACTCCTGCACATCCACACCGCTATCGGCGTGCGCGCCGCCGTTGAGAATGTTCATCATCGGCACCGGCAGGATGTGCGCGTTCGGGCCACCCAGATACCGGAACAGCGGCAGCGCCGCAGACTCCGCCGCGGCCTTCGACGCCGCCAGCGACACACCCAGCAAGGCGTTCGCACCCAGGCGGCTCTTGTCCGGGGTGCCGTCCAGATCCAGCAGGGTCTGATCGATGATCCGCTGCTCATCGGCGGGGATGCCGATCACCTCGGGCGCGATGACATCCAGCACACCCTCGACGGCCTTCGTGACGCCCTTGCCGCCATACCGCTCGCCACCGTCCCGCAGCTCCACGGCCTCGTGCTCACCGGTCGACGCACCCGAGGGCACCGCCGCGCGGGCGAAGCTGCCATCGGCCAGCACGATCTCCACCTCCACCGTGGGGTTACCACGGGAGTCGAGGATCTC
>NZ_JBNCLV010000029.1:0-629 GCF_049844855.1 Tsukamurella sp. DT100
TCCCTCACGCGGCGTCGCTGCATCAGGCTTCCGCCCATTGTGCAATATTCCCCACTGCTGCCTCCCGTAGGAGTCTGGGCCGTGTCTCAGTCCCAGTGTGGCCGGTCGCCCTCTCAGGCCGGCTACCCGTCGTCGCCTTGGTAGGCCATTACCCCACCAACAAGCTGATAGGCCGCGGGCCCATCCTGTACCGCAAAAGCTTTCCACCAACCCCCATGCAGGGGAAGGTCATATCCGGTATTAGACCCAGTTTCCCAGGCTTATCCCGAAGTACAGGGCAGGTCACCCACGTGTTACTCACCCGTTCGCCACTCGTGTACCCCGAAGGGCCTTACCGTTCGACTTGCATGTGTTAAGCACGCCGCCAGCGTTCGTCCTGAGCCAGGATCAAACTCTCCATAAAAAACACTAGAAACCGAAGTTTCAGCATAATCAGGAAATCCTGAACAAAAAACGAAACCACTGACAAAAATCAATGATTCCAGAAATACATCTCGCAAAGAAATAAACGAGAAAAGCCACAACACAAACAACCAAATAATTTGATTGTCCATGCGTGCCAAAAAATTTTGGCACTGACAATTTCATCGACACACTGTTGAGTTCTCAAAGAACACGCCAAACGCGGC
>NZ_JBNCLV010000030.1:0-519 GCF_049844855.1 Tsukamurella sp. DT100
GAGGCATTCGTAGCCGACGACGCCGAGGGAGTAGACGTCGGAGGCGGCGGTGGCGTCCTCGCCGGAGGCCTGCTCGGGGGAGATGTACTGGGCGGTGCCCATGACCATGCCGGTCTTGGTGACGGGTGCGGCGTCGACGGCCTTGGCGATGCCGAAGTCGGTGATCTTCACCTGCCCGGTGGGGGTGATGAGGATGTTGCCGGGTTTGACGTCGCGGTGCACCAGGCCGGCGGTGTGCGCGACCTGGAGGGCGCGGCCGGTCTGCTCGAGCAGGTCCAGGGCCTGCGCCTGGCTCAGGTGCCCGAGGCGGCTGAGGACGGCGTTGAGGGGCTCGCCGTTGACCAGCTCCATGACCAGGTAGGCCAGGGGTGCTCCGCCGGCCTGGTCGGCGGTCTCGCCGTAGTCGTAGACGCCGGCGATGCCGGGGTGGTTGAGTGCGGCGGTGGTGCGGGCCTCGTTGCGGAAGCGGGCCAGGAACTCCTGGTCCTCGGAGAACTCGGCCTTGAGGACCTTGACGGC
>NZ_JBNCLV010000031.1:0-241 GCF_049844855.1 Tsukamurella sp. DT100
CGGATCGCATCGAGTGGGTCGGACTTCGCGCCGTGCCGTCGTTGCACTCGTTCGGGGCGGTCGAGCTCGACCACCAGCTCCTCGCGCACCGCGAGTGCGCGGGTCAGGCCGGCGCCGTGCCCGGCGGTGCCTTCGATCGCCCAGGCCCGCAGTTGTGAGTGGTGGTCGGCGAAGTCGAGCAGTTGCTGGTAGCCGTCGGCGGTGGTGGCGACGGTGATCTGATCGAGCACCGCTCCGGTGC